>NZ_JAGKIK010000100.1 GCF_017897595.1 Aquimarina sp. U1-2
GTTGAATCTTTTGATGAAGAAATATTAAGGCACCCTGATAAATATATTATTGGAGAGGGAGGTCATATATTTTTCGCTAAGCTAAATAATAGTATTATAGGAACAGTTGCTCTAATGCCTCTACCCGACCAAAACACATTTGAATTGACAAAATTGGCTGTTTCTCCAAAGCATAGAGGAAAAAAAATAGGACAACAATTGATGCAATTTTGTTTAGATTTTGCAAAACAACTTGGTTTAAAAAACCTGGTACTATACTCTAATACAAAACTGGAAAATGCAATTTATATTTACAGGAAATTTGGTTTTATAGAAATTCCAGTTGAACCCAACAGCCCTTACCAAAGAAGTGATATTAAAATGGAAATTGTTTTTTAAAACTGCTG
>NZ_JAGKIK010000101.1 GCF_017897595.1 Aquimarina sp. U1-2
GCTGGAAACACTATGCAGGTAGAAGCGCGTATTAGATACAGGCAGCCATTGCAGAAAGCTACCTTGCATAAAGTTGAAAAGGGACTCTACATTGAATTTGAGACATTACAATCCGCTATAACCGAAGGACAATTTGCTGCATGGTATATAAATGACGAACTTATAGGTTCAGGAGTTATTTCGTAACTTAGTGATTCCAAATCGTTTTGTTATGAAAAAGTTGTACCTGTTTTTACTGCTGTGCTTTGCGCATTTGGTTTTAGATGCACAAGAAGATGCTTGGGTGTTTTTTGCTGATAAAGAAAATGTGGCATCATCCATAGCAAACCCTACAACAATTCTTTCACAAAAAGCTATAGATAGAAAGCAAAAGCATGGTGTTTT
>NZ_JAGKIK010000102.1 GCF_017897595.1 Aquimarina sp. U1-2
GTTCTTGTTGTGTCATAGCATTAAGAAGCCTACCAATTTCAGTATCCATAGCCTCGAGCATAGCCATGTAGTAAGGTAACGGATTGTTATCCACACTCGCTTGGTCATTTGGCAAACCACCTTGGCTATGCAAATTAGCGTCAGGTAAATGAAACGGTGTGTGTGGTGCATTATACGCCAACCATAAAAACCAAGGTTGCGATTGTGCAGTAACCCAATCAATAGCTAAATCTGTAAACTTTGTAGTTGTGTAGGTATTACTAGGTGATGTTTGTCCACCTTCGTATAAATCCCAATTCCAATAATCCCTAACGCCACCAGATAATATACCGGCATAAGTACCAACACCCATGTTGTTAGGATGAGCAGTATCAGACGATAAAT
>NZ_JAGKIK010000103.1 GCF_017897595.1 Aquimarina sp. U1-2
TCAGAATGCTGAATCCAGAATTATGAATTAGATAATAATTAGAACTAAAAACTCTGAATTCAGAATTCTTAATTCATAATTAAAAAAGTGGAGAATACCGGAGTCGAACCGGTGACCTTCCCGATGCTAGATCGGGATGCTCTAGCCCCTAAAGGCTAAATCTCGTATGCATTATAAAATGAACGTTTTTCTAATTCAAAATGCTGAATGCAGAATTATGAATTAGATAATAATTACAACTAAAAACTCTTAATTCAGAATTCTTAATGCATAATTAAAAAAAGTGGAGAATACCGGAGTCGAACCGGTGACCTCCTGCGTGCAAGGCAGGCGCTCTAGCCAGCTGAGCTAATTCCCCCTTCTTGAATTCAGAATGTAGAA
>NZ_JAGKIK010000104.1 GCF_017897595.1 Aquimarina sp. U1-2
AAGAAACGATTAAACTTATTATATAAAGACAAACACCATCTGGATATTGAAAATACAAATGGATTATTTAAAGTACATTTAAAACTCATTACCAAATAATGCCACAAAGCAAAAACATATCGTGTATTATAGTAGATGATGAAACCATTGCAAGAGAGGTTATTGCAACACATTTGGCCAAAATACCTAACATACAAATTACTGCAAGCTGCAGTAATGCCATTGAAGCTTTTAATGTACTAAGAACCTATACCATCGATTTGATATTCTTAGATATTAATATGCCCGAAATCTCAGGTATATCTTTTGCCAAATCTATAAACAAGGATACAAAAATAATTTTCACAACAGCCTATCGGGATTTTGCTGTTGAAGGTTT
>NZ_JAGKIK010000105.1 GCF_017897595.1 Aquimarina sp. U1-2
ATTACGCTACAAGCCATAAATAAATTAGCAGTATAAGAAAAAAGTAATTCTTGAAAACTAATTGCTAATTCTAAAAATGTGTAGATGTAATATTGAAGAATAAAGGCTATAGAAGCAAACAAAGCAATAATGACAATATTGCTTACAATTTTTTTTAGCATCAAGAATTAAGTTTCTTTATTTGTTGTAGAACAGCGTATAGCGAAAATGCAACACCAGTTAAAGTAAAAATTACTAAAAATGTTTTTTCTGACTTATCTACTTTGTTATCTAACCATTTACCAAAAATTACAAATAGGTATATAGTTAATCCCATTTGAATAGCTATTCCTGTTAATGCAGCAATCTCTTTAAGCTGTTTTTTCGGTTTCTGATT
>NZ_JAGKIK010000106.1 GCF_017897595.1 Aquimarina sp. U1-2
CTCCGACTTAGTCTAGAGTTATTTATCCAGAGTTTCCTGGTGGTTTTTTTGGACCTATTAGTGACCATGCCACTCACGTTGCTGGAACACTCTTAGCTAAAGGGGAAAATCCTGACGCAATGGGTATGGCTCCCAAAGCAATTTTAAGATCTTATGATTGGATATTAGACGATACAGAAGCATTGAACGAGGCCTCTAATGGCTTATTATTGTCGAACCATTCGTATGGAGTGCCTATTTTTTCAGGTGGTTCCCAACAAGTATCAGCAGAAAATATAGGTTCCTATTCGTCTGATGCTAGAACTTGGGATGACGTAGCATACAATGCTCCCTTTTATTTAGCAGTAAATTCTGCTGGAAACGAAGGAATCAATA
>NZ_JAGKIK010000107.1 GCF_017897595.1 Aquimarina sp. U1-2
CAAACATAATATTCAGATTCCCAGCCTCCTGGAAATCTTATGCCCTGATAATTTATAGATTCTAATTTGTTTTCAAAAGTAGCATAATCAGAATCTGTTATTGTTCTCCAATTATTATTTACACCAAAAAACTCGTTAGATATAGCTACTCGGTTATTAGTATACAACCAAATATCTACGGTTTGTTGTGCTGTCATTTGACTGCTAGAATTTGCAGTCAAACTCATTTCGGCAGTATTTTCTGCATTGTTTTGATCTAGCATATCTTCTTCATTTGTGTTACATGACACAAAGCCAAAAATTATGGTAAATAAGATTAAAGTTGATTTTTGTAAATAAAAATTTTTTTTCATTTTGGAATAGTTTAGTTGTTT
>NZ_JAGKIK010000108.1 GCF_017897595.1 Aquimarina sp. U1-2
TATCGCCATTTAGTTTTTTTAATGTGTTTAGTGCCAATCCACCAGTGTTAATTTTTTCTCCTGCCAGGCGTGTAAGGGATAACACTGTGAAACACACCTTGAATAATGTTGAAGCTATTAAAGAGGTAGTTATAAATGTGATTAATTATGATTTGGTGTATCAAATGTCTCTAGCAAGTGCAGAGTACGCTCAAGATGTTAATGAGTTTGAAAAGGCGGGTTTAACAATGTTGGCATCTGATGTTGTAAAACCATTTCGTGTTGCGGAATCTCCCATTCAGTTTGAATGTAAGGTTAACGAAGTTGTAGCATTAGGTACCGAAGGAGGTGCCGGAAATCTAGTGATTTGTGAAGTGCTTAAATTTCATAT
>NZ_JAGKIK010000109.1 GCF_017897595.1 Aquimarina sp. U1-2
ACGGTGTGCCTTGGGGTATGGTACAGCTACCAAACGGAGATTTTTTAGTTACACAACGAGAAGGAAACCTTTTTAGAGTTACCAGCAAAGGTGTAATATCAGAAATTAGTGGTACTCCCAATGTTGTTGCACAAGGTCAAGGCGGTTTACTAGATGTAATGTTGCATCCTGATTTTGAGAACAATACTTATATCTATTTGTCTTATTCTAGCCCAAACCCAAATAACTCCAATCAAAGAACAACAGCTGTAGCGCGTGGACGTTTGTCTGGCAATACTTTAGAAGGGGTTCAGGAAATTTTTACTGCCTTACCATACCTTACTAGTGGAAACCATTTTGGTTCAAGATTGGTATTTGATAATGCAGGT
>NZ_JAGKIK010000010.1 GCF_017897595.1 Aquimarina sp. U1-2
TAAGGCAGATTCGCCTACAGGCTTGTAATATAAACCACTACGATGGATACTCAACAGTTTACACTGATGGGTAACACTTAACTTGTGTGCCTTGTCAACATGCCCTCTGCGTTGCTGTACATTCTATTTCATGACAAGGCTTTCTTTAAAAAATCAATCTCTACCTTTTGCTGCCCAATGGTTTTTAATAAACGTTCTTCCTTTTCCTCTGCTTCTGTTTTTTTGGACTTTGAACCTTTGGTAAAAACATCCTCGGCATTTTTAAGAAACTCGCGTTTCCAAGAGGTGATTTGCTGCGGAGCAACATCAAAACGTTGTGATAACTCATTGGTCGTCTCTCGTTCTTTTAAAGCTTCTAAAACAACTTTTGTCTTGAATTTTGAAGTAAATTTTCTTCGTGTCATAATACAGTAAATTTAATCATTTTTTGAACTTAATTTACTGCCCTAATTTTGGGGGGAATTATATTCAAAACGTGACCCAACTTCCGTTACAAAATTTAATCCTATTCATCCCGTTGTTTTTTATTTTTGGATTTTTACTTAACGGTGCCATTACTACTTTACTAGGTATATACTCCGGAAACAAAAATTCAAACCATTTGATGTTTCTAAGCAATATCTTTAATTTTGCGTCGATTTATTTTGCTATGTTTGCTGCGACTAATCCTGATCACGTTGCGGTACTATATGGAAAATATATCCCTTTTGTAAGCTATTTAACCATACCCACCTTATTGCCCTATGGATTGCATCTCACAGAATTACTTCTTGCATTATTCATATTAATACTAAGTACAATAGGTATAATGGTATTATCTGCAAAAGTTTATAAAAAACCATTTTCTCTGCAGGTAATAAAAATGCTGCCAAAAAAATTAACAGATTACTTGAAAGAACATGATGTTTAAACCCGGATTATGCACTATAAAATCTATATATGGCTTGAAATACTTTATTCTAATACGTAATCCGGGCTTGATTCACGTTCATTTGTGTAACAGTAAAAAAATATCCACCAGATTGCCTTATCCTGCAGAAAGGTGGATATTTTTTGAATACAATGGTCAAAATAGTAACAGGTAGTACCGAATACTTACTTAAAAATCATCTTCTTAGTTTGTTCTGTAGTTCCCTTAGTGCCTTTTGCTACAAACTTTACAATATACATACCCTGGCGAATATTTTTTGGCGTGTACCGAATCAAATGTCTTCCGGCTTCAAACGTTTTATTAGCCAAAGTAGCTACGAATTGCCCCTGAGTAGTATATATGGAAACAGTAACTTGTTGCTTTTCAGGAATAGAAAAACCAATTGTTGTGGTGTCTGTGAAAGGATTTGGGAAATTACCCCATAATAAAGGTTTAATATCATTACTAGAAGTTATAGGATCTTCATTCTTTGTTTTTGAATCCTCGAGCGTGCTGATTTTAGTATTCTGAAGGTCTACAATCGACGTATTTGTTTTTGATTCTGGAGCTTGATCAGCATATGATACTATAAGTCTAGGAGCCATAAAGCCTTCACTGCTGTAAAAATCCCATCCATTACCTCGGGTAGGTAAAATCGCCCAACCATAGTTTGTTTGTCCTTTGGCCCAAGCTTGCAAACTGGTAGTAACATCAATAGATAGCATTCCTTTTTTTACAGTAGATACTTCGCTATCGGGTTGCGAGATTGCTTCTTGATCGTTTGCTGAAATTCCATTATTGAGCGTATTCCAGGTTTCATTCTCGTCCCATGAGGTCAACATACGATGAAAACGACCTCCTTTACCTTCATTTACCACTCGAACTTGTAATGTAGCCTTTTGAATAGAAGCATCGTTAGGTATCTGACCCTGCGCCGACCCAATGATATTTTGAAATCGCAATAACGATTGATTATCTCTGCCACTCCACCATGGATCTGCATCATCTACAAGTAGTGTTCCTCTCGAACCGTAACTACTATTGCGCTCATGGCGTCTTACATAAGTATCTACAGTGCCTCGGTATTGGTTAAGCCCCTGTTGAAATACGAGTATGGTATTATTTTGAGATGAGGTTACTTTTAAGGATTGATCTGCGTTATACACCGACCCCGGAACAGAGGGCAGCGCTAACAAATTAAGGGCAAGATTAGCAACTTCTCCATATCGAATAGGTAATAATGAGCCGTCATCGGTGGGTTGTCTTGTCCCTGGATCTTTTCGTATATCAGTATTAAGTGCATAGAGATCTGCACCTGGTGTTATCCCAGGTCCCCAGACATAAAAAGGTATCGTATAGTTATCAGGATCAAATAAGTTACCATGATTTTTTTTACCTTCTTCACCGCCATGATCGGCAGTAAGGATAATTGCTGTACGACCGGCTAATCCTGGAGTGGTTTCAATAACTTGAAAAAATCGACCTAATAAAGCATCTATTTCTGCTACTTTTTGAGCGTATGCTGAAATAGTATTCAATTCCCACCCGGTCGAATGTCCTTGCCCGTCAGGATTTCTGAAATGGAAAAATGCATACGTATACTGTTGTGTTTTATAATCTTCAATAAAGGTGGAAGCCAATGCTTGCATATCAGAGGTATTGACATAGGTGTCAATTTTGTCTCTTCCATTATCGACACCGATACCATCTGCCGCACCAGAATCAGCGTCATAAGAATTTTCGTAGAGTATGAATTTGCTTTTTCCTGCGTAAAGCGCAGTAGAGAATCCGTGATCATGAACAACATCAAATACAGAAGCGATATACGTTTGGGAATGCAGGGTAAAAGGTCCGGGATCACTATTCCACCAAAATCCATGACCTTGATCCCCAAAAACAGGTCTTCCGGTAATATGACTTGTATGACCGGGAATGGTAGAGGTATTTAGCACATCGGTTCTTGCGTTATCGGTCCATGCACCTTCAGTACGAAAACGAAAAAAATTGGGCACATTTTGTGCACCAAGAGATGTAAGTACATCTGGTCGCAGTCCGTCGACACTTATATGCAGTACATGATCAATTTTCGATACTTCAGATGTTTCGTTAGATGCTTGAGCGTTTGACAGGATACTTGCCAAAAGAACGAATAAAGAGAGTAGTGATTTTGTAGTATTCTTCATGATTTAAGGTTTTAATTATAGATATTAAGATGAGTTTTATATATTTTCAAAGAAAAAAAACCTGAGGACACCTATTTGAAATTTACTGTTATGTTTTTGTAGTAAAAAGGTTAAGGATGACCCTTATGAAGTTGATTTTCTAGATAAACATGCCTTTACATCTTCCTCTTTCCCAAAGGCTCTTCAGAAATGAGATTAAAACTGTCTACAGGACACTTTTTTAACGCTTCGGTCGTTTTCAAGATTACTATTTTAGTGATGATTCGTGATCACCGACGAGCGAGGTACGAAGCGAGAGGATGATCTTTTTGAAGTAACTTTTATACTTCATTTGCCAACGCACCATCTCGCACCTACGCTAAAACTGTCCACTGGACACTTTTTTAACGCTTCGGTCGTTTTCAAGATCATTATTTTAGTGATGATTCGTGATCACCGACGAGAGAGGTACGAAGCGAGAGGATGATCTTTTTGAAGTAACTTTTATACTTCATTTGCCAACGCACCATCTCGCCCCTATGCTAAAACTGTCCGCTGGACACTTTTTTAACGCTCCAGTCGTTTTCAAGATTAATATTTTAGTGATGATTCGTGATCACCGACGAGCGAGGTACGAAGCGAGAGGATGATCTTTTTGAAGTAACTTTTATACTTCATTTGCCAACGCACCATCTCGCCCCTATGCTAAAACTGTCCGCTGGACACTTTTTTAACGCTCCGGTCGTTTTCAAGATTACTATTTTAGTGATGATTCGTGATCACCGACGAGAGAGGTACGAAGCGAGAGGATGATCTTTTTGAAGCAACTTTTATATTCAATTTGCCAACGCACCATCTCGCACCTACGCTAAAACTGTCCACAGGACACTTTATTAACGCTTCGGTCGTTTTCAAGATTACTATTTTAGTGATGATTCGTGATCACCGACGAGCGAGGTACGAAGCGAGAGGATGATCCTTTTGAAGTTACCTCTAGGTTCAATTTGCCTGCGCGCCATCTCGCACCTACGCTAAAACTGTCCACTGGACACTTTTTTAACGCTCCGGTCGTTTTCAAGATCATTATTTTAGTGATGATTCGTGATCACCGACGAGAGAGGTACGAAGCGAGAGGATGATCTTTTTGAAGCAACTTTTATATTCAATTTGCCAACGCACCATCTCGCACCTACGCTAAAACTGTCCACTGGACACTTTATTAACGCTTCGGTCGTTTTCAAGATTACTATTTTAGTGATGATTCACAGGCTGTGTCGTCTATTTGCCTCTTCAGAACCTGTTGTGAATTGCTTTCAAGATTACTATTTTAGTGATGATTCACAGGATACTTGCTTCAATTAGCTGGTATTCTGTGTTTTATATTTATGATAGGATTAGTGTTTTTTGTATTACAGTAATTAGATCTGTTCTGTATACTAAGATTTTATACTGTCAAAATAGTTCCAATTGCTGACTTGGCGGCTCAGGTTCTACTTCCTTTTGACCATGAAAAAGTTCTATCATCCCGAACTGTTTGTCTGTAATCTGCATAATGCCTATCTTTCCTTTTTTAGGCAATGCGCTTTTAGTACGTTTGATATGAACCTCAGCATTTTCGCGACTGGCGCAAAATCGCATATAGATACTAAATTGAAACATAGCGAAACCATCATTCAGTAAATTTTTGCGAAATCTTGCAGCTACCTTACGTTCCGTCTGTGTTTCAGTCGGCAGATCAAAAAAGACAAGTACCCACATAGACCGGTATTGATTTAAACGTGAAAAGCGTTCCATTTACATACATATTATTAGTTTCGTTATGCAAATTCAGGATATACTATTTTTCTTCGACTTCCCTTAAAACATTCATATAAACTAGCGGTTGTTCGGCTCATTGCATTCATTAGTGGACTCAACTTCCCATCAAGTACAACATCCAGGGTGGGAATGCATAATAGTTGAGATTTCATATTTGTAGTAAATTCTTCAAGATTACAACCCGTTTCTACGATATCATACACTACGGAATCCACAAAAGGCCGATACGGTTCCATGACATCGTCTGCCAGGCAAAAGGCATTGTATTTATTACTGTGAAAGATTCCTACGCTGGGCAATAACCCGCTGCTCACCAAAGCCCTGGCCGCTATAGCCCTTAAAATAGCATAGCCATAATTCAGTAAATTATTAGGAGCTACTCCTTTTTGATTTCGGCTAAAACCATCAAGATCAAAAAGATTTTGAAAATAAAAGGCTGCTGCGAGTGCTTCTTCATTGCCTAAATCACCACTCCGTACTTCTTTCGCATAACGTTTTAAACGTAGTGCATTTTTACCTTGTTGCAAAAAATGAGCTGCCTGGTTTTCAATCTTGGCAGTAACTGTCTGCTGCCATAAATTCTTTTTCAAAGGAACACTGGCATTCAATTGATGCCGAAAACGTGCTGTTTGTTCGCTATGACCCACAAGAGGCTGTAAAAAAGAGCAAGGTAGATGTTGTTGGTCACAGGTGATCACTGCGGTTTTGTTTTGTACTAATTTCATTAATAATCCATTAGTGATCGTGATCTGTGGGTTTTCCAACACAACGTATCCAAGATCCTCAATAGGAATAGACTTTTCTCCCTTTTCCTTTTCAGGATAATTGACGACTAACTGTTCGTTTTTAGTGCTTAGATAAGCAGGGTTGCCGAAAAAGAGGGTGCGTTTAATCATATCAATATTCTCCTATTTGAACGATTTGACCTATGTGATCTAATCGAACTTTTTCAATACCCTTCAATAGATTCGTAGATTGATAATGTCTATAAGTAAAATCAATATTATTTGTTATTGTAGTTTCTAAATGGTGCCTGAACATATAATTCTTAGTTGCAATCTTTTGAACTCTAAATAGGTAAGGAGAAATCAAAGAACTATTTCTAGGATCCAACAGATCTATCTCTAAAGGGTTAAAATCTTCAGCAGGAAAAACAAACATTTCATTTTGTTTCATGGTAAATAGAAATTTCCAGCCTTTAGAATGATTTTTATTGATTACTGCATTTCCCTGGTTTTTCCTGATCACAGCTTCGTAAAAGGAAACCACCTCTTCTTGCAGATTTCCATCCTCATCTTCATAAATGGCAATATGATGATTATTACCAGTACTGACATAATCTACCGGAATGTCTCTGTTATTCTTATGTATATGATTTCCCAGATGGTCTTTGGCAATATGCAGGGGCTCGGCATTGCTTACTCCGGTTATCGTAACACGCTTAATAGGTATTCTTTTCTGTTCATTGAGCCAGATAGGGTTTTTGTCCAAATCAGAAAAGGCTTTTTTAAAATCTTCATGATATATTTTAAGTCTGTTTTTTAAGGTCGTTTTCACCCCTTCATCTAGAATTTTATCAAGATGTTTTTCATTTTTAAAATTATCGTAAGTAATATCTTTTCTGATCGTATAGATTTCTTCAAAACAATACACTTCTTTAAGTACCTCTTTTTGGCATATCAATGGCTCCTTTTTCAGGGTTTTAGTATCGAAAGCAACCTCAGGATTATGATCATATTTTTGTAGGTGAGCTAAAACTGTTTTTCTTTCCTGATAATTTATGATAAGATGCGCCTGTTCAAGGGTAAACCTCTTATTGACCTTAATAGGCTTCTTAAGCGGACGTTTCGATTTTCCATAAATAGTTTCTTTATGTAATTGTCCGCGCGGAGTGAGCTGAACCTTAGTATTGATTTTACCTTTACCTACTTTGGTTACATTCACATTTTTGGTGACCACCTTATTTTTGTTTTTAAAACTTATTAAAATACTCTCGGTATGTTCTTTAGCGCTTTCGCGAAAGCGGGGCAAAGGGCTTTTAAAAATACGTTTCCCTTTATGATTTTTCTCGGTAATCAGCGCCTCAATATTTTTTATGACTGGGTGATTATCCTGCGAAGTATCTTTTCTGGCACTTAAATTGTTTATGTATTGAATATGGTTTTTGGTTGTAAATGCAACGGTGAGTGCATCCATAGCATGATGGCGATGATCATTTCTTTTTGTCCAGTCTTTGATCACTTCACGTTTTATTATTTTTCCTGAAGATTTATCTAAACGTTCTTCAAACTCGGTTAGACCTAAAGCACGATATTTTGGCAAATTAAGCTCTTTCATCACGTTTACCAGATCCCAATCATTTCTAAGTTTATTAGTTATACTTCCTGTAGTAGGTGTCACTTCTCTGAATACCTCAAAAAGCATTTTACGTGCCTCTTTTGCAATATATTGAGTATTTCGTAAATCACGTTCAATAAACTCATCAGGAATTTCTCTTAAAGACATCAAAAGTTTTTTGCCTTTAGTCCTACTTATAGTTTTGTTTTTTACCATTCCTTCAACACGTTCTTTAAACTGCTCTAATGTTGAGTTATAATCTTGGGAGATAAAATCATAAGCCGTTCTATTGGCTTTTTTAAGGTTATCCTTTTTAAACGCTAGCGTCTTATTTGAAAATGAATCGTCAAACAATAGCGCTTTTGGAATAATATGTTCTATATCTATTTCTTTTGAAAATAATTTATCCGGCGCAATGTATGTATCTGTAAATAAATCTTTATGACCTCTGGATTCCAGTTCTTTATATAACCGGTAGCGGATGACATCATTTTTAGTGGGATTGGGGATTTTATAATCTCTGTTTATAATTTTACGTATTTCATCATTGCGCCTTGTAGCATCGGCAATGCTCTTAGTCATTTCGGCACGTTCTTTTGCTGATTTTTTTAGTTCCCGAGCTAGTTCAATCCGTATTTCATCCGGTTTTCCGTAAGTTTCAATCACTTGATTTACTACGTTCACCATCTGATTCAGGATTTTTTCTACTACTGGATTGCGTAGGCTGTTTTTCTTTAGAATTTCAAGCTTCGGCTTTAAAACCCTATCCTTTAATGCTTCCTTATCTAAACTATGGGAATGATTATAGCCAGCCAGTTTACAAGCTTCTGAATATAAATGACCCTGTTGCAGGTAAGGAAAAATATTACGTATAGCTTTAGCCGAAAGGTTTCCATAATCTTGCGAAAAAGAGATGTTAGCCAATAATGAACTGTATTCTGGCTTAAAACCAAATTTGTCCTGAAGTTTCTTTTTTAAAGAGACACTAGAGTTGCCATAAATAAGCCTATCCTTTTCAGTCACTTTGTCGTCTTCTTCTGTAGCATACAGTAGATGCCACAATTGATAGCTTGGTTGTTGTTGTAGGTTCTCATGCGCATTAAAGTCAAAAATAGTAGGATCTATTCCAAGTTCCGGAAATGTAGTCGCCAGTTCATTCTTAATTTCAGAAGCAGACTTTTTTTTCCAATCTAAGCCATAGCCTTCACGTTCTGAAATAGTTTGAAATATATTATATAGTGCTGCATTCGTACGATTACCTTCTATTTTTTCAAAGTTGGATCGCCATTGGCTTACTTTTCCTAATTTCATATATTGAGAAAGTACTTTCAATGCCTCTTTTGCAGTTAAATCTCCTCTTAGATTCAACTCGTCAAATAGTACTTGCCGTACTTCCTGATCTAAATCTTTAACTTCTATCTTCTTTTTTTCTTCATCATTAGTAAAAACAAGATGATTCAGATTCTGCCATATTTTGAACTCCTGGAATAATGGCGAAGACTTCGGGATAACCCGCTTACCGATAGTACGCGTTTTAGTCTTTCCCGTTTCTTTTTGAATATATTCTTGCTTCCAACTTTCAAATTGACAAAAACTAAGTAACGCTTTCTGGGATTTTAATTTACGTTGATAGAAAATGATAGTATCTCGAATTTTATCTTTCAAACCAAGAGTCAGTTCCTTATAAAATGTAGCCTGTGTTTCCCAAATCCTTTCAAACTCGTCCAGATAATCCTGTCGATAAAAAACTTGATTTTTTAAGGAAGTATGAGGATCTCTTACTAATTGTTTATATAAATATTGACCCACCGTTTCATTGTTCATGTATAACTGCTTACTTCGGTCAGAAATTGCCCCCAGATACCCACTGGATTGATTGATGTTATTGTTTATTTCCTGTAGGGCAATGACCAGGTGTTCTAATTCCAATTGCTCTTGTAATCCCTGCACCCTCCATTTATAATTCTCTTTACGTTTTTGAGCAGCAGTACCTATCCTCTTGATTCCTACGATGGAAAAGGGCTGTTGGCATATCGCCCAGGTTTGACTTTTGTTTTTACCTTTAAGTTCTTTGTAAAGCCCTTCTGTCAAGATATTAGGATAGTACTGTTTTTGGGTATTCCAAATAGTATCAAATTCCTCTTGAAGGTCTGAGTGATAAAAATCAGGAATGTATTTACTATCTTTTTCAAGTATTTGTAAGGCGTACTGTCCTGGGGTAAGATTTTCATCATACAAAGTTTTGGCAATTTGCATGCCATCAATAGCTTGTCCTTCTTCTTCGTTAGCAGCTTTTCTACTGCTTTTATAGCCTCTTTTTTTATTAATGGCTAAAAGTACTTTAGCCAGATCTTCCAACGCAATTTTTTCTATAGCTGCCCGAGCCCTTAGGGACAAGGTTTGATGTGTGGTATTTTTTCCAATCTCTGTGAGTGGTGTTTCTCCTGAAATGAAATGATGCTCTCTTAAAATATGAATAAGCGTTTCTCTTCTAAGTTTATAGCGCTGCAGATTACGACGCATACCTCTCTTTTGAGTTCTCTCAGCATTTGTAGAAAGGGGTCTTCCTTTTTCAAAATTGGTTTTTTCATCTACGGTCAGTGGATTTACACGCACACCTAATTTCACTATAGAAGATTCCTCTTGATCATTTTCTGCTTCGTTAATTAACGCCCAGCCGATTGAATTGGTTCCAAGATCCAAACCTAATATTCTTTTCATGGTATAGATTCGATTATTTACTTTCTAATATAAGCAAAAACACTTCAATAGATTTGTGAAAAACCACAATGAACGTAATTTTTTTTTGCGTATTTTTGAAATATTGAAAGCAATTCACAATAAGGATTATTCCGTTGTGAAAACATTTAAAGCGGCCTTACAAGGGTCGCTTTCTTTTTCTTAGAACCCTCCTGAAGTGAAAATCGATTATTTTAGATATCTTCGAACTTTGGAAATTCATTGACAAATTGCGCTATTTTTTTTAGGTCACATTTTTAGAAAGTACATTAAATCACAATTGGAAATTCATTCCCATGCTTGTTTCAGTAGAGGTTATATATTTTCTATGCAAATCTTCTAAAAACAAAAAAGAGCTACAATTCTAATTGTAACTCTTTAATTATGAAGCTCCCCCTCTTGGGCTCGAACCAAGGACCCTTTGATTAACAGTCAAATGCTCTAACCAACTGAGCTAAGGAGGACTATTTCTTAGCAAAAAGAAGATGTTTTTCTCTTTTGCGAGTGCAAATATATACTATTTTTTGTATCTCAAAAAGATTTTTTTGTTTTTTATTGGTACCGCCAAAGGGGCTGTATTCTTTGATTCGTTTCTAAAAATGAAAGTTTTGTTCATAAAAATATCTAAAAGCCTCGTTATAAAGAAGTTTACTACTTTCCGGTAATGGCTCGATAAATATCGTTTCCGTTGGCAAAGAGTAAAAGCGCGATGAGAATAATAAAACCTACCAATTGCGCATATTCCATAAACTTATCATTGGGTTTTCTACCGGCTATAATTTCATATAACAAAAACATGACATGTCCTCCGTCTAATGCAGGTATAGGCAGTATATTCATAAACGCCAAGATAATCGAAATAAATGCAGTAGTACCCCAAAAGGCCCTCCAATCCCAAGTATCTGGAAAAAGATTACCTATGGCTCCAAATCCACCTACCTGGCTGGCCCCTTTTTTAGTAAATACGTATTTAAATTGCGCAACATAATCATGCAAGGTCCAGTATCCAAATTCAAACCCTTTTGAAATACTTTCGACCAACGAATATTCTTTGTGTTGTACGGTATAATTTACTTTGGGATACACGCCAAAAGCACCGTCTTCGTCGGGTACTATTTGCACGGTATTCTCTTTACCATCCCTAAGATAGGTAACTTTAATAGCGGTATCTGTAGTGTCTTTTGCTTTTATACTATTAAAGTCACTCCAATAATCTACCTTTTGATCATTAAGCGATAAAATTTTGTCTCCCTTTTGCAATCCTGCTTGATTGGCAGGAGACCCTTGGATAATACTATCCAAAACCGGTGGCATTAGTGCAGAAAAAGGGCGTAGCACTCCAGATTCAAACATGGTTGTGCCGATATCTTCGGGAAGTGTAATGGTTTCTTCCTGACCGTTTTGATGTACTACTCGTATGGTTTCTACATCGCGCATAAACAGATAGTGATTAATATCTGTTACGTCTTGAAGCGGTTCACCATTTACAGATAGAATACGGTCTCCGTCCTCAAAACCATACGCTTTAAAAGATTCTTCTACTGCAAATCCTTTAGGCATATCCTCGAAGCCCACGTAACTTATTCCCCAGGTAAATATAATGGCCATGTAGATTAAAAAACCAAGAATAATATTTACGGTTACCCCACCTAACATAATAATAAGTCTTTGCCAGGCTGGTTTCGATCGAAATTCCCAAGGTTGTGGTGGCCCGGCCATTTGCTCTTTGTCCATGCTCTCATCGATCATTCCCGAAATTTTAACATAGCCGCCCAAAGGTAACCAACCTATACCGTATACGGTTTCCCCTATTTTTTTCTTAAATAGCGAAAACTTGACATCAAAAAAAAGATAGAATTTTTCAACTCTGGTTTTAAATAGTTTTGCCGGTATAAAATGTCCCAATTCGTGTAAAACGATCAGGATGGATAAACTTAATAATAGCTGTATAGCTTTTACAAAAAATGGACTCATAGGTCTTGTTCAAAATTAAATCACGCAAAAGTAACCTTTTACTAGAGTATATAAAAATATGTATACGCGATATCCTAACTTTTAGTATTATTTTAATGCGGTAAAAGCACTTTTCAGTCAAAATACCCGTAATTTTGCAGCCAGAAAAATGTAAGGATGCTTCAGTTTTTTGCCAAATATAAATTTTTTGCAGTAGTACTCTTTGTATTATCTGCCATTATCGTTTCGATAATTTATTCTATCCTGAAACCAGATCGAAAATTACCCGTATATGAGCCTGATATGGTAAATACCGAATTGGTAGACAGCACGGTTCAATACATACGGAAATATCATCAAATAGCTGATTTCAATCTGACTAATCAAAACGGAGTATCAATTACTCAGCAGGATTACAAGGATAAAATTTATGTGGCCGATTTTTTCTTTACTACCTGTCAAACGATCTGCCCGATTATGACGGGTCATATGAAAGAGATTCAGGATCGCTTGATTGATGATCAAGAGGTTTTGTTATTATCACATACCGTAACTCCAAAAATTGATAGTGTGCCAAGACTTAAAGCATATGCGCAAAAAAAAGGAGTGATCGATTCAAAATGGAATTTGGTAAACGGTGACAAGAAACAGATTTACGATCTGGCACGAAAATCATATTTGGCAGCCAAATCAGATGGTGATGGCGGTCCTTATGATATGGTACATACTGAAAATTTTGTGTTGGTTGATACAAAAAGGCGAATTCGTGGATTTTATGACGGTACCAATCCAGAAGAAATCGATCGATTGATAGAAGATATTATCCTTCTAAAAAAAGAGGGGAAGTAAACTACTTCGGTATAAGCCCTTGGATGGGTGTTTGCTGGAAACAAATTTTCAATTTCGAGTCGCTTCGGTATATCATATCCTTTAGAGGTACAAATGCATTCTATTTTAACGAATTGTTAAGCCTATTTTAAGGGCAGGGCTTTCCTAATACGATTTTTTCAGTTACTTTTGTCTTGTTTAAAATCAATCTAAATAATTTTTTTGAAGACTACTATAGCTCATCTCAAACGAGGTCAACGCGCATTAATAAAAGAAATAACCTCAGATAGAATTCCGTTAAAATTACTCGAGATGGGATGTTTGCCGGGAAATGAAGTAGAATTGATCCAGACGGCACCTTTTCAATGCCCAATGTATCTAATGATTAATGGTAGTCATCTTGCAATACGCAAAGACATAGCAGCTCAAATAGAAGTTCAAATTATTTAGTCGTAAGGAATATATATGGCTAAACCAATTAAAGTTTCATTATTAGGAAACCCAAATACCGGAAAAACATCAGTTTTTAACCTGCTAACAGGCCTTAATCAACAAGTGGGAAATTACCCCGGTATTACAGTCGAAAAAAAAGAGGGTGTTTGCAAATTGTCGAAAGGGGTAAAAGCGCATATTTTGGATCTTCCGGGTACTTACAGTCTCAACGCTTCTTCTTTAGATGAAAATGTGGTAATAGAGCTACTTTTAAATAAAAATGACATCGATTTTCCTGATGTAGCAGTAGTGGTAAGTGATGTTGAAAACCTGAAAAGAAATCTTTTACTTTTTACTCAAATTAAAGATTTAGAGATTCCTACGATTTTGGTCATTAATATGGCAGATCGAATGAAGAGACGCGGCATTACCCTCGATATTCCTTTATTAGAAAAAGAGCTAAACACTAAAATTGCTCTGGTAAGCGCACGAAAAAAAGAAGGAATCGATACGCTTAAAGCATTGATCGAGTCCTACACATTATTACCAAAAACACCCTGTCTTCAGGCATTGTCATTTGCTCCAGACTATTTTAAAAAGTTGCAAAAGACATTTCCTAATCAGTCGCTATACAAGCTTTGGTTAGTGATTACGCAGGATGTAAACTTTAGAAAAGTAGACAAACAGGAGTATGTGACTACTCCAGATTTTAAAATTAAATCAGAAAGTGAATTAAAAAGACTTCAGCAAAAAGAAACTATAAAGCGATACCAATTTATTAATAATGTGCTTAAAAAAGCACTTGTTATAGATGAAAAAGCCGCAACAGGAATGCGTGCCAAACTTGACAAAATCCTGACTCATCAGTTTTGGGGGTATTTTATTTTCTTCGGAATTCTTTTGGTCATCTTTCAGGCGATTTACGATTGGTCTTCGTACCCAATGGATATGATTGATGAGGCATTTGCCTGGTTAAGTGAGACAACAAAGTCGATATTACCTTCGGGTCCCTTTGTCGATTTAATTACTGAAGGAATTATACCCGGATTGGGTGGGATTGTCATTTTTATTCCTCAAATAGCGTTTTTGTTTCTCTTCATTTCAATTTTAGAAGAAAGCGGCTATATGAGTAGGGTAGTGTTTTTGATGGATCGCATTATGAGGCGATTTGGGTTAAGTGGCAAGAGTGTGGTGCCGCTGGTTTCTGGTACTGCTTGTGCTATACCGGCAGTTATGGCTACTCGCAATATCGAAAGCTGGAAAGAACGGTTGATTACTATATTGGTAGTGCCTTTTACAACTTGCTCGGCTAGATTACCGGTTTATCTCATTATTATTGCACTTGTTATTCCTGATAAAAAAATAGGATGGATTTTTGGTTATCAAAGTCTAACCCTTATGTTTTTATACTTTTTGGGTTTTGCCACTGCAATCGCAGCTGCATGGTTACTTCATAGAATTTTGAAGATGAAAAGTACTTCATATTTTGTGATAGAAATGCCGGATTATAAAATTCCGTTATTCAAAAATGTCATCATTAATGTTGTTGAAAAAACAAAGGCATTTGTATTGGGTGCAGGAAAAATTATTCTGGCTATTTCGATCATTTTGTGGGTTTTGGCAAGTTACGGACCCAATGAGAACTTTAGTAACGCTCAAGAAATCGTAACCGGTCAATTTACTGATCTTTCTGAAGAGGAACAAAAAAAGAAAATTGCATCTTATAAATTAGAACATTCATTCATAGGATATGCAGGTAAAGCTATAGAGCCTCTAGTCGCACCATTGGGGTACGATTGGAAAATAGGGATCGGAATTATTAGTTCCTTTGCCGCCAGAGAAGTCTTTGTAGGTACTTTGGCAACAATTTATAGCGTTGGCAGTGAAGAAGACGAGACCATAAAAAACAGAATGGCAGCAGAGGTGAACCCCGTTTTAGGAGGACCTCTGTTTAATTTTGCTAGCGGAATATCATTATTGCTCTTTTATGCATTCGCCATGCAATGTATGAGTACCCTGGCCATCGTAAAACGAGAAACAAATAGCTGGAAATGGCCAGTTATACAATTAGTTTCTATGAGTATTCTGGCTTATGGCGTAGCGCTGATAGCGTATCAAATTTTAAAATAGTTACAGGTATTGATTTTGTATATTTGTATAAAATGAACAATAATAAGTCTTTGGAATATCGATTAAAATTCATCATTCATAAAATAGTAAGAATTTCATATGAATATCCGTAATCAATCATACTGCACTGTCTCCTCGAGCGCAGTCGAGAGGTTAGTAAACCTAACGAGCTCTAAATCAGATCTCGACTGCGCTCGACCAGACATTAAAGTTAATGCTATGATGTATAGCGGATATTCAAAAAAATTTAATTCAATATTAAATAAATACTTATGAATATCATCTTTCAAAATATACTTGTTTTTCTTGTTTTTGGTGGGGCAGTAGGGTATTTGATTCAAAAATTCTTCTGGAAACCGTCACCATCTTCTTCAAAAAAGAAGTCCTCATCATCTTGTGCCAGTTCAGATTGTGGGTGTCGTTAAAACTTTCGTTTCTTTAGCCGTGCTACTGGGGCACTACTAATAAGATAAACCCCGATCACAATCAATACACAACACAATAATTTGGTAAGCGTAATATCACCTTCATATTGGCTGTTCACCATACTATACGATACTGCAGCTACAAGAATCATGGCTACTGCCGGCTGCACATAAATATAACTGCTCGAAACCGTTGGCTTTACATACTGAAGCGCAAACATATTCAATAAATAAGCTAGAAAAGTAGGTCCGATGACTACATATGTTAAAGAAATCCAGTTTGATACAGTTAAAGACTGAAAATCGGTATGTATTGCAGGTACAATACAAAACGGAAACATAAAAATAAACCCAAACAAAAAAGTCCAGAGAATCACTGTAACCGGGCTATACCTAGACATCAACGGTTTTACGATAACCAGGTAAAAAGCAAATGCCAAAGCGTTGATGCATACAAAAATGTTTCCTCTTAACGAACCAGTTCCTAATCCTGAATTCCCTAAATAAATGAGTAAAGTAGCGCCTGTTGCTCCAATAGAAATACCTGCTATTCGTTGTAGGGTAAAAGGCTCTTTAAGCAAAAAACGACTAATAACCACGGTAAAAACAGGCATTGCTGTAATTATAATGGCGGCATCTACAGGAGAGGTAAGACTTAGGCCATTCATAGAGAAAAATTGATTGGTGGCCACCCCTAGTAATCCGCATAAAGCCAATCGGGGAATATCTTTTCTATCGATTTTTTCTTTGTGAAAAATACGTAGTGTTAAAAATAATATTCCGGCACCGCTAATACGCAAAAATACAAGGGCAGAAGCTTCGATTCTATTTGGCATAAGCCCTTTGGCTATAAGATAATTCGCGCCGTAGATCATATTGACACTAATTAACGCCAGATGCGCCGTAACTTTTTTCGAAATCATTTGGCAAAGGAAATGATTTCTATAGATTATTTTACTACGAACTGTAAATAATATAATGATTTACGAGAAGTACCCGTAGATGAAGGGTAGGGATAAAGATCGTAAACATATAGTATTTTTTGATCGATAGCGCATAGCTTAGCGGGAGCATATGGTTGAATATGATCTGCTCCAAAAACCAGTTCCTTATCTTCTTTATGAGTTCCATTTTCGTAAATGCGTACTAGGGCAGTAGCTTTGCCCGACCAGAAACAGTTCCTATCTTTCGGGCATCTAGAATCTTCAATTACTTTAAGAAATTCAATGCTCTTAGTACCATACAATAGGGTGTCTTGTAGGTTAAGTGTACTACTATCTAGAAGATTTTCGAGTAGTACAGACCCCTGCGCGGTCATTTTGAAAGGTAAGAAAACAAAACATAAGACAAGTACAGATAACTTCATACGACTTCGACAGAAGTTAAAGATATACAAAAATTACGGTAGCATAAAGTACATTATCTTCTAATTGTTGATTTTTGAAGAATTCAATTTACGTTGCTTAGTTTTGTTACGTAAAACTAGTTCAATACCAGAAGCACATCATGCAAAGAAAAAAAGCCGTACTTATAGGATCTGGTATCGCCAGCATAGCTACTGCCATACGATTACAAAATTTAAACATGGATGTTCATGTTTTTGAAAATAATGACTCGCCTGGGGGGAAACTAACAGAAATACACAAAAAAGGATATCGTTTTGATTGCGGTCCCTCTTTGTTTACCATGCCACAATTTGTAGAAGAACTATTCGCGATCTCTGGAAAATCTACTGAAGCTTATTTTCAATATATCAAAAAAGAAAATGTTTGTACATATTTCTTTGAAGACGGTACTAGATTTACTGCTCATGCAGATCAAGAAAAGTTTGCCCGAAACGCTTCTCAGGTTTTCGATGTAGAAGCCTCAAAAATTTTAGAATATTTTAAAAAAAGTAAACGAAAATACGACCTTACCGCATCTTTGTTTTTAGAAAAGTCGTTACACAAAATAACCACATACTTTTCTTGGGATACTATCAAAGCGATACTAAGAGTACAGGCTTTAGATGTCAATAAATCATTAGATCAGGTGAATAATCAAGCCTACGCAGATCCAAAAATGGTACAATTCTTTAACAGGTTTGCCACTTACAATGGCTCTTCGCCTTATCTTACTCCGGGGATTATGTCTATGATTCCTCATCTCGAACAATATTACGGTACGTATTTTCCGAAAGGCGGAATGTATAGCATTACCAAAAGCCTCTATCAATTAGCACTAGATTTGGGGGTTACTTTTCATTTTAATGCTAAGGTAGAGCAAATCGTAGTGGCAAATAAAAGCGCAGTAGGAGTAAAGGTGGGCGAAAAAGACATTCCGGCAGATGTTATCATTTCAAATATGGATATTGTTCCTACGTACAAACGACTTTTGCCAGATCAAAAAGCCCCGGTTAACGTACTACAACAGTCAAGATCCAGTTCTGCTCTTATCTTTTATTGGGGCATACAAAAGAAGTTTCCAGAACTGGATCTGCATAACATCTTTTTTTCTCAGGATTATAAAAAGGAATTTGACTGTATTTTTAATCAAAACACAGTGTATAGCGACCCTACAGTATATATTAATATCACCTCAAAAAATGAAGAGAACGATGCGCCCAAAGGTTGTGAGAACTGGTTTGTAATGATTAATGTTCCTGGTAATAAAGGACAGGATTGGGATCAAATCATTACTAGGTCACGAAATCAAATTTTCAAAAAATTATCCAGAATCCTGAAAACAAACATTCAAGATGTGGTTGAGACCGAAGAAATTCTAGATCCCAGAACAATAGAAAGTAAAACGCAATCGTATCAGGGTTCGCTATATGGTGCTGCCAGTAATACGAAGTTTGCTGCTTTTTTAAGACATCCTAATTTTTCAAAAAGGATTAAAAATTTATATTTCTGCGGGGGCAGTGTGCATCCTGGAGGGGGGATTCCTTTATGTTTGTTGTCTGGTAAGATTGTATCAGAATTAATTCAAAAAGATTATCATTTGTAAGACTATGGATAGCAGTAGAAAAAAATACATTTCGATATTCGTTGTTTGGTTATTTACTATTTCTGGCGTACTAGGGATTTTAATGGGCTACAAACAGTGGTTCTTATCATTAACCTGGCTCAATTTACTTGTTTATTTTCTAATCATCCTCTGGAATGCGGATTTCAACAAAACCGTACTCTTAGCGCTTTGCATCCCCTTTGGAATTGGAATGGTCACAGAGTTTCTAGGTGCGAATTACGGGTTAATTTTTGGAGCGTATGACTATGGTGAGAATCTGGGTCCCAAAGTTTTAGGGGTACCCTGGACTATTGGGCTCAATTGGGCCATTTTAACGTACTGCTCTGCAGGTATTGTAAAGAAATTACAAAGTAATTTATGGATATCCTCGGTATTGGGATCGATATTGATGGTGTTTTTAGATCTTATTATCGAAGTTTCTGCGCCCAAATTTGATTTCTGGAAATTTGAAGAGGAAATTGTACCCCTTCAAAACTATGTGGGTTGGTTTTTTGTGGCCTTATTGGCTCATGTATTGCTGCAGCGTAGCATAAAAGTATTTCATTTTACCGTTTCCCTGCATATTTTTATTGCTATATTGTTCTTTTTTAGCGTCTTTTTATTCGTGTGAATGCAAACATATGATTACATTATAACAGGTACAGGAGCAGCAGGCTTGATACTCATACATCAACTTATCTCAGATCCTCATTTTGATAAAAAACAGATCTTAATGATCGATAAAGAGATCAAAAACAGCAATGATCGTACATGGTGTTATTGGGAAAAAGGTGAAGGGAGTTGGGACGAAATTTTGATAAAAAAGTGGCATCACATTTATTTTGGTAGTGAATGGTTTAAAAAGAAGATAGATATTTTGCCTTATCAATATAAAATGCTTCGTAGCCAGGCATTTTACAGTTTTATCATCGATAAGGTGAAAAAAAGAGCCAATGTTACTATCGTTTTAGAAAATGTTCTTACAGTCAAAGATCAAGAAAGTAAAGTAGTGGTAACAACCGATCAAAACAAGTATCACGGCACCAAAGTTTTTAATAGCATTCCCTTTACTTCAGCGTATAAAGACCAACAAAAATACCCGGTTTTAAATCAGCATTTTATAGGTTGGTTTATTCAGACACCTCTACCTGTTTTTGATGATAGTATGGCTACTTTTATGGATTTTGCCGTACCACAAAAAGGAAATACGAGATTCATGTATGTGCTCCCTTTTTCTAAAACCGAAGCATTGTTTGAATACACATTATTTTCAGAAACCCTTTTAAAAGAAGAAGAGTACGAAAGTGAAATCGAAAATTACCTAAACGAAAAAGGAATTACAACCTATCAGATTACTGAAAAAGAAAAAGGATGTATCCCAATGACCTGCTACGAGTTTTCACAACATAATTCTAAAAATTTGATTCACATAGGGACCGCCGGCGGGTGGACCAAACCAAGTACCGGATTTACATTTAATCTTACCTCAAAAAAAACACTACAACTCTCCGCTTTTCTTAAAAAAAATGATGACCTGTCTAAATTTGGCAAAAAAACCAAGTTTTGGTATTATGATTTACTGTTTATCGATCTTTTGTATAAAAAGAATTACTTAGGCGCTTCATTATTTTCAAAATTATTTCAGCGAAACAAGACTTCGCAAATTTTAAAATTTTTAGATGAAGAAAGTAAAATATTAGAAGACGTTAGCATTATGGCAAGTTTACCACCGTTAAATTTCTTGCGCATGCTTTGGGCGAGAATGCTGAAATAAATAACTCGATATACCACCAAATTAAATTACAATAACAGCATAGATGTACATAAAAGGCAGTTTTATGATAGATTAGATAGTGTATCAGCTCATACCACGCTCTTTTTTAATCTGATCATATGCTTTTTGAACTTCCTGAAATTTTTCTTTCGCTCCTTTTCTATATACCTCGTCCATATGCTGTAGTTTATCAGGGTGATATTTTTTTGCCATGATTCTAAATGCTTTTTTTACTTCGGCATCGCTTGCGGTTTTTTCTATTTCCAGGATTTTGTAGGCATGATCTCCTGTTTTGAAAAACATGGCCTTTATACTTTCAAAATCTCTAAAATTGATGCGCAAAAATTTTGCAATATTTTGAATTTCATTTGCCTCTGCGGTACTTACAGTGCCGTCTGCATTAGCAATTCCGAACAGAAAATGAAGAATTTGAAGTCGAGAAGGATAGCGGGTATGTTGATTGATGTAGGCACAAATTCGATGTGCAGAAACATCCCGGTTTTTAATAATTTCGTTAAATGTTCTAAACGTGGCATTGGCGCGTTCTTTACCATACGCACTCACAAAATAGCTACGTACATAATCAAGTTCGGTTTGATTTACTTTGCCATCTGCCTTGATTACGATAGAGGATAACGAAAGTAAATTGAGCTCAAAATCGGCCGGAGTAACCTGCTTACTTTCAGAAAAAACAGATGAAAAACCACCCCTGGTTTTAATTGTCGATGAGTCGAGAAGACTTCCTATTATAAAACCAAGCACACCACCCGGAAGCCTAAAAAATACATATCCTAATATCGCAGCAAACCACTTAATCATTCAAATCCTTTTTTCGAGGGTAAAGATACTTTAAAAAATACGAGTAAGAAATACAGTTTAGGTATTCGATAAGATGGTTCTTATTTTTGTTACCCAAATAAATCATAATTTTAGTTAAATAATGGCATGAGGATCAGAATGGAGTATTCTAGAACTGCTACTTAATTTGTATCTTTGCAGTCAAAATTTAAACAAAAAATAGGTAAGATATGTATCCAGCAGATTTAGTTAAACCAATGCGTGAAGATTTGACCAACATCGGTTTCCAAGAATTACATACAGCCCAAGCTGTAGAAGAGGCTATGACAAAAGAAGGAACTACATTGGTCGTTGTAAATTCGGTATGTGGTTGTGCCGCTGCAAATGCCCGTCCGGGAGCGAGAGTTTCATTAGACAATGATAAAACACCTGATCATTTAATTACTGTTTTTGCAGGAGTGGATCGAGAGGCAACCGATAAAGCGAGAGGCTATATGATTCCTTTTCCACCTTCATCACCATCTATGGCACTTTTTAAAAATGGCGAACTGGTTCATATGCTGGAGCGACATCACATCGAGGGTCGACCTGCAGAAATGATCGCAGAAAACCTCAAAGATGCGTATAACGAACACTGCTAAAAGCAATTTGTTCGCTTTTTGGGCATTCTTTTAAAAAAGTCGTATTAAATTAAAAGTAATATATACGAAGTTTAAGTAAAACCGTTTCAGTACACTAACGATTTTACTTAAACTTCGTGTTTTACGCCAAATGTATTTGAATAAAAGAAATGGAGAGATTTAAAAAGATGATCAGTTATCCTCTTTCTATAGTTTTCTATATGTGTTTTGGGTTAACATTAGTCATTTTTCATCCTTTGCAATGGTTGGGTAAAAATATTGGAGGCGCTTCTATACATAGGGGAGTAGTAAATATCATGAATCTGTTCTTATTACGATGTTTACACCTTCTAGGGGCTTCGATTAGTTTTAAAAACAACCATAAGCTACCTATTAACCGACCGTTAATTATTGTTTCTAATCATCAAAGTATGTTTGATATTCCTTTACTATCATGGTACTTACGTAAAAATAAACCAAAATTTATCTCTAAAATAGAATTAGGTAAAGGGATACCAAGTATCTCATACAACCTTAAACATGGGGATAACGTTTTAATTGATCGAAAGAATCCTAAGCAATCCATTCCTGCATTAGCAACATTTGCGAAGTTCATTGCTGAACATAATTTTTCTGCAGTCATTTTCCCCGAGGGAACCAGAAGCCGGGATGGAAAATTAAAACCTTTTGCACCCACAGGTCTGAAAATTTTATTGAAAAAAGCTCCTGATGCCCTTATTGTACCCGTAGCAATTACTAATAGTTGGAAATTTTTACGATACGGAAATTTTCCAATGGGTCTTGGCGTACATTTGAAACTCGAAGTACAAGAACCGCTAATAAATGATAAAGAACCTGAAATATTACTCGAAAAGATAGAAGAAAGGATTACTTTAGCAATAAAAACGTAACACAATCTCATTATGGCCTTAGATAATATACGATTAGAAGTAATGCAGTTGCTCGAGAAGAAAGTAGATTCTTTTATCGATAAATTCTTAATCCCTATTGACACGGTATGGCAACCAACAGATTTTTTGCCAGACTCTCAAAACGAAGATATTTTTTATGAAGAAGTAAAAGAGTTGAGAGCATTAGCAAAAGAATTACCATATGATTTTTGGGTTGTTTTGGTAGGAGATACTATTACTGAAGAAGCACTACCAACTTATGAATCCTGGCTGATGGATGTTGAAGGGATTAATCAACATGATGGGGGAAAAGATAATGGATGGGCAAAGTGGGTGCGGTATTGGACTAGCGAAGAGAATCGACATGGGGATACGCTAAATAAATATCTGTATTTATCGGGTCGAGTTAATATGATTGAAGTAGAACGTACTACACAACACTTGATTAATGATGGTTTTGATATAGGAACCGATAGAGATCCTTATAAAAACTTTGTATATACAAGCTTTCAAGAATTGGCGACCAATGTCTCACATAGTCGGGTAGCCAAATTGGCAAAAGAGTATTCTAACAAATCCTTGGCCAAAATGTGTAGAATTATAGCAGGAGACGAGATGCGACATTTTAATGCCTACAGCGAGTTTGTTAAGCATATATTTGAAGTAGACCCAAGCCAGATGATGATTGCATTTAGCGATATGATGAAACATAAAATCGTTATGCCTGCTCACTTTTTGAGAGAATCTGGGGATGCCATAGGTACAGCTTTTGAAGAGTTTTCGAATGCCGCCCAACGCTTAGGGGTCTATACTTCGCAAGATTACATCGATATTATGCAACGCCTAATTAATAAATGGGAGATTGATAAACTCGTAGATCTTACAGATGAAGCTGAAAAAGCTCGTGATTTTGTGATGAAATTACCCGCCAGAATGCAGCGAATTAGTGAACGATTAGTGATTCCTGAAGAAGTCTTTAAGTTTAAGTGGGTAGAGCCAGCATTGACAAAATAGTTGAAGATCATGCAGCCTTCAGCGATTGTTGATAAAACCATAGCTTTTGTTCGAGATACCTTACACGGTGCAGAAGGTGGTCATGATTGGTTTCACACACAACGAGTATTAAAAAATGCTATACTCATTGCAAAAGATGAACAAGTTGATCCTTTAGTAATCGCTTTAGGAGCGCTACTTCATGATATAGCAGATTCCAAATTTCATGATGGGGATGAAACCATAGGTCCCAGACTCGCAAGAGAATTCCTGGAGCAGTTTGATATCGAAAAAGAATGTATAGATCATGTAATTCTTATCATATCACATATTTCATTTAAAGGAGGTAACGAACAACAGCAATTTCGTTCAAAAGAATTAGACGTTATTCAGGATGCTGATCGTCTAGACGCCATCGGAGCTATAGGTATTGCAAGATGTTTTAATTATGGAGGTTTCAAAAACAGAGCTATCTACGATCCTGATATTTCACCGAACCTCAATATGACCAAAGAAGCATATAAAAATTCTACCGCACCAACAATTAATCATTTTTATGAAAAGCTATTGTTGTTAAAAGATCGCATGAATACCAAAACAGGTAAAAAAATCGCACAACAAAGACATGAATTCATGAAAACATTTCTTGACCAATTTTATAAAGAATGGAATGGTGAGGAAACTTTTGGATAACCATAGGTAATTCAAAACTAAGCAGCGTCGAAAACCACTCTGTTTTCGACGCTGCTACCCACACTTTTTGCTATTTTTGAGCGCTGCTATACGCTTCAAACTATAGATTTGGTATTATTTAAATACTTTGATATTTTTTTCATTTCCGTCTTGTAGTATACGCAAAATATAGAATCCTTTTGGTAATCTATTCGTGTCGATGCTAATTTCATTTCCATTCACTACTGGCTTGATTCGTTGAGAAATACCATTTATGCCAATCAGTTGAATAGAACGAGCCGTTTTTTTAGAGGTAACTCCTTTGATAGTAAGTTCATCACCAAACGGAATAGGAAATACTTTTATACCCTCAAAATCGGTAAGGTCTACAGCTGGCGGAGTAGGAGCACTTTCAGTATCCTTAGTTGCAAGCCTAGCTTCATCCTGTGCAGGTGTATATCTAACGGTGAACTCTGCGACAGAAGCCCATCGTTTTCCATCTACTTCAGAAAGCGCTCTAAAATATAAATACTGCCCTGTAAATTTTTCAAAATCTACAGTTTGTTTCAAGTTGGATTTCTGAAAAGTACCTGTAGATAATTGTTTCCAATTGTTACCCGTCCAGCCAAATAAAATATAATCCTTAACCATACCAGTAGTTCCTGTTTGTCTTCCTTGATATGAAAAGCCTACTAAGTCTCTTTGTTGACCAAGATTGATGGCAATAAAGTGAGGATGAGAAGTCTCGTCGTCATACCAGTTAGAGTGCCAATAGGTATTGGGGTCGCCATCTACTGCTTTTTCTTTGGATTGATCAGCATTTTTGGTTTCTTCACTATTCGTATTATATACAATACAACCTTCGCAATTGTCTATGATATTAGGCGGATTTACGACATCTCCTATAACTACTCGGGTCGTATTGGAAAAACCAGAATAAGTGTCGGCGTCATAGGCTCTAACTCGATAAGTATACGTTCCATTTACTAAATTTTTATCGGTATAAGTTTGTATTCCTGTTGTTACATAACCAATTCTTTCAAAAGCGCCTCCGTTACTTCTTTGAATCGTGAAGCCATCCTCGTTAGAAGAGTTGTCTTTCCAAGTTAAGGTAATGTCTTTACCTCTTACTTGTGAGAGTAAGTCACTCGGTGAATCAAGTCCTGCACCTGTATCGTCGTACAGATCAGATTCCCAAATACCACGACCATAAGTCGCAACTCGAATTTTTCTAGAAGGATAGTGAATCTCTAAATCTGTAGTTTGCACACCTGGTAGATTCGTAGAAAATGGCACCCACGAACTAAGATCATCATTTATATAATATACACCCGACTGCATTCCCAAATACAAACCATTTTTTTGAGTGTCATCAAACACCAGACATTGCGCCGCGATATTAGGGAGATTCCCTCTGATGTTTGTCCAGGTATCCCCTGCATTGGTTGATAAATATACTCTAGAACCTGTGGTAGCGATTGCTACACGTTGCGGATCGTTTGGGTCTACGGTAATGAAATTTACGTCTCCTCTAAAATTACTAACTTCAGTCCATAACGGATTTGAACTTCGACCGTTTTTGGTTCTCCATAATCTTCCTTTTCGAGCGATATAGATATAATTGTTATTTGAAGCAGCAATAGCCATTTCATTTAAATTACCACCAATAGTAATAGTAGAAGTTATATTTCGCCAGCTACCGCTACTTCCTCCATTATTACTTCTGTAGAGATTTTGATAGCCTACGTAAATCGTTTTGTTATCTATGGGGTCCATCATAAACGGGGTTACCCATTCTCCGCTAAAATTTCCGGGTTTACTGATGTTTCCGATACTATTTCCAGCATCTGTACTTTTGTAAAGTGATCCAAACTGAGTGGTTCCATATACGATATTACTATTTTTATGATCTATAAAACACTCCATTCCGTCTGCGCCTAGCCATTCTCTAAATTGTCGGTTAGCCCCACGCATGATATTGGTACCATTATCTTGGGCACCCCCTATAATCATATTAGCATCGGTGGCCGCACCTCCGATTCGATAATATTGTCGCACTGCAAGTCCGCGTTGCGTTAGATCAGTAACATTATTTCCACGATCTCTGCTTCTAAAAATACCTCCATCGGTACCCAAATAAAGTGCTCCGTTGACGTATTGAATTACTTCAATATCAGCGTGAACATAAGATCTATCATTAGGTTGGTTCCAAGCAGCAAGCGTCGTAAAATTGGCTCCTCCGTCTACAGATCTGGAATAATTCATACCTCCAACATGAACTTCGTTCGCATTTGTATTAGATACAGCAATGGCCATGTCTCGCGAAGCCTGGGTAAAATAGACTTCGTTGTTAGAAACTGTCGTATATGAAGCGCGTATACTGAAGTTGGATCCACCGTCTAACGATCTATACAAGTATCCAAAACTACTACCTCTTTTTTGAACTAAGTACACGACATTTGGATCTGCGGGAGTAACTGCCATTTTCATACGTTCTGTTGCAGCTATCCCTCTGGTAATACGACTAAAGGAAGATCCACTATTGGTAGAGCGATAAAAAGAATTTCCACAGGCATATACCACATTTGTATTGCCCGGTTTAAATTCGACATCCTCGGCACGAGCATTAAGGACTCTGGTAAAACTACTTCCTGCGTTGGTACTTCTATATAAAGCTCTGGTTGTTCCTATAAATAGTACATTGCTATCAGGATGTATAAGAATTCTTCTTGGTGTACCGTTAACCCTATAAATTTCGCTCCAGGAATTACCACCATTAGTAGATTTCATGATCTGACCGGCAGCGTTTCCTAAGTAGACAAGATTGTTATTATTTGGATCAATGGCTATTGCCCAGATTGACATATTGGTCATTTGATCTCCCAAGGGCTTCCAGCTCTGCCCGGCATCATCAGATTTCCAGATTCCTCCTCCGGGAGATCCGGCAAATATAATTTGTTGATCTTTTGGCTCTACAGCAATTGCAGTTATTCTTCCTAATCCGGGATTCCAGCTTCTGGTTCGTGTCCAGTTAAATGGTCCTAACTCAGTCCAACCGCTGCTTTGTTGTATATTTTTCGTTGTAAGGTCTTTGCTATTCTTAATCGATTTTTGATATGCTTTGCGTTCATCGACGACTGTCTCATCGCTAATTACATTGCCGTTTTTATCGGCATTACGCTTTGCCCAGTATAAATTGCGCATATATAGCTTATATCCACTGCCTTTACCTTTGTCGTGATCTTTAAAATGACGTTTGCCTAAACGTTCTAGTTTATTAACATTAACATGGTCTTTTTGTGTGAGCTCATAAAGTTCCTGAGCGTAGATTTGAGTACATAGTGTACTGCATAACAAGAAGAGCAGTACAATCACGAACTCTTTACAAGTGATAGTTACTTTTGTAAAATACATAATGATTTGTGTTTGGTTAAAATTTTATAGCTAAGTGTGGGATTAGAAAAATGTATAAGAATAGAAGAACTAATTAAGCAACCAGAACCTAGTAGACTAGTACAAGTTATGCATATTCTTAGAATACCCTAAAATTGAATAGTTGCTACTATGATGGAGTTAATTTATATATATATGGAATTGTAATTCTAAACTAACTTATCAATTCTGAGTAGTCATCAATTCTAATACTAAGCAATTAAAAATGTTTTGAATACGATATGGTTTCAATACTAATAAATTACTTACTTGAGATTTATGATGTAATAATTAAGTAATTGACAGTAATAGAATGTAAGAGAATTTCGATGTTTTTTCATGGTGTTGAGTTTTTTGTGTTATGTAAGAAATATGAAAAGTTAATTTAAATTGGTAAGCGAAATATACAATTTTTTATTTTAATTAACAGAAAGCTATGTTAACTTTCGGGAGGAAGTAGGCAATAATTAAGCGTTCCTTGCTAAAAGATCAGTCAAAAAATCGAGTGGTGATCAATGAAGGTACTCAAAACAACCTCAATTGCTTGTCTTTGTATTGTGCATGTAAATCACAGTTTAATTGAAGCTTTTGATAACCAGAGAAATACTTTCTTTTGGCTACCTCAAATAATTGGTGAATTTGATCTGCAGTCTTTCCCGTACCCTTCATTCTAATACCAAACTGGCTATTGTTTAAATTACCTTTATGGCATTCTGCAATTTGATGCAAAACTTTATCCTTTCGATCGGGTAAGGTTTTCTCTAACCAGGTAGTAAAGATTTGGTCTAAAACGCCATTAAGTCTTACTACAGTAAATCCTATATTTCGAGCACCTCTAATAGCAGTTTCTTTGGCGAGTGCGAGTATTTCATGGCTATTGATAGCCGGAATAATAGGTGCCATCATTATAGTCGTAGGCACGCCTGCAGCGGTTAGCCTTTCTAGGGTTTTTAGTCTTTTTGCAATGCTGGATGTTCTTGGTTCTAAAATTCTTCGAGTTTCTTCGTTTAGGGTAGTGATCGATAAGTAAACCATGATTAAATTATCTTTTGCCAAAGCTGATAAAATATCTAAATCTCTTAGGATAAGCGCGTTCTTGGTGATGATACCTACAGGATGCTTGTAGGTAAGAAATAGGTCGAGTAGCTTACGTGTTATTTTTAGCGTTCTCTCTATAGGTTGATAGCAATCCGTATTTCCAGAAAGTGAAATGGGGCACGCTTTCCACTGCTTACTGCGCAATTTTTTTTCAAGTAATTCTGGTGCATTTTTTTTGACTAATATTTTGCTCTCGAAATCTATCCCGGCACCATATCCCCAGTATTCATGAGAGTTTCTGGCGTAACAATATACACATCCATGTTCACAACCTTGATACGGGTTAAGAGAATACGACATTCCAACATCTGGACTAGTAACCCGATTAACGATAGTTTTAGGATAGGTAGTTATGTAACTAGTTTGTGATTTGTCGATCGGCTCTCCAGATTTTTGGCAAAAATTTAAGAAATCATCCCTAAGGTCATGATGATTTTTTAGGTATTTATTTTTAACTTTTTCTTGTGCGCCCCTGCCTTTATTGTGGTTTTTCGGTTTCATGTGTATGGTTTTATTACGGTTTAAAAGTAAAACTTTTGTTGGAATATTTCCTATAAAAAATGGAATATTTCCAAATAAAGAAAGTAATTTTGTACAAGTGGATTTCCGATAATAGGTATTCGGAATTTAGGTATAAAAATAGTCAGTGATGAAAAATAATAGCTATGAGTATGATGTGGCACTCTCTTTTGCGGGAGAGAATCGGGCGTATGTAGAGGAAGTTGCAAATAGCCTGAATAAAAAAGGAATTAAAGTGTTCTACGATTTGTTTGAAGAAGCAAATCTGTGGGGAAAAAATTTATATGAATATTTGTCTGAAATATATCAGAATAAAGCGCAATATACGGTATTGTTTATTTCAGGGTTTTACAATCAGAAATTATGGACAAATCATGAGAGAGTTTCGATGCAGGCTCGAGCGTTTCAAGAAAGTCGGGAATACATTTTGCCAGCAAGATTCGATGATACAGAAATCCCGGGTATTTTGAAAACGGTCGGATATATCGATCTTCAACAAAAAACACCTGAAGAATTAGCCTCTTTGATCGAAAAAAAGTTGAATAAAGATCAAACTTTTTTCAGAAGACGATGGTCGAAACTCTCTACCATGATTAGTGCAAAACCTTTTATATTTTCAATAAAAATTCAAGATAAAAACAAGGCACTTATAAAAAATGCCAAGGTGGTATTAATTGCCAATAACGCTACGTATTTAGAAGGTGTTTCAGACGAAAAAGGGCTGGCACATTTTATAATTCGCACTCGTAAACTGTATACGGTTCTTATTGCGCATCCGCAATATCCTGCTGTGATCTTCAATAATGTGAATCCCAAAGAAGATATTGAAGTAACTATCGAGAAAACTAATGGCTTTGGTTCTCAGATTATCAACAAATCAGGTGAAATTCCTGGTCTTACAGGTAAAATAGAGCCTGTTCATAAATCAGATAATCAGCTCGCCCTGTATGCAGACAATATTGCTATAGAAGAGGGAAGCCATCAACCACACGACTTTCAGTTAAATAAGTCAATAGTTTTAGAAGACAATAGTGGAAATAGCATACACCTAACGTTTAGATTCTTTTTAGGACGAATCGCCTTGGTCGATTATAGTAAACATCAATCGGTTTAAGTGATAGCCGCTTATTTCAGTTCATGACGTTTTAGCGAGATCTATCTAAAATACTACCGGAATATCTGTAAAGTTTCCTAAAACAGTGCTCGTCAAGCCGAATTCGCTCTAGAATTCAGCATAGATTTGTTTCAGTCATCAAAATACTGCCAATTTAAAAATTAAGTATGACAGGCAATCTCAAACTTTTGTATTATTTTTATCAAATTAGCTATAGTAATTAAAATTTACATCAATTCTTCAAAAACACGTGAACGTATGAAATGAGCATAAACTTTTTTCAGCGTACCATACCGATATGATTACAATAAGTTTATGCGAAAACGAAGTGGTTACATCTATTTATAATTTTGTAATTACTTATTTTTCATTAAATTAATTGATTGTCCGTTATTATATCTAAAATTTAACTGAGAAGTCATCTTGAATTCATTTCAGGATCTCATTAAGTTTATTTTCAGTAAATTGAAATGAGAAGCTGAAACGAGTTCAGCTTGACGAGCACTGTTTTAGGTTAAATTATGGATATTCATATTAAATTATAAAATTTTAAACAAATGAAAAGAGCACTTATTTTTTTTAGTTTCGTTTTATTTCTAGCCTGTAAAGAACAACCTAAAGAGGCCGCAGAAACGTCTGTTTCTAAAAATGAAAACACGCGCACAGAACAAGTAGAAAATACATTTGGAATAGTAATCCATGGCGGTGCCGGAACGATATTGAAAAAAAATATGACTCCAGAAAAAGAAGCCGAATACAAAGCAAAGCTTGAAGAAGCAATTCGAGTGGGTCATACGATCTTAAAAAATGGAGGTACCAGCTTAGAAGCAGTCGAAAAGACAATTAATATCCTAGAGGATTCCCCATTATTTAATGCCGGTAAAGGTGCCGTTTTTACTAGCGAAGGTAGTAACGAATTGGATGCCTCTATCATGGATGGTAGCACATTAAATGCCGGAGCCGTAGCTGGTGTAAAAACGGTTAAAAACCCTATTAACCTGGCCAAAGAGGTCATGCTTAATTCACCACATGTACTTTTATCTGGTTCAGGGGCCGAACAGTTTGCCAAAACACAACATCTGGAGCTTGTAGACCCTTCTTATTTTTTTACCGAAAACCGGATGAAGGCCCTGGAACGCGTTAAAGAAAAGGAAAAAAATAAAGAAGCCAACCAAACGACAGCGTTTTACGATCCGGTGATTAGAAATGCTAAATTTGGTACTGTTGGGTGCGCCGCCTTAGATAAAAATGGTAATCTTGCCGCAGGTACCTCTACAGGTGGGATGACAAACAAAAAGTGGAATAGAATAGGTGATTCTCCTATAATCGGCGCCGGAACGTATGCCAATAATGCAACTTGCGCAGTTTCCAGTACAGGATGGGGAGAGTATTTTATACGAGGGATGGTCGCACATGATATTTCTGCAATGATGGAATATAAAGGGATTTCACTAAAAGAAGCCACATCAGAGGTGATTCAAAAGAAATTGACTGCTCTTGGAGGCACTGGTGGGATAGTTGCCATAGACCGAAACGGTAATGTGTCTATGGAGTTTAATACCGAAGGAATGTATCGTGCCACTATGAATGCTGATGGGCAACTAACTATCGGTATTTATAAGGAGTAGTCGTTCAATTTTCGATTTGTTATCTCGACTTAAAACGAAGTGCTATACCTATACGGATTGGTACTCTTGGTTTTATATTCGTTCTGGTAGTAGAAGACCTATCTAATCCCGCACTTTGGCTTGGTTTATCTGTGATGATTTTTTTAAGATGTTTAGATATTAGAAATTGTCTTACATTTATAAGATCAACCAAATTTCACGCTTTATATGCTACTCCATCGAATTCTTTTGCTGATCTGTATAGTTTTTATTAGTAATGCTTGCAAAAAAAAAGATACCGAAACTATTGCGGCAGAAAACGCTTCAGAACTACATAAATATCAAGAGTATGTCTCTGACGTATCGTCGGGAACAATTTCGGTATCAGAAAATGTGTACATTGTTTTGCGTAGGCCTATTTCAGGCTGGAATGATGGTCAAGAATTAGCTCAAAACCTTTTTCAGGTTTCACCGCGTGTCAAAGGAAAAGTCATTGCCGTTAATAATAGAACGATATCATTTCAACCAGAAAAGGCTTTTGACCAAGATACACACTATACTTTTACAGTAGCTCTTAAAGATATAGTAAAAGAGCTACCCGATGATCTGGCTGATGAATTCGTATTTAGCGTACAAACCATAAAGCAACAGTTTTCGATACGTATCAATAACTTACAATCCTATACCAAAGATTGGCAGTATATCGATGGAACAATAACAACTAGTGATCAATTACAATTTAGTGTCGCTAAAAACCTAGTACAGGCAACGCAAAAAGGAAAAAGAATTGCCGTAAATTTTAATGAAACAATCAGTAAAGGCAAACAATTTAGTTTTAGAATCGACAGCATTCGTCGTTTTGATGAAGATTCTGAAATTACGGTAAAATGGTCTGGAAAATCGTTTACTATAGATACTGAAGGAAGTGAAGTATTACCTGTTCCCGGAAAAGATAATTTCTCGGTACTGCATATCGCTGTCGTTAATGATGATAAACAGTACGTAGCCATCAATTTTACCGACCCTCTGAAAAAAAATCAAGATCTTCAAGGGTTAGTAACCCTCTCTGGTATAAAAGACCTAAAGTATACCATAGACGGTAATGTTTTAAAAGTTTTTCCTAAGAAAGAACTCAAAGGAACTGCAGAAATAAAAATCTTTCAGGGAATTCGAAGTGTGAACGATTATAAACTCAGAAATACGTATACTGAAACCATAGCATTTGAGCAGCCCAAACCAGAAGTTCGTTTGCTGCAGAATGGTGTAATTTTACCGACCTCAGATCAACTAAAATTTAATTTTGAGGCTGTAAATCTGCGAGCGGTAGAAGTTCAAATCATTAAAGTATTTGAAAATAATATATTGCAATTTCTTCAGAATAATAATCTAAATGGTAATAGCAATATACGAAGTGTGGGAAGACCCATTGCTAAAAAATTGATAAATCTAAGAGAAAATGCATCATTAAATCTAAGTAAATGGAATGCATTTTCTATAGATTTAGAAGAAATAATAACTCCCGATCCGGGAGCTATCTACCGACTCGAATTAAACTATCGTAAGTCGTATTCTTTATATCCATGTGATGGCCAAAACGCAGACGATACCTCTATACAAGAACTTACTAAAAATTATGACGAAGAGACCGAATCAAGTTTTTGGGATTCTTCGCAATATTATTATGATAATTATGAAGGGTATACTTGGCAAGAACGAGATAATCCCTGTAGTCAGTCCTATTATAGAGATCGAAAAGTCGGGGCAAATATAGTAGCATCCAACTTGGGTGTTATCGTTAAAAAGGGACTTAATCATTCCTACGCTATTACTGTTAACGATATTATAACCACAAGACCGGTTCCTGATGCTACGATAACCTTTTATAATTATCAACAGCAAAAAATGAGTGTGGTCACTACAGATAGTGATGGAATGTCGGTTTTTGATGCCGATCGCCCTGCATTTTTTGCTATCGCCAAATCGGGGAAACAACAAACGTATGTCAAGCTTAATGATGGTAATGCCTTATCGGTGAGTAAATTTGATGTGTCTGGTGTTCGTCTTCAAAAAGGAATCAAAGGATTTATCTTTGGGGAACGTGGTGTTTGGCGACCTGGTGATACCCTATTTTTATCATTTATACTTAACGATAAGGCGAATCCACTTCCTAAAAACCACCCGGTCAAGTTTGAACTTAGAGATCCCTACGGTAAAATTGTTCACCAAGAAACCAAAACACAGGGAACTACTAACTTTTACAAATTTGTAACGCAAACGTCAAATCAGGCACCTACCGGTAATTGGCAAGCAAAAGTCAAGGTAGGGGGAGCAAGTTTCACAAAATCTCTTAAAATTGAAACTATAAAACCCAACCGACTTAAAATCAAGACTACATTCGATAATGATTTGCTAGAGGCGAATACGGCTATTAAAGGGAACTTAGAAGTGCTTTGGTTACATGGTGCAGTTGCAAAAAACCTTAAGGCCGATATTCATGCTCGTTTTGTAGCTTCAAAAACAAGTTTCAAAGATTTTTCCGGTTACATTTTTGATGACCCTACCCGTCGTTTCAAAAGCGAAGAACAAGAAGTATTTACCGGCAAAATTTCTAATACAGGAAATGCAAATTTCAGAATCACGCCAATACTTCAAAACAAAGCTGCAGGCATGCTGAATGCATCTTTTATTACCAAGGTATATGAAAACGGAGGTGATTTTAGTACCGACGTAATTTCAAAATTGTACTCCCCTTACCAAACATACGTAGGTATCAGTATTCCCAAGGGTGATAAAGCTAGAGGTATGCTACTCACAGATACTCAACATACTTTTGATGTGGTAACGGTAGATGAAAAAGGAACCCCAAAATCAGTAAAAGATCTCGAGGTTTATATTTATAAAGTCGACTGGAGATGGTGGTGGGATACTTCAGAAGATAATTTATCATCATATAACCGCGGTTCTTATCACAATGAGGTATTTAAAACCAAAGTTACAACTAATGCAGCAGGCAAAGCTAATTTCAATTTTGAATTAAAATACCCAGAATGGGGAAGGTACCTTGTACGAGTAATAGACCCAAACGGAGGTCATGCTACAGGTAAAACGATCTATATCGATTGGCCCGGCTGGGCAGGAAAATCCCGTAAAAACGACCCTTCTGCTGCAACCATGTTATTATTTTCAACAGATAAGAAAACGTACATCGTAGGAGAAAAAGCGATAATTATATTTCCATCTGGTGAAGCAGGTAGAGCACTTGTAACAGTAGAAAATGGAACCGAAGTATTGTCATCACAGTGGATTACACCCAAAAAGGGGCAAACCAAATTCGAATTACCTATCGAGAGCGTGCACACTCCCAATGTGTTTATTCATATTACCTTACTTCAACCTCATGCTTCTACCGCAAATGATTTGCCCATTCGGTTATATGGCGTCGTCCCGATTACTGTAGAGGACCCCTCGACCAAAATACAACCACAATTAACAATGCCAGATGTTTTAAAGCCAGAAGAGCATATAACAATCAAAATAAATGAAAAGCAAGGAAAACCGATGACGTATTCCATAGCTATTGTAGACGAGGGATTATTGGATTTAACACGATTTAAAACGCCCAATCCCTGGGAGAATTTTTATGCCCGAGAAGCCTTGGGAGTGAAAACATGGGATATGTATGATGAGGTAATTGGCGCCTACGGCGGAAGTATTAATCAAGTCTTTAGTATTGGAGGTGATGCTGAAGCTGGCGGAAGCAAAGTCAAAAAAGCCAATCGTTTTGAACCTATGGTCATTTACAAGGGTCCGTTTGAATTAGCTGCTGGTAAGACCCAAACGCACACTATCAAAATTCCAAAATATATTGGTGCTGTTCGAACCATGGTAATAGCCTCTAATGCTAATGAGGCCGCTTACGGAAGCACTGATAAAACTACTCCGGTTAGAAAACCACTAATGGTGCTAACCTCGGTACCCAGAAAAATCACCCCCGGCGAAAAAGTTACCATACCGGTTACCGTTTTTGCTATGGAAAAATCGGTAAAAAATGTTGAGGTAACGCTAAAGCCCAATAAAGGATTTAGAGTGATGGGTAAGACCCAAAAACGTCTTTCTTTTTTACAACCCGACGAGAAGATAACCTACTTTGATATCGAAGTTTTAAATGGGGTATCAACAACGGTAATTGATGTGGTCGCCAGCAGTGGTAACGAAAAAGCATCGTATACTATTCCTATTGCTATCACCAACCCTAATCCTGTAACTACGGCGGTTACTTCACTTATTTTAGAGCCCAATAGCCAAAAAGAGATCAATTTTGAAGCATTCGGGGTGACGGCAAGCAATAGTGCTACTTTAGAGTTGTCATCACTACCTCCTATGAATTTTGAGAGTAGACTCGATTACCTAATTCGATATCCTCATGGTTGTGTAGAACAAACCACCTCGGCTGCTTTTCCTCAGCTATATTTAGATGATATTTTTGAGATTTCTTCTGATCGGCAACTCAAAATTCAAAAAAACATTGAAGCTGCAATCACGACGTTAAAGCGCTACATTCAACCAAACGGTGGTCTTTCTTATTGGCCTGGTCATAGTGAAACTGATGCCTGGGGGACTACTTACGCCGGCCATTTTTTACTCGAGGCTAATAAAAAAGGATATATATTACCCTTGGGCTTCAAAAGTAACTGGATTACTTATCAACAACGGCAAGCCAAAAAATGGCGAAGCGGAGGTAACGATCTGGATCAAGCTTATAGGTTATATAGCTTGGCTCTGGCCGATAGTCCAGATTTAGCTTCTATGAATAGACTCAAAGAAATGTCAAATTTATCCAATGATGCAAAATACAGACTAGCCCTAACGTATAGTCTAATTGGTCAGAAAACTGCAGCAGAGCGACTATTACATTCGGCCGCTATCAATTTTCAGCCAAAATCAGACTATAGTGCTACCTATGGTTCGGCTCATCGCAATCGAGCTATGGCTTTAGAAACGCTGGTTATATTGGATCAAAAAGCAGCAGCTCAACAGGTAGCTGTTGAGCTTGCCAGCGCGTTGTCTTCAGAAAAATGGATGAGTACACAAACGACTTCGTATGCGCTTATGGCTATGGCAAGATATGCTATTTATGTTGGCGGAAAAGGAGTACAATCGACATATACATTGAATGGAGCAACCGCTACTGTAGCTACTCAAAAGGCTATGGCAACATCAGGCAGGCTTGCTATTCAGGAAAAAAATACATTACGTTTACAAAACAATAAAGATAATACAGTTTTTGTGCAACTTTTAAATAGTGGTATTTTGCCTGTTGGCGAAGAAAAAGTAATCCAGAATGATTTGAAGGCAATTGTTGATTACAAAGATCGGGGGGGTACAGTTATAAATCCGGCCCAACTTCATCAAGGAACCAATTTTGTTGCCGAAGTTACCGTTACGAATACATCAGATAATGTAATACGCGATATGGCAGTCACCGAAATCTTTCCATCGGGATGGGAAGTCGTAAACACCAGATTTACAGATTTTGGACCTTTTAAAGCTAACGAAGTTGAATATACCGATATTCGCGATGACCGAATCAATTTCTATTTCGACTTACAGCCTAAAGAAAGTAAAACAGTAACTGTTTTATTAAATGCTTCTTACTTAGGTACGTATTATTTACCAGGTATTCAATGTGAAGCTATGTATGATCATAACTATAGTGTAAGAACAAAAGGAAAATGGATCGAGGTGGTACAGTAGTATGATTAATGGTTTTAAGTTCTGAAATTATAGTAATAAAAAGACTTCTATTGTACAGGGGCTGGTCCTTATGGAATTTACAAATGAAAAATGAATTGGAGAAAAATATACAAGTTCATAACCATACGATCTATAGGCTTTACTGCTACTGCAGTACTATTAATTGGCTATTATTTTGTGCTTCCTAAACCCCTATTTAATGATCCTACGGCTACGGTCTTAGAATCAAATGAAGGAGAACTTTTGGGAGCAAAAATCGCTACAGATGGGCAATGGCGTTTTCCAGAAACCGATAGTGTGCCTTTTAAATTCAAAAAATGCATCCTTGCCTTTGAGGATCAGCAATTTTACTATCACCCTGGCTACAATCCCGTTTCGATAGTTAAAGCATTGATACAAAATGGCAAAGCTGGTAAAATTGTTAGGGGCGGCAGCACGATCACACAACAAGTCATACGCCTGGCAAGAAAAGGTAAAAAACGAACCTTTACCGAAAAATTTTGGGAACTTATCCTAGCGACACGTTTAGAACTAAGCACTTCTAAAGAAAATATTCTCAAACTTTATGCATCGCATGCTCCCTTTGGAGGTAATGTGGTGGGGATTGACATGGCGGCATGGCGATATTTTGGATTACCGGCACATCAACTTTCCTGGGCAGAACATGCGACTCTAGCGGTATTACCCAATGCTCCATCACTAATTTATCCGGGAAAAAATAAAGAAATTCTTAAAAAAAAAAGAGACAAACTCCTGCAAAAACTTTTGAGAAAGCAAATAATTGATTCGCTAACATTTACTCTGGCAATTGCCGAGGCACTACCTGTTAAACCTTATCCTCTTCCGCAAACAGCACCACATGTTGTAGAACAATTGGCCAAAAAGTATCCCGGTGAGAGCGTTAAAACAACAATTCATTCAGCATTACAAAAACAAATCAATCAGGTAGTTAAACAACATTATGAAACGCTTCGTCAAAATGAAGTGTATAACATGGCGGTTTTAGTGATTGATGTGGCTACTCGCGAGGTGATGAGCTATGTAGGAAATTCACCAACTGATGCTCATCATCAAAAAGCAGTAGATATTGTTCAGGCTAATCGAAGTACAGGAAGTACCTTAAAGCCACTTTTGTATGCAGCTATGATGGATAAAGGTGAGTTATTACCTACGCAATTGGTTTCAGATATTCCTACCGTGATTGCGGGATATCACCCCAAAAACTTTGATAAGCGTTACAGTGGTGTTGTACCTGCAAATCATGCATTGGCAAGATCATTAAATGTACCTGCAGTGCGTCTATTGCAAGAATATGGTTTATCGAGATTTAGAGAAGAAATAAAGGTCTATGATATTAAGGGCATCCAAAATACTGCAGCTCATTATGGGTTGTCATTGATTGTTGGGGGCGCTGAAGGTAGTTTATGGGATCTTTGCAAAACGTATGCAGGTTTAGCTGGAATTGTAAATCACTACCAAAGCACTTCTGGCAGCTATTATCAAAATGAATTCATACCACCCATATTAGTAGCTCAAACAAAAGCAGATTTTGGGAAAAAAATACAACAAAAACCAATATTAGGAGCAGGAAGCGTTTGGCTTACCTTAGAAGCCATGAAAAAAGTAAACCGCCCCGAAGGTGACGAAGCTTGGGAGTTTTATGATTCTTCTCGAAAAATCGCATGGAAAACCGGAACAAGTTTCGGGAACCGTGATGCCTGGGCTATAGGAATTAGTAAAAAACATGTGGTTGGCATTTGGATCGGTAACGCCGATGGGGAAGGGCGCCCGCAGCTAACAGGTCTTAACGCTGCGGCACCGGTATTGTTTGATATATTTAACCTATTACCTAGAACTGAATGGTTTTCAATCCCATATGATGACCTAAATCAGGTCGAGGTTTGTAAACAGAGTGGTTTTTTGGCTGGGAAGCATTGCAAAGGTGAACATATACTAGTGCCCGTTACTGCAGTGAGCAACAAGTTATGTCCTTTTCATCAATTAGTGCATTTGGATGAATCTAAAACGTATCGGGTGAATTCATCATGCGAATCTGTTACGGCTATGATTCATCAACCTTGGTTTGTGCTGCCTCCGTTGCAAGGGTATTATTTTAAGATGAACAATGCTCAATATCAACCTTTACCACCGTATCATCCGGATTGTTCTTGGGAAGCCGAAACCAAAATGGATTTTATATTTCCCAAAGCGAATAGTACTGTGTACTTACCTAAAGGCTTTGATGGAAAAACAAATGCTGTTGTACTCAAAGTGGTACATACAAATTCTGAAGCAAGCCTATATTGGTATCTCGATACAACTTTTATAGGAACTACCAAACAATTTCATGAAATGCCCATTGCACCAGAACCAGGAACATACCTCGTTACAGTGTTAGACGAACAGGGTAATGAATTAAAACGTATGATTGAGATTAAGAAATAAATTGATTATCCATTAGTATACCTAAAATTTAACTGAGAAGTCATGCTGAATACTGAAACGAGTTCAGCACAGGCTCGTTTCAGTATTCAGCTTGACGCAAACCGTTTCGATTAAATTATGGATATTCGTAAAAAATAATAGCGCTACCCCTCTATATCTCCCTCAAAGGGAGACTTTCTTCTGTTTTTCTCTAAAAAAGATACCACAATGTAGCTAAATCTTTTGCATCACCATGTAGCATAAGGTGTTTTACTAAGTTGAGAATTATAATATTTTGGATCACCTGTGACTTCTTTTCCAAGCCAATCTGGCGATACAAAAGGTTCGTTTTCATCAGTTAATTCTATTTCTGCGAGAATCAAACCATTATTTTCACCTAGAAATTGATCAACTTCAATCGTGTGTTTACCCGACGGAATTTCAAAACGTATTTTTTCTATTACTCCGGGCTCACAAATTTTTAATAATTGTGCTGCATCGTTTCTGGTAATTTCTTTCTCCCATTCAAACCTGGAAATGCCTGATGAGTTTCCGATGCCTTTTACGGTAATAAATGCTTTTTCTCTTTGTATTCTAATTCTAACGGTTCGATTGGGATTGGTGTTCAAGAACCCTTGTACAATACGATAATTGTTTATAGATTCTGAAATAAAAGCTTCTGAAGTTACTAGAAATTTACGTTCTATTTCGATCATAAAGATTATTTTTTGGTTTGATAATTGGTATAAAATGCCCTAAAGTTGTTCGCTACCGAAGAATGCAATTCACCGGGATAATGCTACTTTTGATACTTTGAAATTTGTTTAAGCTCATCAGATTCGATCCGCAGATTGCTACATTTGTTATTAGCCAACCAAATCATAGCAGAAACGATTGTTTCAGGAGGTATCATTCGATATTTCTTTAGGGCTCCAATGAGTAAGGGTTGAATGACTTTCATCATAATTTTAAAGAGGTATTCACCTAATCTCTTTTCAGTTCTTGAACCCCCAATAAGCGATGGCTGAAGAATGTGAGTTTTAGGAAGGTGTAAGGCGATAATAGCATTTTCCATTTTTCCCTTGGTTCGATTATAAAAAATAGCACTTTCAGGATGAGCGCCAAGTGCTGATATAACGATAAACGTTGGAATACCATTTACTTTGCATAGCTGTGCTGCATTTACTGGGATCCCATAATCAATTTTATAATACAATTCTTGGTCAGGAGTTTTGGCTTTAGTAGTTCCGATACAGCAAAAAACTTCATCGGCTACAAAGTGATCGGCATACTCCTTTAATTTCAAAAGATCGATGATATGCTCTTCTATTTTTGGATTAGAAATAGGCACACGCTGTCTCGAAAAAAGTTTAATTTTTGCATATCGTTCATCATGTAATAATTGCTGTAATAAGATGCCTCCGGTAAGACCGGTGGCTCCAAGGATGATTGCTGTTTTCAACATTTTTGACCGATTTGTAGATAAAGGTATAAAAGTGACGTATTAGTTTAAGAAAAGAAGCCATAAATTTGTAAAAGAATAATGATTTGGTTGGAAAACTCTGATTCACATAGAAAAATTATCCACGTCGATATGGATGCCTTTTATGCCTCGGTAGAGCAACTCGATAATCCCGAATTGAAAGGGAAACCCTTGGCGGTAGGGGGAGGCTCAAAAAGAGGGGTGGTAAGCGCGGCCAGTTATGAAGCTCGGGCTTTTGGTGTACGATCTGCTATGCCAGGTTTTACCGCTAAAAAATTGTGTCCTGATCTTATCTTTGTTCGTCCTAGATTTGATCGATACAAAGAAATTTCATTAAAAATTCGCAAGATATTCTACCACTTTACAGATCTTGTAGAACCCTTGTCACTTGATGAAGCCTATCTCGATGTTACTAAGAACAAAAAAGGAAATCCTAGTGCCACATTAATTGCCCAGGAGATTAGGAGACAAATTTTCGACGAATTGGGTCTTACTGCTTCGGCCGGGATATCAATTAATAAATTTATTGCCAAAGTCGCTAGTGATTATAATAAACCAAATGGTCAAAAAACTGTAAATCCTGAGGAGGTGATCACGTTTTTGGAGGCGTTGGATGTTAAAAAGTTCTACGGAGTCGGTAAAGTAACTCAAGCCAAAATGTATGCCATGGGTATTTATACGGGTAATGACCTTAAAGCAAAATCAGAAGAGTTTTTGACAGCACATTTTGGTAAGGCCGGCAGGCATTATTATCGCATTGTACGAGGTATTCACCTTAGCGAAGTAAAGCCTAATCGAGAGCGTAAATCTTTGGCAGCCGAGCGAACCTTTAGCGAGAACATTGCCTCAGAGATTTATATGTTGGAGCGATTAGAAAGCATTGCCGAAGAACTACAAAAGCGATTAAAAAACAATAAGGTATCAGGAAGAACGGTTACCTTAAAAATCAAATACAGTGATTTTACCATACAAACGCGTAGTAAAACATTGCCCTATTTTATAAGCGACGCCAGGATACTTTTAGAAACGGCAAAAGAACTGTTATATCAAGAAAAGATGAAAAATTCTGTACGACTACTCGGGATTTCACTTTCTAATTTAAATACAGGGCAAATACCATTAAAAGAGAAAAAGAAAAAGAAAAATGAATTTGAAGTGGTGCAACTTAGGTTTGATTTTTAATTTAATTTCGTCTATCCTTTTTAGGTTATCAGTCGTCTTTACAATGTAAAACCGTAGAACGTATTTTCTTGCCAATTGACGTCGGACTTGCTTTGAAATCTAGAAATCCATTCAATAGAATAATGGCACTATATTGCCGTGCGATCAAACTCATCGAAGTAAAAAATGTCGTAGAAATACTTGGAAGTTTAGAATCAATAGTCTTCATGGTTCAAATTTACTATATTTCCTAAGAGAACATGGTTTTTTGTTTAAGTTTGAAGGTTGATTTCCAACGATTTCAAAATAAAACATAAACAAAATATAGCTCTTTTTTAAATTCATTATAAATACGAGATAAACAGATTAAAATGTTGGTAAAAAGGTACATGAGCCTTACTTTTGTTGTGCGAAATTTTAAACATTTTAAATAATGGGTGGATTGATAAAATCATCAATAGCTAGAAAAGTTGCCATGGCACTTTCGGGACTTTTCTTAGTATTTTTCTTATTACAACATTTCAGTATCAATTTTACATCAGTTTTTAGTCCAGATTTGTTTAACGAGCTTTCTCATTTTATGGGAACTAACCCTATCGTTCAATTTGTATTGCAACCGATTTTAATCTTTGCAGTCGTTTTTCATTTTGTTATGGGTTTTATATTAGAAGTTCAAAACAATAAAGCCAGAGCTGTAAAATATGCCAAATATAACGGAGGCGCTAATGCACCATGGGTGTCTAGGAATATGATCTATTCGGGATTGGTAGTATTAGCATTTCTAGGATTACATTTTTACGACTTTTGGGTGCCTGAGATCGTGTACAAATACATTGAGACGAATCCAGAGGTACCTACGCGATACTACGAAGAATTATTGCACAAATTTGAAAGTCCGATCCGAACTGGATTGTATGTGCTTTCTTTTGTTTTTTTAGCCCTGCACTTGTGGCATGGTTTTGCATCGTCTTTCCAGTCTGTTGGATTTAACAATAAGTATTCTGAAGGATTGACCAAGTTTGCCAAAGCATTTGCAGTGCTTATCCCTCTTGGCTTTGTGGCGATTGCTGTTATTCATTATTTTAATCATTAAAAACCACTATTATGTCGATTTTAGATTCTAAAATACCTGAAGGGCCACTGGCTGATAAGTGGACAAAACATAAAAATACTATCGATCTCGTTAATCCTGCAAATAAAAGGAATATCGACGTGATCGTAGTAGGAACTGGTTTAGCGGGTGGTAGCGCAGCAGCGACGCTTGCTGAACTAGGCTATAATGTTAAAACTTTTTGTTATCAGGATTCACCTCGTAGAGCACATTCTATTGCTGCACAGGGGGGTATTAATGCTTCAAAAAATTATCAAGGCGATGGAGACTCAGATTATCGCTTGTTTTATGATACCGTAAAAGGAGGAGATTATCGTTCTAGAGAAGCCAATGTGTATCGTTTGGCTGAAGTATCTGGTAATATCATTGATCAATGTGTTGCACAGGGAGTACCTTTTGCTCGCGAATACGGAGGTTTGCTTGATAACAGATCCTTTGGTGGTGTGTTAGTATCCAGAACCTTTTATGCTAAAGGACAAACCGGACAACAGCTACTGTTGGGAGCATATTCTGCCATGAACCGACAAATCAACCGAGGTAAGATACAGGCGTTTAATCGTCATGAAATGTTAGACTTGGTAAAAATTGACGGTAAAGCACGCGGTATTATAGCTCGAGACCTGGTAACCGGTGAAATAGAACGACACGCTGCCCATGCTGTAGTATTAGCTACCGGTGGATATGGTAACGTATTTTTCTTAAGTACCAATGCTATGGGAAGCAATGTCATGGCCGCTTGGAGAGCACATCGAAGAGGCGCATTTTTTGCCAATCCTTGTTTTACGCAAATTCATCCAACTTGTATTCCTGTTTCAGGAGAAAGTCAGTCCAAATTAACACTCATGTCTGAGTCGTTAAGAAATGATGGTCGTATTTGGGTGCCCAAGAGAAAAGAAGATGCCGAAGCGATACGAGAAGGTAAATTAAAACCGACACAACTATCAGAAGAGGAAAGAGATTATTATCTGGAGCGTCGATATCCTGCTTTTGGTAATTTAGTGCCACGTGATGTTGCATCAAGAGCGGCAAAAGAGCGATGTGATGCCGGTTTTGGTGTTAATAAAACAGGAGAGGCTGTGTATCTCGACTTTGCTTCAGCCATAGAACGTTATGGAAGAGAAAAAGCATTGACTTCAGGTATGCAGGATCCTACCAAAGAACAAGTGATCAAATTAGGAGAAGAGGTAGTAGAAGCCAAATACGGGAACCTGTTTCAAATGTATGAAAAGATCGTAGACGAAAATCCATACAAAACACCGATGATGATTTATCCTGCTGTGCATTACACTATGGGCGGACTTTGGGTAGATTATAATTTACAAACCACTATACCTGGATGTTACGCTGCCGGTGAGGCGAATTTTTCTGATCACGGAGCGAATCGTTTAGGAGCCTCTGCATTAATGCAAGGATTGGCAGATGGATATTTTGTATTGCCGTACACGATAGGAGATTACCTTGCGGATGATATACGTACAGGAGAAATTCCTACAGATACACCAGAGTTTGAACAAGCTGAACAAGAAGCTAAAGAACGTATCGATAGGCTAATGAGTGCCTCGGGAACCCATTCTGTAGATTATTACCACAAAAAACTAGGTAAAATCATGTGGAATAAATGCGGAATGTCTCGTAATGAAACAGAACTAAAAGAAGCCATCGAAGAAATTGCAAATCTGAGAGAAGATTTCTGGAAAAATGTAAAAATTCCCGGTCAGGCTAACGGTGTAAATCAAGAATTGGAAAAAGCAGGAAGAGTCGCTGATTTTCTTGAATTAGGAGAACTGTTTGCCAAAGATGCTTTAACAAGAAACGAATCTTGTGGTGGTCATTTTAGAGAAGAATACCAAACTAAAGAAGGTGAAGCGTTAAGGGACGATGAAAACTTTAAGTTTGTATCTGCCTGGGAATATAAAGGAGAACCTAAAGATGCTGTGCTTCATAAGGAAGAGTTGGTATATGAAAATATCGAATTAAAAACACGTAGTTACAAGTAATATAGCTCATAAAGATATCACTAGATGAATACAATTGTGAAGTCTTATAAAGTAAAATGCGTAATGCCTTTATTACATCAATAGACAAATGGCTATTGACTTTTGGCTAAAAAACAAAAAAATATGAATCTTACATTAAAAATATGGCGTCAAAAAGATGCTAAGTCACAAGGAAAGATGGTAGACTATCAAATATCAGGTATCGAAGGTGATATGTCTTTCTTAGAAATGTTGGATGTGTTAAACGAAGATTTAATAAGCAAAGGAGAAGAACCAGTAGTATTTGATCATGACTGTAGAGAGGGCATATGTGGTTCATGCTCATTACAAATTAACGGAGAACCTCATGGTCCCGATCGATTGATCACGACTTGCCAGTTACATATGCGTAAGTTTAACGATGGCGATACTATTTACATCGAACCCTTTAGAGCCAAAGCTTTTCCTGTAGTAAAAGATTTAATGATAGACCGTAGTGCTTTCGACAGGATACAACACGCCGGGGGATACATCTCTGTAAATACTTCGGGAAATACTATGGATGCCAATGCTATACCAGTAAATAAGCATGATGCAGATGATTCTTTTGCAGCGGCTACCTGTATTGGATGCGGTGCCTGTGTTGCAGCTTGTAAAAATGCATCGGCAATGTTATTTACATCGGCAAAAGTATCGCAATTTGCACTTTTACCTCAAGGACAGGTTGAAGCCAGTGAGCGAGTTATGGCCATGGTAAATCAAATGGATGCAGAAGGTTTTGGTAATTGTACAAATACGGGAGCATGCGAAATTGAATGCCCAAAGGGTATTTCACTAGAAAATATAGCACGTATGAATCGTGAATATTTAAAAGCGAGCGTAAAAGGATAGATGCTATTCAAACAATACTATTTGTAGTAATATCAACTGTCAAGAGGTTTTGAGAACGTATAAGCAAGTTCTTTTTCTATCGCAGAAGCACTAATCAACTTTCCTTTTGAAGGTGTTTTGTGGTCATAGTCGGGTGTCGATAATCCCATGCGCTTGCAGATAGCAGTATAATATGTAGCTTTTTCAGGATGATCGGGGTATGAGGCATTAAAATGTTCTCCCCAAAACTCGATAGTTATAATTTTTTGTATAATTGCGATACAATCTTCTAAATGAATGAGATTAACAGGGGCTTTAGGGTTTTTGATATTTTCTCGTTTAGATAACATAGTTGCAGGATGTCTTTTGGAACCAAATAATCCTGAAAATCTCAAAATCGTAGTCTTAAAGTTTGAATTTTCTTGTAGTAATTGCTCTACTTTAATAAGTTGTTTTCCGGCATTAGAACTTGCATTCGGCTTTGTTTCTTTAGAAATAACAGGAAAACTTTCGTGATCTGCAAAAACTGAGGTCGAACTGATAAAAAGAACCTTTTTGATCGTAGCAGCTTCAATAAAGGGAATAAGCTTCTCAATTTTGGCTACAAAATCAACTTCAGGGTTTCGTCGTAATCCCGGGGGAATATTAATGATGATAAGTTCACTTCCTTTCAAAAAAGATGCTATAGCTCCCTCTGGACCATTTTCGGTGAGTGTAATTGTGTAAGCTTTTATTTTCTTTTTTTCTAAAGTAGGCAACTTTTCGTCTGTGGTAGTAGAGCCTTTTATGATCCAATTCTTATTCATAAGGGCTTCTGCCAGCGGCAATCCCAGCCAGCCTGTCCCTAAAATGCTAATTTGCATATGTTTCTTTATTAGTTGTATTCAAAAATTCAGTAGTAGTGGTATCTCTTCTCTTAATTTGATATTCGGGTATAGCGAATTTTTTTGTAACAACAACAGCATCATTTACAATAAAAGGTTTGGGCATCATATGTTTATCGCGTTCAGGAACACTAAAATGTTTATTCTCTAACAGATCATAAGAGGTTTCATATAAAATAAAATTGGGTACCGAGTCTTTATGAAATTCCATTGCCAGTTCTAGCGGTTCGTTATTAGAAACCAAATATGTGATCAAATTTTCATTCCATCGCTTCGTATATGCATTGTATTGTTTACCATCTTTATGTGTAAAACTGATTGCCGTTTCTCCGTTAGCTTTCAACTTCTTAAAATTAAACAAAGTTGCTGTGTACAAATCCATTCTCTGTATGTTTCTTTGAGGGGCGATACATAAATTAATTGATCGTGTTTCGCCATAAACAGTATCCTGGCTAAACTCTATTATGGGCCGTGCTATATTTTTAACAGGTGCTGCGCTACGGTATGTAAATGCTTTACCGTACTTGCTTTGTAGTGTAAAAGCAATAGCTTTATTTGCATCTTTTTTCGAAAGTTGTTTGTTTTCATCGCTAGGATTATCTTCTTTGGGTTTGATGTAGTTTTTTGTCCATGAATCTAGCGTTTTATCATAAGTAGCCCAAAAGGCCTGGTTTTGATTGGCGTCAAGGGTATATATCAAACTATTTGGTTTTTGTCTTTGTTCCGTAAAATCTGCCGACAAATGAGCAGAAAACATAAAGATTAGTGCGGCAAATAGCGCTACATTGCCCACCAAGTGTTTTCGTTTATAAAATCCAAAAACCGGAAGCATGATTCCGAATAACATTACGGTTAATAGGGAAGAAACAAATAAAATTTTAAGTCCTAAAGCAACAGGAAAAGAGGTGATAAAAGGAAATACAATAAAAATGGCTGGCAAGCTTAGCAAGACCATTAAATAAGGGTTGGGTCTTTTTTGTCGAATAAGCACAATCAACGAAATAAGCCCAAAGAAAACGATGATGATAAAGTAACTGGCTCCTTTGAGATAAAAAGCAGCAATAGCAGCTGTAATGAGCCATATGGTTAATGGAGCCACCAGTAAACTAGGAAGAGTTTCTGTTTTTTTTACGAATTTGCCATACATTTTAAAGCAAATCCCTATTGTTAATAGTAAAAACGCAGCAATGTATTGGTACCCGTTATATGTAAATCCATGTTGAATTTCATTATACTGCGGGTATATAAGTAGAATAAGCTTCCATAGCCCAAATGACATAATGCCCGATAAAAGTAATGTAAATAGAAAAACACCAAATCCGGCAAGTACCTGTTTAAAATCAATTCTAAAAGCAGTTCTACCATAAAATAGTAAGATCAAAAAGAACAATATAGCGCTTACAAGTAGTGGGATAATCCAGCTGAAGGGATACATTACAAGTTTAAAAACAGGAGTGTTGAAATAGATATAATCTTGATCAGATTTTAGATTATTGATATCAGTTTCAGAAAAATAGGTAAGTAATGGCATTAGGTAATTGCCTTGATGCTGCAGTGTATTCAGGTCCAAGCGTTGCCATATATCATTTGCAGTATGATAATCATAATGATCCCCAATAAAAGCAAAGTTAAACCCATCAATATTCGCTTGCTCCCTTAAAACAGTCAGATCTGTATCGTTAGGAAGCATTTTATAGATGCTGTATGCCAACGAATTTGTAACAGGATATTGAACACCTGCATTGGCGAATGTATTAATCATTTTAGCGTTTTTCCCATTAGTCTCGAGAAGCATGTAAGAGTCGCCGCCGCTTCCCCTGGCTTCAAAGTTGAGTGCCAGACCAATGTTTTTTGCATAAGGATGCTTTTTTACAAAAAAATCTGCACCGTTGAGACCTAATTCTTCACCATCAGTAATACAAATAATAATATCATTTTTAGGTACTTTACCAAGCGATAAGTAAGCACGTATACCTTCTAAAATGGTAGCGACACCACTCGCAGCATCACTAGCACCGTACGACGAATGAGGGGAGCTGTCATAATGTGAGAGTATGGCCAGAGATTTTCCAGAAGAATTACCTTTAATTCGCGCAATAATATTCTTGGGTCGACTTACCCTTCCTGCTTTCGAAACCGAAACACCTTCTTGCACTTCAGGTTGTAATCCCATTTTTCGCAATTCATCAACTATATATTGTCGAACTTCTTCATGTGCAGGACTACCCAGATAATGGGGTTCTTTGGCCATATTTTTAACATGTTGAAGGGCTCGTAAGGTAGAAAACTCTTCTGGTGGTGTTTCCAGATCACTAATGCGATGAGACTTTGTGCTATAGAAGGTAAACAGTAAAGAAGATACAATAAGAATAAACGTAAGTAATGAAGGGAACTTTCGCATACAATTAACTAATTTATAGTAAAGGTAAGAAATAAGCCACAGTTATTATAGATACGGTAACCGAAATGAATACTAGATGTAGTACTACGGATAAAAGCAAGAAACAGTAGCATAAAAATGACATTATGATAAAAATTTAAGAAAAAACCTAGTAAAGCAGGGTGTCTTTTTGAATTATATTAATGAAATCACTATATTTAAGATTCACTAAATCATGATATTATGGGAATAATAAGTTTTCAAGGAGCGAGACCTAAGATAAAGAAGCAGGATGAAACTCGAATTAAGGTTTCAGACTACATGACCAGAGATTTGATAACATTTACTCCTAATCAATCGGTAATGGAGGTGATAGAAACGCTAGTTAAGCATAAAATATCAGGTGGGCCGGTAGTCAATACCGAGGATCAATTATTAGGAATTATTTCTGAAGGTGATTGTATCAAGCAACTTAATGAAAGTCGATATTATAATATGCCAATAGATGATGCGAAAGTTGAAAAATTTATGGTGAAAGATGTAGAAACCATCGATGGAAATTTGAACATATTCGATGCTGCCAATAAATTTCTACAAACCAAAAGAAGGCGTTTTCCAATTATCGAAGATGGGAAACTTGTTGGGCAAATCAGTCAGAAAGACGTCATGAAGGCCGCTTTAAAAATGAAAGGACAAAACTGGCACGATAAGTAGTGGTTCGACCTGCGTGACATGGTATAATCGTATCATTTTAGGTTTCAATTTCTTTTAACTAATGCATAGAAATCATTTTCTAAAGGTAAATATCCCTGATCGTAAACGAAGTAATATATAGTCCCTGTTTTGGTAGTATATACACTAGTAAAATGCTGAAAATCGAATCCTTTAGCAATTAATTTTGTTTTAGTAACTTTCGTTTTGTCTCTGGGATTCAATTCTTCAAGAATTCGATAGTTTTTGCGTAGTAGGTTATTGATATTTCTAACCAGATTCTTACTATCTTTATTTAATTGATTGTTAAATGCGTTGCGACAATAATCGTTACAAAACTTCTTGTCCACACGACCAATGATTTTATTGCCACAAACCGGACATTTTTTTTGCATAGTACCTATAAATTATAATTCGAATATACATAAATATCCATTTACAAGCATTTTGACCTTTTTTAAAAGAAAATATCCTGTGCTAGTCGAAACGTATTCGCATGAGCATCTACTATAGTTTTGATGTCTGGAGAATATCCACCTCCCATAGAACACATAACGGGGAGATCTAAATCCTTACAGGTTTGCAAAACGAATCGATCTCTCTCTTTACAACCTGCCACGGTACAGCCTAGTTTTCCGAGTTTATCGGTAGCCAAAATATCGACACCGCATAGGTAGTACATAAAATCAGGCTTTTGCTCTTTAATTAACTGGGGTAGGGTATTTTTTAAAATTTGAAGGTATGCTGCATCTTTAGTCTGATTGGGTAGCGCTATATCAACATCGGATCTTTCTTTTTTAAACGGATAGTTTTTAGCACCATGCATCGAAAATGTAAATACCGAGGCATCATTTTTAAAAATCTCTGCAGTGCCGTTACCCTGATGTACATCAAGATCTACAATTAGGATCTTATGTGCTAATTTTTTTTGCTGAAGATATCGAGCCCCTATAGCTTGATCATTAAGTAAACAAAAAGCTTCACCACGATTGGTATAGGCATGATGTGTTCCTCCTGCAATATTCATAGCGATCCCATGTTGCAAAGCATATGCTGACGCTTTGATGGTACCATCGGCAATGATGACTTCACGATCAACAAGTGCTTTGGATAAAGGAAATCCTATTTTTCGGACCTCTTTTCTATCAAGCGTAAGACCACGTAGGGAATCATAGTATTCTTTGGTGTGCACATTCAAAATAGGAGCTTCTTCAGGAATATTTGGTGTAAAAAAATTATCCTCAACACACGTCCCCTCATGCAACAGCTGTTTAGGTAACAACTCGTATTTAATCATCGGAAATCGATGACCATCGGGTAGGGGGTGTGTATAAATGGGATGGTATGCTATTTTGAGCATTTGTACTAACCTATTTGTTTTCAAATTTGGTCAGAATATATTTTCGAGACATGGAATCATAATATGCATGGATGTAATCTTCTTTAAAACTGAAAATAGTTTCTGCTTTTTTATTCAATAATTCATCGGCATATTCTTTTATCTGTTCAAATATATTAGGGTGTATTTCACCCTCTATATGCTCTATACTACTATTGAATAAACCTTTAATATGAGTAGATTTAGAACCTATATAGCCTATGTATGATAACCACATTGTATTGTGATACATAGGCATCATGGGCAAAGCACCATTTCCCATAGGCATACCTCCCATCATAGGCATAGGTGCACCGAAGCCACCTCCTTTACTAGTTTTAACACCTCCCATTGTAATTTCGAAAAGATTATTATGATGACGAACAGTCACTCCAATATTACCTGATGAAATTTTTCTCAAAAACTTTGAAGTTTTCTCCATTTCTCGATGTTTACTATAATAACCGCCATCCTGTATTATGGGAGTATTCTTAAAAAGAATACTATCATTTTTTCGTAAATGTATTTGTTTAATCAGTTTTTTCGAATCTATAGTTTTGACAAAAAAACACATCTGTTCTGACTCTCCGACTATTTGATATAATCTATCTTCAAAAAGATAAGAGTTAGATTTTACTGAAGAATTTTTATTTTCAGTATATAATAGCTGTGGTTTTTCGATATTTAAAACTTTACTATTAGCAGAATTTGGATCAAGAACTATTATATAAGTGAAATTGTTGTTATGATCTAAAGTTATATAAAATCGATCATCTTTTTTATAGAGTTTTCGAATTTTGCAAGCTGATTCTAAAGAAACGGGTAGATCGTTTTCTATGATTTCTAGTTTTGGTTTATGTACTATAGTATGTGTATCAAATAGTAATTCGTATAAACTAACTATTTTGTTATTCTTATTATAAAATATCTCGTCTGAAAAATTGTAATTTAAAGAGGTTATATCTCCTAATGCATCAATTTTATATGTATTTATTACAGAGGTATTCTTCTTAAGAGTAAGTAAGTATATATAACTATTATGCGTAAAGGATTTTAGATAAATTTCACCTTTATCAAAGATCGAATTCGATTTTAATTCATGGGTACGTGAAGAAGAATCAAAATATAGTAATTGAAAAAATGTTTTTTTTTCATTATCTAACAAAAGCAGATGATTTTTATCTTTTTTTATCGCACAAATGATATTTTTTGCTCTTGTTTTGGGTCTTTCAAAAACAAAGTCTTCAACTATAGTATATGAATCATCGTATTTATTTAAGTGTAAATTTTTCCTATCTGCTATTAAAATCGAGAAAGAATTTTCTTTATCGTCCACAATTGTGATAGATTCTCTTCTCTCGTTGAGATTAGACTTTAGAGATAATTCCTTTTTTGAAATTATTCTTTGAGACCATCCAAAGGTAAAAATGTTTAAGAATAGCAAAAGATAAATACAACGAATACAATTCATATAGTTAGAGTTCAAATTATTAAATAAATAGGATTGACGATTAAAAATTTTAGTCTTTTAATTAATAACTGCACCAGAATTCACGCCATCCTCATCGGGATTCAAAAACACTAATTTACCATTAGGGGTTTCAGTCATCAAGATCATACCTTCACTTTCGACCCCACGTAGTTTTCTTGGAGCGAGATTCACCAAAACAGTTACCTTTTTGCCAATAACTTCTTCAGGATTAAAATGTTCTGCTATACCCGAAACAATGGTTCTTAGATTGATGCCTGTATCTACTTTAAGTACCAATAATTTTTTGGCTTTTGGCATTTTTTCGGCTTCAATGATCGTCCCTACACGAATATCAAGCTTAGTAAAATCTTCGAAACTTGCGGTTTCTTTTTGAGGCTCTATTGATTTGTTTTCAGCTTCGTTTGCTTTTTTGGTGGTTTCCAATTTTTCTAATTGTTTTTGAATTTCAACGTCTTCAATTTTAGAAAATAATAAGGCTCCCTTTTCAATTTGATGTCCTGCCGGAAGAAGCGCTTCTTTATGAGCAATATCATTCCAAGTAGATTCCAGATCAAGTCTGGAATGACATAGCATTGATTTTAACTTGATGCTTGTAAAAGGCAAAAACGGCTCTGATAGTGTCGCCAGCGCAGATGCGATTTGCAAAGCCACATACATTACGGTTTTTGTACGTTTGTCGTCTGTTTTGAATGTTTTCCAAGGTTCTTCATCAGCAAGATACTTATTACCAAGCCTGGCTACGTTCATTAGTTCCTGGCTGGCTTCTCTAAAGCGATAACGCTCTATAGCACTTGAAATTACTGAAGGATAAGCTCGTAACTCGGTAAGCGTTTGTTGATCAACGTCAAAAAGTTCTCCTGGTGATGGAATAACACCTTTGTAGTATTTGTTCGTAAGAACGACTACTCTATTGATAAAATTACCAAAAATAGCAACCAATTCGTTATTGTTTCGAGCCTGAAAATCTTTCCAGGTAAAATCGTTATCCTTGGTTTCTGGGGCATTGGCTGTAAGCACGTAGCGTAAAACATCTTGTTTATCAGGAAAATCCTGTAAATATTCATGTAACCATACTGCCCAGTTTTTAGAAGTGGATAGTTTATGACCTTCTAAATTCAAAAACTCATTGGCGGGTACATTTTCTGGTAAAATATAACTTCCGTCTGCTTTAAGCATACTTGGGAAGATGATACAATGAAATACAATATTGTCTTTGCCTATAAAATGAACCAGTTTTGTATTCTTGTCTTTCCAATACGGTTCCCAGTCTTTACTTTCTCTTTTGGCCCATTCTTTGGTTGAAGAAATATATCCAATAGGGGCATCAAACCAAACATATAGTACTTTACCTTCGGCACCTGTTACCGGAACAGGAATCCCCCAGTCTAAATCTCGAGTTACAGCCCTAGGTCTTAGTCCATCATCAATCCAGGATTTAATTTGACCGTACACATTGGCTTTCCAGTCTTTTTTATGCCCTTTTAGTACCCATTCCCTTAAAAAATCTTCATATTGATCCAAAGGTAAAAACCAATGTTTGGTTTGTTTTAGAATAGGTTTGGCACCCGAAATTGTAGATTTTGGATGTATAAGGTCTGTTGCATTAAGTGAGCTACCACATTTTTCGCATTGATCGCCATAGGCTTCTTCATGACCACATTTGGGACATGTGCCTATCACAAATCGATCTGCCAGAAACTGTTTAGCTTCAGGATCGTATAATTGCTCTGTAGTTTCTTCGATAAATTTACCGTTGTTATGTAGTTTTTTAAAAAAATGAGATGCGGTTTCATGATGAACAGGAGCAGAGGTTCTGGAATAATTATCAAAAGAAATCCCAAAGTCGGCAAATGACTGTTTAATAATTTCATGATATTTATCTATGATTACTTGTGGGGATACGCCTTCCTTTTTTGCGCGCATAGGTATAGCAGCCCCATGTTCGTCGCTGCCGCATATAAAAGCAACGTCATTATTGGTTATCCGCAGGTATCGCGCAAAAATATCAGCAGGTACGTAAACTCCGGCCAAATGCCCAATATGAATGGGTCCATTGGTATAGGGCAAGGCTGCTGTAATGGTATATCTCTCCTTTGTACTCATAAATTTAAAAATAAGGCACAAAGGTAATAAAAGCCCTGATGCATCCAAAAGAGTAAGTTAAAAAGGAGCTTTCTATTGCTACGATAAATTGATCTCGGTTCGTTAGGAAATCACTAAGGATTTACTATAATTTCCAGAATTCGTTTGTATTCGGTAAACATAAGGGCCTACGCTTAATCTTGTTTTAGCAGATTCTTTAACGTTGATTACCAGATTTCTTCGCTCCATCAGCATTTCGTTGGCTAGTGTCGCCACTTTTTGACCAATCACATTAAACAATTCAACATTGATATGAGTCGTTTGTGGTGATGCGATATTTATCAATATTTGATTACTGTTATAGATAAGGCTATGACTTAAGCTTTCCCCATTGATAGGGATATTACCACCACTAGTTCCTGAACAGTTAAACCCTAAATCTAAAGACTCAAAGGGTCCACCATTGGTATCGAGAAGGGCTTCGCCAACCATCCCTTCATCAATACATAACCAATCTTTCATCACAGTAGCATATACTTTTCTAAAATCCATAGTGTTGGTGACATTGCCCCCTCGTGTTAAATTATTGAGATCAGGATGTTCTCCAACAAAACCATTACCGTTCAAACCGGTTCCAAAGAACATAATAGGAGCAGCAGTACCATGATCGGTACCTAGAGATCCATTTTCTCTAAATCTTCTTCCAAATTCAGACATCGTCATGGATAATACTTTGTCATCCCAGCCTGCAGCCGTAAGATCTGCATAAAAATTACTGATAGCTTCAGAAAAAGAAGTAAGTAATTGTTGGTGCCTTTGAATTTGATTGTTGTGTGTATCAAAACCGCCAAGGGTTACCATATACACTTTAGTTCCTAAATTACCTTTAATTAGTCGTGAAATGATACTGAATTGTCTACCCAGATTATCATCGATATATCCTCCATAATCAGTAGACCTCTCATAAGCTGCACTAATGGTTTCTGCATAATTAAAAGTCGTATTGGTCGCTTCTCTTAAAAATCTTAGCTTATCACCATAGGTACAATTTTCATCAACACCATCGAGATTATAAAAGGTTTCATTCTCTATGATCTGAAGTAACCTTCTTGGATTAGAAACAGCAAAAGAATAATCACTATCTGGACCTTTAAAAACCAGGTTACCGATACTGCCTATCTGAATAGACGGCGGACTTGGTGGAGGATTGTCAAAATAATCGGGATAGATTCTTCCAAAATACCTACCCATAAATCCTGTTCTGTCGTCATCTAAGAGATTTGTATTCGCATAGATGTCTGATCCTTTAAAGTGTGACAATGACGAATTTTCATACCCTACACCATGCACAACTTTCATTTGCCCATCGCCCCATACTCTTTCGAGTTTGTTCATAGGCTTGGGCATTGCATAATCATCACTCAAGTTGATAAATTCACTAGGAGGGATGTGTATTAATGGTCTTGCATTGGCATAAACATCGTAGTCATATACAGGTATGATGGTATTAAAACCATCATTACCACCTTGAAGCCTGACTAAAATAAGAATATTTTCATTTTCTGATTGACTTAGTGCCGTGGATAAGGGTGACGGTCTCGATACTGATAATGGCGTGTTAGCCAACATCATAGAACCGCCTCCTACAAGGCCTAAAGCTTGTAAAAAAGATCTTCTATTCCAATTTTTGTGCTCATCGGTATTACAATTACCGTTTTTATCTAATTTTATATGGGATGTATGATTGGTCTCGCACATAGCAGTATTATTTTAATTGAAATTCGGGGATGTCGACAATATAGTCTAGAAAAGCATAGAACTGCTCTGCCACTTCACTACGATCTAATCGCCAGATGGCAGGATCTACAGCATCTGGTTCGTAATACGTAGGTGGAAAAGCGTCTATATCTTTAAAAACACCAGAAATTTCGTTGTAAATTACCTCATCTTCTATACCGCGAGGGAAGAAATAATTGACCAAAGCTCTTACCACGATATCAACTTGTGGTCCGCTTAAGCTGGTATCAAGGTTACCTTCAGCAGCTGTACCAATGGGTAATCCTACGACAAAATTTCTAAATTCTTCTGGGTTTTCACTCCAGGCGCGGTTGATCAAAAATCGGATACTCTCCCAGCGTCCGATAAGCAAATCGGGGCTAATCCAATCTTCGTCACCCTGCCATCCTTCTACATCGATAGGGTTCAAAACATCCTGACCTAAAACGCGCACTGTATTTCTGAGAAAATCAGTACTATCCATCATCGGGTCATTAATTCCTAATTCATTGTAGAAGCAAATCATCAAATCACACGGGCTTTTAATGATCGCACCTATAGCCTCTTGGTTATAGAAATGTTCACTTTTGAAGAGCTGCCGTAATACTGGAGCTATTTGAAAATTATTAGTTATAAAAGTTTGTGCCATTTGAGCCACGATAGCTTCATTGCAAGTGGGACTCACAAAATAGGCATATAATTTTGAACAAATGAATGTAGCGACTAGCGTTTCTCGCTCCTGAAACAATATATTGATTACATCATCGTATCCCCAATTGCCAGATTGTCCAAAAATCGTTTTATTCTCATTGCTAAATTGTTCCGGATTAAATAAGATATCTCCCCAGGGAATGCGATTGGTGTTTACGTAGCCGGTAAGTGCTTTTGAGGTTTCTTGTATATCATCTTCGGTATATCCGTTATCTACGCCCAATGTGAAGAGCTCATACAATTCTCGGGCATAATTCTCATTGGGTCGGTTCTTTACGTTTTCGTCACCGTTAAGATATACCAACATGGCATTTGAAATACCAATATCATAAACAAAATCCCTAAAATTACCTAATGCATGTATTTGTAAAAGATTATAATATTGTGATTGATATGCAGGACTTCTATAGGTTCTATCTTCGGTTACAAAATGGTTACTCCAAAATAAGGTGAGACGTTCCCTTACCTTATTTTGAATAAGGTCATTTATCATTTGATTTTTACCTTCTCTTCTGTAGAAACTTAAATCATTGTCGTCATTTGCCATTTCGGCAGCCTCAAAATCGTCTCTGTTCCAAAATCCCCATGCCGGTGGCGATGTAGTATTTAGTGCTAATGCCTCATCGATTAGTGTATCGACAAGAGCGCCAGGATTATTTAAAGATAAAGCATTTAAAACTTCAGCTTTCGAAGCTCCAAAACCTATTCTTCGATAGAGATGATGTATTTTACTAACGTTCCATGGATTCTCTGGAGAAGGAACATACATATCCAAAGAATCTAGATTACAAGAAGTATCAGATACCATAAGCATTCAAATTTTATTGTAGATTGAGGGACAATTTCCTTACAATATAGTAGTTTATAACGAAAGAGTTTGTTATTTAGTATGATAATTTTGAAATTTTAAGAGATGTTTACCCCTAATTTTGTTAAAAAAGGTGATAAAATTGCAATCGTTTCTACGGCCAAAAAGGTGAATTATAGAGAGATTGAAGAGGCTATTTACTGGTTAAAACAATGGGGATTAGAACCGGTAAAAGGTTCAACAATAGATAAGGTTCATCATCAATTCGCAGGCTCTGATAGCGAACGAGTCGAGGATTTTCAACGCATGTTAGATTCAAATGATATCAAAGCCATCTGGTGCGCGCGAGGAGGCTACGGTACAATTAGGATATTGGATGGCATTGATTTTTCTGTCTTTAAAAAACAACCAAAGTGGATCATTGGGTATTCAGATATTACCGTACTGCATTCTCATATTCACAATTTTAAGATTAAAACAATTCATGCTGCTATGCCATTTGATTTTTATAAAGGTACCCAGGCTTCTATAAACTCCTTAGAAGAAGTACTTTTTGGGCAGCTAGGTGCATATACCATTGCTTCTTCAAAAAAAAATAAGACAGGAAAAGGTTCAGGTCAACTTATAGGGGGTAATTTATCGATATTGTATTCGCTATGTGGCTCGCCATCTGCGCTAGATACAGCGGGTAAGATTTTGTGTATAGAAGACCTTGATGAATATCTTTATCATATAGATAGAATGCTTTATAATTTGAAAAGAAACGGCTATTTTGATCAATTAAGCGGACTTATAGTCGGGGGCATGACCAAAATGCATGATAATATCATTCCGTTTGGAAGAAACGTTAAAGAAATAATTTTGGATATTGTTCAAGAATATGATTTCCCGGTTGCATTTAATTTTCCGATGGGGCATATTGAAGATAATCGTGCACTCATTCTAGGCAGCAAAATCGCATTAGAGGTATCTAAAGAGAGTGTTAAATTTGAATATATATAATTATGGCAGATCATCACCTATTAGGAAAAAAAGGAGAGCAATTGGCCGCCGATTTTTTAACCGATAAAGGATATGATATTTTAGAAAAGAACTATAGATACCTAAAATCTGAAATTGATATTATAGCCCGGCAGGGAGAAACAATTGTCGTTGTCGAAGTTAAAACCAGAAGTACTCCGGATTTTGGTAATCCACAAGATTTTGTAAAACCTAAACAAATTCAATTGCTTTTAAAAGCGATTAATCAATATGTTAAAAATCGTGATCTCGATGTAGAAATACGTTTTGATATCGTAGCTATTATAAAAAATGCGAGAGGTACAACAATCGAACATCTCGAAGACGCTTTTTATCATTTTTAGAAAAATGAAGTTTAATGTGTACAATGGTATACAGCACTACCAAAAACCTGATACGAATTAGTAGATTTATACCAAATTTGGTAGTATAAAAAATTGTAGATTGGTTTTATGATATCATTCAATAGTATAGATATTCTTCTCTTTTTAGGTATAAGTCAAGGTGTATTTTTGGCGTTGATGATTCAGGTTATCCAGCATAAAAACAGACTTGCTAATCGCACTTTGTCACTCATTTTGATCGTCGCCGCTATTATGCTTACTGGGCGGTTTTTTTACACCCGTGGTACTAGCGTTGCGATCTTATTTCGGGTAGCATTATTTGTAGATATTTTAATTTTTGTTTTTGGCCCACTCCTGTTCTTATATTACAAGAGGCTATTGTATAACGAAGCATCGAAGTATCGTCTTCCATTCATTCATTTTGTTCCGGCACTGGGAATGTTTACCTATCATTTGTGGACCTATCGCTACACGCAAGAAGAATTTATAGTAATGGCAAATGATGGAAGACTTTGGCTTCCATTTGTTATCATAGAAACTGTTGGATTATTAAGTAACTATTACTATGGTTATAAAAGCTTCACTATTCTTCAGGAATACAAAAAAGAAGAACAAAAAAATCTGTCGTATTCCCAACGTTTAACTCCTTATTTAACTTCAGTTTTAATTACCGTATTTTTGTTTTTACTATTATGGACAGTAAGTTATGTATTGTATTATTTCTTCGGAATCTATTCGTCATTTGTAAGTTATAATGCTATTTGGATTGCCATTTGTGTTTTTATCTATTGTATAGGTTTTTATAGTCTGAAGCAACCTGAATTTTTTAGAGTTCCTATCCCAGTAATTCAATCAAAATCAATAGCTAGAAATAGAGTTTCTGGAGAAGCGTTACACCAACTTACTAAAAACTTAGAATATTTGATGGTTGAAGAAAAGATATATCTCGATCACCGGCTTACTCTTACAGAACTGGCGCAAAAGTTAAATACATCTACGAATGATCTGTCGTGGTTGCTCAATACTATTCATAAAAGTAGTTTTTATGATTATATCAATACATACAGAGTACAAGAGTTTATTGAAAAAATTCACGAAGGAGCGCATCATCGCCATACCATATTAGCGCTATCATTGGATTCTGGATTCACTTCTAAATCCACGTTTAATAAAGCCTTTAAAACCGTGGTTCAAGACACTCCGTCGAATTACATTAAAAAGATGGAAGCTGCATAGCATTGAAGTAGTGCAGTTTAAAGTTCAAATTTTCAGGGGTCATCGTAAAGGATGCGTACAGATGTACCCAAACGGTCGATACGCATACGGGTTCAATTTACTTTTATCTCAAACTTTAAAATTTAAACGTATGAAAATTCGACCAAAAAAATCAACACATCTTAAACGGGCTATTGTATTTTTATCCTTTGGCTTTACTATTTTATTATCGTCTTGTTATGGCGACGGTATAGATCCCGATCCTGAAGTGGAAACATTAATTAGCAATTTTGCGGCTAACGGAGCAGTTTCTGTAGACCGCCAAGGAACAATTTATGTATCAGAGTACGGAAGGTTCGTAGAAACCGGTGGTAGTGGTACACGAGTATTTAAGTTATCTCCGCACGGTAAAGTTTTAGATACTATTACAGGTTTATCAGGTCCTATGGGAACAGCAAAGGATTCTAAAGGAAATCTTTTTATAAATAACGATAACAATACGGTAAGAGGGCAAGTGTTAAAAATTTCTCCAAATAAAGAGCGAGAAGTTATAGCGTCTATAGAGGGTTGGCCAAGTAGTATGGCAATCGATTATGAAGATAACTTGTATATTTCTAATTACACAGCACCTACAGTACATAAAATTACCCCAGATGGCACAGTTTCAGTATATGCAGAGGATCCTCGATTATTAGGGGGTGTAGGTATCGATTTGGATAGTAAGGGCAATGTTATCGTTGCGAACTTCTACACTGCCACAATTTACTCGATTGATAAAAATGGAGAAGTATCTTTAATTGCGAATATACCCGATATAGTGATTCAAAATTTTGGAATCGGTTACATTACCGTAATTAACGATGTGATTTATGCGACGGGTATAGCGGTTAACTATATCTATAGTGTATCTATGGATGGCACTATAGAAACAATCGCAGGTAATGGTGAAGCGGCACAAGTTGACGGACCTTTATTAGAAGCCTCATTCAGTAATCCTAATGGGATAGCCGCTAATAAATTCAGAAAAACATTATATATCTCAGAGTACACCGGAGTAGGGGGAGTTCGGAAGATTAAGCTTTAAGACTTATAGTTTTAAAATTTTATTGAATGTGCACAAAATTACCTAGGTGTTAAAAAGCTATACTAGGATGTTACATCGAGCGCAGTCGAGACCTTGTTGTTTTACAAAAATGACCTCTCGACTTCGCTCGAGGTGACAGAGGCAAAATTGTAACTACTGGAAATCAATAGTTTAATTGTCGAACTCAGATTACATGGTTGAATTCTTGGTTTTTAAACTAAGAGTTCAACCTTTGTTTTTTTAGCTTCGGTTTTGATGTGATTTATGTATTATGACTCAGAATTTTCGGATTTATGCTGCTATCTGTATCGACCTAAGATAATGTTTTACATGATAAAACATGATTTGCTTACTCATAACATCATCATTATTAGTGCTAAAAAGATAACCAAAAGAATAATTCAATGAAAATTCATCAATATCCATAAGTTCGGGATAATGTCTATAGTTCTCTATTGCTTCTTGATATTGGGTCAATAAATTTGAATAGTTGATAGCGAAAGGCTTATTTTTAAAACAATGTATACTGGTATCTACCGCAACAGTCGATGCGTGAGAAGTAGTATTTAGAACGTCTACTGTTTCTTTTTTCGGTATCATAGTGTTGAATGGGTTGCTCTATACATTCTAAAGTCGTACTTATTTACGTAGAGTCTTGAAAATCGATGTAAATTTATAAAAATATATCGATAAAAAACAAATTTAATCGATAAAAAGTATTTTTATGGAAATTACGTACCCTTTTTACGTTATTAATGTAAGAAATATTTGTTTTTTCTTACAATTATTTTCTATCTTGTTATATCTTATCAGTTAAGGGGCAGTTGTTTCTTTCAAAGTTTGCTGAAGGGGTTTCAAAATTGTAAGCGCCTGATCTACAGAGTTGATCGTATCAAAAGTTAATAGCAATCGCAAACCGTTTCTAGTTTTCTTTTCTTTTATTTTACCTAAGTTTGGATGTTGTTGCATAAATTGAAGCACTTTAGAAAATGCATCACTCTGGTAAAATGCGCTTTGTTGATCGTTTATAAAATAGCCTACAAATTTATTTTGTTTAAGTATAATTTTTTCTAATCCAATCGAGGTGGCAATCCATTTGATACGAACAGAGTTGAGCAAATCAACGGCTTGATCTGGCAACTCACCAAAACGATCGACAAGACGTAATTCAAACTGCTGTAAGTGCTCTTCGTCTTTTATAGTATTAAGCTCGGTATACAAATTTAATCGTTCTGTGATATTATTAATATAGTCATCTGGAAATAATAATTCAAAATCGGTATCGATCTGAGTATCCTTTAAAAATACTTTTTCCTGACCTTGATCCTCATATAGCGATGCAAATTCATTTTCTTTCAGTTCTTCGATAGCCTCATTTAAGATTTTTTGATACGTATCAAAACCGATTTCGTTGATAAATCCGCTTTGCTCGCCTCCCAATAGGTCTCCGGCTCCCCTGATTTCGAGATCTTTCATGGCAATATTAAATCCGCTACCCAATTCTGAGAATTGTTCTAAGGCCGTAATACGCTTACGAGCATCTTCGGTCATGGCAGAGTAGGGTGGCGTAATAAAGTAACAGAATGCCTTTTTATTGCTTCGGCCCACACGACCACGCATTTGATGTAGGTCTGACAGTCCAAAATTGTTGGCATTATTAATAAAAATAGTATTGGCATTTGGTACATCTAATCCACTTTCTACTATTGTAGTAGATACCAAAACATCAAATTCTCCATTCATAAAAGAGAGCATTAGGTCTTCTAATTTCTTACCTTCCATTTGCCCATGACCTATAGCAATCTTTGCATCGGGTACGACACGCTGTATCATTCCGGCCACTTCTTTAATATTTTCAATCCTGTTGTGTATAAAAAACACTTGACCGCCACGCTGGATTTCATAACTTACCGCATCCCGAATTGTTTTTTCGGTAAATCGTATCACATGTGTCTCGATAGGATAGCGGTTAGGCGGTGGCGTAGTAATAGTTGATAGATCTCGAGCTGCCATCAAGCTAAATTGTAACGTTCTAGGTATGGGAGTTGCTGTTAGCGTAAGGGTGTCTACATTTTCTTTAATCGTCTTTAACTTGTCTTTTACAGATACTCCAAATTTTTGTTCCTCATCTATTATTAATAATCCCAGATCTTTAAACTTTACATTTTTATTAACCAGTTGATGCGTACCTATAATTATATCTACACTACCTTTTTCCAGACCTTCTAGAGTTTCTCGTTTTTGTTTCGCCGAGCGGAAGCGATTGATATAGGCTACCGTGACCGGAAAATCTTTAAGGCGCTCGCGAAACGTTTTTGCATGCTGAAATGCCAGAATAGTCGTAGGCACCAAAACTGCCACCTGTTTACCATTGTCTACAGCTTTAAAAGCAGCTCGTATGGCAACTTCAGTTTTGCCAAAGCCTACATCCCCGCAAATTAAGCGATCCATAGGTCGTTCACTCTCCATATCGGCTTTAACAGCAGCCGTAGCTGTACTTTGATCGGGGGTGTCTTCGTAGATAAAAGACGCCTCTAACTCATGCTGTAAATAACTATCAGGATCGTACTGAAATCCTTTTTGTAGTTTCCGCTTTGCGTATAATTGAATCAGATTAAAGGCAATATGCTTTACTTTTGCTTTTGTTTTTTGCTTAAGCGTCTTCCATGCTTTGGATCCGAGTTTGTAAATTTGAGGCGCTTTGCCATCTTTACCATTAAATTTGGAAATTTTATGAAGCGAATGGATACTTAAATAGAGCACATCCCTTTCACCATAGATCAATTTAATGGCTTCTTGTTTTTTGCCTTCTACGTCTATTTTTTGCAAACCACCAAATTTACCGATCCCGTGATCAATATGAGTAACATAATCACCAACTTCAAGATTAGTAAGTTCTTTTAAAGTAATCGCCTGTTTTTTTGCGTATCCGTTTTTGAGGGTAAATTTATGATAACGCTCAAAAATCTGATGATCGGTATAGCAAACAATTTTTTGCTCATGATCAATAAATCCTTGAAACGCCGAGAAAACTATAGTTTCATACTGTCTAACGTCTAGGTCTGCATCATCAAAAATATCATGAAAGCGCTTGGCTTGCTGTTCACTCACACAAAAGATGTAGTTTGTATAGCCTGCCGAGTAGTTCTCGTTAAGATTTTTGATTAAAAGATCAAATTGTTTATTAAAAGAAGGTTGAGGTTTGGTCGTAAACTTTACGGTGTGGTCTGCTTTGCTCAAAGGGCGATTCCCCATGTCTACCAAAGTAAAATCTAGCAATTGCTTTCTTATGAGATCTGAAGTGGCAAATAGTTCTTTGGGAGTGCTATGTTTGATTTCTTTGGATAAGGTTTCAAACGCTTCCTGGGCTTTCTCGAAGTTTTTATCAAGTCGGGCAGAAAGCAAATCAGTATCTTTGGTAATGACAATCGTAGTGTTGGCAATGTATTTTAAGAAACTTTCTCTAGTTTCTTGCATGGTCTTGTTTTCGACATTGGGAATGATAGTGATTTTTTTGATCTGATCTGTAGAAAGCTGTGTTGCTACATCAAAAGTTCGTATGCTATCTACTTCATCACCAAAAAATTCGATACGATACGGTTGATCATTACTGAATGAAAATACATCGACAATCCCCCCACGTACCGAAAACTCGCCGGGCTCTGTTACAAAATCTACCCTTTGAAATTGATATTCGAATAACACTTCATTTACAAAATCGAGAGACAAAGTGTCTTGAACTGCAATTTTTAGTGTGTTTTTTTCCAGTTCTTTTCTTGTGACTACTTTTTCAAACAGCGCATCAGGATAGGTAATGATCAACGCTGCTTTTTTGCGAGAGTTGATTCGGTTTAACACCTCGGCACGCAGTAGTACATTTGCATTATCGGTTTCTTCGATCTGGTAGGGTCTGCGATAACTACCCGGGTAAAAAAGTACATTTTTATCGCCAACTAGTTGCTCTAAATCATTTAAATAATAAGCAGCTTCCTCTTTATCATCGAATATACAAACAAAGGTTTGGTTAGCTGTTTTAAAAAGGTTCGAAATAGCAAAAGACAATGAAGATCCCAAGAGTCCTTGCAAATGTACTTTTGCTTGAGGTGTGGCAATAGCGTTCTCCAATTTCTGTAAAGACAGAGACTGTTTGAAAATTTGCGAGATAGAAGATGTACTCACGTAGCAAAAATTTTGGTGCAAATATACTATGATTCTTTTTATTCTATATCACTTCATTTATGGATTAAGTGCTAATTTCTTCGAATTACGTTAAGTAAATCCTTCAACCTGTAGTATTTTCATTTTTAGGGTTGTCTATATAGGTTTCGTTTCCTTATCATTTTTGGTGAGAAAAAGATATATTCCTAGCTCTTTCTTCAAAAGGACGGAGCTTAAACTCTCCTCTAGAGGGGAGATAATGAGAGGTGTAATTCACTGTTTATTCTCGAAAAAATGTAAAATATAATCTGAAACTTACATGGGTAAATCACTTAATTTTATATATACAGTAAAGAATATCTTCAATGAAAATAAAAGAGTTTGACGTTTTTATAATAGGTAGTGGGGTTGCAGGTCAAACTGTAGCAGAGCAATGTGTTAAAAATGAATTAACAGTAGCTATTGCCGATAAAAGAGCATACGGTGGAACCTGTGCAAACAGGGGATGTGATCCCAAGAAAGTAATCCTTGGCAGTACCGAAATAATCAAACAGGCCAAAGATCTTTTGGGAAAAGGTATTACAAAGCTTCCCCAATCTAACTGGAAAGATGTAATGAGTTTTAAACAAGAGTTTACGGCTGCTGTTCCAGCAGGTACCGAAGAAAAACTTAGGGATATGGGCATTACCTTATATCATCAATCTCCAAAATTTATAGATTCGAATACCCTTTCTGTAGAAGGAAAAACGATAAAAGCGAATAAAATTGTAATCGCTTCTGGTTTAGTGCCTCGACCCTTGGATATTGAAGGAGGTTCAATGGCATTAGAGAGTGATGACTTTTTAAATTTAGAGGCATTACCAGAATCTATAATTTTTATCGGGGGCGGTTATATCGGGATGGAGTTTGCACATATGGCAGCAAGATTTGGAGTTGACGTCACGATTATTGAATCTGGAGACAGACCTTTATCGATGTTTGATCCAGATATGGTAGCACATCTTGTACAAGCCTCTAAAGATCTAGGGATCGAGTTTGTTTTTAAGGCTGAAGTTACTGCTATCGAAGCGTTAAGAAAAAACAAGCGAGTACATTACAGCAAAAACGGCAAAAAAAATAGTAAAAAAGCAGCATTGGTTTTTAATACCACTGGAAGAATACCTTCTATTCAAGATTTGAACCTTGAAAAGGGTGGAGTGGTATATAATCAAAAAGGAATAGGGGTGAATGATTTTTTGCAGAATCCAGGCAATAGTGATGTGTATGCTTGTGGTGATATTGCTGATAATGCGTTGCCACTTACGCCATTCTCTTCTCGCGAAGGGACAATCGTTGCTCACAATCTTTTTCATGGCAATGAAAAGAAAGCAAATTTTCCAGTCACACCGTCAGTAGCGTTTACATTACCAAATATTGCTTCGGTAGGATTATCTGAAGAAGAAGCCAAAAAAAAATATCATACGATTCGCGTAGTTTATAAGGATGCCGCTGATTTTTACAATGCGAAACGTATAAATGAGCACACCTATGCATATAAGATTATAATAAAGGACGATGTTATTTTAGGAGCGCATCTGGTCGGTCCCGAAGCTGCAGAAATGATCAACCTTTTTGCCATGGCTATTTATAATAATATGACTACCAAAGCACTTAATGAACTAATTTTTGTTTACCCCAGCTGGGGGGGTGATATGCAATACATGATATAATTTGATAAGGGAGTCACTTATTGAAAACGTTCTAATAGTTTGTGATACGGACTCGTCTTTCTATTTAAATATCCATGCGTTCCTATAACTATCAAAAGAATTGCGCTACAAACAAGCGCTGTAATGGCGATGTAAGCTATGGTATCCTTATGACGCATATAGATAGCAACTAGCGCCCAAACTCCCACCAGGGCAAATTCTCTCATATTCCTTTTCATAATAACAAGAATATTAATAACCATTGCGATTATTATCATTGCTACTGTCCAACCTTCTTCAGACAATGCAAAGCCAATCCAATCAATTTTAACAAGGTAGGTGGCCGTATTAGCGATTGTAGCTACTGTAATCCATCCCGAATACAAACAAATAGGCCACCAAACAAATGCAATAGTGCCTATAGGTGCATCCCAACATTCCATATTCGTATTTAAAATAATTTTGATAAGAGATATGAGGATACCTATCATGATAAAAACAGAAAGACCGGTATAATCGTAAACAAATGCTAGTACCCAACATCCGTTCAAAAAATTAGCAAAAAGAAACCAATACCCGGTTTGCTCAATAAAAGCAGTATCTTGAGACTTAAAAAACGCTTCTCTGATTTGATATACACTATAAGCGATAAGACTTATAAATATAAGCCCCCAAATGGCAAATGCATAACTGGCTGGTGTAAAAAGGTTGTTATATGTGTTGCTTATCTCTCCAATAGTCGTGTTATTAAAAGTAGCTGTTTGAGAAAGATAATTGATCCCTAACACAAAAAGTACAGAGATAAGGTTGATTATAGATAACTTTTTTTTCATTCGATATTTCTTCTCGAAATAAAGATAGCCAATGTTCTCTGTTTTTTTACTTCAAAAGAATGAATTGTTGTCGTTATTCAAAATACGATATATCCATAGTGATGTTAAAGGAATTTTTTAATCAAAACGATGTCAGCCCCAGTTTAGTTAAAGAAACGATACAATGGTGTTCATTAAAAACTATTCATTACCATAATTTTAACCCGCTTTATGCATTAGAATTTCGTTATGAGGGTTGAAAATGCAATAAAACCAAGTGTTTTCTAAGTTTCGGCATAGCATCGCTACGGTGAAACTTAAAAATACAACGTAGTGCTTGGTTTTGCAGCAGTTTAAAGCCGTAATACCTGCTCGCCTTTTATAAATAATAGGCAGGCGGGGATTTTCTAATGCATAAAGCGGGTTTAATATATGTTTTTTATCGAATACACATTAAATAAGTTCCTCATCTTCTGTGAATGTAGTTTCTTCTAGTGGTTTTACTGTCGAATTCGTTTTTAAAGGATCACATGCTACAGCGCCGCCATTGATGATAGAATAATCATTTAATTTTGAGATGATAAACTTTTGAAGTGTTAAATTTTTGTTCTGCATTTTGTTTATTTAAAGGGATAGTTATTGAAATTGATTTAAATTTTTATTCAATATCCACTATAAATCATAAAATTGACTTTAATGTCTGGTCGATCGCAGTCGAGAACTGATCTTAGAGCTCGTTGGATTTACTAACCTCTCGACTGTGCTCGAGGAGACATTGCGATATGATTGATTATAGATATTCATTAATTATTATATACTTAGTGAAAAAGTTCGAATTACTTTCTCATAAAACTTCAAAGGTACTTACACATTGCGTTGCACCTCTATCATTTTTACGATTATTTGCTTGTTTTCCGTGAAAACATGGCAAAACAATACGGTAGTATTCAGTCAAACTCTTTCTCGAAGGTTCTTATAAAGTAGGATGGATGAATACCATTTTTCTTGTAGAAGGCTTTAGAAAAGGCATCGGTAGTTTTAAAACCAACTTCTTTAGCAATGGCTTTTATCGTATACTTCCTAAACTTGGCATCTTCTTTTAAGCGACGAATAGCATAATCTATTCTTAAGTTATTTACATAATGGTTATAGGTTTTTTGCTGGTAAGTATTAATAATTTTTGATAGATATTTAGTATTTGTTCCCAGTTTTTTTGCCAAAATACCAATAGACAAATCGCACTCGAGAAACCCAAGTTCTTTTTCAAAAACTAAAAGTTTGTTGCGTATATCTTTGATACTTTCTTCAGGAATATTCAAAGCTTCATTCTCTTCATTACTCGTTACGTTTTTTAAAGTCTTTGGATTTGTTGTTTGTTCGTTCAAAATTTTTTCAAAACGATGCTTAAATTTATTCTGCCTTTCTTTATTAATCACCCAGAGAGCACACATTATTAGCGATAGGAAACCTAAAATGAGTATATATGTATGTGATTTTTGTTGCTGAGTTTCTAGTGTATCGATAATATCTTGTTTTTCTAAAAGTAATTTGGGCGTATCATAGTGCAACACCATCTTCTTTGAAAGATATTTATAATTCACATTTAAGATGCTATCGACTTTCATTAACTGTTCGATATAATACAGTTGTTTATTTGTTTTTCCATTTTTTTTGAAATAGTTGATCAAAATTTCATAATTCTCACGATTATTAGGCATAATCTCTAATATATCTTTAAATATGTTATCAACTTTAATGTGAGCGTCGATAGCTTCCTGTTCTCTTCCTAAAGCCATCAATGTTTTGCCATAGTAGAAATACGCCATAGAAAGATTCGCCTTATCTTTGTTGTTACGAAGCTTAATAATAGATAGTGATAGACTATCCAAAGCGGGTTTATAGTGATCTTTGTAATATAAATTTACGCCTTCATTTAGGGTAAAATAATACTGTAACTTTTTCAAATTAAGATCAGAACAGCTTTCATACCCTAGTTGATTTATAAAAGAAGCTGAGTCCAGTTTTTTAGTATAAATATATGCTTCGGATAAAGCAGTTAATGTACTAATATAGGTAACAGGTTTTGCGCTTATCTTTGAAGTGTAATATGCATAACACTCTCTTAGCTCTTGAAGAGCAGCGTCATACTCGCCAATTCTACTTTTAAGAATACCAATGCTTTTCTTGCTGGCATAAAATAAATGTGTATTGTCTAATGCTTTCGCTGTCGCATTAGTTTTTAGATAAAAATCAAGAGCTTGTTTAAAGTTGCCTTTATTATATTCGATTTTAGCTTTGTTAAAGAAGGCTAAGGCAGGATAAACTTTGGTATGGATAGTTTTTGAAAACAAAAGCATACTATCAACATATTTTTCTGAGATTTTTTCATCCTTGGTTATTCCCGAAAAATAATAGAACCCATTCACTATCTCCAAAGTGTCTTGTTCTCTTTTAGCCTTTTCTAAATAATAGCGGGCATAAGGTATGGCCTTGACTGAATCTTTTGCAAATGCATAAATGTATTTTTTTAGGTATTTATAATCTCTTTGCTGCAAGCTATCAAAAGAGCTTTGGAAAGCAAGAACACGAACCTGAGTAAACAAAACAAAAGCAATACTGAAGAAAAGAACGGGATGCGTGATGTACTTACATGGAAAAACAGTAGCGATTGACATGAGTGTCTGTTTTTTGTAAAACAAACATATAGATTTGATAGCTAAAATACCAACATTTAACTTTTTGTAACTACTTTCTTTTATTTCATAATTACGTATCATTTTTGGGTTATAAAGCTATCCTTATTTCCATGAAAACAAACTGTGTTTTCATGGAAAAGCTACTGAAAGTATTTGTTTGACTCATATTCATTCCCTTACATTTGGTGAAAGATAAAATGTAGGTACAATAAGTACAACTGAATATTCAATGCTATTTATTAGTGTATTTACCAGATCAATCTGACAGAACTTCTGACTGTCCTAAAATGTTCAGAAAAACACAAAAACTATAAAACTCATCACTTATGTTAAAAAACATTTTGAATTTAAAAAATACGGTAAAGTTAAACAGCGAAGCACAGAAGACCATCAATGGAGGTAGATTTGTAAACTGTTTTGCTATCTGTGGGCCTACAGGTGGGAAACCTAATGGACATGGTTGCGATTGCTATTAATCTGTTTTAGTTGGGTAGTGCAAGTTCGTAAGGCAGCCATGTATTCAATTGTTTGAACATGGCTGTTTTTACAAAAAATAGAACATTATCTGCTGCATTAGACCATACTACTTTTAGATATAGGTGATATCTATGCAGAACAAGTGCTAATTGTTCTTAAATTTTTAGTAAATCATTATAAATTATACTTTATTATTATGTTAGACAAAATTTTAAACGTAAACGGAGTTCAAAAAATTGAAAAAGATCAGCTTCAACATATTACGGGTAACGGTTGGGAAATATACTGCAGTTCTAATTTTTGTTATCCTCAGTGTTCTACTATTGGATCTGCATGTCATTAAAAATTTATTATAAACAAACTAGACTCATCACCTATCGTTTGTTTACTATAAAATTATCCCATAATAAATTTGATAATGTAAATTTTGCTTTATCTCAGCTCATAAGATCCTCAAAAAAGGATAGCTATTAATTTTAAAAGGAGTAGAGTTTATTTATATTTGCGGCAAATTAAATTCTAGTATATAATGTCCATATCTGATTTATTTGATAGTGGTTTTCAAAAAAGAAACCAAGATCATTTTGCCGCAATAGTAAGAGTTGCTATGAGCGATGGTGTCATTACAGACGAGGAAAAAGCTTTTCTTGATCGATTGGCCGACAGACTTGATATTTCTGAAAATGATTATAATGAAATTTTAAAGAATTACAAGTCACATCCAATTAATCCTCCTTATGATTATGATCGAAGATTAGAACGATTATATGATTTAGCAAGAATGGTATTTGCAGATAATATCAAAGAAGATGACCAAGTTATATTATTAGAAAAACTAAGTATTGGTCTTGGGTTTACTCCCGAAAATGCAAAATATATTGTCGATAAGGCACTTTATCTAGTAGATAGAGCAGTAGACAAAGATACTTTTGCAGAAGAAATCAAAAATATGAACAGATAAACATAGCATCTTTATATGCTTAGGCTGCCTATACGGCAGCCTTTTTTGCTATTTGCTTAACGATTTTGTAAAGTAATTCTTCTTGTTCAAAAGGTTTAGCAATAAAATCATCCATACCCGATCGCAAACATTTGTCTCGTACACCATCATCGGCTGTCGCAGAAAACCCTATAATAGGTACTTCAGAAATAAATGAATCACCATAATTGTTTCTAATCATTCGAGTGGCTTTGTACCCATCTATTTTCGACACAATCAAATCCATCAATATGAGATCGTATTGCCGCTTTTCTATGTATTCGATTGCCTGTTCCCCATCAATAGCAACATCAACAAAATAAGATCCTTGCGAGATAAGTACTTTCATGATTAAAAATTGCGTGATTTCTTCATCTTCTACCAAAAGTATCCTAAATTTCTTTTTATGATCGGGCAAACTGTATTTCTTTCTTTTTTGAGGGACTTGCGATTTTAAAATTTCAAAAGTAAAAGGAAGCTTAATATGAAAAATTGTTCCCTGATCGGGAATACTTTTAACTTTAATATCACCATTTAGTAAGCGAACCAAATTGTTTACAATAGCAAGACCAAGACCATTGCCAGAAATCTGCGGGTCGTTATTAAATCGAGTAAATCGTTCAAAAAGATAAAGCATATCTTCTTCTAAAATACCAGACCCGGTGTCTTCGATTTTAAATGTTAAGCTTAGCTTATTAGAACGTTGATAATTTTTGGATACTGTAAATGTGATTTCCCCCTTTTCAGTAAATTTAAATGCATTGTTCAGAACGTTATTTAGGATTTGATATACCCGTGTTCTGTCTCCAATTAGGTATTCCTGTATGTGCGTATCTACATGGGTTTCAAATATTAGTCCTTTTTCTTGTGCAGTTTTAGAATAGGTTTCTCGAAAGCCATTAATTAAATCCTGGAAAGAAAAACGTTCTTCTGCGATTTTCAAAGTTCCCGACTCAATTTTAGCGATATCGACCATATCATCAATAAGCGCATTTAGATGAAGGCTTTCACGCTTGATAATTCTAGATAATTCTTCTTGTTCAAAGGTTAATTGCGTTTTTTCTAATACCTCTACAAAACCCAATATACTCGTTAACGGTGTTCTTATTTCGTGATTAATATTGGCGATAAAACTATTCTTGAACTCTTCTTTTTCTAGCAAGTATTTATTCTTTAATTCTAACTTTTTCGCAAGAAGAATAGATTCATTTTTCTCTTGTGCTATGCGATTAACTTCTTTGTATTTATCGGTATAATCATATACGTAAATAGTAATTTCTTTGGCATTAGGTTGTATGGTAAGGTCACAAATCTTTTCAAAATGACCTTCTTCAAGGTGTATGCATGGGAAATTTAAAGCTTCATAGGTAGTAGTAGTCTTATCCAGCGTTTTTAAAATTTCAAAAAAGGGATGAAGATCATAGATAGAATCTCCTATTGACCATGAAAAAAGTGAGGTATCTGTTTTTTTGATAACACCTTGGTAAGATACCGTGATAATTTGTACTTGCGGATTAAATTGAAGCTTTTCGTTTGGGTCTGCCATCATTTATTCTTCGGTTATTTCATGCGCAAGATCTAAAAAGAAACTTTGCACATTTTTATTGGTTTTCGCACTTGTTAAACCATCAAAATCGATTCCTTTTTCTTTTAGATTTTTAACCGCAGTTTTTTCGTTTATAAGATCTAATTTATTTCCAATCACTTTTATCGACACCTTATCATATTGTTGTTTTAAATAGTTTACATCTTGAGCAATGTTTTTATAAGTGTCTTCTCTGGTTACATCAAATACATATATAAATGCATGCGATCCTAATAAGTACGATTTTCGGGTATCTTCTACGGTATTCGAATGTCCTTCGGTATCCCAAATAATCATAGATACTTCGGTATTATTTGGTAACTGAATTACTTTTTTTTTGATCTGAACACCAAGAGTTACTTTGTATTCTTCAGAAAATTCGTTGTCAATAAAACGCCTGAAGAGTGATGTTTTTCCAACACCGAAGTGTCCTAGAAGCACTACTTTTTTAGACAATTTCATTTGCAAAGTGTTTTTTAAGTTTTTTTGTAAAAAGTGTATTGTTTTCTAAGTCTCTATTTGAAATTCTATGTGCAGCAAAATCCAGTATGTGATTTTCTAGTACTTCTTTAAACAAAGGGGTGTATGCTCCAGAAATGACTGCTGCCATATAATATGAATAAAAATTTTGAATATGTATCGTATATAGTTCATATTCAATAGTTTCCAGATTTTGATCCCCGCCTTTAAATGCATCTTCAACAAAACTCTTAATGGCTGTTAGCATGCCTGCGATCATTTCATTATCAATAGTATCCTCTCGAAACGGACTGTAATCAGCAATTAAAATTCCGGAGTTTTTTTCTATAACAAATAGCTGAATAAGCCTGGGCTTCGAATATTCTGAAAGGGTCAAATCACCATCAGATACTCCATATGCCTTTGCTTTTGTTTTTCTGAACCAATTTTTGAAAGAGAACGCTTTTTTTGTTTGTCTGCTGATGTTTTCACTAAGCAATTTCATCTCATGGGCGATGTATTTTTTGATCATCTTGCCAATAATAGGAAAAAGTGCCTCGACTACAGCATCTTGAGAATTTTTAATTTCTTCTTTTAACGCCTCGGTAATCGTTGGTCCGAGCGTTTTAGGGATTTCCTGAACGAATTCATCCAATTTATCATCGATAATAGGATCTACTTTATGAGAAAGTTCTTGTTTTTGATGTACTATTTTACTGAGTTCTTCTAATTTTACCGCAATAGCATCGGTGTATTCTTTTTCCTCAGTAAAAAGAAGGTCTTTTAAAATTTTAAGTTTATCCTGATCTTCCATAGTTTTTGGATAGATGGATTATTTCTGACTTATTTTTTCACCTAATGTTATAAGAAGATCACCTAATGTTTTTTTATCTACTTTTTTAGCATCCAACACCTCGGCTTTATCGGCCAGATTATCCTCTAATTCTGTAATCCTGATGTTGATATCGGTACTTAGATTATCTATGGCCTGGTTTAATTCTTTGCTGGTATCTTCTATATAATCTCTCAGTTCTTGTCGTTTTGCAGCGATATCTTTTTTAACTTTTTCGAACTCTGAATTATAGGCGGCAATATTTTCTCCAAAAATAAGATTTTTGATGGCTTCTATTTTGGATGAAGGATCGTTGGTATTTTGTTCTTGATTAACTTTATTTTCTTTGGCCATTGTAAAGATGTATTTAATGCATGTACGAGTTCTTTATAAAATTAATAATAAAATGTTAAAAACAAAGAGGGAATGGTGTATAATATGAACTCGCTTTGTATTTAACCCGGATTATGTATTGAAAACTATATTCTTTACCCTTGACTGGGCATACGGGAGTATGGTGTCCTTACACCAAGTTCAATATAGAAGTAAGATTTTGATTGCGAATTGTAGACGTTATTTTGTCTCTTTCATAAAAGACTCTACTCTGGTAACCATGTTCTTGCTGCCGCATACAAAAGGAGTACGTTGATGAAGTTCGGTCGGTTTTATATCCAAAATTCTTTTAAAGCCATCACTTGCTTTTGCACCTGCTTGCTCTGCTAGAAATGCCATCGGATTACATTCATAAAGTAAGCGTAATTTTCCGTTAGGTGATTTTGAGGTGCTTGGATATAGATAAACACCGCCTTTAATCATATTGCGATGAATATCACTAACCAAAGAGCCTATGTATCTAGAGGTGTAGGGGCGATCTTCTTTCTCTTCTTGGCAGTATTTGATATAATCTTTAATACCCTGGGGGAAATGAATATAATTGCCTTCATTAACCGAATAGATATGACCGTCTTCTGGAAATTGCATATTAGGGTGCGATAAATAATACGTGCCCAAAGCGGGATTTAACGTGAAACCGTTAACGCCATGACCTGTAGTATATACCAGCATCGTAGAAGTACCATATATGATATAGCCGGCGGCTACCTGTAAGTTTCCTGGTTGTAAAAAATCTTCAAGCGTAACGGGCGTACCGGTAGGAGTCACCCTACGATAAATAGAAAAGATAGTACCTACAGAAACATTTACATCAATATTAGAACTACCATCCAAAGGATCCATAAGCACCACATAATTATTGCGATGATCATTATTCTGACCCTTAATGGTAATAAAATCATCATTTTCTTCAGAAGCGATTCCGCATACAATTTCTCTATTGGTTAAGGTATTAATAAACGTTTCATTGGCTAGTACATCCAGTTTTTGTTGGTCTTCACCTTGTATGTTGGTATCTCCTGCTGCTCCTGTAATATCTACCAAACCTGCTTTATTGACCTGGTGGTTCACCATCTTAGCTGCTAATCTAATAGAATTGATCAAACGTGACAGCTCGCCACTGGCATAGGGGAAATCTTTCTGGTTTTCTATAATGAATTCTCCTAAGGTTTGGTTTTTTCTCATGGTTGGTGGTATATCATATTTGATGCAAAAATATTGTTTTTTGAATAACTATAAGGTTTTCGTAAGTTTAAATTATGCAACAATTTTAATTTTGTTATAACTAAAATGAAGAACGTAGTATCCTTATTAAATTGTAAGGTTTTTGATTCTTATTTTATAGTTTTGGTAGCGCATTGAGCTTACGTAGCGAAGTTCGAAAAGGCTTTTAATTGAAAATTTACTTGTTTTCGTTATCTACCTATTATAGGCAGACAGGCAATTTTCTATAGAAAATCATCTTAGTTAACAAAAATTTTCTACGCAAATTCACGATGTACAATAAATATTAAAGTTATGGATTATATCATAAGAGACGCAAAAAAGACTGATATGCCCCAGGTACTTGCATTAATACAGGAACTTGCTGTTTTTGAAAAAGAGCCAGAGGCTGTAGAAATAACAGTCGAAGAACTTATTAGAGAAGGGTTTGGTGAACATCCTCTTTTTCATTGTTTTGTTGCAGAAGTTCATCAAGAGATCATTGGAATTGCCCTGGTGTATGATCGTTTTTCGACATGGAAGGGTCGTACAATTCATCTGGAAGATTTAATTGTTAAAGAAGCCATGAGAGGCACTGGATTAGGAAGCGCATTATACACACAAGTTATGAAGTATGCTAAGGAAAAAGGTGTGCGCAGGGTAGAATGGGTAGTACTGGATTGGAATCAAAATGCCATCAAATTTTATGAAAAAAGTGGTGCGACTCTATTAAAAGATTGGTATTTGGTGCAAATGCATCAAGACGGGATTAATAAATTTATAGCACAGCTTTAGAAAAATTAGCGAGCATGAGAGTATTTAAATTTGGAGGCGCTTCTGTGAAAGATGCACAAGCGGTTAAAAACGTAGTTCGGGTGCTTGAAATTACAGCAGATTCTAGCCTGTTAATAGTTGTTTCTGCCATGGGCAAAACTACGAATGCTTTAGAAAAGATTGTCTCGGCTTATCTCAAAAATACCACAGAGCTTACTGCCTTAATTGCTACGGTAAAAAATCATCATCTAAAAATTGAAGAAGAGCTTTTTGAAAACAAACAGCATCCTGTTTTTCAAAAGACAGAAGATCTGTTCAACAAATTAGAAGCTACACTCTCACAAAATAAATCTCAACAATATGATTATGTTTATGATCAGGTGGTAGGTTATGGCGAATTGATTTCAACAACGATTATAAGTGAGTATTTAAATACCGTGGGATATAAAAACACATGGTTAGATGCCCGGGACATGGTTAAAACCGACAATGCCTACAGAGATGCAAAGGTAGATTGGGAACGTACTCAGAAGAATATTATGACCTTAGTTCGTAAAAACGAAATGTTTATCACTCAAGGGTTTATAGGATCTGATACACATAATTTTACAACCACTTTAGGAAGAGAAGGAAGTGATTACACTGCGGGTATATTTGCGTATTGTCTGGGAGCAGACAGTGTCACTATTTGGAAAGATGTACCCGGAGTGCTAAACGGAGATCCACGGGTATTTAAGAACACAGAACTCTTATCTCAAATATCGTATGAAGAAGCTATAGAACTAGCTTTTTATGGAGCTTCTGTAATTCATCCCAAAACAATACAGCCCTTGCAGCGCAAAGAAATTCCGCTTCGCGTAAAATCTTTTATAGATCCAACTTCTCAAGGAACATCAGTAGAAAAAGGGCAAGCATTACACCCTTATATTCCCTGCTATATTGTTAAAAAAAATCAGATATTGATCTCGTTGTCGTCCCTGGATTTTTCATTTATAGTAGAAGATAACATCAGCGAGATTTTCAGACTTTTTCATCACTATCAAATTAAAGTGGATTTGATACAAAATTCTGCCATCAGTTTTTCGGTATGCTTAGATGATAAATTCAATCACCTGGATACACTACTGCAACAATTAAAATCAAAATTTAAAGTAACCTTTAATACTGGGGTATCACTATATACCATACGTCATTACACTAAAAAAGCTATTCAAACCTTAGAAAAGGATAAAGAAATTTTGTTGAAGCAAACCACCAGAGAAACCTACCAGATGATTGTGAGGGAGTAGTATTTCAATTCGAGGATTTTGCTATATTTGCAGGTAGCACAAATTGTATTTAATGCCCATTGTCACAGCAAAAGAAATAGCCATAGGGCTTAAACTGGATAAACTTGGTTTTATTGGTACTTTTCTAGGTTGGCTAATTCTTAAAGTCACTCGATTATCCAAAGTGAATCGTCAATATGATAAGATAAGACATCTTAACGATTTACAATTTTTGGTAAAAGCATTAGAAATCCACGGGGTGACTTATGAGATTCCTGAAGAAGACCTGAAAAGGCTGCCTAAAGATGGTGCTTTTATTACGTTGTCTAATCATCCTTTAGGAGGGTTAGATGGTATTGTATTGCTCAAATTGATGCTCGAACATCGATCTGATTATAAAATCATTGCTAATTTTTTACTACATAATTTAGATCCTTTAAAGCCTTATATTATGCCTGTAAATCCTTTCGAAGACAGGAAGGACAGCAAATCAAGTCATAAAGGAATCAAAGAAGCCATTTTACATCTTCAGCAAGGCAAGCCTTTAGGTATTTTTCCTGCGGGAGAAGTTTCTACCTTAAAAGAAGGGAAAAATTATGTGGATAAACCATGGGAACCAGGCGCTATGAGATTGGTACAAAAAGCAAAAGTACCGGTAATTCCTATATATTTTCATGCCAAAAACAGTGCGCTTTTCTATCGCTTGGCCTCTATTAGCGATACGTTGCGAACAGCAAAACTGCCTAGTGAATTATTCTCTCAAGAAAATCGGGTGATCAAGGTAAGAATAGGAAACCCGGTATCTGTAAAAGATCAAGAAGAATATACCGACTTAAAAGATTTTACTAATTTTTTAAGAAAGAAAACCTATATGCTGGCGAATCCTTTTGAAAAAAAGACCCTGCGAGAATCAATACCCAATCTAAAAATACCAAAGTCTCCTAAGCAAATAGCCGGAGAAGCAAACACCCAGATTATTGAGTCAGAACTGCAGTTTTGTCGAGATCACGATAAGCGATTGCTCACTAGTAAGAATTATGAGGTTTTTTTGGCACAGAAAAAATATATTCCCAATATTTTAAATGAAATAGGAAGGCTACGAGAAATAACGTTCAGAGCCATTGGCGAGGGAACCAACAATTCGATCGATCTGGATAAATTCGACGACTATTATCATCACATGTTTTTATGGGATAATGATGCAAAACGTTTAGTTGGCGCTTACCGAATGGGCATGGGATCTAAAATTTATAGCAATTTCGGGATTGATGGATTTTACTTACAGGATTTATTTCGCTTCGAACCCGAATTACACAAGATGATGAGCCAATCGATAGAAATGGGTAGGGCATTTATTATCAAAGAGTACCAACAACGGCCAATGCCTCTATTTTTACTTTGGAAAGGTATTGTACATTGTACCTTACGATTTCCTGAGCATAAATACCTTATAGGTGGTGTAAGTATTAGTAATAAATTTAGTAGCTTTTCTAAATCGCTAATGATAGAGTTCATGAAATCTCATTATTATGACCCCTATGTCGCACAGTATGTACATCCGAAGAAAGAATTTAAGGTAAAATTAAAAGACGCTGATAAGGATTTTGTATTTGATGAAAGCAAAAGTGATTTAAATAAATTTGATAAAATTATTGATGAGGTAGAACCAGGAAGCCTTCGTATCCCTGTACTGATCAAAAAATATATTAAACAAAATGCAAAAGTAGTCGCATTTAATGTCGATCCGTTATTCAATAATGCAGTAGATGGGCTTATGTATATTAGGATAGCTGATTTACCAGAAAGCACCGTAAAACCGGTTATGGAAGAATTTCAGGCTGAATTAGAGCAGAAATATTTCAAAAACGTAGATAAATAGCGCTAACAATATGTATTTTTTCCAGCGTTTTCAAAATTTAAGTACTTGCTTAATCCCTAATTTCTAGATCGATAACCTTAACCTAATTATACTAATGACTGTTCAATACATTTACTTTGCCATCGCTCTTTTAGGGATAGTATTATTTTTCTTTTTGAGTAAGAAGTTTTTTAATTGGCTTCAAAGACGAATTAGTACTATCGAACATAATATTTTCTTCGGAAACCAAAAAATTGCCCAGTTTTTTAGGTTTATCACGCCACGACGAGAACGACATATTCTTAAATTTGTTATTCGGCTACTTCGCATTTCTATCTATATCACTTTTTTAATTTTATACCTTCCGTTTTTATTTAGTTTGGTGCCGCAAACACGCGAATATGCTGATATCGTTATAGAATACATTAAAAAACCGTTACTATTTATCTATCATGGGATCGTAGGATTTATACCTAATCTGTTTTTCATTTTAGTCATCTTTTTCTTGACCAGATACGTGTTGCGATTTTTGAAATATGTCACCAACGAACTAGAACGTGAAGCGGTTAAACTCGATGGTTTTCATGCTGATTGGGCACGCCCTACTTTTAATTTGCTTAGAGTAGTCATTATTGCTTTTTCGGTTATTATAATTTTTCCGTATATACCCGGTTCAGATTCTCCTGCTTTTAAAGGAGTTTCGATATTTTTTGGAGTACTGTTTTCTTTGGGTTCAACTTCGGCGATTTCAAATATAGTGGCAGGAATTGTTATTACCTATATGCGGCCTTTTAAAGTGGGGGATAGGGTACAGATCGGAGATACCATTGGCGATGTAATCGATAAAAGCCTTTTGGTCACTCGTGTAAAAACTATTAAGAATTTAAACATAACAGTACCCAATTCTTCAATTTTAGGAAATCATATCATTAATTTCACAAAAAACGCGAAAGAAGATATTGGTATCATTCTACATACCTCTGTGACTATTGGCTATGATGTAGTAAGCAACGAAGTATTAAAAGCCCTAATAGAAGGCGCAAAAAAAACAGAATTTATTTTACAAGAGCCTTCGCCATTCGTTTTAATTAAAAGTCTAGATGACTTTTATGTCAATTATGAAATTAACGCTTACACCCAAAACCCTGAAAAATCGGCGTTGATTTATTCTATGCTGCATGAACATATAAAAAATGCACTACATGATGCCGGAATTGAAATTTTATCTCCACATTATCATGCGGTAAGAGATGGAAACATGCTTACGGTGCCTTCGCATAATGTACCCGATACCTATTCGAAACCAGGCTTCAAAATCGAGAAATGATGTAGTTAAAGCGTAATACTGCTAGTTTACGCAATAGCCTTCGGCAGTTCTCGCTTCACAAAATCTTTACAATATTCTTTAATCTGGTTTCTGGTTTTAGTAAAAGCTGCGTGAATTTCCTCTTGGGATCCTTCTACCTTTGAAGGATCGAAAAAGTTGTAATGTAACCGCTTTCCTTTACCAGGGAAAAAGGGACATTGTTCTTTGGCATTGTCACATACCGTAATGATATACTCAAATTTAATGTTTTGATATTCATCTAAATGATTAGAGGTGTGTTTCGAAATATCAATACCGTCTTCTTGCATGATTGTAATGGCTTTTGGATTTACACCATGAGTTTCTACTCCGGCACTATAAATTATAGCTTGTTCTTTTGCAAAATGTTTTAAGTAGCCCTCTGCCATTTGGCTGCGACAAGAATTTCCTGTGCATAATACTAAAATATTCATCTTTATGTGTGGTTACAAATTTAATTTACTTCTTCTTTCTAAAACAATGTTATTAAACCATTACTATAAACATTGCCTATTTTTTCATACGCGTCTTTAATTTTAATCAATATTTACTTACAAAGTTAATTGCAAAAATTATGGACAAGCGAAAGCAATGTTAGTAAGGCGAATATTTTAACAACACCCGCTTCCTGCTGCACAATTATCGGCATTAGCTATAGTTGTTTCTGGTATTCCACAAACCTCTTTGGCTTTGCAATCTGTTGGGTTTACGGCCAATTTGATAATGAGACTATTTTCTTTGACTAAAAACCCTGTGACATGTAATTGTGCGGTATGAAATTGTGAGTTACCATACTCAATTCTTACTTGTGCTTCCATTACATAATCTTTCATCGTCCCCACCTTTTTTAAAATAGCAAGTGCTTTATACGAACTCATAAAATCGGCTTTGCCTAGCTCGGTAGGGCTCTCCCAAAGCTGAATTACAGTTTCTCTCCACGAGTCTGTTCCTGCACCGCAATCTACAGCTTCTACGGTAACATGTTTAACCTCGGTGATGTGGTAATTAGTGCCTACTAACATTCCAGGTGCATACTCAAATACTAATGATTTATCCTGGTGCTCGGCTAATAAAGTAATAAATTCAGATGTATTCATAGTTTGATATATTTAGGCTACTTACTTTAGCAGCAATTGTGTTTTGTTGTATTGAAAAAAGTGTTTAAGGATTCTTGTAACTCGTTCCAACGATCAAGGTCTATACAATAACACATACGTTTACCTTCAATTTCCCCTTTGAGTAATCCAATACTTTTTAGTTCTTTAAGGTGTTGAGAGATCGTAGCTTGCGCCAAGCCGATTTCATCCACAAGATCATTGCAAATACAAGCATTTTGTTTGCTGATGTATTGTAAAATTGCTATGCGGGCTGGATGCCCTAATATTTTAAAAAACTGAGCCAACTCATTTTGATGGATATCAAAGATTTGCGTTTTTGTAATTCCCATTTTATTATTTATATATCGCAATATTACGATGTATTTTTGAAATAAAAAAGTCAGCAATAGTATTTCTGACTTTTTATTATTTTAGAACCAGGGTTTTCGGCCTACTTGATAGGTTTGATAAAACTCTTCATCAGATTTGGTAAGGTACATAATTCCTTCTATGAGTCCCACAATCCACGAGATCGAAGATGTAATACCGCAAGTAAATATACCTAATATACCCAATACAAGCATGATAACACCTTCTTTGGTATAGCCTAGAACAAATTTATGTATTCCAAGCGTTCCCAAGATGATACCAAGAATTCCTGCTAACAATTTTTTATTATCTTGAGATCCAAAGGCTTCTTTTGCATTTTCTGCAAATTCATTAGCCGTATCTTTTACGGTTTCAGCTGCTTCTTCAGCACCTTTTTTAATATCGTCTCCCAAATTCTTGTTTTCTTCACTCATGTTGTTTGATTAATTGATTAATTGTAGAAAAATACGAAAAAAAAGTTTCTTGACTCAAACTAGCCTAAAAAAAGGTCAAATGATACGTTGCTTGCGTATTCTTTTCTGGTATGACTTACGAGATTTATTTATCTTTTTTGATATTTAATTGACTTTTATTCGTTTCATTTATCGCTTTAAATGGTCAAACGAATCACCAATTAAACATATTGGTGCGTATCATCCCTATTAGTATAGCTCATTTTATAACTTAGTTCTTCTATAGATGTATCCAGAAAATGAATCTTCATAGCTTCTCTGCGTTATTTCATTACTACCTGTCTTTCTAGCAGAAGAGTTCAACTATATTCCTTTGGGGTATTGACTTGATATTATATGGTTAAATTGATGCTATTTTTAGTTTTGTTTGCGCTGCAAAATTACTGCTGAAATCAACGATACTATAAATCCAATGATCAAAACCGTAGCGAACATGAGAAAAAAATTGAAAAAAGTGTTGGAGAATAGCTCTTTTTGGGATTCTAGTTTTTCTAGTTCAATTTGAAATTCTGCTTCAGATAGCGTGTTTCTTAATGTATCGACATGATGCATATAATATTCGGTTACAAAATCTGGATGAATATATTTGATATAGATCACATCTAAAATCCCAAATGATAACCCGGCTATTAACGAAATAACGACGCCTATCCATAAGGCTGTGCCAAAGGATACAATACCCTTGTTTTCATGATCTCTATAGTATCTAATTCCGAAGTAAATAAATACTAAAGATACTACCATAGTGGTATATCCAATAGCTTCCTGGATGGTGTAGTCAAAATTTTTACCTATAAACCATCCTACCAGGGCAAGTGAGCATAGGGTTATTGCACTATAGGTTCCGTAACGAATAATTGTATGTTTCATCTGTTTATCTTTTTTGTTTTTTAGTAGTCAGATGGAATCGCCATGTAATCATATGGGTGGGTTTCATCATCATTGCTATGGCTTATTTCGTATTTTGAAATAGCCTCTATTCTTCAAAAGTAGGTGTAGGTTACAGTTTTAGGATCATACTTTAGTATGAATTGTAACAAAGTAAGCATTTGGTTTCTTTATAAAGGTAATATTTGCAGCTGTTTTGCAATCTGAATGGCTTGGGTACGTCGTTTAGCATCTAATTTAAGCAATACATTAGATACATGTGTTTTAATAGTACTTTCTGAAACGAATAATTTTTCGGCAATTTCTTTATTCGAGAGTCCCGAGGCGATTTGACAAAGTACTTCATACTCGCGTTTGCTCAATCCTAATTCTTGGATTTTCTTGTGATCTATGGCTAAAGGTTGTTTTTTCGGGAATAGTACTCTTTTTTTTATAATGATTCCGATACCCAAGAAGGTTATTGCTACTATCGCGAGTATGGTTTCAATAGAAGCGTCTCTCATAAACAAAGTATACCTACTGATTCTAAAAAGCGCCAATAGAGCCAAAATGAGTGCTGTAAAAATTAGAATTGTTTTTTTCACCTGGTTAATTTATAAAACTTAATATGAATATCCGTAATTTAACCTAAACAGTTTGCGTCAAGCTGAATACTGAAACGAGTTCAGCACAGGCTTGTTTCAGCTTCTCATCTCAATGTACTGAAAATAAACTTGATGAGATCCTGAAATGAATTCAGGATGACTTCTGAGTTAAATTTTAGGTATAATAACGGACAATCAATAAAATTAACTTCATATTATAATAATATAAGCAGACTTATTTTTACCCTAATATTAGTTCTTAAATTGAATAGTTGAGAAGGGGTTTAATGATATAGTTGTTTGAGTTGATTCAAATGATGATAATATCGTTTCTTTTGCCTATGCTTATTTTTAATTCCGTGCTATACTAATGCTATTTGTTTTGAATCCTTCGTATATATTGAGAATACGGTTTTTAACAAAAGGCGATTTTTATTTTATCGACTATAGTTTGTGCCAATTTTTCTTTGGACTCTACTGTCCATCCTGCTACATGCGGACTTAAAATCACATTTTCCATTCGAAGTAATTCACGAAAAGCCTGAGGCATTTCGTTGTGATAATTAAATAAATTTTCAAACGAGGATTTTTCATATTCCAGAACATCCAATCCTGCACCAAGAACGTTACCATTTTGTATAGCTGCTACCAAATCTTGAGTAACTACACTTTTACCCCGGGCGGTATTGATCAACCAAAATGGTTTTTTAAACTGCCGAATAAATTTTTTATTAATCATACCAATAGTTTCAGGAGTTTCGGGAGTGTGCAGGCTCAAAACATCTGTTTTTTCAAAAATGTCCTCAATCTGAACCTGAGTAGCATCCTCATTTCCCACGTGATCCAAAATGTCATAACAGATCACTTCGACTGTAAATCCTTTAAGTTTTTTCGCAAAAGCTTGCCCCATATGCCCATATCCTATAATTCCAACTGTTTTGCCATCAAGTTCTAAGCCGCGGTGTTCTTCGCGAAGCCATTTCCCTTGCCGTACGCTTTGATCGGCTTGGTTTAATTTATTAAATAATGACAATATCATGCCGAGTGCGTGTTCTGCAACAGCATTTCGGTTTCCTTGGGGAGCATTAAAAAGTTGAATTCCTAGTTTTTGAGCATAATCTGTATCTATATTTTCGAGTCCGGCACCAACCCGACCGATAAATTTTAGGTTTTTAGCCTTATCCAGAAAAGTTTTATCTATCATAAATCGACTTCGAATTATAATTCCGTCATAATTAGAAATTTTGGATTCAATTTCAGATTTAGAGGATTGATAATCTTCATCATTTTCAAAACCAGCTTCTTGAAGTTGTTTTATTAACAAAGCATGATTGGTATCTAGGTGAAGGATTTTCATGTGTTTTTCTCGATATTCGAATTACAAAATAGCTAAAGAACAGTAAATCTATTCATTTATGTGGATTCAGGTGTAAATACCTTGATATATTTATCTCTAAATCCATCAAATAAAATGAAGAGCCTATTTTGATTTTCACTGAACAAAACTTCATTAAAATGATCATGATTTTCATCGATACGACCAATTATTTTCCAATCGCTATTTATTCTTTTATGGATATAGATAGTATAGGCTTTGCCTGAGTACCCTTCGTAATCAGAGCTGCTTAAAAGAATATTACCCTCTTTGCTTAGCTTTAAAATAGCGTTATCATAAAACCTGGAAGGGATATAGTTTTTTTGCTGTACCCAATACTTATTTTCTAAGTTATATTGCAAAAATTGGCGATCTTTGATTCTTGAAGAAGAAGATAGCATAAGTGACTTACCATCTGGTCTTATAGTTACCGAAGTTCCTAAATTTTGATAAGGAAGATCCCCATTAATATCATTACCCACCTGTTTCCATATACTATCGGAATACTTAAATACCTTTACTTGACCCGCATCGGGACCATTGTCATAATTATATATGTTGGCAATAGTTATTATTGATCCATCTTCATTTAAGTTGACATTGTTCCAATAAAAATTAGCACCACCATAATTTAAAGCCATTTTATCTTTAATAGGAATAGCATTACCTTTTGGAATCCATCCTTTGTTTTTCCAGGAGTATACTTGTACTTCTGAAGTACTATTTACAAGAACTGGAGACGATATCGCTAAAGTTTTACCATTCGCACTTAGTTTTACATTCTGCAGCCAGCTATACGAGCTTGGTTTTCGTACAACACTGGTGTCGTTTATTAAGGTCCAATTTTTATTTTTACGATCAAAAGTTTGTATCTGTTGTAGATTATAGGCTAGCTGTCCGGTTACAATTCTGGAAGCATCACTACTCATAGCATAAACTTGAGCGTTGGTGAAGTGCGTACTATCTGTATGTGTATTGCCAAAAGATGACCAAATAGAATCTCGCAGTTCGAACGTTGCTATTTTTTTTGAAGGTAATGTGGTATCTAATTGTTGAAAATAATCTATAATCGCTACTTTACTACCATCTGCACTTATACTCATTTCTATTAAATCAGTTCGATTTTCTCCTGCAGATAGCTTGATTGTATTTCCTAATGGTTTCCAAATGGTAATGTCTTTGTTATTAGCATCTCTACGATCGCAGCCGTATATGATGAATAAAAGTAGTATATAGAGTACCCGATTGACCATAGCGGCAGTTTCAACTTTCATTTCGAGGTGTTTTTAAAGATTTTTACTTCACCAAATGTGGTATGATTATCATCCATATTGCTATTACCAATAATTACTCTGGTCCCATCAGTATTGATAGCAAATGAAGTTGGAAAATCTAAATATGCTCGTTCTAGTTTAATTCGTTCACCAAATAATTGCCATTGATTATTCACAAGTTCAAAAACTGATACAAAATTGTAATCTTTGGGACCTCCATCGGGATCTCGACCTCGACTGGTAACTGCCAGGCGGTTTCCTGACTTATCCAATTCGATTTTGTAAGCAAAATGATCTAAATCTGTTCCATAAATAGTATTACCTAATTGATTCCATCGGTTATTCGAATCAAGAGTAAACACCTGTATATGTCCATTAAGTAATAGTCTACCCCTTTTACTATCGTTTGAATATTTCGATATTTGCGTTATGTCATATCCAATAGCAATCACAGACCCATCATTATTTATAGAAACTGTATTTGCCGGGATCGTATACCCGCGATAATTGTAACGAATACTATTGCCTTTTTGTTTCCATTCACTATCTTCGAGTTGATATATAGTGGTATCATTTTCTCTGCCATCTGTAGCGATAATTAATGATTTGCCATCATTACTTAGCTTTAGAGACTTGCCAATTTGAACTTCATGAATTTTTGAATTGTCTTTGAAGTATGAAGTTTTTATTATCCCTTGTATGGGCGTTCCTAAAACTTTCCAGGTTTTGTTGTCCCATCGGTACACGGTGATACTGCTCTGTACTTCTCCAGTAGGTTCAACATGAGGCGCACCTACTGCAAGTGTTTCTCCATTATCGCTTAGGCTTATATCATATCCAAATGCTGCATGAGCTTTGCTTCCGTTAAGACTTTGACCTAGTTGTACCCATTTTTGATTTTGTAGCTTAAATACCCTAACCTGTCCAGAATTTTCACCGTGTATCGAACTATGTAGTGCGCCTATCGAAATAATATTCCCTTCTGCATTCATTGCGAGGGTAGAACCAAAGTGTTCATAAGGTTGTAATCCTTCAATGCTGTTACCTAAAGGAACCCACTGCCCATTTTTTTCCTGAAATACTCTTACTTGTCCTGCACCAATCCCAGTATTATCATTGTATGGCGATCCAATAGCAATTATAGCACCATCGTCACTCATTGCCGTAGCGATACCGGTAAAATCTCCGGGATGTTCTGAATGTATGCTTTCGCCAATTTGTTGCCAATCATTACAAGACTGCGTGCTCATAACGATACTGAGTGCAATGACAAAACCAATTTTTTTCATACATTTAACTATTTTTAATTGTTTGAAAACTAAATAATTAAAAAACGGAGAACGTATGTAACCACTACGCTCTCCCATTAAAAATTTTGAACATTCCCTTTTGAAAAGTAATTTTTAAAATTCTTATTATCTCTTTTAAAATGCCCAATGGTATTTTAAGATAAAGATAACGTTTTTCCTAACCTGGCAGCTTTATAGATAGCCTCAACAATTTTAATATCTTTCATGCCTTCTTCACCAGGAACCAATACTGCGGTATCGTTAAGAATTGCCAACGCGTCATCATCCATTTGTCTTGCTTGCTGATTTTGAATAGGTATATTCAGTAAAGTGCCATCACTTGCTTTTCCCTGCACTCCCGAATACATAGAGAAAGGAGCAAGGGTGTACCACCCTTTTTGACAGTCTACATACAATTCGTGCATAGATTTACCAACACTAGTTTTACCGTGGGCAACGATTCCCGATGGAAATTCTAAAGTGAAATGCGTGGTCTCATCGGTTTCCGTAAATATGTCAGGACGGGTAGTCATTTGTTTGGCAGCAACCGAGATAGGTTCTTCTCCAGTGCTATATCGCGAGGCGTTAAGTGCGTAAACACCCAAATCATACATGGTACCTCCTCCTAATTGTGCATCTAATCGCCAGGAACGTTTGGGATCTCTAACGTGGTATCCTATTTCTGCCCGTACCGTTTTGATTTTTCCATACGGTTTTGTGGTAGCCCATTTCATAATTGTTTGGGTGTTAGGTTCGTGTTGCATACGATAGCCAATAGCTAGCTTTACTTTATTTTTTGAGCATGCCTGTATAATAGCCTTACACTCAGCTTCGGTTTTTGCCATTGGTTTTTCACACCATACGTGTTTGCCTGCATTAGCGGCTCGAATGGCATACTTGGCATGCAACCCTGTAGGTACTACAATATAGATGACATCAATATCAGGATTGTTCGCAATCTCATGCATCGAGTCATAGTTGTACACATTTTTATCAGGAATATCATACTGTTCTTGCCATTTTGGAATTTTAGAAGGACTCCCGGTTACAATTCCTGTAAGTTTACAGTACTTTGTAAGTTGTAGGGCAGGAGCAAGTACAGAAGTACTGTAATTGCCTAAACCAACCAAGCAAACTCCTATTTGCTTTGAAACGGCACCTGAATATAAATTTGAATAAGGAAACAGACTGTAGCCAAGCAAAAGACTACTATTTTTTATAAATGCTCTTCGATTTAAATTCATAACTATTGGCTTTATAGATTAGCAGTGATCAGTACCACTTAGTTACAAAAAATGTTTTTGTTCGTGTCGAATACAGAGTAAAGTATTTGACACGATTTCATCTTTGTATTACATATTAATATAAGTTGAGGCGGTGCCGTCGCTTTCTACTTCTCCTGTATGTTTGGTACTTGCTTTTTCGAACAGCAATACATGATGCACCGTTTCCTTATAAAAACAAGGTACTTATTTCGTCTGTGATTCTAGTAGGTCTTAACGTTTCTTTATCTAGCAGGCACCACATTGTTTTTGCTGAAACCAATACTTTTTCGGTTTTTGAGAGATAAATTTTGGTATGTCGCTCACTTTTTGCTCCCTGATAATGATCTATCCAGGTGTGTAATACCAGCTGATCATCTTTAAATGCCGGGTGATGATATTCGATAAAGTGATGTAGCACAACCCAAACATAGGTATTACGTAGGGTTACATCAGTTTTTGATTCCCAGTGTTTTTTAGCAATATCTTGTATCCATTGAAGATACACAACATTATTAACATGATGCATTTCGTCGATAGCCGATAGCGGAACAGTTAATTGGGATTCGAAAATCTTGGGTTTCATATAAAATGGAATTTTAAAGAATTTTACAAGGTGAAACTCGATGTAAAAATTTAGGTTTAACCCGCTTTATGCATTAGAAAATCTATTACGGCTTGAAACTGCTGCAAAACCAAGCACTACGTTATGTTTTTAAGTTTCACCGTAGCGGTGCTATGCTGAAACTCAGAAAACACCTGGTTTTATGGCATTTTCAACCCTCATTACGAAATTCTAATGCATAAACCGGGTTTAAAAACTGAATATCCGTTAAGATTCATAATTCATACGTCCCCCTGAACTCGTTTCAGGGTCTCAATTCATAAAGCACTAAAAATTAAATACTTATAAGATGCTGAAACGAGCTCAGCATGACGTTACGATTAAATTATTACTACTAACAAATATCCAATCTAGAAAATCGTCAAATCGAGACCTCAAATAAAAATTTTATCCAATGATTGAACCAACGTATTACCCTCTCTGTCCGCCTTGGCGTATGGCAGGCTGGCATCCCTTTTCCGGTGATCTATCTCGCCTGTCGCTACCGCGCCATTGTCTTCTGGTGTAAAGGAGCAAAGTCCCTTTTTGAAGAGTGGAAAGCGCGGTGCTTGCAGCCTGCCTAAAAGTCTAAAATTACCTTGGCAATATAAAAGAACAAAAAAATACCAAAAATATCGTTGCTGGTAGTAATAAAAGGACCAGTGGCAATCGCAGGATCAATCCCTCTTTTATCGAGTATAATTGGTACAAAAGTACCTACTAAAGCGGCAACAATAATAACGCAAAGCATAGAAATGGCGATGGTAAAACTAAACAACAAATCCATACCGTCAAAAATTCCAAAAAGAATAACTAAAACCCCCAAAGTGACACCGCTTATCAAACTGAGCCCGATTTCTTTGAGTAAACGGCTTAATAAACTACCTTTCACATTATCGTTTGCCAATCCCTGCACAATAATCGCCGAAGATTGTACCCCAACATTACCTGCCATGGCGGCGATCAGCGGAGTGAAGAAAAATAATTCTTTGTATTTTGCCAAAGCTTCTTCAAATCCTTCCATAATAAAAACACTACCCAGACCACCAAATAAACCCAGGATTAGCCATGGTAGCCGAGCTCTTGTTAATTCCCAAACGGTATCATCTGCTTCGACATCTTGAGAAATACCTGCGGCCATTTGGTAATCTTTTTCGGCTTCATCTTTTATAAAATCAACGATATCGTCGATAGTGATTCTACCCACCAAAACATGTTCATGATCTACAACCGGGATGGCTTCGAGATCATATTTTTGCATGATTCGGGCAACTTCTTCACCCTCGGTATCTACATTAACATAGTCTACTTTTGGGATATACACATCACTAATATGCGCTTTTGCTGCGGCTGTAAGTAGATCTTTGAGAGACAGTCGACCTTTAAGTTTTCCATCTTTATCGACTACGTAAATAGAATGCACTCGAGTTACATTTTTGGCTTGCCGGCGCATCTCGCGCACGCACCCGGCTACGGTCCATGTTTCTTTGACCTGTACCAATTCTTTGGCCATCAAACCACCGGCAGCGGTTTCATGATAGGTAAGAAGCTCTTTAATATCCTTGGCATGCTTTTCGTCCTCGATTTCTGATATAACTTCTTCGGCTAGTTGCTCAGGTAATTCGCCAATAACATCGGCTGCATCATCGGTGTCCATTTCTTCAAGCTCTTCAGCAATTTCTTTGGCCGAAAGATTGTCGAGGATACGTTCACGAAGATCCTCTTCCAGTTCCATGAGCGCTTCAGAGGTTTTTTCGCTATCTAATAGTTTTACGAGATAGGTAGCTTTTTGAAGGTCTACTTCTTCCAGGATTTCTGCAATATCTGCGAAGTGAACCTCACCTAATATTGCGAGGAGCTCTTGTTCATCTTCGGCATCGATAAGGTACCTGATTTGATGAATAAGTTCGTTAGAAATCTGAAATTGCATAGTGTGAATATTTAATAAACCAGTTGACCGATGCCCACAAAGATAACTAAAGAATTTTAGCAGGGTTGTTCAAAAAAATTAAATAGTATTACGATCTCACTTTTTGAATATGAGTGGTTAAGGCTATGAATTCATCTACAGATAATTGTTCGGGACGCTGAGAGAATACGTTTAAGGTTTTGGTTTCTTCGTCTAGCTGAAATGCTTTTAAACTATTTCTTAGTGTTTTACGGCGTTGCCCAAATGCTGTTTTTACCACAGCGAAAAAAAGTTTTTCGTCACAAGGAAGGGAATACTCTTTTTTTCTAATCAGTCGTAATACGCCGCTTTGTACTTTGGGTGGGGGATCAAAAACTTCGGGATGTACTGTAAATAAGTATTCTGCATCGTAGAAGGCTTGTACCAGCACCGACAAAATACCATATGTTTTGCTTCCTTCTTTTTCACAAATGCGCTTTGCTACTTCTTTTTGAAACATTCCTGTAAATTCGGGAATACGATCTCTGTTTTCTAGTGTTTTAAATACAATTTGTGAAGAAATATTGTATGGGAAATTTCCTGTAATTGCAAACTCCTCGTTCGTAAAGAGTGTACTAAGATCGTATTTTAAAAAGTCGGCTTCGATCACTCGAAAATTGACATTATTTTTCACAACTTTTGGATGTTCTAAAGCAAAGCTATGATTAAGATATACTATAGATTCTTCGTCGAGATCCATGGCGACTACTTGTACATCTTTCATAAGAATATACTTGGTAAGTACACCGGTACCAGGACCAATTTCTATCACATTTGTATAGCCTTTTAATGTGAGTGTATCTGCTATTTTTTTAGCGATATTTTCATCTTTTAGAAAATGCTGTCCCAAATGTTTTTTGGCACGTACCGGGGTTTTTTCTGAAGACGATTTTGTGTCCTGAGCGTATTTTTTATTCTTTTTATGATGTCGCATGATGCTCACTTACTAGTTCTAATTCTGTTCTGAAGGCTACATATTTACCGGCAAATTTTTCTGATTTGCTTCGAAGTCGGTCTGCATCTTCTGTGTAATATTGTTGAAGCGTATCTTGATCTTTTACAGTATACTGTACAGAATAGGTAAGGCCTCCCAATTCTTCTTGAACTAGAACTTTGGTCATTAAGGCTTTGCTAAATTTTCCTGTGGCAAGCATATCGGGAATATGTTCATGCTTCATCCAATCTAGCCATTCCTCATGAATAGTTTCTTCAATGTTAACCGTAACGTTATAAATGTACATAGTAATCTTTAGTTTGTAGTTTTTAGAGTGTAGTCTAATACATAAACCGGGTTTAGGTTCAAAAAGCAAAGGTACAAAGATGTATAAAGGTACTATACATTAACATAGGTTATTGACTAAACTAGATCATAAAGCTGGCAAATACAAGGTCTTTGATATAGCTTTCTACAGATAATCATTCTGGCGTACGTCAATTTTCTTATTCTAAACGCATGTATGTTTGGAGAACATAAAACTTCGATTCTTAACAACTATCTAATTTTAACCCGGTTTATGCATTAGAAAATCTATTACGGCTTTAAACTGCTGCAAAACCAAGCACTACGTTGTATTTTTAAGTTTCACCATAGCGGTGCTATGCTGAAACTTAGAAAACACTTGGTTTTATGGCATTTTAAACCCTCATAACAAAATTCTAATGCATAAACCGGGTTTAAAGTAAATTAATTAATAGCATCTCCACGAAGTGTTCTATACTTTTTTCGAGCTTCTACAAAATAAATGCTGTCGGCGTGATTAAAAATGATTTTTTCATAAAGTTCTTTAGCTTTTTCGGGTTGCTCTAGTTGATTCGTGTAGAGCGCTGCCAAATGGTAATATGCATCGTCTATTAGAATATCATCCCCGTAAAATTCTATTATTTTAAGATAATTTACCTTAGCTTTTTCGTATTGTTCTAATTTTTCATATAATTTAGCCTGTCGCAAAAAGGCTTCATCTTCTATCTTTTCTCCTTTATGTTGTGTCAAAATTTGGTCATAGGCTGCTATAGCATCTTCATTTTTATTCTGAAATGCCAACAAATCTGCTTTGGCAAAAATTTTAAGCGCAGTTTGAGTAGAATCTTCTTGAGAGTTGTCGCTTATGATTAGACTAAGCTCCATAGCATCATTGGCAATAAGTTGAGAGCTCGAAGACTTGAGTACGTCGAGTTGTGTTTGGGCCCAGGCAAAATCACCTTTGTAGTAGCTCGTTTTTGCTACTTTATATCGGGCATCTTGAGCTAGAAAATTGTTTTTCAAAGCATTTTGAACCTGAGTATAATAAATCAAGGCTTGGTTAAATTTTTGATCCAACACCAAGATATCGGCAATTTTCATTTTTACTCTAGAAGATTGAAACCGGGATAAACGTTCTCTATCTAATAGTTCTTTTAAAAAGGTAATAGCTTCTTGTTTTCGATCCATATTAAAAGCAAGAAAGTGAGCATAATCTACCTGTAGACCAATGGTTTCTCGAGATTTTCCGTAAGTTTCAAATACAGTTTGATATTGTTCTACGATACTTTTGTATTCTTTTTTATTCGCCTGATCGACCTTGGCTTTCAAAATGATTTTATGAGCGGTTAGTTTCATATCATTTGAAACAGGCGTTTCTAGAACATAATCCAGGATTTCTGTAGCCGATTTGATGTCTTTTTCAGAAATTGCAATTCTTGCTAAATCAATGATTCCGTGCGGTCCCGAATCATTACGTTTGTAGATTGCCTTTTCATGAATAAATGCTTTTTTAAACTCTTTTTGCTGAACAAATAGCCAGCTTAGCATCTCGTTATATAAAATATCTGGATTTTGTTGTAATCTTTTGATCAGTAGTTTTTTAAATATAGTATTTGCCTTATTTAACGGGTCTTCTTGTATATAATCGCTAAAATTTCTCTGAACAATAGAACTATAGTTGGGTTGTAATTGTAATAATGACAAATAACTATCAAACATTTTTTCAAGTTTACCCTGTTCGCCATAGATTTTGGCCAGTTGCACATTAAAATTGGCTCTGGGGTTGTCTAGCATTCCTTTTTCATAAACCAAAGCAGCTTCATCCAGAAGGTTGTATTTTTCAAAAGTTTGGGCTAAAGAATACGCGTGATTAGCATCATTATTTTTATAGGTTTCTAATGCTTTATCATAATATGTCCTGGCTTGAGCAGATTTGCCTTGAATATCATAGTGATGACCCAATTCTACCAAAAGTTGCGCATTGTAGGGAGACTGTTCTATTTTTTTGGTCAATATTTGTGCAGCTTCATCAAACTGTTCTAGTTGTTGATGTGAGGCCACAAGACCTAGCAAATAATTAATACGTCCCGGATTTCTGGTATATAATTTTTGATAGATAGATAACGCTTTTTCATATTGCCCCTGCTGTATATAGTTTTTTGCCAATTGCTCTGATTGCCCGGCAGCCAAAAAAGTCATAAACAAAGTAACGTAAAAAAGGATAAGACGCATTATTGCAGGTTTTTGTGTAAAGATAGTAAATAGTTTGTGAGTTTTTGAGCGGATGAGTATGTGAGTATGTGAGTTTTTGAGTGGATGAGTATGTGAGTAGAATATGAAAAACAAAATTAGAAAGTAGGGGGTATATTTGATTTTGCGTTATTTGAAAAGATGATATTAAAAAAGCAACAAATGTATGCCAATATTAGATTTCGAAAAAAGAGCTAAACATGATTGCTGCACTAAGCTTATTTCGCCTCTGTTAAAGAACATTAGAAATCAAACATTTTAGCAGACAAAATTATTAAATGCATAGAATAAAAACCGGCTACAACGACTTGTAAGCGCATTAACGACTAAATTTCTTAATCAAAAATTCATTACGTTTTATTAACTTTGAATTACGGCGGGAAAGTGAGTGAGCACCTTCCTTTTAATGAAGCTCATATAAGATCATTAGCTATTAGTAAACTATGTATTCTTACTAAATTTATTATGAAAAATAAACATATTGTTCATTTAACATTCTTTTATTTACTACTTATTTCTTCTCTACATTCACAATCCTATTATCTTACAAAAGAAAATGAAAAAATTTTAACTAATGATGTGAGCGAAGGATTATTTTCAGGTTATCAAGAATTAAAATTAAAAAATAATAAATCAGCTATTGGCTACGAAAAGATTCTTGGTAAATATGATTACGATAGTGATACTTTTTTCTATCTAAAAAAATACAAATCAAAACTTCCCCTCAGTAAGAAAAGGAAACTTGCATATATCTTTATGTCTAAAGTAACAGAAGGAGAAATTGAAATATACAAAGGAATAATTACTGCTGGTACTGGGAAAACACAACATTCTAAAGCAGTTTGGTTAATAGAAAAAGACTCAACTTCTACTAAAATTCATGAGGATGGACTTATATCTACCAAAAAAGGGTTGTTTGAAAAACTAGTTGTAATTTCTAAGAATGAACCCTATTTACAAGATAAACTTAACGAACCTAACTTTAACCAATCCATCAAGAATATGATACATCTCGTACAAAATTTTAATATTAAAGTATATCTAACAAAAATAAACAAAAAACAGAGTAAACCGGATGGAAAAATAGTTTTTTTTAGAGATGCAGCAAAACAAAGCAAAACCCCTGTTGAATTTCTGGTAAATGGAAAATCATTTGTCCTGAATAGAAAAGAAAAATTTGAGACAACGTTATCTACTGACTCCGAAAGTTTGATTGAAATCACTAATTCTAATGATAGAATTAAAAAGCTAATTAAGCCAAATCAAAATTTTACTAAGTATTACGAAATAAAATTAGATAAAAATAGTGTTGGAGAGATATTACGAAAAAACGCTAATAATTCTTTTATAAAAACTAGGATCAAGACCATGAAGCTCATAGAAAATTAACAATAGCTAATGCTGCAGGACACAGTCTAGTAACCCTTTTGGACAACAACTTTTATTGTATTTACCAGTAAACATTCATAAAAAAGAAATGATTAAAAAATTATTTATCGTATACTTTTTCTTGATTTCATATTCTTCAAAAGCCCAAGAAGGACATATTGACGTAAAATACTTCGCTTCAACTAGCGATTACACGAATAAGGTAATCTCTGATGAAATAGTAACAGTAAGACTTAGAGATAAAAGCGATACATTTATAAAAGTTAAAAAGTTACTTGATAAGAAAACAGGGAAAAGAAGTAAAAAAGCTGGATTTCCCTGGGCTATTCAGTACGATTCTCTTACATACTTCAATTTAAGATATTGCAAAGAATATCTAAGTCCTGAAACTTTTCTGAAATCAGATTTGAATGGGAAATACATAGCAATTTTTCTTGATAAATCTGCTCAAAAAAACATTAATAATCAAAAGAACTACTATGGTGGAGGATTACAAGGATTATTAATTTCTGAGTCTGTAAAATTGGGTGAAAGTTGGATTTCAGAAAGTGGAGATACATCTAAAATTTTGATTGTTAACACTCAAAAACTAGATTTAAATAATATAAGAGGTTATAAAAATGCTCAATGGAGGTTGCTAACGAAAAAGAGTATTAATGAAATACTTGGTTTAACGTTATCAAAAGAAGAAATTAAACAACTTACAACCGAAAAAGTGAAAACACTTATTATTAATAAAAATAAAGTAGGCTAGCAATACCATAAGAAAACATTGCACTTTTGGCTTACCTAAAAGTTCTGTTTTAATCAATCAATCCACTCAAATCCACAGTAGGGTACAAGCACGTCAGGGATTTTGATCCCCTTTGGTGTTTGATAGTTTTCTAAGATGCCTGCAAGAACTCTTGGTAATGCCAGCGCGCTTCCGTTAAGGGTATGAACCAGCTGGTTTTTACCATTGCTGTCTTTGTAACGTAGTTTTAAACGATTTGCCTGAAACGACTCAAAATTAGAAACCGAACTTATCTCTAGCCAACGATCCTGTGCTGTAGAGAATACTTCAAAATCATAAGTTAGGGCAGCCGTAAACCCTATATCACCCCCGCAAAGACGCAAAATTCGATAGGGCAATTGTAGTTCTTTTAAGATGGTTTTTACATGTGCCACCATATCTTCCAACGCTTGATACGAGTTTTCAGGTTTTTCGATACGCACGATTTCTACTTTATCAAATTGATGAAGACGATTTAGCCCACGTACATGAGCCCCGTAAGAACCAGCTTCCCTTCTAAAACACGGCGTATATCCCGTACAGCAAATAGGTAGCTCTGCTTCTTGCAATAGATCGCCTCTAAACATGTTCGTTACAGGCACTTCGGCAGTAGGGATAAGATATAAGTCATCACCGGTTACGTAATACATTTGACCTTCTTTATCAGGCAATTGGCCCGTACCGTAACCCGAAGACTCATTAACCAGATGCGGTACTTGATATTCTTTGTATCCGGCTGCTGTGTTTTTATCCAAAAAATAACTAATCAAAGCTCGTTGTAGCCTGGCGCCTTTTCCTTTGTAAACCGGGAACCCCGCACCTGTAATTTTTACTCCCAATTCAAAATCGATAATATCGTATTTGTTGGCAAGCTCCCAATGGGGTAAAGCACCCTTTGCAAGAATAGGCACATCTCCTTCTTTATAAACCTCTTCATTATCTTCATCATTATGACCATCGGGTACCGACTCATGAGGTATATTTGGGATTGTGTACAAAAGTGTTTCCAATTGTTGTTGTACGCTAGTAAGCTGTGTAGAAAGTTCTTTAGCAGTTTCTTTAAGCTGTACAGTTTTCTCTTTTAATACATTTGCTTTTTGCGGTTCTCCGTTTTTGAACAGCATTCCGATTTCTTTGGAGAACGTATTTGAATCTGCTAGTACAGTATCTAATTTTGTTTGAGTAGCACGACGCTTTTCATCTAATGCGATCACTTTATCGAATACTGGTGCGGCATCAAAATTACGTTTGGCTAAAGCTTTACTATAGGCTTCTTTATTGGCAATAATCTGTGGTACTATTAACATGATGTGTTTTTTGGGCGATGGCCGGGCTATTCGCTATATCTTTTTATGATCATATCTTTCATCACTTCATGGGTTGATCATAAAAAGGATGCCGCTGCTATCCCTATCGCAATGAAAGAGCAAATGTAAAGAAAAGCTGGCTTTTTGGAAACGTAATTTAACCCGGATTACGCATTATAAAATCCCCGCCTGCTATTTTATTTAGAAAAAGGTGGGCAGCAGGTATTATGGTTTGAAATACTTTCAAAAACAAACGCTGCGCTGTATTTTTCAATTTCACCGTAGCGGTGTTCCGAAAAGATATTGAGAAAACACTAGTTTTATCGGCATTTCAATCCTCATTACGAAATTCTAATACATAATCCAGGTTTAAAAATTGGTTTTGAAACCTGAACAATTCCTCACTTGAACAATGGTTAAAAAAGTTTAAAATTGAGTACCATATCTTCTAATGGTACGAAAATCATGAAAATAGACTGTTATTTAGCCTGAAAATAAATATTCATTTTAAATTTTTTGCTCATGAAAAAATCATTGGTAAACTTAGGAGTTAAATTAAGTAAAGAAGAACAAAAACATGTTTTTGGTGGTAGAGAAGTATTCAGAACGCCGTGCATACTCGAAGAATTCGGAGGTAAATGTTGTTATACCGTAGGATCCTATGTAAACGGGAAGTGGTATAAAGAAAAAGTTTGCGTTTAGGAGCTTGTATTAAATCTAATACCAAATCTACCATAAAATGGCATAAAAGATGCGAAGTTGCTTTTCTCTCCTTCGAAGCCGTAAAATTATTGCATAGCCATAGCTACATAATTATTTTTCAATGAAGTAGCAGAGAAAATGAACAAGGAAATTTATGTTATTTTATGGTAGATCTGGTATTATTCTAATGAGTATTGCTACGTTGATACAGATTATATTACCTTGAGATATACGAATACCCTGGTAGTGTATATCAAAGTTGTTAATCGCTATATTTTAACACCCATGGATTGGTAGTAAAATAATTCCACGGTACATTGGCAAGATCGACTTCGGGATCTATAAGCACTTTTCGTTTGTTACCATTGACCGAAACACTGCTTTTTGCATACACTTCAATTTCTTTTCCTTCTGCGGCGTATTTTTCTTTTAAGCGTTGGGCAAATTGCCACATAAAATCAGGCTTGGTATTTACCGATCGTATTTGTTTACTGGTTAAATACGCTTTTTTGTTGACAATTTTTCTTTCTTTTTTGGGATCATTTTTATCAATAGTATAAAAACTAGTGATACCCGAGCGCCCTCGCAACATCATACGCCAACTTAACCGATGACCTTCTTCGGTCCATAATACGTCTCCAGGGATAAACCAATGCCGTATAGGTAGTGTGATTTGTATAGCAAACCAAATAATGACTACAGGAATTAGAAATTTTTTATAAGAGGGAACTATAATTTCGTTTCCAGCATAAAATTCTTTCTTTTTCATGAATATGCGATGTATTTTTTCTTTGGAAAAGAAAAACACGCTAAATGCCAGTGACAAGTACGGAAATATGCCAATTTGAAACACTACAGAATTAAAAAGATGAAAAAATATACCTAAACAAAATATTGTAAAACGTGTTCGTTTCCACAATAATAAAGGGATCACCAGGAGGTCAAATAAAATTCCAAAGTACGCTACACTTACGTGAGCCCAATGATGTTGTAATATTGGTCCGACTACAGGATAGTATGCCCGACCTGCCATTAGATTTTTGGCGACTGTAAAGTCAAGCCAATCTGGATATAATTTGGCAATGGCAGCATAGGTATACACAATCCAAAGTTGCAAAATAATGAATAGCACTACCCATCTGGGCATTGCTATCTTTTTTAAAGATGGATTTTGTTTCACATCTACAGAAAAATAATTCCCCGCCGGAAGTATGATCATCATCAACAACAATAATAACAGTAAATAGTAATGATTGTTATATGATGATTTCTGCATAAAATAAACACCCGCCCACAAGATCGTATAGGCTGTCATACTGAAGCGATATCTATATCCTATCATGATGAGCAGGCCAAAAATACCCATCAACGCAAAATAGAAATACATACCATTACCTGGTAGCGGCTGTAAAAAATCAAACCCAATAAAGTTGAACGTAAACTCTGGTTCTATTAAGGTTTTTCTTACCCATCCTGTGAAAATAGCTCCGATAGCTTCGGCAGCGATTAAAAAACCAAAAAATACTCTGAATATAATTAACGCACTATTGTCTATTTGTGTGAACAGCCAACGATTGATCATACTTTAGCATTTATGTAATCACGAGAAAATTCTTCATCTTGTTGCATAGCTTCTTGTAATTGGTCTAAAGAATCAAACTTTTTTTCGTCTCTAATGCGTTTTAAAAGTTCGATTTGAATTTTTCTATCATAAAGATTGAATGAAATATCAAAAAAGTGGGTTTCTATGGTTTGATGTGTACCGTGTACGGTTGGATTTGTACCTATGTTCATCATGCCGTAATAGACTACCCCATCGATATCAGACTTAACGATATATACTCCATTTTTTGGAATAAGTTTATAATTTTCTTCAATATGAAGATTTGCAGTAGGGTATTGTAGTTTTCGTCCCAATTCTTTTCCTCGTACTACGCGACCGGTGAGCATAAAATTATATCCTAAATAGGCGTTTGCTTTTTCTATAGTACCATTAAGCAAGGCTTCTCGAATTTTGGTCGAACTTATAGCAACATCATCGATATCTTGCTTAGAAATTTCTTCTACAGTAAAATTATTCTGGATCCCGTAAGATGCTAAATCGGTTATATTCGAGTTTCGGTTACGGCCAAATCTATGATCATAACCAATAATTACATGCCTTACATTAAGATAGTCTACCAACATTTCCTGCACATATTCACCTGCAGTTAAACGAGAAAATTCTTTGGTAAAAGGATGAACTATCAAGCTGTTTAGGCCGGTTTTTTCAAGAATTTGTTTTCGCTCATCTATTGTGTTGATGAGTTTGATATCAGAATCTTGTTGCAACACCATCCTGGGGTGCGGAAAAAACGTAAGAACCACAGATGCTAAACCATTATCTTTTGCACTTTCTAACAAGCGTTCAATTATTTTTTTGTGACCGATATGTACGCCGTCAAAAGTACCTATAGTTACCACAGATGGGACTTTATGATCATAGGTATCGGCGCTCGTATATAGTTTCAAGAAATATAAGTTTTGAAGGATAAAATTACGGAAATGTTGGGATACATTTGCTTATTTTCCGTTAAAGATATTCATGGTATGAGCAAGTCCGGCTGTGGCAAAGGATTTGATAAGCGCTGTTCCTTTTTGTAATCGCTCGGGCATTGCAGATGCTTCATCTGGATTCCACGTTCCCAGTACATAATCGACTTGTCTTCCTTTACTGAATTCTGCCCCCACTCCAAATCTAAATCTTGCATATGTTGAAGTGCTTAATTGCGTTTCTATATCCTTAAGACCATTATGACCGCCGGCGCTTCCTTTAGCCTTAAGTCGCAGGGCGCCAAAAGGGAGGTTGATATCATCGGTAATGATTAGTATGTTTTCTGGCAAAATTTTTTCTTTGTTTTGCCAATACCGTACTGCTTTGCCACTTAAATTCATATAGGTATTGGGTTTAAGCAGCAGCAGCATTCTACCTTTATGTTTTAAGGTAGCAAGATCTCCTAACTTTTGAGTCTCGAATGTAAGATTTTCTTCTTTGGCTAGTGCGTCTAAAATTTGAAAACCAATATTATGTCTTGTATCTTGATATTTGGGACCAATATTTCCTAAACCAACAACTAGATATTTTTTCATAGGATCTTTCTGAATTTTCTTTTCTTCTTTGTAGAATAATTTTTTTAAGACGGAAAGCATAAGTTTTTATTTTGCGTAAGGGATAGCAGCGGCATCCTTTTTTGAGTTTAGAAACGGTAGTTATAGTTTTTATATATCTGGCTATGTACTACGCATCAAGTTTTTTTAAAGATACAAAAAAGATATAGCGTATAGCCCGACCGTAGTGTAACGAAGGAGACGCCCTACAATACCATAAAAATAAAAAAGCACCTTGAATATATCAAAGTGCTTTGGTATTCTTTGTTAGTTACAACATTATGCTTCTGCAGCAGGAGCCTCGGCAGCGGGTGCTTCTCCTCCTTCAGTTGCTGTAGCCTCATCTTCTTCATCATCTTCGTCATCTGCCACAGCAGTACGAGACGTTTTCACCATACATATTACGGTGTTATCAGGGTGCAGAATCGTAAAATCATCACTAGCCACATCGGTTACATATAATTTGTTTCCGATTTTAAGTTTTGTGATATCTCCCTCAATTGCATCAGGTAAATTAGCGGCAAGGCCTTTTACCTTGATACGTCTTAAATTGAAACGTAATACACCACCGTTTCTGACTCCGCGTGAATTTCCTACGGTTCTAAAAGGAATTTCCATGGTGATTGGTTTATCATCGAAGATTTCAACAAAATCGATATGTAAAATTCTATCAGTTACAGGATGAAACTGAATATCCTGTAAAATTGCATTTATTTTGGTGCCATTATCCAACGCTATGACTACGGTATGAACGTCTGGAGTGTACACTAAGTTTTTGAAAGCAATTTCGGGTGCTGCAAAGTGTACGATAGTGTCTCCACCATAGATCACACAAGGTACCTGTCCAGCATTACGTAAGGCTTTTGTTGCTTTCTTGCCCACGCTTTCTCTTTGAGATGCGTTGATTGTTAATGATTTCATTTTAAAATTTATTTAACTATTAATTTACATTATAAATTTAGAGCTAATAGACTCATTGTGATGCACACGATGCATTACATCTGCAAATAAATTGGCACAGCTTACTACTCTAATCTTATCACTTTTCTGTTTTAGAGGAATAGAATCGGTAACGATTAGTTCTTCTAATTTTGAATCGGCCAGCTTGTCGTAGGCATTTCCTGATAGTATGGGGTGCGTACAAATGGCGCGTACACTTTTTGCTCCTCGTTCGATCATTAGATCTGCCGCTTTGGTGAGTGTACCTGCTGTATCTACCATATCATCTACCAATACCACATTTTTACCAGTCACGTCACCAATAAGCTCCATATGGGAAATGACATTGGCCTTGGCACGTTGTTTATAACATATCACTACATCACTTTTTAAAGCTTTTGAATACGCATAGGCTCTTTTTGACCCCCCCATATCGGGTGAAGCAATAGTTAGGTCATCAAGATGAAGAGACTGTAGATGCGGTAAGAATATAGTTGATGCAAACAAATGATCTACCGGCTTTTCAAAAAACCCTTGAATTTGATCTGCATGTAAATCCATAGTGATAATTCTAGTAGCGCCAGCAGTCTCAAGCATTTTTGCAATTAATTTTGCAGCTATAGGCACTCTGGGTTTATCCTTTCTATCCTGTCGCGCCCAACCGTAATACGGCATTACTGCGGTTATATGCCTGGCCGAAGCTCTTTTTGCTGCATCCAGCATGAGTAACATCTCCATAAGATGATCAGAGCTTGGATGCGTAGAGCCGATAATAAAGACTCTCGACCCTCTTACCGATTCTTCAAAAGAAGGCTGAAACTCGCCATCACTATAGGTAGAGGTAATTACATTCCCTAATTTGGCGCCATACGCTGTTACTATTTTTTCTGCAAGTTCAGTACTTTGATTGCATGTAAAAAATTTTGCTTCTGTAATCGGGGTGGGCATAGGGTAAAATGTTGTATAGTAATACGTTAAAACCGTTTTTCTGAAAATAAGGTGCAAATTTAAAAATTTATTTCAACTATGACTTGTATTTTATTACTTATTTAATGGTCTTGAACGAATATTTTTTTAATTTTGCCATCCAATTATACCAAAAGCTCAAGTGGCGGAATTGGTAGACGCGCTGGATTCAAAATCCAGTTCTTTCGGGAGTGTGGGTTCGATTCCCACCTTGAGTACTGTAAACCCTGATAAATATTTGTTTATCAGGGTTTTGTTGTTTACAGACCTTGCAAAAGCAAAAGTTGCAAGGTTAGAGTAGATGCTTTTGCTTCATTTACCAATAATGTATTTTATACATTCTTAACCTCCTTTGGTACATTGTAACTTTCTCAATTCAGCTAACCAAGCTACATTAGATTCATATACTTTAAAACCTAAAACCTTTTGTGATGAGTGATTCTATTGTAGGGGGTACTTACCCCCACACTATCGAAAAAATTAAGGTTGGCGTAATGTCGGCAAATGATATTGACTTATTTACATCTTTTACATCTCTACATACTGCATTTGAAATTGTTCCTATATGGAATAAGTATGTATGGGGGGATTATTTCAAGGATTCGATGCTGGATTTAATTCTTACGTCCTATCAAAATTTTCAACCTTTTCAGGATATGGTGGATTTTGTAAAAACCCTTGATCCAGAGATTGCCATACCCAGCTTAATGCAAGTAACACCAATTGAGTTTGCAACAAAACACAGTTTAATTCGTCAATTTGCCGATGAAATACTGCTTAAGCCATTTACGGCAGATGATCTCACATTTAGAATTCAAAAGGTCATATCTGCACATATAGCCAGAGCTGCTCAACCTAAGAAATCTGAGTTATGCCAGCAAATAGACCTAATTATTGAAAGAAATATAGCCAATCTCAATTTATCGGTAGCATTGGTAGCTAGTGAGCTGGGAATGTCTCCTAAAACCCTTTGTAGAAAGATAAAGGGCAATCAAGATAAAAAAGTGAACCCCGTACAATATATTTTACAAAAAAGACTAGAATATGCGGCTCGATTATTATCCGATGATCCGCACATACAGATAACCGATGTTGCATTACAGACTGGGTTTATGAGCTTGTCTTATTTTTCAAAAGCTTTTAAGCAACAATATGGTCAACTGCCCAGTACTTATAAAGCATCTAAATTGAAGTGAGTGCAGATTTGAGTTTGTTTTTTTACATCTCCGGATTATGGTATACACCATAGTCCGGATTTTTTATGGGTGAGAGTATGTTGATACCATTTAAAATCAGTTGTCTAAAATAAGCGAATAGCTGTCTGTTTTTAGCATATAGAAACAAAGAGACTGCTTCTACCTTTGTTTCGTGATCACACAAACAAGGCGTTTCCCGAAAAGCCTCAAATAGAGTAGGGACTAACTTTATTAATTTATTATGAAAAATTTGAAATTTAAGTATTCCAATCTATTGCTGATACTTGGGGTTTTTCTTTGGTCTTGTGAAAAAGAGGAGCCTGTCTCACCGTCTCAAAATGCAATGGAGGATGTAATTGGAGTTGGTGAAAACAAAGAGTATCATGATCATCCAAAGGTAACATTTGGAAATAACAATCTTCAATTAGCCAAGAATAGAGGTTCTGGGGAAATTGTAATAGAGCAACCTTGGGAAAGTTTGGATTTTGAATCCTTAAAACTTCTTGGAAGAAATTTCATAAATAGGGATTTTTTGAAGAATAGGTTTACCCATATATTAAATAGAGGATCACGTAGACCCTTAAATGTAAGTATCAACGATACTAAGTTTGGTAGTGGTCATAATATGACCGAAGATTTTAATTGGCATACTGATTATAGAAGAAGAGCAAAACGAGTAAAAGTTATAAAAAACAAAAAATTTGGTAAAGTAACACCCGTACCAGGTTTTAGTGTGCTTAAGATTAAAAATAATACTAATAAAGGTAAAATGATGAATTTACCGCCAAATTCTTTTGAAACCAGAAGAAGTACAACTACCAATTGGAGTATTTCTGCTGGATTTAATTTTAAAATAGGCGCAGAAATGGGATTTCCTCTTGTAAATAAAGCAAGTGCAGAATTTACGGTGAATTTTGACAGAACTCATGGAGAGAGTACAACTACCACTAATGTGCAGCGATATCCTACAGACCAAGTTTGGGTTCCTGCAGGGCAGACCGCATTTTTTCAACTGGTAGAGAAATCCAAAAAATATACATATGAATGGCATATACCTATAGAGTTTAGAGGTCAAGTAGGTGCCGATTATGGTAAAAAAAGACATCATGGTCATCACTTTTGGTCAGTGCCGGCAAAAAATTTCTTTTATGAATTTAAAAACGGTAGTAATAAAATGATCATTGATATAGATGAAGAATATTATGTAGAACGATGGGTACGCTCCAAAGTAGAATTTGATGATGAACCTATTCAATGGTAAAGACTGAGTACGTTAAAATCCCGATAATTATTTTACAAAACTATTACTATATCATTCACTACAGCATAAAGGTTAATCTTTTTAATACAGGTAATCTTAATGAATACATAAATTAGGTTTTTTCTTTAAAAGTTCTTACACGCCTGCCTGTCAGCATGACAGGTCTTCGATACCATCTTCTATCGAAAATTACTATGATTGACATTAATTTTCTTACTTCAAGTTACGTTAATCATATAAAGATCCAAGAATAGAATTCCTGGATCTTTTTTCATAATCGCAGAACGCATACCACAGCTATAGAAATCAACTAAATATCGTACTAACAACTTTATTTTCTCTATCATAGACAAGCAAGTACAATATAATTTTGGTATGCTCCTACCACAAACCTATACGTGCATATATCGTTTTTAAGTGTCCAAAATAAGCAAATCCGTGTCTTTTTTGAGCCAATAAAAATCTTAGATCATGTTCTACATTTACATCGTGATCACACACAAATCAGGTGGTTTCCCGAAAAGCCTCAAATAGAGTAGGGACTAACTTTATTAATCATTTAATTATGAAAAATTTGAAATTAAATTTGAGATCATTAGGATTGATTGTGTTACTTTTTATTGGATATTCTACTATTTCTTGTAATAAAGATGAAGTTGATGAAATTAATCCAGAAGAAACCAAGATATCCGAGGAAGAATTTTTCAATTCTCTGAATAATGATCCAATAGCATTAAATTATATTAATGCCACAGAAAAAGTTGAACAAACCATAAAGAATGCTGTAAAAGCTAAAAATTTGACACCCAATGAATTTAGAGAAATTTATCAAAGTAAAAATTATGATATGCTAGAAGAAATGTTTGGTAATACTAATTTCTTAAATGAATTTGAAGAACATAGAATAGCAAAAGAATTATTCAATCAGAAATATCCTAATTTTCAAAATGATGTATTAAGTTTTATCCCAGAAGATCAAATCGTTTATGGAAATAATAGCTCTAAAAGGTTTAAGTTTTTAGACGAAAATATTGCAAAGGGATGTAAGAAATTTTCCAGAGGATGGTGGGCAATGAGAAGTTGTCAGTTAGTTTGTGCAACAGGAGGAGGTGCTTGTTTTCTGCTACCAGTCCCCGGAGCTAGAATTGCTTGTGCCGCAGGAGCATTCAGCTGTGCAACGGGATGTGAAGTAATTTTCTGCTAAAAGAATAGAAGCAAAATGAAGCTTTTCGTTAAAAGGTGCTTAAAAGTTTTAAGCATCTTTTAATGTTATATAATGTATGAACAGATATAACTTTCGACACCTTTTAAAAGCTTCAATACAATTCAAATATATTTTGAAAACGTAAAATGGAGTTTTTAAAAAAGTGAACTAATGCATGCTAAATTATAATTAAACGTATTAAGAAAATAAATTAGCATTCAATCCAAAAAACAAATCAAATGATTCTAGATTTTTACGATAATCCTTCACCAAGCGCAGCATATACTTTGATCACGACACAAATCAGTAGTTTGACTATTATATTAAAAGTGACTGCTAAAAAAATGTGCTACCAACTAGGTAAATACCAAAGTAGTTTTTATTTAGGAGAACCACTTTATATTTATTTTAGATGAAGAACAGGTACTTTGACTAAATTAATAATCCAATAATGCCCAATTACGTATCGAAAAAAGTTGGGCATTTAATGTATAGTGATTTAAGTACCATCATCTTAAAGCACATTAAGTCGGTTCAATAGTTCTTTTTTATAATTTCTGGAAATAGGGAGAATACTACCATTACTCATCGATACAGATCCGCCTTGTTCCTTATTCACAAAATCAACATGGGATAACTGTATCAAATAGGATTTGTGCAGTCGTAAAAAATTATAAGATTCCAGTTTATTTTCAAAGTACTTTAAATTTTTTGAGGCTACTATTTCATTGCCACCCGCCAATATCAAGGTGGTGTAATTGCCATTGCCGTTGCAATAAATGATATCAGTAATCTTAACCATATGAATACCTTTGGCATCGGCTATTGATAGTTTTGGTGCTTCAAAAACACGTTTTTGTAGCGTATTGTAATTGTGCTGTATCTCATCGGCAGACATTTGATCCATAGCCATGATTTTTGCAACCACCTTTTTTAGCTGCGTAGCTGCCACCGGTTTTAATAAATAGTCTATGGCATCAAATTCATATCCCATAAGGGCATAGCCATCGTATGCCGATACAAAAATTAATTTAAACGAGATCGAGTCCAGCTCGTTTAAGATATCAAAAGCGGTGTAGGTACCTATCTCAATATCGGTAAATACCAGGTTGGGTTGATAGGTTGCTACAGCAGCCAAAAACGTATCACTATCTGTTGTTTCTGCCACAATATGCAATTGCGGGCAATAGGATTCGATTAAGATTCGAAGATTTTGTAGACACCTCGGATCATCATCCAGCAATATGCAATTAATTTGATTTTTCATAGTCACTTTTTTTAATAGGTAAGGTGATCACAACTTCGGTACCCATAGACTGATTGTTCTCATCTAATAGGTCACGAATTGCCACATTCGCCTTAACTCGTAGGGTACGATTTAAAATTTCCAGTCGTTCCCGCGTATTTTGGGTTGCTATCGATAAATGAGTATTGATATGTTTTTGTTCTTTTTTAGCTTTATTTCTTCCTACACCATTATCACTTATCTTGCATCTGACCATATTTGCTGTTTTTCGAAATGATATGGATAATCGATTATCTCTGGAAGACAAAACGAATCCATGTTTTATAGCATTTTCTACATACGGTTGTATGATCATTGAGGGAATGAGTGGGTTTTGTTTTTCCAGCTCCTTATCAATATCATATTGTATTGAGAAAAGATCTTTATATCTTCCTCTTTCTAGAGCTACATAGGATTGTATGATATCCAGCTCCTTGTTAAAAGGAATATATTTTCTATCACTGCAATAAAATACATTTCGAATGAGCGAGGTAAGCCTAACCATATACTCATCGGCCTCTTTGGTTTTTTTGGTGAGGATAAGATTTTGAAGTGTACTGAAGGCATTGAACAAAAAATGTGGATTCATAGCCGACTGCAAAGATTTCATTCGGTCAAGTGTGGCTTGTTCTCTTAATTGAAACATTCTTATTTTTTGTAGGCTTACGCGATAGATAAACATAGAAATAACGATGATACTTAGTGCCAGTCCGCCAATAGTCACTTTTTGAAGGGTTGTGTTAGAATTCTTAAGGATTTTAATTCTATCCTTTTGTTCGTTTTGCGCTTGTTTCACTTCAATTCGATTGGTAATTTCACTAAGTTTTAATTTCTCTTTTTTTTGACTCATTATATTAGTAACCTCTTCTAATTTTTGAAAAGCATATTTGTGAAGCCCCAATTTATGGTACGTTTTGGCCAGGTCTTGTGTATACATAAGTATCCCAATAGAATCATTTAAGGTTATTGCATGCTTAGCTACAATTTCCAAATTTTTTCTAGCGTTTTTGTAGTTACCTGTTTTGTAATCTAATAGTGCTATGGTATGCAGTAGTTCATGATATTCAATAGTTTCAAAATCAACGTGCTCTATACCATCTGGAAAAAAGTATTGAGTAATTATCTCTTTTGCTTCATTTAATTGACCATTTTCGATGTAAATATTAGCGACATTGTTAAATAAGACTAAACAACCCTCTTGTTGTGGATCACTCTTACAGATTGAGATACTTTGATTTACGTACTGGTTAACTTTTTCTTTTTGAGATATCGGAATCGCGTACAAAATGGAAATAAAAGCATCTATGATATCAACATTATCGTTCTTTGAAGAAATATAGCTCAATGCCTTCTCAAATTCTGGTAATGCTAAAATCAGGTCATTGTTCTCCAACAGCAAGTTGCCTTTATTATTATGCAACCTCCACATGATAACAGAGTCTAACTCTTTTGTGCCTAAGGTAATTGCCTTGTTATACGTCAGTAAAGATTCAACAGGATCTGAATTTTCTAAAAATTTGGCATAGGCGTTATAGTACCTTCTTAAGCATCGCAAATCGTTATTAGCATTACAATGTCTTCGTAAAAAATTGAAAATTTTTACGATTTCACAGTCAGAGCCCTTACCGGTTTTTATTACTGCAGGAAGATATAATTCTAATCCCCAATTTATGATTTTTTGATAGTTGTTCTCTTTCAGAACTTTACACCATCCTTTTTCTATATAATAAGCAGCTGCACTGTATTTACCGACATTTGATAAGCTATCCCCCATTTTTTTATAATAGGTATAGGGCTGATCATCTACAATAGCTGTAGTATCACTTTGAAAAATCGGTTTTGGTGGTTTCTGAGCTAATAACAGGGCAGGAAATAGTAAACATGTTATCCATAAAAAGAGTATCTCATTTTTCATAGCAGTTGTAAATTACTAGGCTTATCTAATTTGCCCATGTTGGTCTAATTTTATACTTGCATTACTACATAATCCGGGTTAAAACTGAATCCTTTACAGAATAGTTCTAAGATCGATTACTTTATTATTGTAGTTTTCATGTCATAACAGGTTATTTTATATAGACAAGGAATCTTCTATACCGAAGATTCCTTGCCATTTCTTAATACTAAAATATGCTATTCTATAACTAAACTTGTTACTACAGCTTCTTTATTTTTAGTATATATTTTTAAGAAATACATACCTGAGGGAAGTTGACTTGTATTCAACTCTATATTAGTCTGTTCCTTTACTACATTTTGTGTCATAACTGCTCGACCCGTATTATTATAAAGTTCTATTTTATATGCTGTAATCGGCAATTTTCTCAAAAATACTACTTCCCTGGCTGGGTTGGGGTATAGAGAAAGTTCAGTTTTTTTAGTTTCTATACTTTTTAAAATAGCAGCCTGTCTATTATTTGTTGTAGTAACGGTTAGCTCTGGCTTTTTGGTGCCTTCTTTAGACCAAAAACTCACGTCGTTACCCGAGGTATGTTCTACAATTAAGCTTACCCTTCCGCTAGTTGAAAGCCCTTCCAGGTTCCAGACATATGATTTGTTGGTGTTGTATGAGGTATTTTTGGTAGCCAGTAACTTTCCTTTACCTGGTTTGTTACTGTTTGAGAGATTGCTTTCTTTCCAATTCGTACCGTTGCCCAGATATATTTTAATTTCTCCATTACCTGGGTCAGATCCTACGCTAAGTTTGAGTTCTGCAGTATCAATCCTTCCATTAATAATACTAAGGTCAAACATGAGATAACTCATCCTCTTGCCGGATTCGACTCTTAGTTCTTTGTCATTAATCCGGGTATTTCCCTGTAAATAAGCATCTTGTATTGTAGTTAATTTTGTCACTTCAGGTTGATTGCCCTTTACCGTCAATATAAATGTAGTTTCTGCCGTATTCCCTTTATTATCCGTAGCTATTGCTTTTATAGTATAGCGACCTGCTGTAAGCCCATTCAACTCTTTCGGGTTTGGTGAACCATCATGCCCCCATTCATACAATGAAAAGTTTTCCTGTCTCACCAATACATCATCAATAAACAATCGTACGTTATCTATAGTTCCCTGACTAGTAGTTGCAGTAGCTTCAACCATAAGATCATATCCTAGTGCTACAACTAGATTGCCAGATGGTTTTACAAATGATACCACCGGAGCTTCATTTGAGTTACATGTATTACCTGGGTCGTTAGGGCATGGGTCATCACAATCTTTTATACCATCATTATCGGTATCATTTTTACAAATTGATCCGTACAAGCTATATGGGGGATATTTATAGCGCTGAAAATCATAATAGCGCACAAATTCATGAACTTTTTCTCTAGCATCAATACGTTGTTCAGAAAATAATGTTTCAGCAATACTGAATAGTGGTTTTGCATCTTCATCATAAATTTTATTAATGTTTCCCAACTGTTGCCACGGCCATCTTTTCTTTCCTTCTACAAAAGGACGTAAAAAAGAATAGGCTTTTTTCATACTTCTTCCGTCATGGGTTTTATAATTCCATAAATCTATGCCCATAGCTTTGCCATGTTCAGCTACAAAAGTCATGGCTTTCAAATTCATTATATGGTAGCTTAATGATTTTGTTCTTCCGATCTCACGGGGTTGCTTACCATCTGGATCTATTTGCCTGGCTATTCTTTTTGTTTTTACTTCTTCTAAACGCTTAATAGCCTCGTTATTTTGTTTTAAATATCTTAGAAGCCCTATGGTTTGATAATCATACCAGTTAGAATGATTATTATCCATGTTACTTGCACCTATACCCAGCCTGCTTGTCGTAAGCCACTTTGTATAGTCTTTTAACCAGGCATTCATGGCATTTTTAAATTGAACACTAAGCAAACCATCTTTTTCAAACATTTGAATGGCTGTAACTACCTTATTAATTCCAGGCCATTCGATAAGTCCCCATTTTTCACCGTCTGATCTACCGGGTACACTTTGCCCAAAATTTACATTGGGATTTACCCGTGTTGATCGGTTGACAAACCAGATTTTCAAGAATTCAATGCATTTATTAGCATACTTGCGATCATCGCTAAAGTAGTACGCCAAAGAAAGTCGGTCTACCCGTATAAATAAATCTTTTAAACGAGAAAAATCTGTATTGTTGTTACGCGTATCGGGATTGATATTGCCATCATCAGATTTCCAGGGTAATCCATTAGGTTTGGATCTGTCTGGCCAAAAGTAGGGTGCAATACTATAATAGTCATGCTTATCTCCACTAGGAGGTGTAAATCCCTTATTGGTAACCGGATTGGCGCTTTTTGTTAAATCGCTATTTGCTCCTCGTATCAACCAATTATAGGCATGTTTATAATAGCTATCATTAGCCTTAATTCTATTTTTTACAAAATCAAGCCGTTCTTTACTTTGAAATATGAAATCACTGTGTTGATACTGTGCTTGCGATGTGAACAGACATAGTAGTGTAATGACGCATATTATTAGTGTTTTTTTCATCCGTTTATATTTATTGTTTTTTATTTGTCAGATGGAATCGCCATATAATCATATTGGTGGGTATCAATCTAATCGTTATGGCTTATTTCATTATATCAAGTTTAAAATAGTTATGATTTAAAATGAGACACGACCTGGAATTTTATATAAAGTCTGACTAGCGTTTTTCTTTTTATGAAAGAAAAACGCTACTTGACTTCATAACAATTTTCAATTTTTTAACAATCGTGTGCTTAGGGTATTACTATCTTTTGAATATATTTTTACGAAATATATTCCTGTAGGGAGTTTATCTAAATTCACTTCTACCGTACTTTGTTTTTTAACGATAGGTTTTGAGATCACTTTATACCCGTTAAAACTATATACCTCAACACGATAAGCAGTAGCCGGAAGTTTTTGCAAAAATACTACATCATTTGCCGGGTTGGGATGCATTGATACATGTATTTCTTTCGCTTCGTTAGAAGTAAACTCACGCGCTTGTCTATTTGCTCTGGTCGTTACGGTTAGTTCTGGCTTTTTAGCCCCTTCTTTTGACCAAAAACTTACATCATTACCCGAGGTATGTTCTACGATTAAACATATTTTACCACTAGTAGCAAGACCATCAAGATTCCAGGTGTAAAATTTATTGGTCGTATACGAGGTGTTTTTAGTTGCTAATAACCTCCCTTTACTTGGTTTATTAGAATTAGAAAGATTACGCTCTGTCCAGTTTACACTAGTACCTAGATATACTCTAATTTGGCCATGACCAGGATCAGATCCTACACTAAGCTTTAATTCTGCGCTATCAATAGATCCATTAAGGTTTCCTACGTCGAATAAGAGATAGCTTACTCGATTTCCTGCTTCTATTCTAAGGTCTGTTGTATTGTAACGAGTATTACCTTGTAAATAAGCATCATCTATCGGCGTAACTCTTATAGTTTGAGGTGATGTATCAGCATTGGTAGTTTCTTCTGGGCCGTTTCCTGAAGGTGCTCTTTTGTTATCAAGCTGGATGACAAACTTATCCAAACGCATGCCATTCTCTCTGTAAGCAATTTGCAGTGTGTGCTGCCCTTGTGATAAATTATCTACAGCACTGTTATCGGTAGCATGCCAACTTCCTACTCCTGATCGTCCGTTTTCTCTTATCCAGGTACCATCATCGATTCGCCAGAAAAAGGAATCGTCTGTATCGCCAACATTGAGTGTTCTGAACCAAAAACGAAAATTATCTTCGGATACCGATGTAAAATCGTAAGATGTAACTGCACCAACGGATGTATCCGTAGGTACATCCCCATATTGATTATACGCTTCAGATATTTGAATATATAGATTACCAGAAGCCGATGCATTGGAATGTGTTTGCCAATACCTCCCTAATTTTCCATTTTCAGCTTCCATTGATAGTACGCCGTCTCTTTCAATAAAGTTGGTTGGATTGCCGCCTGTTTCTTCGTCTGTAGTTGAAGTATCGGCAACATAGTTAGAATCCCCTTCATTATTAAAAGCTTTGATTCGATAAAAATATTTGGTACCTGCAGTTAACCCTGTATCTCTATAGCTTGTAGTATTTGCATTTACAGTAGCAATTGTGGTATAATTTGAGGTATTTCTTCCTCTTTCAATCTTAAACCCTTTTTCGTTATTCGAAGCATCGGTCCAGGTCATGAGCACTTCTGAAGACGACTGTGCTGCGGCATTAAAGTTACGAGGGGTACTCGGAATGTTTGTTTCTGGTTCCCCAATCCCTAACTCTTGTGGTGTAGGGATGTTGTTATCTTGTTTCCATTCTAATCTAAAACTATTGTTAGACCATTTTATTTGAGAGTCATTAGTACATGCTCTACCACAGCTAGAATGAGCAACGGTACACTTTACCGTAGAAATGCGGTTACAATTTTCGCCTGTATTGCAATATGGATACCAGTACACACTATTTTTGATTTCTAATCCTCGAGGACAATTTTGTGGTTGGTTTTTGTCACCACTATACCTCAAAAACCCAGGTTGATAATTGTTTCTTGGCCCGTCCCATTGAGAAGATTGCCCCGTATAGTAACAATACAATTCATCCATTACACTATTGTTTGCATGCTTATTATCGTATAATCTTCTCCATTTAAGAGGAGAACCGCTTATATTTCTCATATAAATTTTGCGAAACGTCGAATTTCGTACCCTGGTGTTGTAAAAAGCATGCAGAGATCCGGCTTCGTCGTATCTATTGTGACAGTTGGTAATAATCAAATTTTCAAAAAGAAGGTTTTGTGATTTTTGAGGATAGATTACTCCGGCAACATACATTCTATTTCTATCCTTTTCATTAGGAAAATAAATTTGACCAATTTTATTAATCACACAGTTGCGCATGGTAATATTTTGTGTTTCTAGCATCGTTATGGCGTTCACCTGCCATTCTTCTATGTGCAAATTTTCTATGATTACTTGTTTACTACTGGGTTTGCTTATCCCTATACAGCTAGGGGGACCACCCTGATGCTTGTATTTATCACCAATAAGCTTTGCTTTGCCATTACCATAAGTAGATATGATAAGCTTTTTGTTGATATCCCAAACAAAAGCAAAGAGATGACGTTCTTCATCTTTATCGTACAATACAGAACTTGTATTTTGAGTAAAATTTCTAAAGGTATCACCACCTCTTAGCAAGATAATAAATTCTGAGTCATTGGATAGTCTACATAATTCTTTTGCCCGATTCAATGTTCGTACGGGTTGATTTCTGGTACCCGCATTTGAGTCACTGCCAGAGGTACTTACATAAATAGTTTTTGCTTGTAAGCTAAATGATATTAAAAAGAATACGGTCAAAATATACCGAAACTTTCCTAAAAATGTTATTTTTCGTTCTATTAAATTCTTCATATTAAATGAGTTGAGTTTGTAGTTTGCTGTTTGCAAATTAACTTTTGAGACTTCCTTTTTTATAGGCTTGTGCTAAAGGGATTTTACTTGTGTAGCATACTTTATTTCTAACAAGAATTTTGAAGTATATGAGCAAGTTAAAATATCAAACCCCAATAAGTTCATTTATATATTGGGGTTTGATTCTTGTTATTTAAACCCGTAATTGATTTTATAACGCATAATCCTGGTTAAACATCTATTCTTTTAATAATCGGGTAGTGCTGGTGCCTTCTTTTGAAGTATACACTTTAACAAAATACATTCCTGCTGGAAGTTTGTTTATATTCACCTCTACAGTAGATTTCGTTTTATGTATAGATTGTGAAACAACTTCATATCCATTAAAACCGTATACTTTTACCAAATATGCGGTTTCTGGTAAATTTCTTAAGAATACGACATCTCTTGCCGGATTTGGATGCATAGAAACTTGCACCTTTGTGGTTTCTTTAGTAGACAAAGCATTTACTTGTCTGCTATTATTTGTGGTCACGGTAAGTTCAGGTTTTTTATTTCCTTCTTTAGACCAGAAACTCACATCGTTTCCAGAAGCATGTTCTACAATTAAACATACTTTGCCTCCGGTAGATATGCCATCGTTAAGATTCCAGTTGTATGTTTTATTTGTACTGTACGAAGTGTTTTTAGCGGCCAATAACTGTCCTTTACTTGGTTTATTACTGTTAGAAATGTTATTTTCTGTCCAGTTTGTACCGTTACCAAGATATACCTTTATTTGACCGTTTCCTGGATCAGAACTTACAGTAAGCTTCAGTTCTGCGCTACTTACTGCCCCGCTAAGCGTACCTAGGTCAAACAGTAAATAACTTGTTCTATTCTCAGATTCTACTCTTAAATCTACGGTATTATATCCAGTACTACCTTGCAAATAGGCATCATGAATAGGTGCCAGATTTGCAATTATCGGCTGGTTACCTTGAACGATAAGCCTAAATGAGGTATCACCCGTATTACCATCATTATCGGTAGCAACAGCTTTTATGGTATACGTACCTGCAGAAAGACCATTGATTTCTTCAGGATCAGGAGACCCTTCGTGACCCCAATTATACGGAGCGAAATTTTCTTGTCTAACCATACGATTATCAATATAAAGCTTAACATTACTAATGGTACCGTTGGCGTCGGTAGCCATAGCTTCAACCTCTAAATCATATCCTTCTTGAACTGTAATATCTTCTGAAATTCCTTTAAAAGAAACTTGAGGAGCAGTCGTCGTACCTTCTCTTTCTACTTTTAAGGTAAACGTATCTTCTGAAGTTGCGCCATCATCATCTGTTGCTACTGCTTTAAATATATGTTCACCAACCGAAAGACCTAGTAATTCTGCGGTATTATCTTCAATACCCCAATTATACGGAGCTATGTTTTCTTGGCGAATAAGATTGCCATCAACGTACAATCTAACATTACTTATAGTGCCATCACTATCTGATGCATTTACCGTTATGGCAAGATCGGTGTATTCTTCTTGCACTGTAATATTTCCAGATGGAGTGGTGAATGCGACACTCGGAGCTTCATTTTCACCTGTATCAGCACCTTCTTTGGTGATTAGAATTACCCAATCTTTGTTGCTATTGTTGGGTGCATTACCAATCGATCTGTTACCACCACCATTAATGCTTCGTACCGATCCGTTTTGCAGGCTTCCTCCATTACGTGGATCGTACCATTTTACAGTAAATTTTCCGCTGTGTCCATTTAAATTCAAGTTTGAGCTACCTCCGTTTTTGAGATAAACTACATAGGCTTCACCCGCTTTTGCATAGCAATAATCGTTGCCGCTAGAAGATAGCGAGTTGTCATTTCTCATTTGTGTAAGAGGAAGATTAGCAAGTTCAAAGAACTGAATGGCATAACGCGTATAATCCCACCATTTATCGCGACTTCTAAAATCCTGTAGGGATAAGTCTGAATGTGCATTTTCGTAACCAAAATACCATTCGTTACCCCATCCTCCTGCAAGTAAAGTAGCCCAGATGGCATTCTTTCTTCCATCGGTATGAGAATTTGCTGCATTATTATCGGGACGAATCGCATGAGTCGCATCTCCTGGTTCATCACAAGCAACTGCCCATTTTCTCCCTGCTCCTCTAGATTTATCAATAGCTTCTTTTACTTTACCAAAAACATTTCTGAAATCAGATTTGTTGGTTTGTAATGAAAACCCAGATAGTTTCGATTTGTTACCGATTAATTGATCGGGGAAATCATTAGGATAGGTATGAATAACAATATGATGGCGATACGGATCATTTTCATGAAAATACGCTGCCATAGCACGTTGTTGCGAAGCAGTTTGATTTTCTTTTTGTGGTCCTGCACCGTTTTCTTCACCAAGATTCCAGTTTAAGGCTAGATTATGGCCAAACCTTGCAATCAATTCGCGGTAGTATAGTTTACGTTGTGTACCCGTGTTTCCGTTATCAAGAAGTGTCTCGTTTTCGGTCTCCTGAGTCTTAAAATGTGCAAAAATTCCATTTTTTTGCATATGTTCAATTACAATAGCCCATTGGTCGAGTTTCGACACATCCATTCGAGTACGTTCATTACTACCTATATATGGGTATACATTTTTATCATCACCGTTAATGTTCATAGTAAGAAAAGACATAGAATTTAACCCTTCACTAGCGATGTAATTTACAGCCCCAATCAGTCCTTTTCCCTTGCCATTTTTCCAGGTAGGGTCACCATTTTTCCAATCTCTTTTATGTGGCTGATAACTTTTTCGTCGATTGCCTGAATTAGAGGTGTTATCAAAGTCATCGTAGGCAAACAAATTCTCTGGAGAATCTGGTCCTTGTTTGATCATGTATTTACCTGTTTCAGCAAAGCGTAAGTAATGCTCGCCTACATATTGCAAGCGTCCTTTTGCTCTAAAATCTCTGCCAGATTTATTGGAAGCTGTAATCGTAAACGATCCGCTATCTCCATTCATAAACCCTGCAGAACTACCAGCGTTGTTACTATCGCTAACTGCAACATTGGTACCTTTTCTAAAAGAAACTGTATAATTCCATTTCCCTATCTTATCGGGTGCAAAATGAGCACGCCATTTATTACCTCCTTTGGCCGAGGTTTGAGCCGCATTTCCATCTGCAGCAAAATATCCGGGTACTACATACGACGGGGAACCACTCTGATGTGTAAAAGTTACATTTAAACGGTAATTCAAAAAGGGATTATCATTGGCAGTTTCTGAAGAATTTGGGCCGTCGAAAGTAAGTGTTACTTTGTGCCATTTTTTTAATTCTCCGCTTACAACAGCATCGTCACTATTTCCGCCGCCACCGTCGTCTGTACAATCGGTTAACTGCATTGCTGGTCCCTCTCCAGAAGGTTTGTTGTACGCTTTTGACAAAACAAATTTATCAAACTCGAAGCCATCTTCTCGCATAGAGAACATTACCCTATGAATACCTGCAGAAGGGATATCGAGATAGATTTTCTGCTCTTCTCCGCAATGATTGGCATTGGTTCTCTGCTTACTTTCCCAGGTCCATTGGTTTTTACCTTTGCACCATTGCATTTTTCTTCCAGAATTAGGCCAGTTTCCGTTAAGACCTACGTGAACGCCATTGTCTTCACTACCTGTAGAATGGGCTCTTACCCAAACATAATATCTTCCGGGATTCTTAAATTTAATTTTATACTCAAGAACACCTAATTCTCCAGGAGTTTCAGAAAAGTTTTCACCCTTTATCAGTTTATCATCATGCGTAACTCGGGTATCTGGTAAAATCTCTATGTATTTTCTTTTACTAGAAGAACCAGCGTGAGAACCGTCGGGATCGGGAGTAGGTGTACTTGTATTACCATCTTGAACATACCATTTTCGTTTTGATGTCTGGGATTGCGTTACAAAACTTTCGGCTTCGACAGCTACAACTCCGTTTTCTTCAACCGCTGCGCAGTTATCGTTTTGAGCGTGCGCCCTAATTGTATTCAACAAGCCAAAACACGCGAGGCATATGAGCAGCTTTGCTGAATTTTTAATTTTGTGTGTTTTCATTTTTTGTTTAGTTAAGTTATACTTGTGTTTTGAAATGTAAACATGATATTTTCAACACATTACATTTCTTTTGCTTGGTCTAATCCTCTAAGGATAGTGACCTTGGATTTTGAGATTGATTTTGGGTTTACGTCATAGGTTTTATTGTTAAAGGGTTAGATTTACATTTTGTGTGTTATATGGGTTGGTAATTATAGATTCTGATTTTTAATTTCCTTTTGAAGCTCATAAAGCCTGTAGAATTTGAATTGATTCTAATCAACTGGTAGTGAATATCTTCACCGTTGTTTATGATCAGGCTTTCATCCAAAATACCAATTATTCTTTCATAAATTTTGATGTCATAGATTCGCCATGATCTAATTGAATCTCTGCTAAATACAGTCCGCCAGGTAATTGATTTACTTGAATATCCACAGATGTTTTTGTAGAAATAGGTTTTGAAAGAACTAGATTCCCATTAAGTGCGAATACCTTTACTTGATGCGCTGATGCAGGAAGATCTACTATGGAAAGCACATTATGCACCGGGTTCTGTTTTAAACGAAGTTTTTGGGTATTGTGTATAGTAACCACTTTTTTATGTTTACTCACCATACAAGCTGGCTGTACAGCAGAGTTGCTAAAACAAATCAATGTTCGACCATCTTTTGATTTTAGAATCAATTGGTTGTTTTGCAGGGTAACCCAATAACTATTGTCCAAACCAGAAAAACCAGTATTTTTAAGTGTGATTTCTGGTTGCGCATTTTTTAATTGATAATCAGCAGTTTTTGAAAAATCTATATACCAGCCTGGCGATCCATTATTGGTTTGAAAAGCAAATTTGGAAAGTTCGTCATATTGAGGATTCCATTTAAGCGAAAGATTTACAAAATTATATAACAACTGCGAGTCTTCTAAACCTATGATATGAGCGTAGTTAAAATAAACGTTATCTATAGGTTCTAGACCATGAGAATCTGGTAAATATAAAGCACAGCCATCATAATTAGTAACTGTTAATAGGATAGAGGCTTCACTAACGTTATTTTTATGATTGATTGCTCTGGCTTTAAGGGTGTACACTCCAGGAGTAAGACCATTAAGTTCTTGCGAATTAGATGTACCATGCCCCCACGTATAAGGTGCTCTTCTTTCTTTTCTAATAAAATTATCGTTTAAAAATAACTGAACTTCTTTGATATACCCCCTAGGATCATTAGCGTTAACTTCTACCGCGAGATGATATCCTTCTTGAACCGTTATATGTTCTGATGGTGTTTTGAATGAAACTTCAAAAGGTTGTTCGTTACCTTCATCGGGATTGCTATTTCCAATCCTTGTTCTAGACACTACAACATCATCAAAATAGGCATATTGATCTTTGGTAGGTTTAAATGCATCACTACTGCCCCCAAAAAATGTGGACCAATATATTGTGTTAAGTTGTATATCACCTTCTTCTCTTTGGCGGTAATCTTCATTATTGGTGATGTTTATTGCCAATTCCCCGTTAAGCCAACCGCGCATAATCCCGTTTCTTTTACCGGGCGAATTAAGTTTGTGATACACTTCGATATGATTCCAGGCTCCTTTTTTTAATTTTACCTGATCGGGTTGCGGCCCGTATTGTTCATCATACGGATCTGTCAAACTCCAGTTTACAGAAGCCGTCCAATCCTCCCAAGATGGCCGTGTTTCGAAATGATTATAAAACTCTAAAAGTCCATCTTCTCTCCACATCAAACGCAAAGACATATTTCTATTATTGGTTTGATAGCCCAATCCTGGTAATTTGGCACCGGCACGAAATTCAAAATCTCTTGGGATATAAACACGATAACTAAAATACAATTCATCAAAAGATGCATAATTATCCCAAAATACTTTTGTATGCATACCACTATCATTGGTTTTTACTTTTCCTTTGGGGTATTTTACTTTAAGCACATTTCCTTGTCCTTGAAAAGTTTCGATAGAAACTCTACCTTCATCGGCACCTTTACAAAAATTCGCACCTAAAGCTGCTTTCATTTCTTCCTCATTGTACTGCCCTGAAGATAGGTGATCAAAATTATTTTCGTATATAGCATCTTGACTCCAAACAGTTACTGTTGCTAATAACAGTACTATAGGGATAAGATTTTTTTGAGTGAAAAATGTCATAATTAGGGTTTTAAAGTTAGTAGAGAGACCATTTGAAAAGCATACGAACCACGTTCATCTTTAAGAAAAGTTTTCATTTTGATTCTTATTTTTGAGCAGTAACTTACATTACAAATTCATTCGCTTTCTTTTACAACCACGGCTTTTCGTGCGGTCTCTTTTTTAAAGTTTCATAACTTTCATTACTTTTTTATAAGCCTCGCTGTTTCTTGATATTTATATCCATTAATACTAATGACATATAAACCGGCTTCTAATGCAGAAATATCAAATAGCGTACTCGTGCCTGTTACTGATTTGCGTAGTATAGTTTTACCCTGAAGATTCTTAATTTCTACTACGGTATTGGTTTGATAAATATTCGAAATCATTAATTCATCTCCTTCAATAGGATTAGGATATATCTTTGGTTTAACCGGGTCGGCATCAAAAACAAAGGTAGATCGATTACCATCACACGACGGAGGGATGCTAGAATTGCTAAAATAAATAGCGAATCGATTGGTTTTCGAGACCATTACAAAACTAGTGTTGTCTTTTGCTACCCAATAATCACCATCAAGACCAGGGAATCCTGAACCCGAAATTAAAACTTCTGGTTGGCTAGTATTGAAAGTATAGTTCATAGAGGATCTCAGATCTACGTAATAGTCAGGAACACCATTGTTGGTATTCATAGCAAACTGGTACAATCCATTCTGATTTGCATTCCAGTTGATTCTAAATCTTCTCAAGTTTGAAACATCTGGTCCGTTTTCTCCCAATACGTGAATATTAGTATATGAAACTTTATCAAAAGAAGGTAAAGCACTTTGCGTTGGAGTACCAAAGGTGCAACTATCTGGATTTGGATTATTAGGATCACCAACTTTGGTTAAAGTAAACCAATTTATGTTCCATCGGGGTCCTGAAGCAAGTAATCTTATCATCTGTGCACCTTTAGTAAGACGTATTTCGTTTGTAATAGTTATCCAGTTTTGCCATCCCTGCGTATTTGGGATAGAAGTTTTTCCAATAGATCTATCATCCACTCTTACATCTATTTCACCACTACTGTATCTACTAGCTACTCTGTAAGCTATTTCGTATGTTGAGGTTTCAGGGATATCAACCTTGTATTCTATATAATCTCCGAGATCGATCCAACCCACATTTAAACCTCCACCAAGATCCGATGTTTGCTCGGTTCTCACACCTTTCATATCACAATAGGTCTCGGCTTCGATTTTTGATGTGATGGGACTAGCGCCACCAGCGCACCCCCCGGCTGTTTCTTCTGTTACGGTAATGTTTATTGCTGAAGAGTAAGTATCTGTCCCATCATCATCAATAGCTCTGGCTTTTAGCCTATAGTTTCCTTTTGCCGTGTTTTTTAATGTATACTGAAAGGGTCGCTCTGTAGCTTCACCTATTTTTATATCGTCACTGAAGAACTCTACCTTAACCACATCACCATCGTTGTCTGAAGCACTAGCTGTAAGAACAATATCGGTACCTTCTGTGAAGCTAGCATTAGTAGAAGGAGAGGTTATCGCTACTTGTGGAGCTTGATTACCACCTCCCTCACAGGATACAATATTCCAGCTTGGGCACGATAGGGTGATATGATCAAGTGACCCATCACTTATCGGGAAATCTGGGGTACTAGGATTACGCGTATTATTCCAAACATGAATCTCAGAAGGGTTACCTTGTTTTTTTCTGGCAGTTTGAATTTCTGAACCTCTATCTTGTAGATTAAAAGTATTATCAAAAATTGCATTTCGATATCCGGTGTTGTAATCTGTGCCTCGATCTAAAAAATCTATACCTGCAGCGATAATATCAGATCCATCAAGATTGAAGGTATTGTTATATACAAATCCGTAAGCTCCTTTGAGGTCGATAAAAGCATCAGAGCTGTTTCGACCCGAAATACCTTTTGCAGAGAAGGTACAATTTTTAATGATCGTATTTTTAGTGCCTTCTTTTACGTCTACACCTTCTGCTCTCACATTAGGGCCAACGATACATCCTTCGATAGTATTATTATTGCAGTCTCTGTTGTATTGGTCATGTTGACCTCTGTCTGATCCAACGTATAGGCCTTCACCAAATCTAGGTTGTCTTAAACCTGTGTTATAAACTTTACAGTTTTTAACCAGATTATTACTGGATCCATCTCTTAAATGAATTCCTTCATCTCCAACAGTATGAACAGTAACATTTTCTATGGTACAGTGGTTTGCTCTATCCAGCATTAAACCTTTTGAACCTTCTTTTAATTCTAAATCCTTAATCACCCAATGATCACCCAGGATTCTCATAATATAACCATCTAATCTACCGCTTGGGCCTTGTAACACAGGAGGTTTTGATGGATTTTTGCCTCGTAGTATAATAGGTTTTTGAGCGGTTCCGTTGGCACTAGAATAAAATCTAGATGCTTTGCCGTCATTATCAGGTAAATCTGTTTTTTCTAGCGCAACGTAAGTGCCTGAAGCTACAATAATCTCATCGCCTGGTTTTGCTCGTCGCATTGCATTAACAATACAGTCTACGGTATTGCAATTAATAGTTCCGGTAGGTGGGTTTGGATTACCACTATCGTTAGACCAGTTTTTAATAATATCTTTAATAAAGGCTCCAGTATCGGTAAGTTGATTGGCAACCAATCCCGAAACTCCGGCACCTTTTTTTACTACAGATGCACCTTCAGGTTTATCGCTAACCGACCAATTTGCATGGCTAATTGCATATTCTTTGAAAAAATTCATCCATTTCATAGTTTCAGAAACATTAGAAGACCCATTGCCATCGGCATTTACTGATCCCCATTCGGTTGCAAATAGAGCAATACCGTTGTTCATAGCTCTTTTTGCTTTTTCTCGAAGCCTCTCGCTATGTGTTCCTGCATAAAAATGTAGCGTATAGGCGGTATTGGTATCATTTATAGGATCGTTAGAAGCAATATCTACATCCTGAGACCATGTGGGAGAACCTACAATAATCAAATTATCAGGATCTTTGGATCGTATACCGGCAATTACCGCATTTGCATATGATTTGACTACCGACCATGATTGTCGTATGGGTTCATTATATATTTCATAAATGACGTTATCCTTATCACCATATTTAGCAGCCATTTCTGTAAAAAAAGCAACCGCTTCATCCTGATATTTTTCTGCTTCGTGAGTATGCCAGTCGATAATAACATAGATTCCATTAGCAATTGCTGCATCTATAACTTTTTGTATTTTTCGTTTTTGAGTTGTAGGACTATCAATATATCCCGTACCGCCGTCCCAGCTTTCTTTAACACCCATAGCTACTCGTATGATCGAACTTTGCCAATCCTTTGCCAGATGCGATATGGTTTCTTTATCGTAAAAGTCTGATGTATCCCCAGCGTTGCTCCAAAACAAACTATTGCCGGCTAGACTTGTTGGGATATTATTCTTGTTAACAATCTTATTTCCCTTAACTCTCAATCTACCGTGTTTTTGAACTATAGATTGCGAAGATGCTGCAAATCCAGATAAAAGGAGGATAAAAAATAATTGTCGAGTGTAGTGTTTCAAATTACTAAAACAGTGTACTTTCTTTTTCATAGGGTTTTGAGTTTGTGGTTTTATATCTATTTCTTTATTTGATGAGCAGGATGTAAATACGTCAATAGCATAGCTAAGCCAACTAATATGCAAAGGGTTCATACATTATTTAGGTACTTCGTTTAATACCTACAGCTATTGATTTATTATTTCGAGTACATCAATCAATATTCGATTTTAAAAATCATCGTAAAGCATAAAGAACATTATATTCGATGTGCTTTATTCTACATGAAATAAGTAATGCGATCGCCTTATAGATCATTAAAAAGAGGAAACAGGATCTTTTAGGCGTGCGACAAAGTTAATTTGCGCTATAAATGAATATTTACAGACTTTGGGGTTCTCATAGTTCTCATAAATTGTGTTTTACGTTAATTAATAAATTCTCCCAACTGTTCTGTTTTACTATCAATGTTTGAAATTTAATTATCTAAGGGGTAATTGTAATTAAATATTCGTGACAAGATTAGGCAATTATGTTATTCTAAAAGTCCGATTTAGGGTGTAATTTTGTTCAAAGTATTGATTTACAGTAAGTAACACGTTAATTTTTTGTGAATTATGTTTATTGCAAATAGATTTTTTTTAAACAAACCTGAATGAAGTTATTGAGTGTCTATTTAACAATAATTATATAAATTAACGTTATATTTAAAACCAATCAACTTTAATTACACCCCACTAATGAAAAAAGCAATTACTTTTTTTATAAGTATGCTGCATTTTTTTGCTTTTTCGCAAGAGACTAATTTTAACAATTTTATTCATTTTTCTGTACCCGAAGGACTGTCTCAAAGTACCGTAATCAGTTTGGCTCAAGATCAATTAGGTCAAATGTGGATTGGGACTCGGGATGGTCTCAATAAATACGATGGTGAAGAAATAACCTTTTATAAAAATAATCCAAACGATACCACCTCATTAAGTAATAACGATATTTTATGTATTAAAGAAGATAGTGAAGGCTTGATATGGGTAGGTACGCACAATGGACTTAGTAGGTTCAACCCAAAAACAGAACTATTTAAGAGGATTCTGCATTCTTCAGATAAAAATGCAGATTCACATTGCTCGATCCGGTCTATAGTAGAAATTAGTGAAGGAGTGCTTTGGATTGCATCTTCCAATGGGTTATACATCTATAATAAAAAGAATGAAAAGCTTGTTTGGTATCAGAGAAATGATTCAAATAGTACTAGTATTCGAAGTAATTTGATTCTCGATATTTTTCAAGACAGCAATCAAAATATCTGGATAGGTACCTCTGCTGGATTACACAAAGTGGTGAATGATGATATCAATGCACTTACTTTTAAAAGATATGATGCCAATGATATTGATTCACCTAGATTATCTGTACAAACAATCAATGAAGATGATAAAGGTAATCTATTAATTGGTACCAAATCCAACGGTTTATATACTTTTAATCCAAAAACAAAAGCATTTAAAAAGCCCGATCTACATAGAGGAGATGCTGTAAAAAGTACTGATATACGCAAATTGGTTTATGATCAGAACTTAAATCTCTGGATCGGTACTTTTGACGGACTGTACGTAAAAAAAAGTAACGATTCTATAATCCATATCGTTCATCAGCCAGGAAATCCTAAAAGTTTAAGCAAAAATAGTATCAAGGATATTTTTGTAGATCGAAACGGATCGGTTTGGATTGGCACCTATTACGGAGGCGTTAATCTATGGGATATTCATAATAATTATTTTTATAAACTGTATAGAACTAAAGGAGATCAGGCTTATCATTTGGGAGTAGTAAGCACTATAGTTGAAGACTGCCAAGGTAAACTATACTTAGGAACCGAAGGTAACGGTATTACGGTACTACATAAAGATGGCAAAACCGATGATGAACTCACAAATATACTAAGTAGAGAACTTTCTAATGCGAATATCAAATCCATGTTTTTGGACACTAATAATTTATGGATAGGAACACTCAAAAACGGAATTAAATGTTTCAATATAAATACAAGGAAATTTGAAACTTCTATCTACTCTCAACTTAGGCTGTTATTAAAAAATAACGGAGTTTATAGTATCAAAAAGATGGGAGATTATCTGATTTTTGGAACTTTTGGTAACGGAATTGTAGTTTTTCATCAAAAGAAAAAAGAACTAAATTTAATTCAGTACGATCGCAAAAACCATACTTCGTTAAGCAACGATAGAGTAAGGTGTATGATTTCTGATCATCACGATAATTTATGGATTGGTACAGATAAAGGTCTCAATAAAATTTCTTTAAAAAGATTAGAATTAGGGAGTATAAGACTTGAACGATATCTGTTTAATGATGAAAAATCATATGGACATAATATTTTGTGTATTTACCAAGGTCACAACGGGCAAATGTACGTAGGCACCCGAGAGCGAGGAATATTAAAACTTGAAAATGGAACATTTAACCAACTCGATTTTAAATTATTAAATACAAGAATTACAACCGTATATAGCATCGTAGAAGATGATTATAATACACTCTGGATAAGTTGTAACCTGGGATTAGTGAAACATGAACTAAAAACCAAAAAAACGACTGTTTATAATCAATCTGAAGGTTTTCTGGGCAATGAGTTCATAAATAATTCGTATTTGTATGGAAGCAATAAAAACCTGTATTTCGGAGGCGTCAAAGGAGTGTCATTTTTTAATCCCAGAGAGCTTAGAAAAAGCAGCTATACTTCGCGTGTGGTGCTAACCGACATTAAAATTACAGGAAAGGAACCAGATCGAAGTATTTCATTCAAAAATAAAATTAAGTTGGCGCATGATGAAGCTTCCTTTTTACTCAGTTTTGCCGTTCCTAATTATATCAATACCTCCGAAAATCGTTACGGATATCGATTATTAGGATTAAACGACGAATGGAAATTTACCAATAATCATGAAGTTGGTTACACAATTCAAAAGCCAGGAAAATATACTTTTCAGGTTAAAGATGCTAATAATCAAGAAGCTTGGGGAGATAAACCTACGGTATTAGAAATCGAAGTTAAAGCAGCATTATGGAAAACTCCGTGGGCTTATGCTCTGTATTTTTTAATTATAGCTTTCAGTCTCTATCAAATATATAGAAATATGCGATCTAAAATAGAATTAAGGCATAAATTACAATCAGAACGCTTAGAAAACAGTAGACAAGAAGAAATTAACAAATCCAAACTCGAATTCTTTACAAACATTTCTCACGATTTTAGAACGCCTCTAACCCTTATTCTAGCACCAATTCAACAACTCATCGAAAATTATAGTGGTACAAAAGAAACCTATAAAAAATTACTTACCATAGAACGAAATGCCGATCAATTATTAAAACTTACTAATCAGGTATTAGACTTTAGAGCATACGAGAATAAACATTCAAAATTACGAGCTAGAGAAGGAGATATAGTAGTGTTCTTAGAGGGAATATACAGATCATTTCAAGAATATGCATCTATTGGTAATTATACATATTCCTATGAACATGAGGCGAAAAACATACAGCTCTTTTATGATCAAAACAAATTAGAAAAAGTATTCTTTAATGTAATTTCAAATGCTTTTAAATATACACCAAAGGGAGGTGAAGTGAAAGTAAAATTGTATCGAGATCATAATCAAGTGGTTATAGAAATTTCTGATAATGGTCGCGGAATTAGTAAAGCCTTTATCAACAACATATTCGATCGATATTATGGTGTGGCAAATGATACGGCTTATCAAAAACAATTTAATCAAGGCAGCGGAATCGGACTACACATTGCTAAAAAAGCTATAGAATTACATAAGGGTACCATCGAAGTAGAAAGTGAAGAATCGGTCGGGACTTTATTCCGAATTTCGTTAAAAACAGGTCATGAACACCTAGAACCTGGAGAACTGCTTAAGGGAACTGCAATCACTATAGAAAATCGTAACGGCAATCAACAAAACTATCTGCTCGAAACATTTAGTGCCTCAGAAATCAATAAAATGATTGTAAATAGGGGTCGCGATGCATACAAAATTCTGGTAGTTGAAGATAATGAAGAATTTAGAAGTTATGTAGTAAGCATTTTAAAAGATTACTATGTTGTGGATCAAGCGGTAAATGGTGAAGAAGGCTTTAAAAAAGCATTACGTATTCTACCCGATTTGATCATAAGTGACGTAATCATGCCTAAAATGGAAGGGACAGCACTTTGTTCTAAAATCAAAAATGATACACGTACTAGCCATATACCTGTAATATTACTTACCACACGCTCATCGGTTTCGCATAAGTTTGAAGGATTAGAATCGGGAGCTGATGCTTATATAGATAAGCCTTTTAAAATCAAAGAATTACTACTCACTATTAAAAATCTACTCAACGTTACAGAGCGATTTAAGCATAAATTTAACGGCATAGATCTTCAGGATAAAAATAACACTATCGACTCGGTAGATGAAAATCTACAACGAAAAGCAATAAAGATTGTTGAGAATAATATTGATAATTCATCATTTAGTATTCCTACATTTAGCTCAGAGTTAGGCCTTAGCCGCACCATGTTATTTGTAAAAATTAAAGAATGGACCAATCTTACCCCTAAAGAATTCATTAATTCAATTCGAATGAAAAAAGCTTCAGAACTTTTAGAATTAGGAGAACTCAGTATTTCTGAAGTAGGGTATAAAGTTGGCTTCAAAGATCCCAAATACTTTTCCAAGTCTTTCAAAAAACATTTTCAAAAAACACCTTCTGAGTATGCTGAAAAATTCTATTCTTAAGAGGTTACCACACGAGTCGTTTTTGTGGATACCTACGTAGAAGCCTGATTACTTAGTAAAAACGTTGGAGTAGATGAGGTTAACAAATTTCAGGTCTTTCCATACATTGAATAATGCTACATAGGCATATGTTAATTATTGTTTAATGTTTATTTGAAATTGTTAAACATTTTCGTAATTTTGATCTTCACGAAAAAAACTGCTATGGAAATGGAAAATACAACCCAATTGAAATTAAATGGTAATCATTCTTACTTAAATGGTTTTACCGACGATGAAATTGGTGATGATCACATATATACAGGAATAGACACTCCCTTAAAGCGACATGCTTTCGAAATGTCTAACGATGATAAAAAAATTCGAATTGCCGAGCTATTTGCAGAGATTATGGATGTGATGGGTCTTGATTTAACAGATGACTCACTGCGAGGAACACCAAACCGGGTCGCAAAAATGTATATCGATGAAATCTTCTCTGGGTTAGATCCCAAAAATAAACCCAAAGTTGCGCTATTCGATAACAAATATAAGTATCAGCAAATGCTGGTTGAAAAAAACATAACCTTTTATTCTAATTGTGAACATCATTTTGTGCCTATTATCGGTAAAGCGCACATCGCTTATATTTCTTCAGGTAAAGTGATAGGCCTATCAAAATTGAATAGAATTGTTCAATATTTTGCAAAAAGACCACAGGTACAAGAGCGATTAACCAATCAAATCGCATTAGAATTAAAAAACATTCTTCAAACAGAGGATATAGCGGTAATCATTGATGCCAAACACCTTTGTGTTTCCTCGAGAGGTATCAAAGATGATACATCGGCAACAGTAACTTCTTATTACGGAGGGGTTTTCAATACGCCCGAAAAGATTAATGAATTACAAAATTATCTTACTAACTAAATAAGCTTCATACCAAAACATCATAATTATGTTCGGATTATTCAAAAAGAAATCAGAAGTAGAAGTTTTACAGGCAAAATATGAAAAATTGATGGCTCAATGGCACGAGTTATCGAGTATCAATCGTGCAGAGAGTGATAAAAAGTATGCCGAAGCCGAAGAAATACTACAGAAAATAGTAGCGTTGAAAGAATAAGGATAGTTAGGCTAACTTTTTTAACAAAATAGGTGGTATGCCTTTTATAGGCTAACACTTTTCAGGGTTTTATAGAAGCTTACCAAATGAATCTCATTTCTAGATCTTCTAGTAATCTTACCACCAAAACCTTGATAACTTTGCTAAGCTAATGGATTAGCCCTATGTTTTAAAAACTAAGTATTTCGCTGTAAAACAATGTATATAGAATTATGTCGATTGCTGTTTGATTTTGGACTTTTGGTGCTCATATGGGTCGTGCAACTGGTGGTGTACCCTAGTTTTGAAGCCTATTCGAAAGACAATCTTATCAAATGGCACAAAAAATATGTTAATAGAATAGCAATTGTGGTTATGCCTTTAATGGTGGGTCAATTAAGTTTTGTAATAGTGCAAGTATTTAAAGACATCACAATAATTCATATCATCAGCTTGGTGTTGGTAAGTATGACTTGGGCTTCTACATTTCTTCAATTTGTACCTATTCATAATGATATATCCTTCGGTTTTGCAAATAAACAAGCATTGCGAGAATTGATTAAGAAAAATTGGTTGCGTACACTACTATGGACAGTTATTTTTTGTATCAGTCTGTATCAGTGGTTATCTTAATCGTTATAGAGCACATTTTCTGATCATAAATCCATTATTTTTAAGTTAAAAATGAAAACGCCACTTCTTGTATTTAACGAAAACGGAATTTACTGCGAAGCGGCTGGTGTGTATCTGGATCCATGGCGACCTGTAGACAAGGCCATCATTACGCATGGTCATGCCGATCACAGTCGCTGGGGACATAAAAAATACATCACACATGTCTCTAACGTGCCTATCATTAAACATCGATTGGGAGACATTAACGTGAGCGGGAGAACATACGGAGAAACGTTTACTATCAATAATGTAACCTTTTCATTTCACCCTGCCGGGCATATTATCGGGAGTTCCCAGATACGAGTAGAATATAAAGGAGAGGTTTGGGTATTTACAGGAGACTATAAACTCGAGGATGATGGTATTTCTGTTCCGTATGAACCCGTAAAATGCAATACGTTTATTACCGAATGTACGTTTGGCTTACCGGCCTTTAAATGGATTCCGCAAAGCGAAGTCTTTTCAGATATCAACTCATGGTGGGCCGCTAATCGCGCAGAGGGCAAAACATCGGTACTTTTTGGATACTCCCTGGGGAAAGCGCAGCGATTACTTAAATATCTGGATACCTCTATTGGAGAAATTTATACACATGGAGCCATAGAGAATATGACCAACGTAATTCGACCAATGATCTCATTTCCCGATACAACGTTGATTACTCGAGACACAACCAAAGAAATGCTTAGAGGTAATATCGTAATTGCTCCTCCCAGTGCACATGGCAGTACCTGGATTCGTAAAATGGTACCTTATGTGACCGCATCGGCAAGTGGATGGATGACTTTTCGGGGAGCACGTAGACGTCGCGCTATAGACAAAGGGTTTGTACTTTCAGACCATTGTGACTGGCAAGGTTTGTTAACCGCAATACAGGAAACCGGTGCCGAAAAAATTATTAGTACGCATGGATATACCGATATTTTTTCAAAATATCTTCGAGAGCTTGGGTTTGATGCCCGTACCGAAAAAACACAATACGAAGGAGAACTTGCCGAGCTCGAAACCAAAAAAGAAAATGAAGAGGTTTTATGAAACGCTTTGCTCAGTTAATCAAACAGTTAGATAGTACCAATAAAACAAATATCAAGGTTGATGCGTTGGCGTCTTATTTTGAAAATGCTCCTGATACCGATAAGGTTTGGACGATTGCCATACTGTCTCATCGTAGGCCACCAAGACCTATAAATACCACACTTTTACGAACCTGGGCTTCAGAGTTAGCCAATATTCCCCTATGGTTGTTCGAAGAATCATATCATATCGTAGGTGATCTGGCTGAAACTATAGCTTTGGTGGCTCCACCTTCAGAAAAAAGTACTGAAAAATCGTTGACACAATACCTGGAAGAAATCATAGCATTAAAACAAAAGGATGATGCTCAAAAAAAAGAATATTTATTAGAGAATTTAAAGAAACTGGAGTATTATGAACGGTTCGTATTTACCAAACTCATTACTGGTAGTTTTAGGATAGGGGTAAGTCAAAAATTAATGACCAGGGCATTGGCAAAAGCCACGCAGATAGACGAAGATCTTTTGGCTTACAAATTAATGGGGAACTGGGATCCAAATACCGTATCTTTTCATGATTTGATTTTAGAAGAAAATGCTTCAGATTTCCTATCTAAACCTTATCCGTTTTACCTGGCATATGCTATCGAAGATGAAGTTTCAGATTTGGGCGTAGTCAGCGACTGGAGCATAGAACACAAATGGGACGGAATACGGGCACAGGTAATTATTAGAAACGGCGAAATATTTATTTGGAGCCGTGGTGAAGAACTGGTAACCGACAAATATCCCGAGTTTCATCAATTGGTAGAGATACTTCCTGATGGTACAGTTATCGATGGCGAAATTTTGCCTTATTCCGAAGGAAAAATAGGAACTTTTAATGATCTGCAAACCCGAATAGGTCGAAAAACTGTTTCAAAAGCCCTATTAGCTAAAACCCCGGTTATTTTAAAAGCGTATGATCTCTTAGAATGGGAAGGTAAAGACATACGCAGTACGCCTTTTTCACAACGAAGAGGCTTGTTAGAAAAACTTTATAAGGTCACAGGTCATTCGAAACATAATAGTACATCTTCAAAAAATATTCCGCTTCACCTTTCAGAAAATATGTATTTTACTTCGTGGGAAGAGGTGGCTGAAGAGCGAACGAAATCTCGCGAAAAGCAAAGTGAAGGCTTAATGATTAAAAGAAAAGATGCTACATATCAGGTAGGAAGAAAAAAAGGAGATTGGTGGAAATGGAAAGTTGATCCATTAACAATTGATGCCGTGCTCACCTATGCGATGAGAGGGCATGGGCGCAGATCGAACCTTTTTACCGATTATACTTTTGCCCTTTGGGATACGGCTCAAAGCGAACTGGTTACGTTTGCCAAAGCCTATTCAGGTTTAACCGATACCGAATTTCGAAAAGTCGATGCCTGGATCAAAAAAAATACAGTAGAACGTTTTGGCCCGGTACGCAGCGTTACTCCACAGCTTGTTTTTGAAATCGCTTTTGAAGGCATCGCTTTATCCAAAAGACATAAAAGCGGTATCGCTACACGTTTTCCTCGTATTTTAAGATGGAGACAGGATAAAAAAATAGAGGAAGCCAATACACTAGATGATTTAAAAGCCATGATCCCTTCAGTAACGCAATAAACCCAGATTATGTATTATAAAATCTATTACGGCTTTACATACCTTCAAAAACAAACGCTGCACTGTATGTTTCAATATCACCGTAGTCCTTCGATCCCGCTCAAGGTAGACTGCTATGATGACATTGAGAAAACACTTATTTTTATTGGTATTTCAACCCTCATTACAAAATTCTAATACATACTCTGGGATAAATGAATAAAAAAGAGGTACAGCAGATTGCATTAGATTGGTTCGACCGCCAGGGGTGGAAACCTTTTCCCTTTCAAAAACAGGCATGGACCACATTTTTGCAGGGTAAAAATGGATTATTAAACGCTCCAACAGGAAGTGGTAAAACCTATGCACTTTGGGTAGCTATCGTTTTAGAATACATTAAAAAACATCCTGAGTATCGTTCAAAACATCAACCTGGGCTTAAAGCGGTTTGGATTACCCCGCTTAAAGCACTTTCAGTAGAAATTAAACAAGCTGCAGAACGTTTTGTAAACGGTATAGATGTGCCGCTTACCGTAGGCATACGAACAGGAGATACCGATCAAAAAGAAAGAGCTGCTCAAAAAAGAAAAATGCCCGATTTGTTGATCACGACTCCCGAGAGTTTGCATCTTCTTTTAGCAAGCAAAGGCTATGACAAAACATTCAAAGATGTCACAGCTATTGTGGTCGACGAGTGGCATGAGCTCTTGGGTAGCAAAAGAGGGGTGCAGATAGAATTGGCATTATCACGCCTTAAAACAATAGCTCCAAAGCTTCGAATTTGGGGAATCTCAGCAACTATAGGTAATCTCGAACAAGCGCGAGAAGTGTTATTAGGTCCCGATACTAGGGCTTTTCATCATTCAGTGTTAATCAAGGCCAATATTAATAAAAGAATAAAAGTTAAATCAATCATCCCCAAAAAAATGGAAACTTTTCCGTGGCGGGGGCATCTTGGGTTGCATTTGTTAGAAGAAGTTATTCCTATTATCAAAGCGAGCAAAACCACATTACTCTTTACCAATACCCGATCACAATGCGAAATATGGTTTCAAAAAATTTTAGAAAAACATCCTGAATTGGCCGGCGAGATTGCCATGCATCACGGTAGCATTAATAAAGAAACTAGAGTGTGGGTAGAGCATGCCATACGAAATGAACAACTTAAAGCTGTAGTATGCACCTCGAGTCTGGATTTGGGAGTAGATTTTGCTCCCGTAGAAACCATCATTCAAATAGGTGGGCCCAAAGGTGTAGCTCGATTTTTGCAACGTGCAGGGCGCAGCGGCCACCAACCGGGTAAAGAAAGTGTCATTTATTTTTTACCCACTCACGCCATAGAACTCATAGAAGCTTCAGCCTTGCAAAAAGCAGTAAAAGATAAAATCGTTGAAGATAGAGTCCCGTATCTTAACAGTTACGATGTGTTGGTACAATATCTTACTACCCTGGCTGTTTCTAATGGATTCTTTCCAGAAGATATTTTTCCTGAAATTAAGCAAACCTTCTGTTTTCAATCCATTACTGAAGAACAATATCAATGGGTCTTAAATTTTATTACTATAGGAGCTCAAAGCCTACAATCTTATGACGAATACAAAAAAGTAGAAATTGATGCCGACGGAAAATTTAAGATCAATAGCCGGGGAGTAGCTATGAGACATCGATTGCAAATTGGTACTATAGTAAGTGATGCTATTTTGACAGTAAAGTATATGAAAGGCGGATTTTTAGGGTCAATAGAAGAATGGTTTGTATCCAAATTAAAGCCTGGAGATGTATTTACCTTCGCCGGACGTAATTTAGAGCTATTTAAAGTCAAAAACATGCAGGTGCTGGTTAGAAAATCAAATAAAAAAACTGCAAAAGTACCCAGCTGGATGGGGGGTCGAATGAGTTTGTCTTCAGAAATGAGTGAACTGCTAAGAGAAGAAATGTACCTGGCAAATACCTCTTTGGGGGTCTCGAGAGAAATTAAAGCATTGTCTCACATCTTTCATAAGCAAAAACAAGAAAGCATTGTCCCTGATCCCAGTCAATTTTTAATTGAAACCTTTAAAACCCGCGAGGGATACCATGCTATTTTTTATCCTTTCGAGGGTCGTTTTGTGCACGAGGCTTTGGGCAGTTTACTAGCCTATCGCATTAGTCTGCTTTCGCCCATTACATTTTCTATTGCATTCAATGATTACGGTTTTGAACTTTTGTCTGATCAAGAAATCGATATGCAACAGGTATTGGATAATGAGTTATTTACCACCGATTATTTGAGTAGTGATCTTAGAAAAAGCTTAAACGCTACTGAAATGGCTCGACGTAAATTTAGAGATATTGCCGTGATTTCGGGATTGGTTTTTACTGGGTATCCCAATAAGTTATTAAAAAGTAAGCACCTTCAGTCCAGTTCTCAACTACTTTTTGATGTTTTTAAAGAATATGAACCTAATAATCTGTTGTTTCAGCAAGCCTTTATTGAGACTTTTGAACATCAATTAGAAGAAGGTAGATTGCAATTGGCGATGGAGCGTATCGCTAAACAAGACATCCTTTGGAAAATCTGTGAAAAACCCACGCCATTCTCTTTTCCCATCATTACAGATCGACTTCGCGAAAAACTCTCTTCAGAAAAACTGGCAGATCGTATTAAAAAAATGACCATTCAGCTAGAAAAATCATAGCTTTGTGACTGCAAAATGAAAACAGTCACTATTTCTTCTTATCATCAAACATTTACACTACACCCTAGCGGCGCCTTATACTGGCACGAGACCGATATGCTGCTTATTGCCGATGTTCATTTAGGTAAAGTTTCACACTTTAGAAAACATGGAAGCGCTGTACCAGCATCGGTAATCTCACACAATTTTGAAAAATTAGACGAGGTACTTGCTTATTTTCAGCCCAAAGTGCTTTGTTTTATGGGGGATTTGTTTCATAGCTATCTCAATACCGAATGGCTACTATTTACGCAATGGATCGAGCAAGTCTCATCAAAGATTATTCTTATTGCTGGGAATCATGACATTATTTCACCATTACAATACAAAAGAGTACATGTCGATGTTACAGATGAATGGCAAATTGGATCAGTGCTTCTTACCCATATTCCCGAAAAGCGAGAGCATGCTTTTAATATTGCAGGACATATTCATCCGGGGGTGCGATTACAAGGCTTAGGAAGACAATGGTTATCGGTTCCTTGCTTTTTCAATTCTCCCGATCAAATGATTTTACCGGCTTTTGGTGCATTTACAGGTAAGTATATACTTACACCAACCATACACGATAACGTCTACGCGATTACTGAAAGAGAAGTCATCCAGGTAAATAGAACCTAAACTTGGATAAAATCTGTTAAACCTTTCCTAGTAATTTCTTTTTTGTTTAATGTTTTAATAAATTTGTTAAACATAAATGAATATGAAAAAGTCTCACTTGCCTCAAAAGATGTGTTTGGTATGCAAAAAACCATTTACGTGGAGAAAAAAATGGTCAAGATGTTGGGATGAGGTGAAATATTGTAGCGAACGTTGTAAACGGAATAAAAAACAAATTCATGGGTAATACAGGACTGGTTTGGTTTAGAAATAATTTGCGTACTCAAGACAATGTATGCTTGCAAAAAGCGATACAGCAAAATGAGAAGGTAATCGCCGTCTATTTTTTTGACCCAAGATATTTTGAGACAGACGTATTCGGATTCAAAAAAACCGAGAAATACCGAGCAAAATTTCTTTTGGAGACGGTTGCCGCATTACGAGAAAATTTAGAACGGCTTCATATTCCATTATTCATATATCAGCAACATCCTGAAGATGTAATGCCTCAGTTTTTTGAAGGTCGAAATATATCCAATGTATACACACAAAAAGAATGGACCAAGGAAGAAACAGCTATAACTAATGCCGTAAAAAACGCAGTTGAAAGATATGAGGTTACCTGGCACGAGGATTTTGATCAATTCTTATTTCATCCAGATGATATTCCGTTTGCGTTACACAATATTCCGCAGGTATTTACCAATTTTAGAAAGAAATGTGAAAAATATGTCACCGTTCGCCCGAAAATTGAAATCAAACCGCTTCCTGAAAGTAATAGGATAGAGAATCCTACTGAGCTTCCAATTTTAAGAACATTGGGATTCGAAGATTATACGGAAGATAGTAGAACTGCGTTTCCTTTTTCTGGTGGTGAAGATAAAGCGCTACATCGAATAGAAACCTATTTTTGGGACACAAAAAAGCTTTCTTATTATAAAAAAACACGCAACGGTCTTGTGGGGCGAGATTATAGTTCTAAGTTATCGGCATGGCTTGCCAATGGAAGCATATCTGCGAGAACGGTATACCATGAAATTAAAAAATACGAGCAGCAAGTTACCAAAAATGAGTCGACCTATTGGCTTATATTTGAGTTGATTTGGCGAGATTTTTTTAAATACATAGCGCTTAAACATCAAAATGATATTTTTAAAATCGGAGGAATTCTTCATAAAGAGTATCAATGGAGCACCGATGAAGCGCTGATAAAGCAGTGGATTAATGGCGAAACATCAGAACCCTTTGTTAATGCCAACATGTTAGAAATAAAATATACAGGATGGATGAGCAATAGGGGCAGACAAAATGTAGCTTCCTTTTTTGCCAAAGAACAACAACTGGATTGGAGAATTGGTGCAGCGTACTTCGAGTCAATGTTACTGGATTATGACGTACATAGCAATTATGGAAATTGGCTTTATGTTGCCGGTGTTGGCAATGACCCCAGAGATCGAAAATTCAATATAAAAACACAAGCAGAGCGGTATGATCCTAAACAGAACTATCAAAACCTCTGGTTGCAATCAAAACTATTTTAACAATGACAGTACGACTTATTCTGGGGGATCAGCTTAATTATAAGCATTCTTGGTACGCTAATACCAACGATGAGGTATGCTATTTTATGGCCGAAATGCGCCAGGAGACAGATTATACGTGTCATCACATTCAAAAAGTAGTGGCTTTTTTTCAGAGCATGCGTAATTTTCGAGATTGGTTGGTAGAAAGAGGGCATAAAGTCGTCTATTTTGAATTAGATCATACATCAAATGAGCAGGATGTGACCCAGAATCTTCAGAACCTGATACATGATAAAAAAGCCGAAAAGTTTGAATATCAATTGCCAGATGAATACAGGTTAGATGAACAATTAAAAGAGTTTTGTTATGGTCTTGATATAGATACCCAAGTCTATGACACCGAACATTTTTTAACATCACGTACAGAGCTAACCAAATTCTATGAGGGTAAAAAACAATACACTATGGAATATTTCTATCGCTATATGCGAAAGAAATATGACATTATGATGGTGAATGATAAGGATCCCGAAGGAGGAAAATGGAACTTTGACCACAGTAATCGTAAAAAATGGACGGGTAAACACGACATCCCCCACGAAAGAGGATTTAGAAAAGATGTGTCTAAGATCATTAAAATGATCGAAGATCATCAGGTAATAACTATGGGGACTATCGACCCCGATACTTTCAATTGGCCAACATCCCGACCCGATTGCTTATCGGTGTTACGCTATTTTTGTGAGCATCTGTTAGTACATTTCGGAGATTATCAGGACGCCATGCATACCGAAGAAAAATTTCTATTCCATAGTCGGTTGTCTTTTGCCATGAATAGTAAAATGTTACATCCAAAAGAAGTCGTAGAAACCGTAATTGAATATTGGCGAGCACATAAAAATGAGATAGATATCTCCCAGGTCGAAGGCTTTGTACGGCAGATCATAGGCTGGAGAGAATATATGAGAGGTATCTATTGGAAAGAAATGCCAAGCTATAAGCGTAGTAATAAACTTGATAATCAAAACAAGCTACCAGAGTTTTACTGGACTGCCGATACCAAAATGAATTGTTTGCATCACAGTATCAAACAAAGTTTAGATGATGCTTATGCTCACCATATTCAACGACTAATGATCACAGGTAATTATGCATTACTTACCATGATTCACCCCGACGAAGTTTGCGACTGGTACCTGGGTGTATACATCGATGCGATAGAATGGGTAGAAATAACCAACACCCGTGGGATGAGTCAATATGCCGATGGAGGCATTATTGCTACCAAACCCTACGTATCTAGTGGTAGTTACATTAATAAAATGAGCAATTACTGCAAAGATTGTCATTACAAGGTTTCAAAACGAACAGAAGAAGATGCCTGTCCTTTTAATGCATTGTACTGGAATTTTTTAGATGAAAAGCAAGAGTATTTTAAAGACAACCAGCGCATGAGTATGATGTTGAGTACGCTTCATAAAATGGATACGAATAAATTGAAAGCTCTTAAAACACGAGCGAATGCTATAATTGAAAACCCCGATGAATATTAAAAAAGAAACGGTAAATATTGTTTGGTTTAAAAGAGATTTGCGACTGCAGGATAATGAAGCGATATACAAAGCGATACAATCAGGAACGCCAACACTTTTATTATATGTTTTTGAAAATTCTTTGAAAGAAGACGCGCATTACAGTGAACGCCATTGGAATTTTATAAAGCAATCATTACAGGATATCAATGAGCAGTTAGTAGCTTGCAATACCAAGGTGCTTTGTGTTTCTTCGGAAGTAATTAAGGCTTTCGGAATGTTACAGCAATTTTGGAAAATAGATACCGTTTTTTCTCATCAGGAAACTGGAATAAAAAAAACATACGATCGGGACAAAAACTTCAGGACGTTTTGTAGAAATAATTTAATTACATGGCAAGAGAACGGGAATAACGGAATTTCAAGAGGAAGAAAAAACAGAAAGGGCTGGAGAGAGGATTGTGAACGATACATGTCAGAACCTCAATTTGAGTTCAAACCGGGTACGCATAGTTTTATTCCGCTAGAAACAATTAAAGAAGTTGAAGAAGTCTTTAGTTTAGAAAATTTGGAGGTGTCAAAAACATCGAATTTTCAACGAGGAGGAACGACTACGGCGATGAAATATTTATATTCTTTTTTTTACAAAGGCAGATACAAAGATTATAGCTTTTACATTTCAAAACCAGAGCTTTCTCGCAAAGGATGTAGTCGATTATCACCCTATTTGGCATGGGGAAATCTATCTATCCGGCAGGTTTGGCAATATGCTATGGAGTTTAGAAAAGTATCAGAAAACAAAAAACAAATTGATGCTTTTACTTCGCGATTGTATTGGCAGGTACATTTTATTCAGAAGTTTGAGATGGAAGAAATTATGGAATTTGAAAGTGTGAATAAAGGATTTCATAAATTGAAGAAAAAAGTTTCTGAAGAATACCAAAAGGCTTGGCAAGAAGGGAATACCGGATATCCTTTGGTAGATGCATGTATGCGTTGCCTTAAAGAAACCGGGTATCTCAATTTTAGAATGCGAGCGATGGTGGTTTCTTTTTTTACGCATAATTTATGGCAACCATGGCAAGAGGCGAGTGCCTATTTATCGAGTTTGTTTTTAGATTTTGAACCAGGAATTCACTTTCCGCAATTGCAGATGCAGGCAGGAGAAACAGGAATTAATGTGCTAAGAATCTACAACCCTGTCAAAAATAGTATTTCTCACGATCCCGAGGGTATTTTTATAAAAAAATGGGTGCCAGAATTACAGAATGTCCCCGTCGAATTTATTCATGAACCTTTTAAAATGACTATTTTGGATCAAAAATTTAATAATATTGTTTTGGGAGAAGATTACCCGTATCCCATCGTAGATATAGATAAGAGTCGCAAAAGAGCAAGCGATGCACTTTGGGGAATGAAAGATGATCCTCTGGTTAAAAAAGAGAGTTATCGTATTTTAAGAAAGCATACACTGCCCAACCGAAAAAATTTAGAGTAAAAAATGCAAAAAGAATTATCTATAAGAGATATCGACAGGATCATAGAAATGGCCTGGGAAGACCGTACACCATTTGATGCTATTTTAGTACAGTTTGGCTTAAAAGAACAAGAAGTCATTAATTTGATGCGTAGAGAAATGAAGGCCTCCAGTTTTAAGATGTGGAGAAAACGAGTGCAAGGTCGCAAAACAAAACACTTGAAAAAACGCGTTTTTGAAGACGGAAGATTTAAATGTACAAGACAACGACAAATTACGCATAATAAAATCTCAAAACGATGAAGACTAAGAAGAAAAAACCAGACGCGGTTGTTTTTGACGAAGAGAATGAAAACTATGATGCTTCATTAAAACCATATGCAACAGATCTTGCTGCTCCGGCAATCACTACAACAGATACGATTGCATGGAAAAATACCAATATCCACAAGGTCAATAAACAAATTAAGGCCAAATATGATGAATTAAAGGCAGAGTATGACAATTTGATTAAAGAATTCGAATACAATAATTTGGTCTATAGTGCAAAGTTTAATTTTGAACCTGTCGTAGGAGAGGTGTATCACTTGTACAAAAATAAACAAGCGCAGCCATTTTTATCAATTATTGCTCCGGCAGAATGTAGTTTTGATCATTTGGGGACCTTTCGTCTCAATGCCGATAAAATGTGGGAAAGTCTATAATTCAAAATATAATGTGATTTTAGTGTATGGCAAAACTGTTTACAGATATAAGTGAAGATCTAGCAACGTTTATCGCAAATCAAAAAATTTTCTTCGTAGGGACTGCTGCTTCAAAGGGGCGAGTTAACATTTCGCCCAAGGGCATGGATACCTTTCGAGTTTTGGGACCCAATCAGGTAGTATGGCTTAATCTTACCGGTAGCGGAAATGAAACAGCCGCTCACTTGCTTCAGAACAATCGAATTACAATCATGTTTTGTGCTTTTGAAGGAAAACCTCTGATCTTGAGATTGTATGGAAAAGCAACAATATATCATGAACGAGATGAAGCATATCATTCTTTTATCACTCTTTTTCCGAAGATTATGGGCGCTCGACAAATTGTAGAAATTCAAGTCGATACCGTACAAACTTCTTGCGGTTATGCTGTACCTTTTATGGAATTTAAAGAAGAAAGAACCATGTTGGCATCCTGGGCAGAGAAGCAAGGTGAAGATCGCCTCAAGGCCTATCGTAAAGAAAAAAATAGTTTCAGTATTGATAATTTCAAAACTGATATATAATTATATGAATATCTGTTAAGACTCATAATCTATGCGTCACCCTGAACTTGTTTCAGGGTCTCAAGCCATAAGGTGTTGACTACCTATATCTTTATGAGATGCTGAAACAAGTTCAGCATAACAGGGGATGACATTATAATTAAATACGGATATTCAATTATAATTATTAGATATCCAGATATACTAAACCTTGCATAGGTATACTTCAAAAATTACAAAGAAACACCAACCAATACTCCTATTCCTACTCCGCCAATAGCAAAAAGAATTTTTTCGAACGTGCTCTTTCTGCGTTGGCGTTTCGCATTTTTCTCAACGATTTCAAGACTATTTGAAGCTTTTTCTAAACTACTTAAGGTAAAATCTAGCGCTCTTTCTGTATTAGAAAGTGTGGTTTGCATTCTCTTGTACACTTCGAGATCAAGACTGTCTGAGGTTTTAAAATTAATTTTTAACAGGCGTTCTAATTCAATATTCCGGCCTAGAGTTTCGCTATATTTTTCGATAAGGGACTCGGTCATTTTATCTTGTTCAAGAGTGCTTAGGTAGACATTTTTAATGGCGAGAAAAGATTTGGCATTCACCAAATAGATATTGGGTGTTCGAAATATGTAAAGACTATCTTTTTTTACGGTAATAGGCTCTCCTTTTCGATCTGCATAGGATTCAGGAATCTCTATAACATTCAGTTCATCGATATCTTGTCCAAAAAAAAGAGAATTAGTGAATAGCACTAGAAAAAAGAATAGATGTTTCATAATAGTGTAGAGTTAAAAGTAAAGCTAGGTTATTATCATTCTTTAATGCCAAAAAGACTATTGATTAGCGCTTTATCTTCAGCTAGTTTATCATTCGTAAATTTTATAGAATCTTTGATACGCTGTAATTCTTCCCAATCTTTGGCATTTTTCTTTTTAAAATCAAAGATTAGAGAATCTCGCTTATGAATCATAAGATCTTTTTGAAGCCTCATTTTTTTAAATTCTTCTCTCGAATTTTCTAAGGCAATTTTTGTCGTTTGTAACGTTTCTTTTGAAGTTTTTAGTTCTTGTTGGGCTGTATTAAGCTGTTGTTGTATAATTTCCCATTTAGACCCCGAACTAAAACTCATGTATCCTATAATGATCAAGAACAATAAAGCTATGATTTGTAGAATAGTATTAATATTCAGGTTTTTCATGATTAGTTTTTTGTGTTGAAGAAATAAAACATAGGTTGGTTATTACTATTTCTAATAGTAAATGTAAGTATTTTAATTTTTTCTGTTGGTAACTACGTGTTTTATTGTAAGAGAGCGGTAATATATTTATCAGCAAGTCAAGCTCGACACATTGCTTTACTTCACTTAGAATGATAACTTTTTAGACTTCTTTTCAAATTTTTGGCAAGAATTTTTTATCTATTTTTTCAGTATTGTATTTAATTGTATTTTAGAGCCAACCTCAAAAAATAAATTATGTCAGAATTTTGGCTCTATATAAAGTTAGGTTTCAGTCATGTGCTGGATTGGAATGCCTACGACCATATCCTATTTCTAGTAGTTCTTACCGTTGGATATACATTTGATAATTGGAAACGAATACTAGCATTAGTTACTTTATTTACTTTAGGGCATACGATTTCGCTTTTTTTGGCGGTATATCATGTGGTATCTGTGAATTCAAAACTTATAGAATTTTTGATACCGGTTACTATTTTAATCACCGCAATTTTTAACCTGCTTTCTACCAAGAGCAGTTCAAAAAATGGTAAAATCGGAGTTCTTTATGGCACCACTCTTTTCTTCGGATTAATACACGGTTTAGGTTTTTCTAGCTACTTTAAAGCTATTAGTAGTAATGTGAGTTCTAAAATAGTACCCCTGATCGAGTTTGCCTTGGGGATAGAATTGGCTCAGATAGTCGTTGTCGTTGTAGTAGTGCTTATTAGCTTTATTGTTCAAACTTTTTTTAGATTCTCTAAGCGCGATTGGATTCTTATTGTTTCTTCTATCGTTATAGGTATGGTGATCCCTATGTTAATGGCTAATAAAATTTGGTAATTAACTGGCGGTTGAAGTTGTAATTGCCACATGGTAATAATATATTCGTACTTTGATTGTTATGAATACCTATTGCGGTCTACCCTATGTCTAAAAAGAAACAGCTAAAATACGATAAGGCCTATCTACGAATTGCTAGAGAATGGGGGAAATTATCACATTGTGAACGCAAAAAAGTTGGTGCGGTTATTGTAAAAGATAGAATGATAATTTCAGATGGATTTAATGGAACACCTACAGGGTTCGAAAATTCGTGTGAAGATGAAGACGGGTATACCAAATGGTACGTTTTGCACGCAGAAGCTAATGCAATCTCAAAAGTTGCATCTTCTACACAATCCTGTAAAGGGGCAACACTATACATTACCTTGTCACCTTGTAAAGAATGTAGCAAATTGATTCATCAGGCCGGGATTAAACGTATTGTTTATCAAACAGACTATAAAGATAATTCAGGTCTTACTTTTCTCGAAAAAGCAGGAGTAGAAATAGAACAGATTACAGATTTAGAAGAGTAATGGGATATAAAAAAAAATACTTACCGTTGTTTTTGGGACTGGCAGTTGGAGCTGGAGTATTTTTAGGAAGTAAATTAGATTTTAGCAACCCTTCTACTAAGTTATTTTCTTCAAATGCCAAAAAGGAAAAGCTAAATCGTCTTATTGACTATATAGACTATGAATATGTAGATGAAATTAATACAGATAGTATTGTAGATGTAACCGTAAATAGAATCTTAGAAAACCTGGATCCTCATTCTGTATACATCCCTCCGGAAGAATTAGAAGGAATTACCGAAAGTATGCAAGGGGACTTTATCGGTATCGGGGTAACTTATTATCCGTATCGAGACACCATAAGTGTAATCAATACCATTAAGGGAGGGCCCAGTGAAAGATCGGGAATAAAAGCAGGTGATAGAATTCTAATGGCTGATAATGATACACTGTATGGAGAGAGTTTGCTAAGCGATCGATTAGCAGATAAACTAAAGGGCGAGCTCAATAGCCAGGTACAGCTCAAAGTTTTTCGAAAAGGTAAAGGTATATTCGACGTGGTTGTTAAAAGAGGTAAGGTGCCCTTGCAAAGTGTAGACGCAGCATATATGCTGACAGAGCACTTAGGATACATTAAAATTAACCGTTTTGCTGAAACTACATATAAAGAATTTAAAAAGATGTTGGATTCTCTTAAAAGTAGAGGTGCTCAACAAATGGTTATTGATTTGCGAGATAATGGGGGAGGGTTTATTGCTCCGGCGTTAAAAATGGCAGACGAGTTCTTAAAAGATGATGTGCTCATTATGTTTACCAAAAATAAGAAGGGTGCTATCGAAAATAATTTTGCAACCCGACGAGGAAACTTCGAAAATGGTAAAATCTACGTACTAATTAACGAAAATTCGGCCTCGGCCAGTGAAATTTTTGCTGGTGCCATTCAGGATAATGATCGAGGTACGATCGTTGGGCGACGCTCATATGGTAAAGGACTTGTGCAGCGAGAAATGGCGCTTGGCGATGGTAGTGCTATACGGTTAACGATTTCTAGATATTATACCCCAACCGGCCGCTCTATTCAAAAACCTTACAGTAATGGAAACAAAGAATATTTTAACGAATATTTAGAACGCTATAAAAATGGTGAATTACAAAATGCAGATAGCATACAGGTAGCCGATTCTTTAAAATTTAAAACTCCGGGCGGTAAAACAGTGTATGGGGGCGGCGGAATTATACCCGATATCTTTGTGAGTAGAGACACAACACGCGTAGCCGAGACTTTAAATTATCTATTACGTTCGGGTCGCATGGGGCGTTATGTATTCGAAGAATTGGACAAAAAACGAAGTTTCTATAATGCACTCTCAAAAAAAGAGTTTACTAAAAGTTTTGAGGTAGAAGATGATTTTGCAGAAGGTTTTTTAACATATGCCAAGGGATTAGGCATGGAGATTCATTTACAAAATTATCAAAAACAACTTAAAAAATACCTAAAAGCCACCATGGCGCAACAGTTATTTGGTACTGATGAATTTGAAAGAATCATTAATACAGATGATGCCATGATTAACAAAGTCGTATCGCTATCCAAACAAGAATAATTATACCTCAAAAATATATGTCAGAATTTAAAGAATATCTAATCGCTATTGCCATTTGCTCACCACTTTTTTTCTTCATTATAGCGGTTGCCTTTAGATTGTTAGACAATAGTGCGGCTATTTTTTTAAAACACGACATTCTTGTAGATACTTCGTATGTTTCTGCAGATGTTATTAGAGAGCATATTTTTTCATCTGAAGATATAAAGCTGCGAAAATCATTAAAAAGAGCACTACTATTCAGAAAATTACACAATTTCTTTATGATCTTGATGGTCATTTCTATTCCGCCGGTAATTATTACATGTTTTTTCCTTCTGTAAGAAATAGTAAAGAAAATGAACAAGGAAATTTGTATTATTTTATCATTACTGTCCGATAAAAAAGTTGATACGCTCTGAAAACCTCTATTACCATTAAGAATTTATGAGTTTATAGAAAAGACACCTTGCTTTTTTAAAATTTGACAACTTATTTTGAAACTGTATCACCTTTACTTCAAAAACCATAATAGACAAGTATTTACAACTAAGTCTTTGTTCTATTTTCTAGCAGCGCAGCGGTCTATTCTCTTTAACCAGACAATATTGTTATTTTATAGTAGATTTGGTATTAACCTGCCCTCAACTGGATTCGGGGTATGGAGAATAGCTTTTCGAATTCAAAATCCTTTATTATCCTAAGCTTGTCAAAGTGCTCGGAATTGACTGATTTCGAATTCAAAAATCAAAATAAACAACGGGTTTTAGCTAAATTTTGACTAGGCTAGAAAAGTAAGAAAGAATACAATCAAGTATTCTTCTTTTTTTGTTGAATTTTTCTCGAGACGAGTAAAATACACATAAGAATAATGGCACAAGCAGAGGCAAACATACCAATTAGTGCAGTTTTGCTATCTTTTGCCAAAATATTGTCTAGATCTAAATGTGTGGCATTGTAGATCATTAGAGTGGTGGCAATAGCAATTAATAAGTAGATAAAATAGTTCAAAACGTTATAGTTTAAAATTGGACTTATCTTGACTTTTTGTTTTTTAGCAAATTGAAAAAAGTTTAAATCAGTTCAATAGAAAAAATCAAAATAAATGTATTAAAATCAGTTTATTGTAGTATTTAAAGCAAGTGGTTTCTTGTCTTAGAATAAACCTTTAATATTAGTAGCAAATAATTTAACAGCAATTGCTAATAAAATAACGCCAAAGATTTTTCGCACTACGTTAATCCCTTGTTTTCCTAAAACTTTTTCAATCTTACCCGAAGATTTTAATACAATATATACAAAGATAATGTTTATAACGATAGCAATAACAATATTGATGGTTTGATATTCTGCTCTTAAAGATAAAATCGAAGTCATAGTACCTGCACCGGCTATCAATGGAAAAGCAAGAGGAACAACTGCGGCGGTTTCAGGAGCATCATCTCTATAAAGTTGTATACCCAAAATCATTTCTATGGCCAAAAAGAATATAATAAAAGATCCGGCAACGGCAAATGAATTAACATCGATACCTATCAGACTTAATATTTGTTTACCAACGAATAAAAATAATATCATAAGGATAGCAGCTACAATTGATGCCTTTTCACTTTGTATATGTCCTACTTTTTTTCGAAGGTCAATTATGATAGGAATACTACCTACAATATCGATCACCGCAAACAAGATCATGCTGGCAGTCAGGACTTCTTTAAGATCAAAATTCATAAATGATGGTTTCAATATTTGTACAAATGTACTAGAGTTTCTTAAATAAATAGATAAACCCATCTTGACTTTTTGTTTTAATGAGTAATTTTAAAGTGGAAGAGGTATTATATTGTATGCAACGTTATCAGTTTAATCAAATGAATTCCCATTAAGCAAAGTATCCAGGCGTAACAAACAAACACTAAGACTTTTACAACCAAGAGTCAAAACAGAAAAATTGTCTAGTTTCTTGATTCCTAAAGCGAAGCGGTCTTAATTTCTGATACTTGGGCTAGTACTGTTCATGCGCACCTAAAAACTTGGTATACTACTTTTGATGAATACAGAATTTTTCATTGTACAACCTATTGGAAAAAGTTGAAACGAGTTCTTATATTTGTCCCATGTTTCAGTTAGGAAAAACCATTGTTTCAGAAGAAATTATCGAGAAAGATTTCGTCTGTAATCTATCAGCTTGTAAAGGAGCATGTTGTATTGATGGTGAGGCAGGAGCTCCCCTTGAAAAGTCTGAAGTTCAAAAATTGAAAGAAGTATATCCAATTGTTAAGTCGTATTTGCGTAAAGAAGGTATACAAGCAATCGAAGAGCAAGGAACAGCTGTACAAACTTCTACCGGCGAATTAGAAACCCCTCTTATAGATGGTGTAGACTGTGCATACGTGATTTTTGATGATAAAGGAACGGCGATGTGCGCTATAGAAGAAGCTTACAATCAAGGTGAAATCGACTGGAAAAAACCTATTTCTTGTCATTTATACCCCATACGAGTTCAGGAGTATTCAGAGTTTTCTGCCGTGAACTACCATAAGTGGGATATCTGCGATGATGCCTGCGCTCTGGGGAAAGAGCTACAAGTTCCTGTATATAAATTTGTAAAAGAAGCACTCATCCGAAAATTTGGTGAAAATTGGTATATCGAACTAGAGAAAGTAGCTGAAAATTTGAAAACATAGTACCTGTCGTGTAAATTATTGAATTATAACAGTTAACGTCAATTTCGAGCACATAAATTTCATAGTTAAAATAGGTATACCCGTTTCTTCCCGTAATACCTGCCCGCCTTTTTCTAAATAAAATGGCAGGCGGGGATTTCATAATGCGTAATCTGGGTGTAAATAAAAACTTTTGAAATATGCTCTTAATCGATAGTTTTACCTAACTTATGCTAGATTTCAGCTGAAAAGTGAGCTATGTACCCGTCATTTTTGAAGGTTGTAAGCCCTCATTTTTGCAAAAATTAAAACTTTTTGTAGTTACGGTTTTAGCGTAATTTTATTGTTTTTCTTCAACATAATCATAGCATCAAAAACCTTGTGAATAAGTGCTAAATAAGGGCTTCGCGGGGTTGCTAACATTCTTATTAACATCTTTCATTTTTATATTTATTAAATTGATAATCAATTTGTTATATTCTATTTTGATGACTCGTATAACAATAAGTGAAATTTGTTCGTGTTGAAAACTTTGTTGAAAACGTTTGCTAACTTCTAGGAGAACTTTTGACCTATTTCTTGATCTTTGTAAGACCCTTTGAAAAGAAAAATTCTAAAAAAACCGTAAAAAAAATTAAGATGAGTGCAGTAGAACCAATTTTGCAAGAAAATAAAGATCGATTTGTTATTTTTCCTATTCAACATCATGACATTTGGGAATGGTATAAAAAATCTGAAGCTAGTTTCTGGACTGCCGAAGAAATCGATCTACATCAGGATATTACCGATTGGTCTACTAAACTTACAGACGATGAGCGCTATTTTATCAAGCATATTTTAGCGTTTTTTGCAGCTTCTGACGGAATTGTAAACGAAAATCTTGCTGAAAATTTTGTTAACGAAGTGCAATATAGCGAAGCGAAGTTTTTCTATGGTTTTCAGATCATGATGGAGAATATTCATTCTGAAACCTACTCTTTGCTTATCGATACGTATGTAAAAGACGAAAAAGAAAAAGATGTATTGTTTAATGCTATCGAAAATTTCCCTGCCATTAAGAAAAAAGCAGACTGGGCATTAAAATGGATCGAGTCAGACTCTTTTGCAGAACGTTTAATTGCTTTTGCGGCAGTTGAAGGAATTTTCTTTTCAGGAGCATTTTGTTCTATTTTCTGGTTGAAGAAACGTGGTTTGATGCCAGGGCTTACGTTTTCTAATGAATTGATCTCAAGAGACGAGGGCGTGCATTGTGATTTTGCCGTTCACCTTCATAACCATCATTTGGTTAACAAAGTGTCAAAAGACAGAATTCGTGAAATTTTGGTAGATGCATTAAATATCGAAAGAGAATTTATCACAGAATCTTTACCTGTAAGTCTTATCGGGATGAATTCGAAACTAATGACGCAATATTTAGAATTTGTAACCGATCGATTGTTAGTAGAACTAGGTTGTGAGAAAGAGTATGGAACCGCTAATCCATTCGATTTTATGGATATGATTTCATTACAAGGTAAAACCAATTTCTTTGAGAAGCGAGTTTCAGAATATCAAAAAGCAGGGGTGCTTAATAAAGACACCGAAGAAAATAAAATAAGTTTTGATGCTGATTTTTAAGTAAAAGTCATTCCTAGGAAGACTAAATCTTAAAGCATTGCACAAAATTCATAATATATTCATTCTGAGCTAGTCAAACATATTTCTTCTGTTTACTATTAGGATTAGCTCAGTTTGATACAGCTTTGTTATAAAAGCACACATAAACAAAGACGGGAAATAGTCACAATATTGTATGTTATAAAAACTTACTCTTGTTTTTAAACAGAGTAGTGTTTTTGATATCCTATTTTATAAGGGTAGCATACAATAAAATTGACTTGTATATAAAAAACAGTAACACGAATTAATATCAACTTCTTTGTAAAAAGAAAATTTAAAAACCAAAACGACGTATGTATGTAGTAAAAAGAGATGGCCGTAAGGAACCTATAATGTTCGACAAGATTACCGCTAGGGTAAGAAAACTATGTTATGGACTCAATCCACTAGTCGATCCCGTAAAGGTGGCGATGAGAGTGATTGAAGGATTGTATGATGGAGTGACAACGAGTGAACTTGATAATTTAGCTGCAGAAATTGCAGCTACAATGACCATAACACACCCAGATTATGCGAAGCTTGCTGCACGTATCTCTGTATCTAACTTACATAAAAACACAAAGAAGACTTTTTCTGAGGTTATTACCGATCTCTATGAGTATATAAATCCGCGAACCGGCAAAAAAGCACCATTAATCTCAGATGAGGTGTATGATGTTATCGTTGCCAATAAAGAGAAATTGGATTCTACAATTATCTATAACCGTGATTTTGGATATGATTATTTTGGTTTTAAAACATTAGAGCGCTCGTATTTACTTAAAATTAACGGTAAAATTGCAGAGCGGCCTCAACATATGTTAATGAGAGTTTCTATTGGGATTCACGGTAACGATTTGGATGCCGCTATAGAGACATACGAATTAATGTCAAAAAAATACTTTACACACGCCACGCCTACCTTATTTAACTCGGGAACACCCAAACCACAAATGTCTTCTTGTTTTTTACTAGCCATGCAAGATGACAGCATCGATGGTATTTATGATACCTTAAAGCAAACGGCAAAAATCTCTCAATCTGCAGGTGGTATAGGATTATCTATCCATAATGTGCGTGCTACAGGATCGTATATTGCAGGAACCAATGGTACCTCTAATGGTATCGTTCCTATGTTAAGAGTTTATAATGATACTGCACGGTATGTAGACCAGGGCGGTGGAAAAAGAAAGGGGTCTTTTGCTATTTACGTAGAACCCTGGCATGCCGATATTTTTGATTTTTTGGATCTCAAAAAGAACCACGGTAAAGAAGAAATGCGTGCCCGTGATCTATTCTATGCCATGTGGGTGCCTGATTTATTTATGGAACGGGTACAAAATGATGCCGAGTGGACCTTAATGTGTCCTAACGAGTGCCCGGGGTTATTCGATATGCATAGCGACGAGTTTGAAGAAACCTATACACGGTACGAAGCAGAGGGTAAAGGGCGTAGAACTATAAAAGCACGCGAACTTTGGGAAAAAATATTGGAATCTCAAATAGAGACAGGAACACCGTATATGTTGTATAAAGATGCTGCAAACCGCAAGTCGAATCAGCAAAACCTGGGGACTATTCGCTCATCCAATCTGTGTACAGAGATTCTAGAATATACCAGTCCAGATGAAGTTGCAGTATGTAATCTTGCATCAATCGCATTACCCATGTTTGTTAAAAATGGCAAGTTTGATCATAAAGAACTTTTCAGGATTACGAAGCGTGTTACCAAAAATTTAAATCGTGTCATTGATCGAAATTTTTATCCGGTAAAAGAAGCTGAAAATTCAAATATGCGTCACCGCCCTATAGGATTAGGTGTACAAGGATTAGCCGATACGTTTATACAATTACGTTTACCATTTACGAGTGATGAAGCTAAAAAATTAAATCAGGAAATTTTTGAAACCCTGTATTTTGCTGCTGTTACTGCCTCTATGGAAGAAGCAAAGGCAGATGGACCTTATCAAACATACAAAGGATCTCCAATATCAAAAGGAGAATTTCAATATAATTTATGGGGAATAAAAGATGAAGAATTAAGCGGTCGCTGGGATTGGGCAAAATTACGCAAGCAAGTACTTAAAAATGGTGTGCGTAATTCATTACTGGTAGCGCCAATGCCTACAGCATCTACTTCTCAAATTTTAGGAAACAACGAAGCATTCGAACCTTACACCAGTAACATCTATACCAGGCGTGTATTATCTGGGGAGTTTATTGTGGTAAATAAACATTTACTAGAAGATCTTGTTAAATTAGGGCTATGGAACGATGAGCTTAAAGACGCTATCATGCGGGCAAACGGATCGATTCAACATATAGATATCATTCCGCAAGAGCTCAAAGAACTGTATAGAACGGTCTGGGAGATGAGTATGAAAGACATTATTGATATGTCACGTCATCGAGGGTATTTTATCGATCAATCACAGTCACTTAATCTCTTTATGGAAGGAGCCACCATGGCAAAATTAACATCTATGCATTTCTATGCCTGGAAAAGTGGATTAAAAACCGGAATGTATTACTTAAGAACAAAATCTGCAGTTGATGCTATTAAGTTTACACTCAAAAGTGAGAAGCAAGAAGCACCACAAGCAGAAAAGGTAGCTGTAGCGGCAGCGCAAGTTATGGAAGCACAAGCAACCAAAGAGCAACCAAAGCAAGCGCCTGTTTCTCCAGAAGGAACCTCTCTATCTCCAGAAGAGCTAAGAGCATTAATTGCGCAATCAAAAGAAGCTGAAGGAGACGATTGTTTAATGTGTGGGTCATAAGACCTTGATTTATATAGGGTAAAAGGGAAGTATCGTTAAGAGCTTCCCTTTTTGTGTAGTTAACTTTTTTGCTAAAGGTGCTAAGAATATAAAAACTAAAATGCTAAAAGTTGCATGCCTTTAGAAGTAAATGTTTGTAGTCTTAAATGCAGTGTGACGCGTTATTTATTGACATGTTTATCAATACTTGTGCTAATTGATTATATTTGTTTTTGCTAAGTATTATAACATTTGAAAGCTAAAAAATTTAAGAGATTTGATTTAAAATTACCTCATCCAGAATTTGGTGGTGAATTGACATCCTTAGTTCTAGAACTTGAACACTTGAGAAGATTGCAATTAAAGGGAACTACTAATCCTTTCGTCTTTTTTCAACTAAAAGATCTTTTTCATACATTAGAAAGTATTGGCTCTGCTCGGATTGAAGGTAACAACACTACAATATCCCAGTTTATTGAAACCCAATTAGAAGATAGACCATTTGTTAATGAAAAAGTGGAAGAGATAAGAAATATTGAAAGAGCCATGCGTTGGGTTGACGAGATAGTCAACGAACAAGAAATAAACAGAGGGTTCATAAGCGAATTGCATAAGATTATTGTAAAGAATTTGACTCCTTTCCCTAATGGAGAAGGAGATTATACTCCAGGGAATTATAGAAAACAGCAGGTAGAAATTAAAGGAACTGACCATATACCTCCACCGGGTTATTTGGTTGAAGAATTAATGGATGAGCTTTTTAAATTTGTTAATGAAGATGTACCTGCACAATATGATTTATTGAAAGTAGCCGTTGCTCATCATCGGTTTATGTGGATTCACCCTTTCGGGAATGGTAATGGAAGAACTGGTCGTTTGTTCACATACGCAATGTTGGTTAGAACTGGATTTCAAGTAAATATTGGACAAATATTAAATCCTACCGCTATATTTTGTATTGATAGAGAGAAGTATTATGAATTATTGTCAAAAGCTGATAAAGGAAATGATTCTGACATTGAGAATTGGTCGATTTATGTTTTACGCGGATTAAAAAATGAAATAGAAAAAATAGAAAAACTTACAGATGAACAGTTTGTTTTAAATAACTTATTATTACCATCACTAAGTTATTCATTAAAAATGAAATATATAGATGAGGAAGAATTTTTAATTTTAAAAATAGCGGCACAAAAAAAAGTGATTCAAGCAGGAGATTTGAAAACTATACTTAAAAAGGTACACCAGACAACAATTTCTAGGAAAATCAGGAGTTTGAAAGAAAAAAAAATGCTTAAAGCCGAGTCGAAAAATGGGAATAAATATCATTTAAACTTTGTGAATAATTTTTTGATAAGAGGAATGATAAATGCACTTGGGAATGAAGGATATATTCCCCTCAACGAGTAAATTACCTCAGGGCAAGTCCAAGAGGCATTCGTTGAAAACAATATTTCAATTTCGAGACAGGCCATGGGGTATTATAACTTTGGCGGTGCCAATAAAAAGATCACTCGACACTAACATATGATGAACTGGGAACAACTTCTATCGCTAAAACGACAAGGAGATACGAATAAAAGATTACGAAAAGAGCAAGATGAAACCCGTTTAGGGTTTGAGGTAGATTATGACCGTATCATTTTTTCTTCAGCATTTAGAAGCTTACAGGATAAAACTCAGGTGATTCCACTATCCAAAACCAGTTTTGTACATACTCGCTTAACACACAGTCTTGAGGTTTCGGTAGTAGGGCGTTCTTTGGGTAGAGCCGTAGGAAAGAAAATATTAGAAAAACACCCACACCTTTCTACCATTCATGGGTACCGATTTAACGATTTCGGCGCCATTGTCGCTGCAGCTGCACTGGCTCATGATATTGGTAACCCACCTTTTGGGCATTCGGGTGAAAAAGCTATTGGAGAATATTTTAAAAGCGGAAAAGGAGTTCGTTACAAGGATCAACTTACGCCAAAACAATACCAGGATTTAACAGATTTTGAAGGCAATGCTAATGGTTTCAAACTTTTAACCGAGTCCAGGCAAGGAGTAGAAGGAGGTCTTAGATTGTCCTATGCTACTCTGGGAGCGTTTATGAAGTACCCCAAAGAATCGCTTCCGAAGCAACCTACAAAACATATAGCTCATAAAAAATTTGGGTATTTTCAGAATGAAAAATCCTTTTTTATGGAAGTGGCCAAAGAAGTTGGATTGTTACAACGAAAAACAAAGGGAGAGTTCACCTATAGTCGTCATCCTTTAGCGTTTTTGGTTGAGGCAGCAGATGATATTTGTTATACGATCATCGATTTTGAAGACGGCATTAATCTGGGTCTAATCGAAGAAGGGTATGCCTTAGAATACCTTATCAAATTAGTAAAAGATACTATTAATACTTCAAAATATAATAACCTGGTCACTACTGCCGATCGATTAAGCTACCTCAGGTCGTTAGCCATTAACACGTTGATAGGAGAGGTAGCCAACATTTTTATTGATAACGAAGACGATATACTCTCAGGAAAATTTGATATGGCTTTGATTGATGAAAGTAAGTACCAAGCTCAGATTAACGATATCGCTAAGATTAGCATCGAAAAAATATATCAAAGTCAAGGGGTTATCGAAAAAGAGATTGCAGGATATGAAATTTTGGCTACGTTATTAGATCGATACTGTGTAGCTGTAGATAACAACAGTGTAGGTAATCCTTCAAATTACGACAAACTTATCCTCAAAGCAGAAGGGGATAATTTTGAGTTTACTCACGAGGATTTGTATACAAGATTAATAAGCATTTGCAAGTATGTAGCGGGTTTAACTGATGGGAGTGCGTTAATGAAATTTCACAAAATTAAAGGATTACAAATATAGGTCCCTTATACTATTTCCCTAATAAGCTTACGAATTTTTTTAGAAGAAATCCCACAATGATCATGTAATTCTTCTACAGTGCCATGTTGAATAAAGTGATCAGGAACTCCTAAAGTAATGATCTTATTATTGAAGTTATGTACATTGGCAAAATCGATAACAGAGCTGCCAAAACCTCCTTTTGTCACACCCTCTTCAATAGTAATAATGGTAGTGTGTTTTTCTAAGATTTCGGTAAGCATTTTTTGATCAAGAGGCTTAATGAAACAAAAATGATAATGTCCTACCTTGGCAGTAGAAGATACATCAGCCAGCGCCAAAATAACATTACGAGCGATAGTACCAGTAGAGATAATAGCAATAGTATCACCTTCTGTTAATTGCCGTGCTTTTCCGATTTGAAGAGGTTTAAACGGGACTTCCCAGTCTTTTAGGTGTCCTTTTCCCCTAGGGTATCGAATTGCGATAGGAAGATCTAATCCTGAAGAGGCGGTGTATAATAGATTTCTTAATTCAATTTCGTCTTTTGGCGCGGCAATAATGATATCAGGAATACAATTTAAGTAGGCAATGTCAAAAACCCCATGATGCGTAGCACCATCCTGGCCAACCAAACCTGCGCGGTCAATACAAAAAACTACTGGAAGCTTTTGTAACGCTACATCATGAATAATTTGATCATATGCCCGTTGCAAAAAGGTAGAATAAATAGTACAAAAAGGAATCAATCCCTGGGTAGCCATTCCTGCCGCAAGTGTAACGGCATGTTGTTCTGCAATACCTACATCAAAAGCACGATCGGGCATTTCTTTCATCATGTACTTTAGTGAACTACCCGTTGGCATAGCCGGGGTAATCCCTACAATTTTTTCATTTTTTCTTGCTAGTTCTAGTAATGAATACCCAAAAACATCTTGAAACTTAGGGGATACTTCTTTATCGTTTTTAGGGGTCAGATCTCCTGTAGTGGCATCAAACTTTCCTGGGGCATGATATTTTACCTGATTCTCTTCGGCTTGCTTTAGACCTTTCCCTTTAGTAGTGATCACATGCAACAATTTAGGGCCCTTTGTATGTTTAAGTTGCTCGAGTGTAGCGAGTAGTGTAGAGAAGTCATGCCCGTCAATAGGACCAAAATACGAAAAATTTAATGCGTGTATGATAGTATTTCTTCCTAGCTTCTTTCCTATTTGTGCTTTGGTAAGATATTCTTTCAGCGCTCCTACGCTGGGATCTATCCCGATGGCATTGTCGTTTAAAATAACCAATAGGTTGGTGTTTGAAACTCCAGCGTGATTAAGCCCTTCAAAAGCCATTCCGCTAGCGATAGAAGCATCACCAATAACAGCAATATGTTGCTTGTCGATATCTCCCTTTAATCCCGAGGCAATGGCCATCCCCAATATGGCAGATATAGAGGTAGAAGAGTGCCCCACGCCAAAAGTATCGTATGGGCTCTCGCTACGCTTTGGGAATCCACTTATGCCGCCCAATTGTCGATTGGTATGAAAGCGTTCTTTTCTTCCGGTCAGTATTTTATGAGGATAGGCCTGATGCCCTACATCCCATACCAAAAGATCGTATGGTGTATCAAATATGTAATGTAAAGCGATCGTAAGTTCTACAACACCCAAACTTGCTCCCAAATGTCCTTCTTTGGTGGCGACTACATCGATTATAAATTTTCGCAATTCTTTAGCTACCTGTGGTAATTGACCTACTGCTAATTTTCTAAGATCCGATGGGTAGTAGATATCTGCTAACAATGATTCTGGCATATCACAAAAATACTATTTTGTGCGCGTTTCAGGTAAACTTTTATAACATTAGAGAATGAATGATTTTATTTGTTAGATTTATACTAAATTGAACTGTTTATATTTTAATGAATTGGAAGAAGTTTATATGAATATCCGTAATTTAACCTAAACGGTTTGCGTTAAGCTGAATACTGAAACGAGTCAGCACAGGCTTGTTTCAGCTTCTCATCTCAATGTACTGAAAATAAACGTAATGAGATCCTGAAATGAATTCAGGATGACTTCTCAGTTAAATTTTAGGTATAATAACGGACAATCAAAAAGTTTATATCAGTTCTATGTACTCATGCCAAAGTCTTGTCAGGTTGAATTTAATTCATTGTAATCAATTATGAATGTTCAATTAAGATGTAAAGTAATCGCACTATGCTAGAACCATTTGACGATAGTTATTTTATGAAAAAAGCGTTGCAGGAAGCCGAGCTTGCTTTTGCTAAAGATGAAATTCCTGTTGGGGCAGTCATTGTAGTTAACGATCGAATCATTGCGCGAGCTCATAATTTAACAGAGCTTCTTAATGATGTTACTGCTCATGCAGAAATGCAAGCCATTACCGCTGCATCGAATTTCTTGGGAGGTAAATATCTTAACGAATGTACACTGTATGTAACATTAGAGCCTTGCCCTATGTGTGCAGGAGCTTTATATTGGAGTCAAATAAAAAGAGTAGTCTACGGTGCAAAAGATGAAAAGCGAGGATATAACGCCATGGGTACAAAGCTTCATCCTAAGACCGGGGTTACCGGTGGTGTGCTTCAAGAAGAATGCAGTAGACTTTTACAACATTTTTTTATACAAAAACGAAACTTAAACTGAAGCAATACCCGGTTCCTATCAGGGTAGAGTTTATTATATAGACGGGTTACCCATTTAGTTCGCATCATCATTCTATGATGATAAAAACATCTATCCCTTTTCCTGTGCTCTATCTCACCTGTCGTTGTTACGGCGCCAACGTCTTCAAAAGGAAGGGAGGCAAAAGTCTCCCCTTGAGGGGAGATTTAGAGGGGTGTAAACCATAACTGATCTTAAATATCCCGGAAAGTAGTATCTGAGACTTAGATGGGTAACCCTATTATATAAAATTCCTTCTAGAGGTGCTGCGTACTCAGGATTTTGTTGGCACCGCCAAACGGTATAATACCTCGAAGTAGTTTCTAGTGCTGGTCTAAAATCTCTAATCTAAGCCCTTATTTTTTGATTGGTAGTACAATACCTTACTTTATTCATGTCATCGTAGCTGGTTTCTCTAGTGCCTTACATATGATTATAGGCTGAAAAAAGCTGTATTTAATACGAAAATTTTAAAATAAAAAAGGCTGCCTAACTATTTTCAGGCAGCCTCTTGAAACTGGTTATTTTTATAGCTTAGTCATGAATTATTCGTACATGTGCTGCGATAACTCCTTTGCGTCCTTCTTCTTCTTGATACGCTACTTTGTCACCTTCATTTAAGGCTTCGCCGTCAATTCCTGAGGCATGCACAAAGATGTCTTTTCCTGTTTCGTCGTTGGTTATGAATCCATAACCTTTAGATTCATTAAAAAATTTAACTGTACCTTCCATTGTATTAAAATAAAAATTTTTGAGATCTAAAGTTAGTTTTAAAAATTTAAGGAAGCGTTATTAAAATGTGAATATTTCTTAAATGTATTAAGGCTTTCGCTCATTTTTTTGATCGTAATCCCTCATTTTCTTTAGGTTTTCATCGGTAAGCATATAATCTTTTACTTTTCTGTCTTTCCAACGATAGTAGATAAAGATAGGCATAAGAACAAAAGATGCAGCTAGTATTCCTATACCCACTAATTGGTCTCCAAAAGCATGATTGCCCGAGTTTTTATAGTAATATCCGGTACAAACTAAAACAACTACGCCAATAAAAAGAATACGAATAACGTATTTCATAGTAAATATAGTATTAAATAGACAGCCTACCTTGCTATACGTTTTGGTAACTTAACGTTTAGTTTTTAAGTAAAATTAATCAATTTTCTACGATACGAGGTCAGCAATTTTGATTTTGAAATAAAACCAAAGTATTTTCCATTTTTGATAACAGGTAAATTCCATGCACCCGTATCTTGAAATTTTTGCATGACCATTTTTACATTGTCTTGTTCGTAAATAATAACCGTAGATGTGGGTGACAAGAGCGTTTCGACTTTTACTTTATGGTACATGGTGATATCGAACATAATATCTCGAATATTATCCAGTGTAACGATACCTACCAAATGTTCAAATTCATCAATTACAGGGAACAAATTTCGATTCGACTTGGCAACAGCCTCACTCAACAGTTGCTTTAAAGTGTAAGTGGGAGAAACCGGTATAAAATTAGTTTCTATACAGTCTTCAAGATTCATGAGCGTAAGTACGGTTTGATCTTTGTCATGGGTAAGCAAATGTCCTTGTTCCGCCAGTTCTGAAGTATAGATATTGTGTTCCATTTTATTCTTAGAAATAAAAAATGAGATAGATGTAGTAATCATTAAAGGAACAAATAACCCATAACTCGAGGTGATTTCGGCAATTAAAAATATTGAAGTAAGCGGTGCATGTAAAACACCTGCAATAAGGCCTGCCATACCCAACAGTGTAAAATTGGCCTCAGATACGTCAAAACCCAACCCCAGATTATTAATTACTTTAGCAACTACGTTGCCCAGGGAGCTACCCATAACCATGGTAGGAATAAAGATTCCGCCAGATCCGCCTGCGGCAAAAGTTGCCGTCATAGCTATAGCTTTAAAGATGATGATACCTGTTAATAATGCGATTACGATCCATATGTTTTCGGTCATAGTATCAAAAGGAGTTTTGCCAATAGCCTTAAAATGGTCTCCGTGTAATAAATCATTGATAAATCCAAGCCCTTCTCCGTAGAGTGGAGGAATAAAATAAAGCATAATGCCTATTGCCAAACCACCAACAAAGAGCTTGTATATTTTTCTGGGAAAGCGATCAAAGAAGTGAAGGATTCCAAAGTACATTTTTGTGAAATAAATAGAGGCAAAGGCTGTTCCGATGCCCAATGCTATATAAAAAGGAGTGTCGTAAATGTCAAATTTCTCAATGACTTCAAACCTGAATAACACTTCGTCCCCTAAAAAGAAATAAGAAGTAATAATGGCAGAAACCGATGCAAAAAGTAAAGGTAATAGCGAGGCCAAGGTAAGATCCAGACTAAATACTTCAACAGCAAACACCAACCCTGCCAGTGGAGATTTGAAAACTGCCGAAATAGCACCCGCTGCCGCACAACCTATTAATAAAAAACGAGTTTTGCCACTCATTTTCAATAAAGTACAAAGGTCTGAGCTTAATGTAGAACCTGAGCCAATAGCAGGTCCTAAAAGCCCTACAGATCCCCCGAAACCTACGGTTATTGGAGCCAGTATAAGTGGTAAATAGCCATGAATTGACTTTATAATTCCGTCTTTTTTAGAAAGAGAATGTAGAATAAGCGGAATTGCCGATCGCACATTTTTTTTAAATATAAATTCTGTAATAAGGTAAACAAACAATAAACCCACCACGGGAATTATAAAATAAAAAGATGTTTGCCACGAAATGATATCACTTTGAAGGATTACTTCTATAAGATGTGTCAGGTTTTTAAGGAGTAAAGAAATAAGTCCCGCCGCAAAACCCACAAGAATACTTAATATCAGAATAAAGTTTTTATTGGAGATATTGCGATATCGCCATTTTAAAATTTTATAGAGGAACGATTTTTTTGAGGCAACCATACATTATTTTAATCATGCAAATTCAGAAAACATATTCTGTACAGAGGTATCTATAAGATTTGTTCTTGAATTTACATTTAAAACGTATAAAGTTAACTATTTTCGATAAGCTTTTTAAGTTCTTCTAGATCTTGGATGTAAATTTGATATAATACCTCTACATATCCACGCTTGTGAACAAATCCGGTATTGAAATCTTCAATCGCTTTTGTGATATGCCTTCGCGCATTGTTGATGTCTTTTTGCTTCAAAAAACATTTAGATAAATAAAAATGAGCGTCGGCATAGTGATTTCCAGAATATTTTAAAACTTTGTGAAAGTCTTCAATGGCCTTATTATAGTCTTTTTCAAGATATGCCACTATACCACGATATAAAAAAGCGGTTACGTCTACATAATCTTCGCCCGAAGCTTTGATTTGATCATTTATATAGGTGTCGAAGAAAGATTTTGATTTTGTATAGTCTTTTAAACCGAGATAAGCGAGACCTCTCATATAATTTACACTCTGTCCTTGGGGAGTATCATCAAAATTAGGCGTTAAAATATCGGTGGCATTAAAATCCTCAATCGCTTTTTTATAATTTCTGTAGAAATATAAGTATAAGTATCCTCTCCATCCTTGCCACTCTTCGGGGTTAAGTTCGACAGCTTTATCAAACAGAGGTTTCCATCTGGTAGGCATACCTCTTTTTAAATACGGAATAGATAACATTCTCCATGCATCTGCATTTTCAGGATCTATTGCGAGTGCTTTTTCTATATAAATCATTGATTCCGGCGTGCCTTGAAGTTCTGGAGCTTCTACAATTTCATCCCCTCCGTTAATCATTTCGTTCGATATTCTTTTATCTTCAGGAGTCGGATTTTCTGCACAACTGAAAACAATAAGGATCAGAACAAAACCGCTAAGGTAAAATTTCAGAAATTTCTCCATCTTCTATTTTATAAGATACATACATGTAATAATTAATGCCGCTTTTTTTGGATCGATACCCATTCCAGTTCTCTTTATCTGCGGTTAGTTGAAAAAGCTGGTTCACCATATCCTCAGACAATGTCGTTTCTTCCAAACCAAGGTTCATTTGTACAATTTCATATCTTCCGGTTTCGCCACGACAATTAACAATAAATCTAAAATTTAGATATCCCGAGTCTGTATATCCCTTATTTCGATATGTAGCCCGTATGGTTTTGTCGAAAACTCCCTTGTTTGGCTTATAAGCATGTTTTGGCAATCCGTGATGTGTACCTTTTATGTCTTCATCACCACAGATTTCAAAGTTTATGTCAGAGATTGTGGTTTCAGGATCCAAGTAGCCAATATAGTTTGGGTATTTCTCTGTAGAAGCGTCATTATTTTTACAAGAATTCAAACAGATCAAGAAAAAAATGATCAAACCAAACATCTTTCCAGCAGTTGATAGAAAAAGCCTCATTTTAGTTACAAATCAAGTTGGATATGCAGCTCTTTAAGCTGATCGTTATCAATTGCTGCGGGTGCGTCAATCATTACATCGCGTCCGTTATTATTTTTAGGAAAGGCGATAAAATCTCGTATCGTTTCTTGACCACCTAGTATAGCTACCAATCGATCAAGCCCAAATGCGATGCCACCATGGGGAGGTGCCCCATATTGAAACGCATCCATCAAAAACCCGAATTGAGCTTTTGCTTCATCTGGTGTAAACCCGAGATAATCAAACATAAGCGCCTGCGTTGCCGTATCGTGAATTCGAATTGAACCCCCACCGATTTCATTACCATTTAGCACCAAATCATATGCATTTGCTCTTACCTCGCCTGGTTTCGAATTTAAAAGAGTAATATCTTCGGGTTTGGGAGAAGTAAATGGATGGTGCATGGCATGATAACGTTCTGTTTCATCATCCCACTCTAATAGCGGAAAATCTACCACCCATAGTGGTGCAAATTCTTCTGGATTTCGCAGTCCCAAACGATCAGCGAGCTCCATTCGTAAAGCACTTAATTGTGCTCTTACCTTGTTCTTTTGACCAGAAAGAATACAGATCAAATCTCCGGTTTGCGCTTTGGTTACTTTGGCCCATTGCGCCAGATCTTCTTGATTATAAAATTTATCAACCGATGATTTATAGCTTCCATCATCATTACATTTTACATACACCATTCCCAGGGCACCAACCTGAGGGCGTTTAACCCATTCAATAAGTTTATCTATTTCTTTTCTGGTATAGGATGCACCGCCGGGAACCGCTATACCTACGACTAATTCGGCATCATTAAATACTTTGAAATCTTTGTGTTGTGTGACTTTATTAAGTTCTCCAAATTTCATCCCAAAACGAATGTCTGGCTTATCGTTTCCATAAGTTTGCATAGCTTCAGCATACGTTATTCTCGGGAATTCATCACAATCGACATTTTTAATTTCTTTCAGTAAATGACGGGTTAACCCTTCAAATACAGTAAGCACATCCTCTTGCGTAACAAAAGCCATTTCACAATCAATCTGGGTAAACTCAGGCTGCCTGTCGGCTCGTAAATCTTCATCCCGAAAACATTTTACGATTTGAAAATACTTATCCATTCCGCCCACCATAAGCAACTGTTTAAAGGTTTGGGGTGATTGTGGCAGTGCATAAAACTGGCCTTCGTTCATTCTAGAGGGAACTACAAAATCCCTGGCGCCCTCTGGTGTTGATTTAATGAGATACGGTGTTTCTACTTCTATAAAATTTTTATCAGAGAGATACTGTCGAACCTGCATGGTTACCTGATGACGAAATATCAAATTATTTTTAACCGGGTTGCGACGAATATCCAGATATCGATATTTCATTCTAAGATCTTCGCCACCATCGGTTTCGTTTTCTATCGTAAAAGGCGGTACAATAGCCTCGTTAAGAATAGTAAGCTCGGTCACTAGAATTTCTATGTCGCCAGTAGGGATGTTTGTATTTTTAGACTCCCGTTCGATGACATGACCTTTTACCTGAATTACAAACTCTCTTCCCAGAGTTTTTGCTTTTTCTACCACCTGTGCAGGTGTTCTTTCTGCATCAAATATCAATTGTGTAATCCCGTAGCGATCTCTAAGATCTACCCAAATTATAAATCCTTTGTCACGCGTTTTTTGAACCCAGCCGGCCAGGGTAACTTCGGTGTTCATATGTGAGGCACGCAATTCGCCACATGAATGACTTCTATACATAGTATTTTCGGTTTTTTTTTTACTACAGTGGTAGTATACAGACATCTTTACCCATTTCTAATGCGTATTATAACATCAAGTAAACTCCTACGCTAATGTTGGACAACGACTAAGAGGGCAAAAATAAAAAGATTTGGCGATTTGTAATCAACTCTATGCAGAATAGTTTAGAAATATGGTGGCATATCGCAGATATATTTTGAATGAAGAACTAAAATGTTAAAGAAATAAATAGTTATTATCAATTTTACGGTTAAACCATAATTAGTGCAGTTTACTGTATATTTTATTGCGAACAACTGTTAGTTTAACATTGTTTTTTCAATTTCTTTTAATAGCTTTAACACTTCATTTAAACAAATCATTATGAAACAACAAACTCATCTTAGCAAAATAGTAGTTTTGCTATTTTTAATTTTTGCTCCAGTACTTATGTATGCTCAAGAGACAATTACCGGAAAGGTGGTAATCGAAGAAACAGGAGAAGGAGCACCATTTGTTAATATTATCGAGAACGGTACCGACAATGGTACGGCTACCGATATTAATGGTAATTTTTCGATTACGGTAAGCACCTTACCAGCACGTTTGCGCGTATTTGCTCTCGGATTTTCTACTAAAATGGTAGATGTAGCTACAGCCGGAGCTATAACTATTGAGATAGGAGAGTCTACAGAAGCCTTGGAAGAGGTCGTAGTGACTGGTTTGGCAACATCTGTGAAACGGGCTAATCTGGCGAATGCTGTGTCTACCGTTTCTGCTGAAGAACTTGTGGGTATAACGGCACAAACTACAGTAGATGGAGCTTTATATGGTAAAATTCCGGGGGTAAATATTACACAATCCTCGGGTGCACCAGGAGGTGGTTTTGCACTTCGACTACGCGGAATTTCATCCATAATAGGAAACAATCAACCTTTATTTATAGTAGATGGGGTGTATATCAGTAATTTAGAGATTCCTTCAGGATTGCGTTTTGCATCAGGCGCTAATAGAGGTAATGAAGAAAATTCTGGAAATAGATTGGCTGATTTGGATCCAAATGATATAGAAAATATTGAAGTTTTAAAAGGAGCTTCCGCAGCTGCAATATATGGCCAACGCGGTAATGCAGGTGTAGTTATCATAACCACTAAACGAGGTAAAAGCGGTAAAACACGAATACGTTTTGCTCAGGACGTTGGATTTACTAAAATTCTTAATCCATTAGGATTGCGATCATGGACAGAAGAGAGTGTTTTTGATGCCTTCTTCACTCCCAATCCTAATGATCCGGAAGCCGAAGCTAACTCAAGAGCCTCTGCCGAGGCAGAGGTAGCTGCTTTTCGAAATGCAATACAAAATGGAGGATTAATAGATTATGAAGATGAAATTTACGGAGAAACGGGATTAATAACCGAGACTAAAATTAGTGCTAGTGGTGGTAATGAAAATACTAAGTTTTATGTAGGAGCCTCTCATCGCGATGAAGAAGGGATCATTCGCAATACGGGTTTTGAAAGAATTTCAATGAGAGCTAATATAGACCACAAAGTATCTGATTTCTTTAGTTTTTCTGCATCGTCTAATTATGTACGAAGTACTTCGAGTAGAAGTTTTACAGGAAATGAAAACGAAGGCGGGTTAAGCTTTGGATACAATCTTGCATATACCAGACCATGGACCAACCTTTTTCCTGATGCCGAAGGCAATTATCCTGACAACGATGATCCATCTGCTAATGGAAATATGCTTTTGGTAAGAGATCTGGCCAGGAATGAAGATTCGAATAATAGATTTATTCAAGGGCTGAAAACTAATTTCAATTTTCTTAGAACAGACAAACATAATGTAAAACTTGTTTTAAATGGAGGGATCGATTATCTGGCCAACGAGACTTTTGTATATGTTCCTGAAATTCATCAAGCACAAAGAGATAGAGATAATGGGTTTATAGGTGTTGGAAAAAACAATTTTACGAATTTTAATTTACAGGCTATAGGGGTTTGGAATTACAATGCCTTCAACGGAAACTTGGGACTTACAACACAGGCAGGAACATCTTATCTTGAACAAGAAGCAGATCAGGTTTTCAACCAAACAACGCAGTTAGTTCTTAACCAAACTAACCTTACCCAGGGTTTTGCCCAGCAAATCACTCAAAACCAGTTTAAGATTAAAGAATTTGGATATTTCTTCCAAACAGAGGCGAACTACAAAGATCAAATTATTGGTACTGTGGGACTTAGATTAGATAAATCAACCTTAAATGGAGATCCTAATGAACTATACAGTTTCCCGAAGGCTTCTTTGGCAGTAAATATTGCAAACTTTGATTTCTGGACTATTGAAAACGTAAACCAATTAAAATTAAGGGCTGCTTATGGAGAAACCGGAAACTCAGCCGCTTTCGGTTCAATTTTTACAGTTCTGGGACCTGTTGCTATTGGTGGGAACGGGGGGTTATCTATTGGTGGCAGACCGAATGAGCCTGATGCAGGAATTTTAGGCAACCCTGATGTAGCACCCGAAACATCTACTGAATTTGAGATCGGGTTCGATACTCGACTATTTGATATGGTAACTCTAGAAGCTACGTATTATAATCGAGAAGTCAGAGATCTTTTATTAAGAAGAAACTTACCTAGAACATCCGGATTTAACACTGAAACAAGAAATTTTTCGGATCTTGTAAATCAAGGGGTAGAAATTACATTAAACGTTGATGCTTTTAATACTGAAAACTTTTTCTGGAACTCTGGAGTGCAATTTTGGTTAAATCGATCTGAGATAACACGCCTAACTGTTCCTCCTTTTGGACAACCGGGAGCTGGATTTGGTTTAGGTTTCGGTACATTTTATATAGAAGAAGGCGCACCCATCACCGAAATTGTAGCTAATGTTGATGGAGAACCTACAGCTATTGGGGATGTAGAACCCGATTTTCAAATGTCTTTCACCAATCAAATGACATTCTTTAAAAACTGGGACCTTTCTTTTCTTTTACACTGGAAAGAAGGTGGGAATAATTTGAACCTTACCCGATTATTATCTGATGATGGAAGAACAACTGCAGATTTGGGAACACCAGAAGGGCAAGCCAGATTAAATGCTTCTGGCCCCAGACGATTTATTGAGCCTGCGGGATATGTGCGACTTAGAGAAGCTGCCTTATATTATAGATTTCCCCAGAGCAGCTTACAATGGTTAGGAGACGGTATCAGTGGTATTAAACTCGGCGTATCAGGGCGCAATTTATTTACCATTACAGATTATAGCAGTTATGATCCCGAAGTTTCTGTAAATGGTGGCGCAGGTTTATCCTCTGGTTTAGAGGTGACTCCATTCCCCAGTACAAAACAATACTATTTTCATGTAAGTGTTAATTTTTAATAAAGAAAACAATGAAATTCACGATAAATAAATTCATCTTTAATGTACTTTGTTTTGCTAGTATCTTATTAGCAGCATCCTGTACATTCGACGAACAAGAAAATCCAAATGCACCTGCTTTAGAAGAAATTCTGGATAATGCAAGTGTAAGCGAACTTAATAATTTAGTTTCCGGAATTGAAGCTACCATGAGAACAGGCTTAGGGATTCAAACCACCGGTAGCGGTACCATGGCAAGAGAACTATATCTTTTTGATGCAGATCCCAGGAATACCAGTGATCTTCTAGGGGAAGATGGCGAAGATTTGGATAATAACTCTTTTTATACTACGCAGCCTTTCAACGCGAGATATGTTTGTATCAAAAATGCTAATATTTTAATGGAGGCTTTAATGAATACTGAATCGGTAACAGAGCAAGAGAAAGAAGGGTACAGGGGGTTTGCTAAAACCATTATTGCCTATGAGCTGATAGAGGTGCTTAAATCTTACGGACAGGCAAGAGTTGATGTTACCGATCAAAATGATTTAGGACCTTTTCTAGATTTCGATCAAGCGATTATAGAGGTCGTTAGAATTTTGGATGAGGGATTAGTACATCTTGAAAATTCTGGAAACATATTTAGATTTCCTTTAGCCGGATTTGCTAATTTTGATACTCCAGATACATTTGTGCAATTTAATAGAGCAACTAGGGCAATAGCTTCTTTGTATGCGGGTAATTATTCTGATGTGATAACAGATCTTGAGAATTCATTTTTCGATCTTAATGGAAATATATTCTTAGGAGTGCAACATGTCTTTAGTTTAGGGCCTGGTGATATTACCAACGACTTGTTTAAAACTCCAGAACAAAGTGGAGATCAAATCATAGTGCATAATAGTTGGATCAATGAGGCTGATGCAGGAGATATCCGGGTGAGCAGAAAAGCCAGACGTAGAGTAGTTAGTGAAGCCAAGGATAATTTGAATGGTACTCATGAGACTGCCCTATATGAAGAGAATACTTCTCCAATAGATATCATTAGAAATGAAGAATTGATTTTAGTATATGCCGAAGCTAAAATAAGAACTAATGAATTAGCCGATGCTCTAGAAGCGCTAAATATTATTAGAGACAAATCAGGAGGATTACCTGCTTATGATGGGGTTCAAACTTCAGAAGCGCTAACTGCAGAATTATTGAAGCAGAGACGGTATTCCCTTTGGTGCGAAAATCATAGAATGTTCGACCTTAGACGATATGATCTTTCTGATACGTTACCCATAGATCGCGAGGGGGATCAAATTTTTAATGTACTTCCTATTCCATTTTCTGAAAATGTGAATCAATAAATGAAAAAAGGATGGGCTAGTCTTAGATGATTACTATAGAAGAGGGTGTCTAAAAAGTATTAAAAAACGTCATTACGAAAAATTTTAATTTTAAAGTAATCTGTTTATCAAAAACTTAAGTTCAACAGATTCCTTCGCTTCTTTCGGAATGACAACTTTTTAGACATCCTCTTTTTGTTTTTATGAATTTACTATCTTAACAATATTTCTTCATTTCGTATTTGATAAAGAATCCATTTTGCAGATAGTGTACATGCACTTCCAAAAGGTCAGAGGCTATAGCAAAATCTATATAAAACAACCAAACGCCTATACATAAGCCTAGAACTTTTGAGTTTTAAGACATAATTTTTTTGGCAGATAGTATAATATCATAGGGGGCTAATCGTGTCGTAGATTTGATTTAGATGGTTGTAGTGACCTCGACGAGACAAATGTCGAACTCTTTTGATGAAAAAGTTTTGAAAATTAACGAGTTAGCAAAAGGGTTTAAGGTTGCTTAACAAAATTTTATAATTCAGGATATTCGATTAAATATTGTCTCTTAGATTAGTTTACTAATTCTGTCTTTTATTTTAAAAGAAATTAAAACATAGAATGAAAATCCTATAAGCAATAAAACCATGCTCCAAAACGGAGCATGGTTTATATTTTATTCCTATAACAAAAAACGCAGTACTTAAAACTCTATAATTCCAAATAGTATGTTAAAAAATAAAGGTTTTTTGAACAGTTCGGATAAAAGAATAGCTAATAAAACATATAAAGTGATTTTAAACCATGCTCTGAAATCTTAAATTTTACTACTTTTTTCCTACAATAATATCAAATAGTCCCAAAACTGTGATTTATGTAACATTCAACTCCTATTATATAACCTCTTATCCGTTAATTATAAAGATCTTTACCTTAACAATTTACACTTTGTTGTTTCAAAATTCAAACGATGAAGAATTTATATTGAGATTTGTTATACAGTTCCTTTTCAAAGAAATGACTATAGTAAAAAATAATTCTTAGAGCGAATTAGACATTATACAAGACAATCCATTGAATCATTTTCTGTTTCCTTTTATTAGTAATTTACTAATAAAACTTTAGGTTCCGGCGATTATTTTTGTCCTTATATAGTCACCGGAATTTAAAGAAACTTAATAATCCAAGGATTAGACTAGAAGGATTAAATCTTATTAAATGAGGCATTAAAAAACTATAATATAGTAAATATGAAACTTGATAATAAGGTAATTGGTAAATACAAAATAGGAGATACCGTATTCACTAAAATCAACCCTAACATTTCCCTGATCGTTCGAAGATATATTAATGGAGTTTATTACTGTGGATTTCAAAATGACCCTGATAGATGGGAATTAGGTTTGACCGCCAGAGCATTGGTAGGAAGTTAAACTATTCCAAAATCTATTTTTTATCTTAAATCATGCAAATTATGAAAACATCGGCAATAGTTTATTGCGAAAATGAATTTGGCAAATTAGATGGTAAAGTCGCAAATGGTCTTGTCAGGCATTCTGGGAAGTATAAAATCGTTGGGATTATAGATAGCACCAAATCAGGTCTTGATGCCGGAGAGTATCTGGACGGAATTAAAAATGAGATACCAATATTTCAAAATTTTAATAAAGCGATTGAGATATTAGACAGCGTTCCAGAATACTTCATCTACGGGATTGCTCCCATTGCACCATTACTTAATAATAAAGAGAAAAAAATTATTTACACAGCCATTAAATCTGGAATGCATATTGTAAACGGACTACCAGAGTTTCTTTCGGATGATGCAGTTTGTATGGAGCTTGCAAATAAATATAATATATCTATTTTTGATGTAAGAAAACCACCTTCGAAAGAAAATCTTCACCACTTTACAGGCAAAATAAGAGATGTTCAAATACCAATAGTAAAGATATCCGGAACAGATTGCGCAGTTGGTAAGCGAACCACCGCGCTTAAATTGGTAGAAGCTCTAAAAAATAAAGGTTTAAACGCTATCTTTGTAACTACAGGCCAAACAGGAATACTTCAAGGTTCAAAATATGGTATTGCCATAGATGTTCTAAGTTCTGGCTTTGCTACCGGAGAAGTAGAAAATGCTATTCTAGAAGCAATGAAAGAACAGCCCGATATTATCGTAGTAGAAGGTCAAGGAGCACTTAGTCATCCGGCATTTACCTCTTCAAGTGCAATCCTTCGAGGGGCTATGCCTAAGGCTATTGTCCTTCAGCATCCACCAAAAAGACGCACTAGGTGTGATTTTCCAGATATTCTAATGCCAACACTTGAGAGTGAAATAAAAATGTTAGAAACCTTCTCCGGATCCAAAGTAATTGCAATAACAATCAATCACGAAGATATGAATGACGAAGAAGTTGAAGATATAACAAAGGCTTATGAAGAAAAATATCAATTACCTGTTACTGATGTCCTAAAAAACGACTGTGGTAAGCTAGTAGAAAAACTTCAAGAAATATTTCCTGATTTAATTCGTGTCAATCCACTACTATGTCAATCCCAAGAATAGATATTAATCTTAGTAAAATTGCTCATAATACTAAGATTTTAAGCTCTATTTTTCAGTCAAAAGGCATAGACGTCATTGCTGTTACTAAAGGAGTTTGTGCAGATCCTCATATTGCTAATATTTTGGTAAAGAGCGGGATTAAAATTCTTGCTGACTCCAGAATATCAAATATCAAAAAAATGCGTATTGCTGGAGTCAAAGCAAATTTCTTGTTGATTAGAACCCCAATGATCAGTCAAACAGAATCAGTAGTATTAGATACTGATATGAGTCTAAATTCTGAGTTATCTGTAATAAAAAAACTTTCAGAATATGCTATCCTACACCGTAAGATTCATAAAATTATACTCATGATAGAATTAGGAGATTTACGTGAAGGAATATTACCATCGCAATTGGAAAACACTATCAAAAAGGTACTGACTCTAAAAGGTATTAAACTTGAAGGTATAGGTACAAATCTTGCCTGCTTTTCCGGAGTTAAACCCACCGCGGAAAAAATGGACATACTATCCTCTATTGCTAATAGTATTGAGAAGAAGTTCAACATAAAGCTATCTATAATCTCAGGAGGGAACTCAGCTAATTATAATTGGTTTAATACTACAAAAGATTTAGGCAAGATTAATAATTTGAGACTTGGAGAGTCTATATTTTTAGGTTATGAACCTTTAACCGGAAAGCCGATTCCAAAACTTTATCAAGACGCCTTTATGTTGACAGCCGAGGTTATCGAACTGAAAAACAAATCATCAGTACCAGATGGCGAAATTGGTCTTAACGCTTTTGGTAACAAACCAAATTTTAAAGACCAAGGCATGATAAAGCGAGCTATCTTAGCCATGGGGGTTCAAGATGTAATGGTGACTGGATTAACCCCAAAATTAGATATTGAAATCCTAGGAGCGGGTGGGGATCACATTATAATCAATGCCAAAAAAGAAGACTTAAAAGTTGGAGACGAGGTGTCATTTACATTAAAATATGGAGCATTAGTTACCGCTATGAATTCATCCTATATTTTTAAAAACATCAAGACACCAATAACCGCAAAAGAGTATTGCACAATAGTAGAAGAAAAAGACAGGTTGCACAAAAAGAAAACCTCAATGATGACTGTCAAGGAGAATAACTCGCCATTGATAAGTCTTCAGGATTCAGGCTTTAATCTAATATTCGAAAAGTCCATTCAAAAAAACTATCGTTATTTAGTTAGAAAAGAAGTGTACGAAAAAATAGGACGGATTAGTAGACTTCTGGATAATCAGGGGAAAAAACTAATTATTAGATCAGCCTGGAGATCATTTGAGCATCAGCAAAAATTATGGAATCAAAAAGTCAGTTTTTTGAAAAAGAAATACCCCAAAAAAACAGTAGAAGAAATTAATGAAATAGTGTCAAACTTCATTGCGCCAAGAGTGCAATCTACCCATGCAACTGGAGGTGCAGTTGATACCCTGATCTATGATTTACGAAAGAAATGTGTATTGGATTTTGGAACCAACGATGGACTACATATAGATTTAAATGAAAAATGTTACCCCAAACATCCTGGCATTAGTCAAGAAGCAAAGAAAAACCGAAAGTTTCTTATGGAACTTTTTGAAAATGAAGATTTTGTGTGTGATCATAAAGAATATTGGCATTTTGACTATGGCAATATTGGTTGGGCGGTAGAAAAAAATAAAAAATATGCTCACTATGGTATTATAGAAGAGTCTTATGTGCAATCAACTGTTTTTAAATACCCTGACAAAACTCCCTTTTATCTTTAGGTGTAATAGTTAATACTTAATCTGACAATTTTAGTAATTTAGTTTAAATCAATTTAAATATTTGTCAGATGAACACAGAAGAAAAAATCATCAAACCAAAGTTAGGACTATTAGAGTTAGCAAAA
>NZ_JAGKIK010000110.1 GCF_017897595.1 Aquimarina sp. U1-2
CCATCTACATACGACAATGCAGGATCAAATGATCCAGAATCCACAAAATCATTAAATCCACAATTTGGTCCATTATTTAAATCACTTGTAGGTTCTGCTCCAGGAAATATAAATGGCATATATGGTATTTCACTTTCCGTAGAATCATTTCCTATAAAACCTGTAGTCGAATTTGATACATATCCATCTCCATTGGGATCTAAAATCGAAGTACCAGAACCTGTTGAAGGTTCAATAATTAATCCCTTAGTTTGCGCATCCAGAAAACTAATAGACAAAAAGATAACCAATAAAAATAATCTCTTTTTAATAGTACTTAATAGTTGATTATTATTCATATATGTTTAAAACTTTAGTTTAATTAGTTG
>NZ_JAGKIK010000111.1 GCF_017897595.1 Aquimarina sp. U1-2
GGTTAAGCTTCCCTTATATAAATTGCTGCTTTTCATAGGTTTCAAATATACATAAAATTCTTATGCATAATTATTTTATGTATTAATTTTTCAGCTAAAAACATCGATAAAACGTTAATGCTTCACTATTTTTGCTAAAATTTTTATCATGTCTGGATTTCACAAACTTTCAATAAAAAATATAACTAGAGTTACAGATAAAGCTGTTAGTATTGGTTTTAATGTACCTGAAAATCTTAAGGGTCAATTTCAATTTAAAGCAGGCCAATATATCACGCTTAAAACCCAAATTGATGGCAATGATATAAGGCGAGACTACTCTCTTTGCGTGTCTCCACATAGTGGAAATTTAAAAGTAGCT
>NZ_JAGKIK010000112.1 GCF_017897595.1 Aquimarina sp. U1-2
TGACTAACTACTATCGTCTAAATTTATGCTACCGCTTTTCTGTTTTTACCTGTTTTCATCAAGCCATCGTAATGTCTATTCAACAAATACGAATTGATTTGTTGCATAGTGTCAATCGCTACACCAACCATAATCAATAGTGATGTTCCTCCAAAGAACAATGCCCAACCTTGGGTAACATTCATTAGTTTTACAATAATTGCAGGGAACACTGCTATTAGTGCCAAAAATATAGAACCAGGCAAAGTTATCTGAGACATTATTTTATCAAGGTACTCTGAAGTTTCAGACCCTGGACGAATTCCTGGAATAAAACCTCCACTACGTTTTAAATCGTCTGCCATTTTGTTAGTTGGTACT
>NZ_JAGKIK010000113.1 GCF_017897595.1 Aquimarina sp. U1-2
CCAGAATTAGTCGTGGAGAATATCGGAGTCGAACCGATGACCTCTTGCGTGCAAGGCAAGCGCTCTAGCCAGCTGAGCTAATCCCCCGTCCTTTAAGTCGGCAGTGGACAGTATTCAGTATTCAGTTACTGCGTACTGCTAACTGCGTACTGTAAACTGGAATCCCAACTTCTAGAATTTCCTTTCAATATTTAATGAACTTTATAAAGCTTTAAGCAATAAGCTTAAGGCTTTAAGCGCAAGCCTCTGCTTGCCCTGTAGTCTCAGGCAGACTCGAACTGCCGACCTCTACATTATCAGTGTAGCGCTCTAACCAGCTGAGCTATGAGACTGTTACCCTTTGGTTATCGGTTTCTT
>NZ_JAGKIK010000114.1 GCF_017897595.1 Aquimarina sp. U1-2
TTGATTCTTTTTTGATGCGCTCCATCTCTAAGTCAGAAGCACCTGTTGCAGCAACCACGGCATTAGCAAACATAAGTTCTTTGTGCATTTCATGCCCAAGACTACAGTATTGAAAATCCTTGTGATATTCTTCCAAACTAGCAGTGTTGTAGATTTTATCGTAAAGTACCCTATTGGTAAAATGAACATATTCCAACATAATATCTGCACCCATTATTTGTCCAGTTCTTGGGTTAACAAAACTGGGGCCATAGCCACCAAATGGCGGACGAGGAGATGATGTCCATCGTAACACATTATACCTAATATCCCCAGCATCCCATTCTGCATCATCAGGTTGTACTTTTACTACTAAG
>NZ_JAGKIK010000115.1 GCF_017897595.1 Aquimarina sp. U1-2
GCCAAGTTTAAACGTTAAATATGCTATTACTGAGGACCAGAATTTACGTTTTGCAGTTAGTAAAACAGTATCGGTTCCAGAATTTAAAGAAATTGCACCATTTGTTTACGAGGGTATTAGTTACAGAATTGGTGGTAACCAAGACTTACTAGGAACACGTACTGGTGTAAATCTTACCGATAAATCATATTCAGATATTTACAATCTTGATTTAAAATACGAATGGTTTATTAGTAAAAGTGAAGTACTTTCTGTAGGCGTATTTGCCAAGCAAATTAACGATCCTATTAACTTAGTACTTGCTGCAGACGCTACAGGAACCCAGCGTTATTTTAGAACAGGTGAGAAAGCAGAG
>NZ_JAGKIK010000116.1 GCF_017897595.1 Aquimarina sp. U1-2
CACAGGAGCGATTTTTATTTTTTTATAACCTGGTGCTAAAGGTGCAATACCTGCAATACGTTCGTACATCCATTGCCCAATAGCACCATAAGCGTAATGGTTTAAGCTATTCATTGGTTGTTTATTATAGCCTTCTTCTATGCTGTAGCTATTCCAACGTTCCCACATGGTCGTTGCTCCTTGATTGATGGAATAAAACCATGATGGGTAGGTTTCTTTAAAGATTATCTCATACATCAAATCAATTTCTCCCATATCATCTAAAACCTTTGGTAAAATAGGTGTTCCCAAAAATCCAGTTCCTAAATGATTATCTGCTTTTTTAATTTCTTTTAGCAAATATCTCTTCGCGT
>NZ_JAGKIK010000117.1 GCF_017897595.1 Aquimarina sp. U1-2
ATTACTGCAAAAGTTTACACTAAAAAAGACCATAGAGATTCTTACTAAAGGGAAACAACGTTTTGGTGTAAATGATACTCCTATAAAAGTTGGTAATAAATTGAACGCCACATTATTTAATCCAAGTACAAAATATACATTTTCAGGGCAACACATCCTTTCAAAATCTCACAATTCAATTTTTAAAGGAGAAACCTTAAAAGGAAGTGTTTATGGTAGTATCTCAAACAACATATTAGCTTTAAAATAAAATGACGCAACAAGACATACAAGATGGTAAAGGGCTTTCAATAGTTAGTTATTTAGGTATTATAGGTATTATCATAGCCTATTTTATGAATAATGATAAGAG
>NZ_JAGKIK010000118.1 GCF_017897595.1 Aquimarina sp. U1-2
ATGAGTATGGCAATGAGTGTTTAGCAAAGGCAACTAAACAAGTCATAGATAAAATTGCTGTAGAAAATAGAATAGCTACAAAAATCACTTCAAAGGAGAGAGAACAAAGCCACCTATGGAATCCTATTGCATTACGTGAAGCCATTATTAATGCTTTTGTACATAATGATTATACCAATGAAGTACCGCCCAAGTTTGAGATTTTTTCAGATAGAATTGAAATTACATCTGCTGGAGGTTTACCTGAAGGATTGAGTCAGCAAGAATTTTTTGAAGGGTTTTCAGTCCCTCGTAACAAAGAACTGATGCGCATATTCAAAGACTTGGAGTTAGTAGAACAATTGGGTTCT
>NZ_JAGKIK010000119.1 GCF_017897595.1 Aquimarina sp. U1-2
TCAGAAGAAGAAAAGCAACGTATCATAAGTCAGCTAAAAAAATTTAAGAGTGATGTAGAGGATAATGGCGCAAGTTTTAGGTCTAAAGTTATTCTATACGGTCAAGATCCAGGTATAAAACAATCGGGTTACAAATATACGCTTAACAGAAAAAAACCTAGGATGGTGAAGGAATTTCGTGAAGCAGCATTTTCCTTGCAAGAAGGACAGGTTTCTGAGCCTTTTGAAACCGATTTTGGATTCCATATTGTCTATTGCGAAAAAATTAGAGGCCAGGAGTATGATGTTAGTCATGTGCTATTGATTCCAAAAGTTTCTGATGCCTCAATAATTGAAGCAAAAGAAAAACT
>NZ_JAGKIK010000011.1 GCF_017897595.1 Aquimarina sp. U1-2
ACACCAAAAGAAGACATACAGAAATAGGAAAAGTGCCACCTGATCAAATATTTTATCAGAAAAATATGGCTTCGTAAATAATTAAAAAATACCTTTAGACTGTCCTAAGGATTGGGAGTATCATAGGCTGATTAGGTCATTCTAAAATGATAATTAAAAATAATACGTTAGATGATCAAATATTTAGAATTGACTTTTACTCAATTTTTAAAATAGATGTTTTTACTATTGACAATAAAAAACTAGACAATTTATGTGTTATACAAACTGCTGTTAATAGTGGAATAACAGGATTATATAAAGTTGAGGGAAATTTTTATAATCCTACAGAAGAAGAAATTATGATTGGTAACTGCAGACTATGATTTTTGTTTTACAGGATTATCTATATTTGAAACTGGATTATGCAAAATAGTATAACTTTTCAAAGAAAATTATTAAAGAATAATATAGAGCAATAAGGATGGACTTTTATTCAATTTTTAAAATAGATGTTATAGCTTTTTTGCTTATAGTCCTTTATTTATTAAGTGCCATTTTTTTTTATTTTTTTCTTCTGAGAAGAGAAAGGTTATTGACTAGAGAGGTTGCTGTTACTACTTGTATTGCTTTTTTTCTTCCACTATCCTTTTTTGTTTTAAATCAAATATTTCATTTTAAATCGATACCTCCTGATACACATGCATATGCTGCTGTAATTTTTGATTTTAAAAATTTTAATGCATTCACTTTTGGAGTAATGGGATATTCTATACTCAATTATATTCCCATCAAATTATGTTTTGGAAGACCTGCCGTTTTTGTCATTTTTAATATTTTTTATTTTCAGGTAGCTATATTGTATCTTTTTAAGGCCTTCAAAATGTATTGCGGGTATAATGGAGAGAAAACACGTACCTCGGTTTTTATTTTTTTGCAAATATTATCTGTGGTTTACCCAGTTGCTTTAATGCATACTTCAAGCATCTTAAGAGAATCAATGATGCTTATGGTATTTTCAATATGTATTTATTTCCTAGTTAAATTTTATTGTATGAGATATAAGAATTATGTATTAATGTTAGTTTTTATATTGTTTTTGTTCATCATAAGACCTATTACCGGGATATGTATGGTACTTGCTTATTTTGTTGCCTATGTGGATAAGAAAAAACTTTTAACAGCAAAAAACTTCTTGAAATTTGGAGTTTTAGCTCTGATTCTTGCATTTATTGGGCAAGAGGTTATTTTGAGCTTGTATAATATTGACTTTAGCATAGAATGGATTGCTCAATACAGGGCGCGCTCGAATTCAAGATTCGGTATTGAAGGTTACAATTCGTTAGATTGGACGAGCCCATTATACTATCTCAAAAATCTTTTTCTTATAGTTACTCAATATATACTTTCACCCCTACCTATTTTAGTATCAAAAGAAGTTGCATTTAATAAGTTAATTCCATTATTGGACTCAGTTTTTATAATAGTATTTCTATTTTTGCCTATTGTTATGTTTAGGAGAAAGAATTTTAATCGCTGGATGATATTATTTCTTCTGTTTATAGTTGTACCTGCAATTATGGAAACTAACATTTCAGGAGCTTATAGGCATAGAATGAATGGAATTTTTATGTTGCTACCTTTAGCGGCGTATGTTTTTTCATTATTTAAAATTAAAAATATTGGAAGATAAAGTAATCATTTTAGCATCTACAGTTGATAGGAAGATTTTAGAAAATGATCATTTAATTGGTTTACATCTTTCACCAGATTTAAGCATGGTTATTGTTAATCAAATGATTAATGACAAAACACCGCTGCAACTGGAAAAAGAGTTTTGTAAAATCGTTAATGATAATGGTAAAGGCCTATCTAGAAGTAGAAACATTGCTTTGGATCAGGTAAACTCAGGATATTGTATTGTTGCTGATGATGATGTTGAATATGTAAAAGAATTCGATACAATAATCAAAGAGTCATTCAATAAAAATCAAGAAGATGAGATTTTAACTTTTATGATTAAGACACCTGATGGCAAATTTTTTAAAGAATATGCTAATAAACAATTTGTTCATTCAAAAAGAACATTACTTAAAGTGTCCTCTATCGACATGGTTTTGAACTTAAATAGGATTCAAAAAAGTCTACGATTTGATGAAAATTTTGGATTAGGTGCACAATTTAATACAGGAGAGAACAACATTTTTCTTTTTGATGCACATAAACAAGGCTGTAAAATTTCATTCATACCAGAGACTATAGTAATTCATCCTTATGAGAATTCAGGAAGAGTATTAGATAAAAAACATTTTGTTTCAAAAGGAGCAGTATTTAAGAGGATGTTTGGGTTTAAAGGTTTTTTGGTTTCCATGGTATTTTGTTTAAAAAAACGCAAAGAAGCGAAATTGCAAAAAATAGGTTTATTTAACACCATGATTTATTCGTTAAGAGGATATTTAAAGTATAAGAAATGAACAAAATTGAAAGAATTATATATGATGGTGTAAAAAAAACTCCTTTTTTAAAAAAAGCTATTAGGGATTTCTATCAATGTATTATATTATTGTTTAATACACCCAAAAACAAATTTTCAACACAATTTAAAATTGAAGTTAAAGAAGGATTTTTCTTTGGTTTCCATGATAAAACTCCTTGGTCTCCGGATAATTCAAAGGCCTTATCGCACTATATTGGAAAGAACAACTCAAAGTCCTGTAAAGGACAAATTGAAGTTGGATACTTTGATACTCATTCTTTTGAGTTTACATCTATAGGAAAGACAGATTCTTGGAATTGGCAACAAGGAAGTATGTTGCAATGGGTTAATGATAAAGAAATAATATTTAACTATTGGAATGGAGAAAAAAATGCTTCTAAGATTGTAAATCTAAATGGAGAGATTATAAAAGAAATTGATGTTCCTGTTAGCGTAATATCTAAATGTGGTAACTTTGGATTGTCATACTCATTTGACAGATTAAATATCGGTATGCCAGGGTATGGATATCAAAATGAATCTGAAGAATCCAATAATAGTGTTTTAGAGCCCGAGAATATGGGTATAACTTTGGTTAATATCAAAACAAATGAATCTAAGATGTTATTTTCTGTAAAAGATATTGCGAATTTTAATAGAGAAGATTCTATGCAGAATGCATTTCATTTCCTTACACATACTCAGTTTTCTCCTGAAGCGAAAAGATTTTTCTTTTTACATAGATGGAATGAAGGAAAAGGAAAAAGAGTCAAGACCAGGTTACTAACATCAGATTTAAATGGTGAGAACTTATATGAGCTTCCCGCTAGGGATATGGTCTCTCATCTTACTTGGATAAATGAAACCCAGATATTGGCCTATGCTGCAACTACCCAGTACGGAGATGCATATACCATTTTCTCAGATTTTTCTTCAGAATTAAAAGTTTTAGATAAGAAAAGGTTTAATTCAGATGGGCATCCTCAGTTTTGCGAGTCCAATAAACTTGTAGTATCGGACACATATCCCGATCGCAATAGGATTCAAAAGGTTTTTACTATTGATTTAGAAGATAATACAAGAAGCGAAATAGGTTATTTTTTCTCTCCATTTAAATATAGAGAAATGTATCGATGTGATTTACACCCGAGGTGGGATAGACTAGGGACCAAAATTTCTTTTGATTCTGTTCATCCAGGAGTAAGATCTTTTTGTGTTTTATCGCTAAAGGATTCTAATGTCAAATTAACAAATGTACAGGCTTGAAAGTTAGTATAATTACACCAGTTTATAATTCTGAAAAATTCCTTAGAGAAACTATAGATTCTGTTATCGCACAAACGTTTGAAGATTGGGAAATGATTCTTATTGATGATAGATCAACAGATAATTCTTGGGGTATTATTGATGAATGTAGAGTTAAAGACCATAGAATAAAATCATATAAGCTAAATAAAAATTCGGGGGCAGGTGTAGCAAGAAACAAAGCTATAAGATTAGCAAAAGGGCGATTTATAGCCTTTCTAGATAGTGATGATATGTGGCACCCAGAAAAGCTACAAAAGCAACTGGATTTTATGCAGTCAAATAATTTTGCCTTTAGCTTTACGAGTTATAGACAAATTGATGAAGAAGGAAATGAAATAAGGATAATTAAATCAAAGAAACGGGTTACGTATAAGGAAGCTTTGTTTGATAACCCGATCGGTTGTTTGTCAGCTATGTATGACGCTGAGGTATTAGGTAAACAATATATGCCTACAATAAGAAAGAGACAAGATTATGCGTTATGGTTAAAAATATTGAAACTTACTACCGCACACGGTCTCAATGAAGTATTAGCGTATTACAGAGTCCGAAAAGACTCTATTTCTTCTAATAAAGTTAATCTAATAAAGTATCAATGGAGGTTATATCGTGAGATTGAGGGGTTTTCAAAAATCAAAAGTTTGTTTTATTTATTGAATGTCGTAATAAATAAGATAATAAAGAATTAGAAGATCTTTAATATTAATTAATTACTACTTTTGTACTTATTTAAAATTGATGAACAAGGTCTTTACCCTCAATGTAATTGAAAGAAAACTATTTTTATTTATAGGTGATATTATGATTGTCATACTATATCTTTATTTGTTAACAAACAGAACATTAAAAGGGACTTTTGATCATGAAAAACATAGTTTAACTATTTATATAACTGGAATTATTTTATTTTCGATAATTGCTTACGTAATAGATATATATAATTTAGAAAGGGCTTCGAAACCTATTACAATTTTTAGATTAGCATTGATAGTCGGTGTTTTATATTCCTTTTCTATTTTCTTCATTACTGTTTTACTAATCAATACTACAGTAAGTAGACCCTATCTAGTAACGTTTTTAGCATTAATGCCATTTTCATTAACAGCTTGGCGACTCATGTGTTCTAATTTTTTTATTTCACAGCCCTTTTTAAAGAATACTATCTTTATTTATGAAGATTCTTTTGAAATAGATAGAGAAGAGAATATAAATAATATTGAAGGAGAAAAAAATTCTAACGGTTTTAAGGTAAAATTAAGCCTATGCACAAATCATGAAACATTTGCCAATAATCCTGAACGGTTAACTAATCTACTTCCTAAAATTGATACAGTCATCATAAGAATAATTAATTACCAAGATATTCCAGTTGAGGTAGAAAACTTTTTAACCCGAGCAATGTACTTTGGAAAAGAAGCGTTTACATTTACGTCCTTTTATGAATCTACATATGAAGCCTTACCTTTAAATTTATTAGGAAACAATTTTTATGAAGTATTACATTTAAAAAATAAAAGGGCGCATTACATACAGAAGTTGTTTACTAAATTGATTGATCTCACATTATGTGTTATTGTTGGGATCGTTCTCGTTTTAGTAATTCCACTAGTATTAATTTTCAACTTTTTCTTAAATAAAGGACCTCTATTCTACGTTCAAAAGAGAATTGGTAAAAAAGGCAAAGAATTTAATATTTACAAATTTAGATCAATGGTGATTGATGCCGAAAAGTCTGGAGCCAGAATGGCCACTAATAATGATGCTAGAATAACACCTTTTGGCAAAGTTTTAAGAGCATTTAGAATTGATGAGCTACCACAAATTATTTCTGTTATTAACGGAGATATGAGTTTTATAGGGCCAAGACCAGAGAGAAAAATTTTCGTCGATCAGTTGGACAAAATAAATCCTTTCTATTCTGTCAGGCATGTAATTAAACCAGGAATTACTGGATGGGCACAAGTCAAGTACAAATATGGTGAAAACTTAGAGGATTCAATAAGAAAGCTAGAATATGATCTGTATTATATCAAAAACAGGTCTGTTACATTAGATATAAGGATTTTATTTAAAACAGTAACTACTATCTTATTTTCAAGAGGAGTATAAAAACCAGGAAAATCATTATTTAGGAATTAGATACATAAATACTGTAACCCTAATATATTCGGCAAAAATAAAAGAAATTGGTTAGGGTCAATGAACATAGACAAATAATAGATCTTTTAAATTATTTTGATTAATATATAGAATAAAAGTTAATAAAATTCCAGTAGCTTTGAAGCAATTTATCTTTTATCATTTTTTTTAAGTTTTTAATATGCAAATCAAATCCATTTGCTGTATAGGCGCAGGTTATGTAGGCGGACCTACTATGACGGTAATCGCAGAGCAATGCCCTGAAATAAAAGTAACCGTTGTTGATATCAATCAATCGCGAATTGATGATTGGAATGATGATAACCTTAATAACCTTCCAATCTTTGAACCAGGTTTAGCAGAAATAGTAGAGAAGGTTAGAGGAAAAAACCTTTTCTTCTCAACAGAAGTTGATAAAGCAATTGAAGAGGCTGATATGATTTTTATTTCGGTAAACACTCCAACCAAAACATATGGTAAGGGAAAAGGTATGGCTGCTGATTTGAAATATATAGAGTTATGCGCACGTCAGATCGCAAGAGTAGCCAAAACAGAAAAAATAGTCATCGAAAAATCAACATTGCCAGTAAGAACTGCCTCAGCAATTAAAGATATTTTAGATAATACGAGTAATGGAGTACAATTCCAAATTTTATCTAATCCTGAATTTTTGGCCGAGGGTACTGCTATTGAAGATTTGCTAAATCCTGATAGGGTATTGATAGGAGGAGATATGTCTAATTCAGAAGGTAAAAAAGCGATACAAGCATTAGTAGAGATATATGCTAATTGGGTCCCAAAAGAAAAGATTTTGACGACCAATGTTTGGTCCTCAGAACTTTCTAAATTAACTGCCAATGCCTTTTTAGCCCAGCGAGTATCCTCTATTAATGCAATGTCTGAAATTTGTGAAAAAACAGGTGCCGATGTTCAAGAAGTTTCCAAAGCTATTGGGATGGATTCAAGAATTGGATCTAAATTTCTGAATGCTTCAGTTGGTTTTGGTGGATCTTGTTTTCAAAAAGATATTTTAAACTTAGTATACATAGCCAAAAGTTACGGACTGAATGAAGTGGCAGATTATTGGGAACAGGTCATTATTATGAATGATCATCAAAAAAATAGGTTTTCAGATAACATTGTAAGGACATTGTATAATACCGTTTCGGGAAAGAAAATTGCATTTCTGGGATGGGCTTTTAAGAAAAACACAAATGACACCCGAGAGTCTCCAGCTATTAAAGTTGCTGATAATTTATTAAATGAGCAAGCAAATGTTGTCGTATTTGACCCTAAAGTAAAAGAAAAGCAAATATATCAAGATTTAGATTCCCTAGGGACTAGATCACCTGAAGAAAATAAAGAGCATTTAACAGTGCTCAACGACCCTTACAGGACGATGGAAAATGCTCATGGGATTGCTATCCTTACAGAGTGGAATGAGTTCAAAGATTATGACTGGAAAAGGATACATGAGAAAATGAAAAAGCCAGCATTTTTATTTGATGGAAGAGGCATTTTAGATAGAACTAAAATGGAAGAAATGGGTTTTGCTTATTATAAAATTGGATCAGGAAATTAACATAAATTAGTTCTATTCTTAAAGAAGTTCTAAACACAGGAGCGATTGGACGCTTCTGACCCCTATAAAATATGAAATAGTACTGTCATCCTGAATTCATTTCAGGATCTCATGCGCGCTTTTAATAAAATAGAAAGAGAGTCGAGACTATGACTCTAAGTGAGTCACGGTATATGCTACTTCATATATTGTTTAAAATGTCAGTTCACAAGCTAAATCTAAAAAAGGTTAAATCACTTCATTACATGAAAACATAAAACTTTAATCTTATTTTAAAAAAATAATATAAATTATACCGTATTTTCAGGCATAAAATTACACCTGTGCCCATACAACATATACCCCTTAAAAACTACATCAATCAGAACACCACCAATGCCATACGCAACAGGGCCAAAAGCATAGAGCTTATTACCGTTGAACTATCTGAAGATCAAAATGAAGTCAAAGCCGAGGTTCACGGGAGCTATGGCAATACCTATCAGGTACAACTCATCGGTTTTAATACGGGCCAGATACAGGGTGGATGTACCTGTCCTTATGATTGGAGCCCGGTTTGCAAACACCAGGTAGCCATAGCGCATGAAGTGGACGTCTTGTTAAAGTCTCAAAATGAGCAAAGTCAGGATAAAAGCCCTGTAAAAAAGAAAAGATATAGTAGCAAAAAGCCCATTATAATTCCTGTTCCCCAACATAATGGGAATATCAGTGCATTTTTAAACACTATCAGTTCCCCAAAGGTTTCCAAGCAATACAGGAACCATTATGCGCGAGATTATATTACCTTACTACCTCCTTTTGATATCGATCAACCTGTATTTCATTTAGAATTCAACGCAAAAGGACATGTAGCTTCAGAAAATCACCAGATCAAGATCTATAGAAAGCCTGAAAACCTGGAGCTGTATTGTACATGTACAGCAACCAACCAGTTTTTATGCCTGCATCAGATGCTGGCTTTAGATATTTTTTACAGTCATGTACAACCCGTATTTTGGAATCCGGATAGGATAAAAACCATCAAAAAAGGATTGTTACAGCAATATGGGTATGATTTGGATACCGATGATTACAAAAAGTACTTCAGGTTTGGGTATGATCAAGGGGAAATAACGGTCATTCCCGAGCATCCGGGAATTTTAAAATTGCCACAATATCAAGAAGGGCTTCATAAAATTCTAGAAGAATTAGTCACTGGCGAGCAGGCTACGATCGACAAATTACCTGCTGTGCCCTCAAAGCTTCGATCTCCTAAAATGATGGTGGCCATCGGCATGTTTTTTCAACAGGTTCCAGATGCAAATATCCTGGTCATGTTTCCCATCAAAGGGAATACAAAAAAGAATGGCGACCTTTCTAATCAAATCTTTGAAATCAGGGTAGAGGAGTATTATAAAGACAAAGCACTTTTTACACCACCAGAAACCCGTCTTGTTAATGGATTGCTAGAATATAATGAAACCATTAAAAATACACGTAAGGATAATAGATCAGATCAGTTACAAGCGTTAATTTCCCTCTGCCAAAAAATGAAGGAAGATCTTGCTGATGTAATGATTTACGAATTGTCTTACTATCATTCATACGGGTATTATCATGCCCAAAAAATTTCTCCAAAAAATCTTACGCAAAAGAAAGGGATGAATGTTTCAAACCCTCCCAAATTGCATTTTGAAGTGTCGCAGGAAACAGATTATATGAAGGTACAGGCATTTGCCAGAATTAAAGGCGTATCTATCCCGCTGCAAAGTGTTGATATTGCTATAAAAGCACCTTTTCTGGAAAAAGACGGCGTTTTTTACCTGTTAAAATCTGTTGGCGATGTAAAAGCTTTTGAAACGTTTAAAAAGAATGCACAGTTGCGGGTGCCTAGAAACGAATTTAATACATATTATACTGATTTCTTAAATCCTTTATCTAAAAAGTTTACGGTTGATATGCAACATCTTCCCACAAAAACCAGGATAATCCCTGAAACTGAAGTCGCAAAACAGTTGTATTTGTCAGAAATTCATGGGTTTATTTTATTAAAACCGATTGTACTATATGCTGAAGAACCTGTCGAAATATGCAATCCGGCTCCCGTACAAAAATTAAAAAAAGATCATATCGAAGTATTGCAACGGCATCATGCATATGAGGAAGAGTTCAAAAAAATGCTTGTAGGTCTTCACCCGGAGTTTGCTCATCAACATCAGGAGTTTTTTCATCTCACCCCAAAGCAATTTATTGAAAACATGTGGTTTTTAAAGGCTTTCGAACTGCTAAAAGAAAATGACGTTCAGGTTTTTGGCTATAACGACCTGTCTGTAAAAAAATACAGCCTTCACAAGCCTTCCATACAAATGAACATAAACTCTGGTGTCGATTGGTTTGACGTCAATGTTAAAGTAGCTTTTGGTGACCTTACTGTTTCGCTTCAAGATTTGCAAAAATCAGTCATCAATAAAAACAAATACATTGCTCTTGATGATGGAAGCATTGGGATCTTACCAGAGCATTGGCTAGAAAAATACGCTCATCTTTTTAGAACAGCAACCGTTAAAAAAGAGGGGATACGTGTTTCTAAATATCAGTTCTCTGTGATTGATAGTCTCTACGACGATTTGGATCCAGAATCTCCGATATTGGCGCAACATCGTAACATAAAAGAGCGTTTACAACAATTTGATAAGATTTCCAGTGTAACCATACCAAAAGGAATCCTTGCAACACTTCGGGATTACCAAAAAGAGGGGCTCAATTGGCTTTGTTTTTTAGACGAGTACAATTTTGGGGGATGTTTGGCAGATGATATGGGACTAGGGAAAACTCTTCAGGTGATTACCTTTTTGAAACATATCAATACAAAAAATAAGCCGAAAAGAGCCCATCTGGTCATTGTGCCTACTTCATTGATTTTTAACTGGCAGGAAGAAATCAAAAAGTTTTGCCCTTCGTTGCATGTTATTGTGCACACAGGTAGTGAAAGAGAAAAGGACACAGGGTCTTTTAAAGAAAAATTGGTGATCCTAACCACCTACGGCATTGTGATGCGTGATATCCAAATGCTAAAAAACTATGACTTTCACTACATCATTCTAGACGAATCCCAGGCAATTAAAAACCCGAATTCACAACGCTATAAAGCGGTACGGTTGTTAAAAGCCAAAAACCGATTAGTACTTACCGGCACGCCTATAGAAAATAACACCTTTGACCTGTATGCACAAATGAGTTTTGCAAATCCTGGTTTATTGGGCACTATGGCACACTTTAAAAAAGCTTTTTCAATACCTATCGATAAAGATAAAGACTCAAACGTTGCTAAAGAACTAAAAACATTGATCCATCCCTTTTTACTAAGACGCACTAAAGAACAAGTCGCCAAAGAATTGCCAGAAAAAACAGAGCAAATTTTGTATTGTACCATGTCTGAATCGCAACAGCAGGTCTATGATGCGTATCGAAATAAATACAGGAATTATTTGCTTGGGAAAATCGATGAAAACGGATTGGGGAAAACCAAAATATATGTGCTCGAAGGGCTTACCAAGTTAAGACAGATTTGTGATGCCCCGCAACTACTCAAAGAAGATGAAGGATATACATCAGAGGCTGTAAAAATAAAAGAATTACTGCAGCATATCACTGAAAAAACCGGAAAACACAAGATCTTGATATTTTCTCAGTTCGTTGCGATGCTCAATCTACTGAAAAAAGAATTAGATACACAGGGTATTTTATATGAATACCTAGACGGAAAAACAAAAAACCGGCAGGAGCGCGTCGCTAATTTTCAGCAAAATGAAAACATCAGATTGTTTTTGATAAGCCTTAAGGCAGGGGGTACAGGACTCAACCTTACCGCTGCTGATTATGTATATATCGTAGATCCCTGGTGGAACCCTGCTGTAGAAGCACAGGCGATCGATCGTTGCTATCGTATTGGCCAAACCAAACATGTAATGGCCTATAAAATGATCTGCAAAGGCACTATCGAAGAGAAGATCATCAATTATCAAGCCCGTAAAAAAGAACTATCTAGCGATATCATACAAACCGATGAAAGTTTTGTAAAATCGTTGTCCAAAGCATCCATTTTAGAGCTGTTTAGTTGACAATAGTAGTAATAATTAAAAAATGATCTTACAATTTGGGAATTAGATTCCCAAATTGTATATTTGAATATGATTTCTAGGATCGCTATAAAAGCGCTTATAACCCTATCAGAACAATATAAATCCATAGCCGTCGTGGGTCCCAGGCAATCTGGTAAAACAACATTGGTACGATCGGTATTTCCCGTTAAACCCTATGTTAACCTGGAAAACCCCGATATAAGAGCTTTTGCTTTAGAAGATCCCAGGGCTTTTCTCTCGCAATTTTCATCAAACGGAGCCATCCTTGATGAGGCACAACGAGCTCCGCACTTATTTTCCTACTTACAACAAATGTTGGATGAGAAAGAAGACAGGGCCCAGTTCATTATCACAGGTTCCAACAACTTTTTATTACAACAAAATAGTACTCAAAGCCTGGCAGGAAGGGTTGGATATCTTACGTTACTTCCGTTTTCTTTATCTGAGATCAAAACAAATGCCCCGCAAGACATTTCAGAACTTTTATTCAAGGGATTTTACCCTCCTTTGTACGATCAACCCTTCGACATTCAAAGTTGGTTTTCGAATTATATAAGAACATATATAGAAAGAGATGTACGACAACTTAAAGGGATTGAAAATCTTATTATTTTTGAACGGTTTGTAAAGTTATGTGCCGGAAGAATAGGGCAATTGCTCAATAAAAATGCGTTGGCTATAGAGGTGGGTGTGGATAATAAAACTATTGAGTCCTGGATAGGGGTATTAGAAGCCAGCTTTATTGTATTTAGATTACAGCCCCATCATAAAAACTTTAATAAACGTATTGTCAAAATGCCTAAATTATATTTCTATGATGTTGGATTGGCTAGCGCTTTACTAGGGATACAGCATGCCAATCAATGGGAATTACATCCTTTTAAAGGAAATGTATTTGAAAACCTGATAATCGTAGAATTTTTAAAGCAACGTTTTAACCAAGGAAAACCAAATAATCTATATTTTTGGAGAAATAATACAGGTAATGAAGTCGATATCATTATAGACAATTTTGAAGAACTCATTCCTGTAGAAATTAAATCGGGCAAAACCATTACCCAGGAATATTTTAAAGGGTTGCACTATTGGAACAAATTAACAGGTTCTCTAGGAGGGATGGTGATTTACGGAGGTTCGACATATCAAAAAAGAAGCGGTCAGATAGAAGTAATTCCTTATCGGTCAATGTCAGAAAATAACATAATCTAAAAGTGAATATATTTTGAAAAAAATCTTGATCACAGGAGCTGCCGGATTTTTAGGATCGCATTTGTGCGATAGATTCATAAATGAAAGTTTTCATGTGATTGGTATGGACAATTTAATTACAGGAGACTTAAAAAATATTGAACACCTTTTTAAATTAGAAAATTTTGAATTCTATCACCATGACGTGACAAAATTTGTCCACGTTTCAGGGGAGTTAGATTATATTTTGCATTTTGCTTCCCCGGCAAGTCCAATTGATTATCTTAAAATCCCTATTCAAACGTTAAAAGTTGGTTCTTTAGGCACTCATAATCTTTTAGGACTGGCTAAAGAAAAAAAAGCAAGAATCCTAATAGCTTCCACTAGTGAGGTTTATGGCGACCCTCTAGTACACCCTCAAACCGAGGAGTATTATGGTAATGTAAATACGATCGGTCCTCGCGGAGTGTATGATGAAGCAAAACGTTTTCAGGAATCTATTACGATGGCCTACCACACTTACCATGGTATTGAAACTCGTATTGCTCGCATTTTTAATACTTACGGACCAAGAATGCGATTAAATGATGGCCGTGTCGTTCCTGCATTTATTGGGCAATCCCTGCGAGGAGAAGATGTAACAGTCTTTGGGGATGGCTCGCAAACACGTTCGTTTTGCTACGTTGATGATTTGATAGAGGGTATTTATAGACTACTTCTGAGCGATTACGTATACCCTGTAAACTTAGGAAACCCTCATGAAATTACCATTAAAGATTTTGCTGAAGAAATCATAAAACTTACCGGAACTGATCAAAAAATTGTATATAAATCCTTACCGGTCAACGATCCTCTTCAAAGACAACCTAATATATCAAAAGCAAAAGAACTGCTCAATTGGGAACCTACAATAGATCGATCTGAAGGCATGAGACGAACTTTAGCATATTTTCAAAATCTTTCAAAAGAGGAGCTTTATAAAAGTGAGCATAGAGATTTTTCTAAATAAATAGCAATAACTATCGTTTACTAAATTACCTAAGGCTAATTAAATTAAGATAAAGCTAGGAGTAACCAAGGATTATCAAATTAAAAATGAAATGTAGACATGAGACTGATCAAGAGGATATCTCTGCTTTCAGAACTATTTTATAAGCATCAAGACAATTGGATACTCACCATCTTCTGGAATAGTCTATACACCGCCTTTTTTTTATTACCCCTTGGGATTAATCTTCCAACCCCCTTTTTTATAGTTTCAATACTACTTGGGCTTATTCATATTTTCAGGTTCAAAAAAAAGTTTAAGATAGATGATAAGGCGCTGCTCCTGTTTCCTTTATATTTTGTCATTATGGTTTGCAGCTTATTATATACAGAAAATCTTTCCGCAGGTATAGCACTAGTTCAGCGATCCTTGTCGCTTTTGTTTTTCCCTATAATTTTCCTTTTCGTAAAAGAAGATGCATCTACCGTCAAAAAATTGTTCGAATTCTTACTTTACGGACTCATTTTATCATTTTTTCTGAACTTTGTATTAGCATGCTATACGGTCGTAGGCATAATCAATACCGAAATGTCTTCTTTAGAGATGTCAGCAGAAGGAATGTCACTACTCATGTATACCCTTAGTGATGGATTGACAAATTTCCTTGGTGCAGAATTTTCGAGTTTGGTCAATCCTAATTATGTTTCTTTATATATTTTGCTTGTGTTGTCATACTATCTTAAAAATCAACTTCAATCCAGATTACAAGCCTTTATTGTATTTATATTGTTTCTTTATCTTTTTCTTCTTGCTTCTATAGCAGCATACTTAATTTTGTTCATTGTAAGTATCATGCTCATTTCTAAGATTACAAATAAGAGCCAAAAATATACCATGGTTCTCATGTTTTTTCTTGGATGTATCGTTTTTTTACAAAACCCCAGGGTTTTTGATTTTTATACGAATGTCACCAGTATTGACAGAACGCTAGAGATAGATAATACTTCGATAGAGCGATCCAGGTTATTAACCTGGGATGCCAGTATAAAGCTTATTGCAAAGGCTCCGATTTTTGGATATGGTATTGGGGATACCAATACCGTTTTGGTCGAAAAATACAAAGACTTAAATTATGTATTGAACTATCAAAACCAATACAATGCGCATAATCAATTTCTTCAGACATTTTTGCAAACCGGAATCATAGGATTCGCAGTATTGCTGAACGTTTTTATCGTTTTAGCCTTTCGAATGAATAGAAGTAGAAATGAAATAGCTGTATTCGTTATCCTTTTTATCTCCCTCTTTTTTGAGTCTATGCTGGTACGGTTTAACGGAATCGTATTCTTTTCAATAGTCATTCCGTTACTACTTAAAAAAAGAAGTATATTGAGTAGTAGAATCATTCGAAACGATGCTGCTACCAAAGAATTTTGATGTCTATTCATCGCTACAGCCCACCAAATCAACGCTACGATGATGTAGTGTAGCTGGGGTATTATACTATCTTTTGAAAAAAATCTTCAGTTAAATCAAAAGTTTTTACTCAGAACGAAAGGAGCAAAGTCCCTCTTTGAAAGCTTGTGCTGAACTGGTTTCAGTAAGGGATTTAGGGAGATGTTTTATTTACAGAATATTATGCAATCTGTCAATTCAAGATTTCTGACAAAAATTTTATCCAGCTGTTGAACCGACGTATTACATTCATCCCTTTTCCTGCGCTCTATCTCGCCTGTCGCTATCACGCCATCGTCTTCAAAGGAAGGGGGCAAAGTCCCTCTTAGAAGAGGAATTTAGGGAGATGTTTTGTTCGCTAAAAATCAATGCATTACATAATACGTCAATTCGAAATTTCCAATAAAAATTTTATCCAGCTGTTGAACCGACGTATTATATTCATCCCTCGCCACACATAATCTCACCTATCGCCTTGCGCTATCATCTTCAAAAGGAAAGTAGCCCAAAGTCTCCCCTTGAGGGGAGATACAGAGGGGTGTTGTCCCCGAAAAGAATAAAAAATACGATCTAAGACGTAGAAGGGGTAATCCTATAAAATTTATTAATAATGTGCCAGTGTCAAAAAATGAAACTGGAATACTGTATCATTGCAAATGCAAGTTAAAATCAGATCCATAGAAATTAAAAATTTTATGAAATTATTAACAAATTGGAGTATTACGTATATAATTATAGCAATATATCTATATTCGCCATGCCGCTACAATCCCAAAATATAAAACTCATAATTATTTAATCCCCTAGATGATATGAAAACAAGAATTTTAACGGTCATAGCCATATTATTATGTGCGATTATTTTAGGTCAAACTAATTCATTTCCTGATAATGGTGATGTGGGTATAGGAACAACTAATCCACAATCAAAACTTCATGTAGAAGGGCGCGCTTCTTTTGGAAGATCAGGAGTTTTGGTATCGGATTGGACGAACCAGTCTAATTGGGGAGGTCATTCAAATAAATGGTCAGGACATATAGGCTTTAATGCATATAGAAATAATAATGAAACTAGGGATTATTATTATGGTATCAATCGATATACATCAAAAGGAGTTTTTGAAGGTTCAAATTACGGGTTTAGATGGTTATTTAGAAACCACAACAACTATGATTCAGAAGGACAACATAAGCTAATGGAATATATGTGTTTAACCAATTCTGGTAATTTAGGGATTGGAACCAACAATCCTACATCAAGATTATCAATTAAGAAAGGAGGACAATCTATTAATTTTTTAACCGGGACTAACTCTAGTAGTTACGAATTAAACGTAGGAATAAACAACGATGGAATTAATATCGCTAATAATTCAAAAGTCAGAGGGTTTAACTTCAAAAATGCAAATGGTCTTTTGCTAAAAATAACACATACTGGCAACATAGGCATTGGCACGAAAAACCCCGACGCCAAACTCACCGTAAAAGGAAAAATTCATGCCGAAGAAGTAAAGATTGACCTTAGCGTACCAGCACCCGATTATGTTTTCAAAAAGGATTATGCCTTATTAACGATTGATGAGGTACAACAACACATCCAGGAAAAAGGGCATTTGCCTAATATTCCATCAGCCAAAGTAATGGAAACTGAAGGTGTAGATCTGGGAATCATGAATATGAAATTATTGGAAAAGATTGAGGAGTTGACACTATATACCATTGAGCAAGAAAGAAAAATAAAGCAACTTGAAAACCAAAATACTTTAATAATTGATCTTAAGAACAAAGTTGATTTTCTATTAACACAAATGAAAAAATAGCATGCAAAAAAAAGTATTTATAATAGGAGCTTTTATAAGCTTTAGTGGTGTTATTAGTGGACAACACAATTATGATAGTCAAAATACAATTTATTCTGAAAACAGTAATGTTGGAATTGGTATAAACAATCCATCAGCAAAACTACAAGTAGATGGAGATATTTCTTCGGTAAACAAAATAGGTTTTTCTACGCACGATGCTTTTAATGTATTGGGTAATTCAGTAGCGCATTATGGGTTATCTCGCATCAGTGGTTCGGGATATCAACGTGTTGGTTTATCAGGATTTTTTGGACTTAACTTTTATACCGAGGGTAAGGAGAGAATAAAGGTAAATCAGAATGGTAATGTTGGAATTGGTATAAGCAATCCATCAGCAAAACTACAAGTAGATGGAGATATTTCTTCGGTAAACAAAATAGGTTTTTCTACGCACGATGCTTTTAATGTATTGGGTAATTCAGTAGCGCATTATGGTCTATCCCGCATTAGTGGTTCAGGATATCATCGTGTTGGTTTATCAGGATTTTTTGGACTTAACTTTTATACCGAGGGTAAAGAGAGAATAAGGGTAAATCAGAATGGTAATGTTGGAATAGGAACGACAACCCCCGATGCCAAACTCACCGTAAAAGGAAAAATCCATGCCGAAGAAGTAAAAATTGACCTAAGTGTTCCGGCTCCCGATTATGTATTCAAAAAAGAATATGATTTGTTGACTATTGATGAGGTGCAACAACACATCCAGGAAAAAGGGCATTTGCCTAATATTCCATCAGCCAAGGTAATGGAAACTGAAGGCGTAGACCTGGGAGTCATGAATATGAAATTGTTGGAGAAGATTGAAGAACTAACGTTGTATATGATTCAGCAACAAAAAGAAATTGAATTGTTAAAAATTTCAGTTCTAGAGACACTAAAAAATAAAGGGTAATATTTTTAATCCTTCAAACTTAGCAAGTAGAATACAACTTATTATAATAAATTATTTTATGAACAATTACACTTTTATCTTGGTATTGTTATGGTCGGGAATTATAAAGGCTCAAAATTTTGATAATCTTACTGCAAATCTAGGGTCTGATAAATCAATAACTTGGTTTTCATCAAGCTGGGGATCCGGATTTGGACATAGAATTATCAACGAAGATCCCGGAGGTAAAACTTTATTAAATTTTCAGGGGAGACATGATACAGCGACCTGGACCAATATCATGACTCTAACTTCGAATGGAAATATTGGGATGGGGCTCAAAGATCCAGAAGGTAAACTTCATGTGAATGGAAATATAATTAGTTCGGGAGCAGACAGTCAAATAAAAATTCAAGGTACGGGAACTGGAAATTACCAAGGAGCCAATCTAATCCTTGCTGCAAAAGGGGTCACTAGGGGAAACAGTCATGTTTCTACTTGGCTCATGACACATCGGGGAACGGATGGAACTGCCACAATTGACCTGCAAAGACGCGGAGATAACGGTCAATACAACGGAACTTTGTTACTTTATCGTGATGGTTATGGATGGAAGTTTGCTGTTGGAGAAAATAAATCATCAGGCCTGCAAAATGCTATGATAATAGATCAAATAGGAAATGTAGGTATTGGAAATACATCACCTACAGAAAAATTAGATGTTACTGGAACCATAAAAGGTCACAAATTGTTACTTCTTGATCCAAATGCCACCGATAATTGGAACTCTCTATGGCAAAGCGGTTTTTATCAAAGTTATAACGCAACCAATGCACCCGAGCCTAATCAATGGTTTTGGGGAATTAATATGAACCATAGCGCTAATAACTCTTCCTATCGATATAATGGACAAATTGTTATTCGAAACACTTCTACAACTCCGAGAATGTATTTTAGAAGCACTAAGGTTGATGGTAGTGGAACTTGGGCTAGGATCGTTCATAGTGAAGGAGATCAATTTATTGGTGGAAAATTAGGCATCGGCACCACAACCCCCGACGCCAAACTCACCGTAAAAGGAAAAATCCATGCCGAAGAAGTAAAAGTTGACCTAAGCGTTCCAGCACCAGACTACGTTTTCAAAAAAGAGTATGATTTATTGACCATTAATGAGGTACAACAACACATCCAGGAAAAAGGGCATTTGCCTAATATTCCTTCAGCCAAGATAATGGAAAGTGAAGGTATAGATTTGGGAATCATGAACATGAAATTGTTGGAGAAGATTGAAGAACTAACGTTGTACACAATTCAACAAGAAGATCGAATAAAGAAGCTAGAAACAGTAAACCAAAAACTTCAAACCTCAGTCTCCGGTCTTCCGTCTTCAAAAACGATTGAAGAATTGACACTACAAATCATCGCTCAAGAAAAACAACTAAAACAACAAAAAGAAAAAAATAACACCCTTGAAACACGGTTGGCAAAATTAGAAACCCTGTTGATTAAACGATAAATACTCAAAATAAAACAGAAACAATGACAATGATGAACAAATTAGTACTACCCATTTCAATCTTAGCGCTTGTAATAGCTATAGCTTCTTTTTTCTACTTGAAATCCTCTTCAGATCTGGTATATGTAGATGTTAACAAACTTTTAGAGGGATATAAGAGAACCAAAGTCGTAAAAGCAGAATTTGATGAAAAAGCCAAAACGATGAAAGCTAATGTAGATAGTTTGATTACAGGTTGGCAAAACGAACTCAAAACGTATGAAAAAGAGCGTAGTTCGATGAGCAAAAAAGAATTAGAATTAAAACAAGAATTACTGGCCAACAAACAACAACAAATAAATAACTATCAACAAGCCATACAAAAACAATTGGTAGAAGAAGACAAAAAAGTTACGCAAACCGTAATTAATGATATTAATGACTTCGTTAAAGAATATGGTAAGAAAAATGGACACAAAGTAATTTTTGGAGCCACCGGAAACGGAACCATCATGTATGGTGAAGAGTCTGCAGATCTTACTGAAAAGGTCTTAACAGAGTTAAATGCTGAATTTGAAGGGAAGTAACGAAGGCAGGAGTCAGAGATCAGAAATCCGGAGTTAAAAGACGGAAGACAATAGATAAAGAACAATCTACCTTCCAGCTTCTGACTCCCGTCTTCCAGCTCTCAACAAAAAAGCTATGAAATTTAAATTCGAAAACCTAATTATATGGCAAAGAGCAATGGATTTGGGAGAAGGGCTAAACGCTATAACAGGACAGTTTCCAAAAAAGGAGATGTATAATCTGTCTTCTCAAATAATGAGAGCAGTTGATTCTGTGGCTCTAAATATTTCTGAAGGATCGATTGGACAAACAAATCCTGAATTCAAAAGGTTTATGGGATATTCGATACGATCTTTAGCCGAAGTTGTAACCTGTTTACACAAAGCCAGTAGAAGGAAATATATAACAGCTAAAGAGTTTGAAAAGTATTATAATGACAGCTTTGAATTAATGAATATGATGGTTGCGTTTAAGAATAAAATTAAATAAAGTGAGTGGTTAAAAACAGAGGGTTGAAAAACGAAGCTTGCCTTCAAGAATCAAGGAATATGCTTCAGACTACGAGCATAAAAAGAAAAACAACATCCGAGTTCAGTCATCTGACTTCGGACAAAAAAACAAATAATTTGAAAATAATAACAGCAATACTCATAGGAAGCTTCCTCCTTTTCTCGTGTGCTACCAAAACCTTTGATACCGCTACAGAATTGTTGAATTATATCCAACAGCCAGAACATGATTATTTACAAACCAAAACAGTTAATGGAGTAAACTTTTCTATACTGTACAAACCAACAGATCTACTGGTAGATCAAGAATTAACAGGTGAGCGTACAGCCTTGAAGATCGATAGTTTACGAAGTAAATATGAGCAGTATCTGTATTTCACCATATCGATGTCCAAAAACAATCAGGAATTATTAACCAATATGGCAAGAGATAAACAACGATTTGGAGCGATGGTCAATCAATTAGCCTTTGGGATGGAAGAAAAAGTACATCTATATACACCTCAAAAAGATACGATAGCTATTGCAGACTATCTCTATCCACGAATGTATGGGATGAGCGGATCGACAACAATTTTGTTTGTTTATCCAAGAGACAAAAAAATAACCAATCAAGAATATGTACATATGACCATTGACGATTTAGGATTATATACCGGGGATGTAAAATTTAAGATTCCCACGGAGATAATGAATAACGAACCAAGAATAAAATTTTAATCAATACTTAAAGCTGTTCCTTCTCCCTTGAGGGAGAAGGCTAGGATGAGGGTGTAACTGAATACGATCATAGTCAGAACATTATAACGCTGATTTGTCACACTAAGCTTTTCGAAGTGCTGTCAAAGCATATATAACAACAAATACGTTTTATGAAAACAAAAACCAAACCATCACATCGCATAATTGCCATATTTTTTATGCTAACTTTTTTACAAACACTCATTCCTTACAATCAGCTTTGGGCCAATAACAATGGTCCTAATGCACCAGAAGCTGCTTCGTTCGAACCGGTAGATGCAACCGATATGGTTAATTTATTAACTGGGGATTTCTCGTATGTACTACCTCTACTTAATGTCCCTTCTCCCGAAGGCGGATATCCTCTAGCGTTGGCTTATCACGCTGGTATTGCAATGGATCAGGAAGCCTCTTGGGTCGGGTTGGGATGGAATTTAAATCCTGGGGCAATTAACAGGTCTGTGAATGGATTTGCAGATGATTTTTATCTCGAAAAATTTCATGAATTCTTCTATGATAGAGGAGGATCTGCATCATACTATAATCTTTCTGTTGGTTATGGATCCTTAGAATCAGGATTATCAGTTGGTCTAGGTTTTTCTTGGGGTACAAACAGGGCTTTAGGAGGTAGCATAAATTTGGGATTTGGCCCTCCTGGACAACCGTTTGGTAGCAATATTTCTGTAGGAACTGATGGCGCATCAGGCGGTATAGGTTATCAATTCGCTGGAGGATTGTCATTTGGAATAAATGCAAGTACCTCAGGAAATTTAGGAGTAAATACTGGATTTGCTTCAAACGGTGTGGGTATGTCTGTAAGTGCTAATACGAATGGAACTTACGGTGTAGGAATATCAGCTCCTTTAAATAAAAATGATAGTATGGGACTAAATTTTAGTTTTAGTGAAAATGGAGTTGGAATTACGGCGACAAGTATAAGTCGTGATAATGGTAACGTTGTTGGCGGAGGCGGAGTAGGACTACAACTTAATTTTGATAATAGTATTGATCAAGGTGATTATAACATTAAACAATCTGGATATAATATTCCTGTAATTGTACCAACGCCGTATGGAGTATTCTTTGGATCATTTGGTAAACAAAAAATAACATGGTTTTTAAACAAGGCAGAACAAAACTTAATTACTGGACCTTTAAATTTCAATAAAACAATTTCTTCAATCTATAAAATAGAATGTAAAAAAAATGTCTTTGGTAAATTTGGGGCTAGATTATTGGCCTCAGAGACAGCTAGAACATTTAATGAAGCCGAGCAAATAAAACAAAGATTAGATATAGAAAATCAATGTGATAGATGTCGTTGTAGGATTTCAGAAACTGTTGAAGCTTCTATGGATGTAAACGAATTTCCCTTAAACAATGAAAATTACACTTCTGTAGATAAGAATAATGTTATATTCCCAAATGTAGATAATTATAATGTTCAAGCACAAGGTATATCCGGTAACTTGTCGTTGAAACATTATGAAAATGCAAATTTGTTTAGTCTTTCAAAAAAGAATTCTTTGTTTACCTCTTCATTTAATATTAATGGAAAAACTCAACCAACGGCGTCAACAACATTTATATTTAACAGTAGACCAGAGTTCTATTTCGAAAATGAATTTAGTTCATATTTAGCAACACAAATAGCGACCTTTAATACGAAGGTTGATAATTTGAACATTTTAGACTATTACGAAACTTCAAATCCAGATGCTCTGCCAAGAAGAAAAACTGCTAATTATATTGAATACTTTACCCATGGTGAGCTAAGCAATCCAAATGATGAATCGTTATACCTAAGAGGGTTTATCCCACCTGGAAATAATCATAATATATTAAAACCATCTAACAATGCAATTGCTGCTTTTACAGTCACCGCTCCAGACGGTAAAAAATATCACTATTCTATTCCAGTGTATAATAATACATCGGTAACACGAATTATAGGAACGGTCGAGAATAAAGAAGAAAAAGATGCATATTTTGAAAAAATACAAGACAATCCTTATGCTACCCATTGGCTATTAACCGCCATTACAGGGCCAGATTATTTCGATACGAACGGAAATAGAAAAGTTGACGAAAGTGACTATGGGTATTGGGTGGAATTTGATTATGGTAAGTGGTCTGAAGCTTACGGTTGGAAAATGCCATACGGAAAGGATTATATAGAATCTAATAATGATGAAAACGTTAAAACTAGAATAGAAGGTTTCAAAGATATATACTATCTGGATCAAGTGAAAACCAGGACTCATACTGCAATATTTAGTAAATCCCAACGATTTGATGGAACAGGATATGAATGGAAATATAATTCTGTAAACTGGAACGATGCAGGAAGTGCATTTACAGAAAGGTTCAAAATACCATCGCAGCGCTCTTTAAAATTAGATCAGATTATTCTTCTTAAAAATGAAGATGCTCATACATTAAATAAAGGAAATGGTAGTCGTGGAACCATTTCTATAAAATTTCCTTATCCCAATAGCACCGCAAAAAACTATGATTACAATTTGTGGTCTAATGTATTTGACAAAAATGACATATCAAGTGAAATTTTTGATAAAGCAATCAAAGTAATTGATTTCGGATACAGAAATTCTGAAACTTCGCTAGTTCAAAACACACCTAATACGTTATTAAATGGAAGGTTAACCTTAAACAGAGTAACATTTAAAGGTAAGCAAAATAAAGGATGTGTACCTCCCTATCTGTTTGATTATTTTAACGAAACTTCTTTCAATTTAGATAATAAGAATGATTGGGGTTATTCAAATACCAAACCTTGGGACTGGTCTTTAAAATCTATTAAAACTCCTGAAGGAAGCAAAATAAGTATGGTGTATGAATCTGATGATTTTCACAAGCCTGCCTTTCAAACAGGTAGATTATTTTCTAGCCAATTACAATTTACATTTCTAGATGTTCCATCTTCAGGCAGTACTCCAAATATTGCTCCTAAACGTAAAATAAGAATAAAAATTGAGCAGGATCCCTTGGATCCATTAGCAGCTGATATACGCTTTGAAGATCATTTCGATATCACTAAATCATTTTTTATGGATATGTGGTTTTCAGGAGTGCGTAATTATAGAGGTCGAGGATATGCTAGGTTCACGGTAGATATTGAAGAAGAACAAGCAGTTATCACAGAGCTCAATACTGATCAAAATTATATGATTATCGAAGTTTCTGCTTCTAGTCCATATAGAACAGAGGACTTTAGAACCGACGTGAATCCAGTTTCGGCTACAGAAGCAGGAGCTATTAACTTTTTAGGAATCCGTAATTATGGTAAAAATGAAAAAAAACCTCGATATGACTTAGTTTGGCGTGAAGAAAATGCTTCGACTAATAATGGATATTCTTTAATTTTTAAATTAGTTGGAAACAAGCATATATTTGATCAAAAAGAAGGAGATATTCGGGTAAAAGAACTTACGGTGACTGATGGTGCAAGTGAGTACAAAACAAAATATCATTACCAGCAAAATGGATACCATCAAGACCCTTATCACTCACAATATAGGTCATCTGGTGCTTTATCTTATATACCCAATGACAAAAATTTAGCAATTCCTTATGCAGCAGAATTACCCGCTCCTAAGGTTATGTATGAAAAAGTAACTGTTACAAGTACAGATGCAAAAGGAGTCGATCAAGGAAAATCTGTATACACCTTTAATGTTTTCAAAGAAAAAGAAGAAGGAAAAATTAAATTTGGGGAATTTTTTGAAATTGAAACTTTTGAGAAAACATTTTATAATAATAAAGCAAATAAAAATGTAGGTATTAGAAATACTATTATACATGATAATTTAAGTGCTGTTGGACAACTACTTAAACTCGAAATATTTAACAAAAAAGGTCAATTAATTTCGAAAATCAAAAATGAATACTTTGGCAGAGAAAACAGACCTAACAATCAAGGAATCGATCAGCAATCATTTCAAACCTATAAAGAAATTGATTATAACGAAGATGTTTTTATTGACAAATGGTTAGTAGGCTCGTCAACAAGAGTAAATTATTTACCTGCCCTTAAAAGTAAAACAACTACAGCTAAAAATCAGGTTAGAACTACGAGCTTCGATCGATATGACGAAGTTTCTGGAGCAACATTAGAAACCTCCACACATTTAAGTGACCAACAAACTCAGATAAAATCTATCGTGATACCTGCATACACAAAATATAGTGCCTTGAGTTCCAAAGTTGATGATATAAATAATAAAAATATGTTAATACAAAATGCAGCAATATTAACACAAATCAAAGTAAATAACACTTGGAAAGCTATTAATACAAATATTACTACATGGAATAACAACTGGACTTACCGAAAAACAGATGGGTCAACAGAATTAGCTCCTACAGAAAATGCAAGAATCTGGCGTAAGCATAAAACCTATACCTGGAAAAGTGATGTAGATACGGATGGAGCATATTCAGAATATACTGGTGATTTTGACAGTTTTAATTGGCAAATCAACGGAACTCAAACCAATCCCAAATGGATCAATACGTCAACAATTAGCCTTTATGACCATTATTCGATGCCATTAGAAACTATAGATATGAACAACAACAAGGTAGCTACTAAAATGACAGATAAAGATTCTAAAATAGCCATAGTAGCGAACGCAGGGTATACCGAAATGTTCTACTCTAGTGCAGAGTATAAAAATGGAAATTATATAGGAAATGAAATCCAAGGGGCAAACTTCCAAAGTAACGTAATTGCTCATACAGGTAAATTTTCATTAGCTCTAGGTCCAGGAAATGAAGGTTTCAAAATTTCAATGAAGGCTAATGATCAACACCGTGCAGGTCAATATAAAATTTCGATATGGGTTAATACAGCTAATGTTAATGATGCAAGAATTCATATTAATGGTGAGACAAAACCTTTTAATGGTGAAAAAGTATCTGCCGGAAATTGGACTCAATTAAATCATTATGAAGAGCTATCTGCGGGAGATGAAACGATTTACATTACTGCATCTGCTAATACCATATATGCAGACGATTTTAGACTACATCCCATCGAATCTTCAATGACAAGTTATATTTACAATAAATGGGATGAGCTATCTGATATTTTGGGATCCAATAATCTGGCAACGCACTATGAATATGATAACAATGGGAAATTAAAGAAAACCTATAATGAAGTTGTTGATGCGACGAATATTGCCGGAGGATTAAAATTAATCGATCATAGTATATATAGATATAGCAACCCTATTTGTGGAGATTTAGGCGGAGGCTCAGAAGAAAATGAAATATCGTTTAGTATTGGTGTAGCAGTTCCCACTTCAGGACCTACTGGAAAAATAACAGTAACTACATATGGAGGTAGTGGAAATTTCTCTTTTCGCTGGGCAAAAGGTCAAGAAGGAGAAACAGGATATAGCCATTTAACATTTGGTTCTTGGTCCAATCAAGGAACTATTTATTTAGTAGATGAATTGTGTGATGATAAAGGTGTTCCTTTTATGCTAGAAGTTAGAGACAATGTAATAGGTGGAGTAAAATCACGTAGAGGTTTTTATAAACGTATTTGCAACTCAAATGGTGACGGTGGAGTGGATGGTTGCCTGAATTGTGGAGAACAATATTAAATGAATTAATTGATTACTACATTAAAAAAGAAAATATAATGAAAAAGTTTTTAATATTTTGTTTCGTTTTAAATGCTATTTCTCAAGCTTATGCCCAAAGCGAAGATGATGCATTAGACTGTTCTTTCAATGATCAAATTTGGGTAGATAATCGATATTATGATCTTGATAATGATGGTATTGGCGGAGCTCGAATAAGCATGTACGTTTGTAAAAATAAACCTCTTCCCGGAGTAATTAGAGGAGGAGATTGTAATGATAATAATAGAAATATTCGTGGACCGAAAACATGGTATAGAGATAAGGACGGTGATACCTATGGATCATATACGGTAACGGAAACTAGTTGTATCCAACCTGTAGGATATGTTGGAAGAAGTGGTGATTGTAATGATAATGATGAGAATTTGATTTTTGAAGAAAGATATTATATTGATTCAGATGGAGACGGTAAAGGTGCATACGGTTCTACTGCTGTTATGTCTTGCGGAGAACCTTCAGGTAATTATGTAAACAATGCACAAGATTGCGACGATAATAATCGTAATAACTGGCAGAACTCAGTTTGGTATGTAGATACCGATGATGATGGTCTAGGAGAAGGTGCTCCTGTCGTAAGTTCTGTAAGTTATTGCCAACCTCCTAATGACGGAAAAAAGTATGTATCAAATAATAATGACAGATGTCCTGGATTGTATGGTGAAGAAGATGGATGCCCTCCACCTCCCCCGCCAAATCATACTTTAGAAGAGTCAAAAAATACAGTAAAAATTATAGGATACGATATTACCGGAAAAATTATAGCACAAAGTAAATCTTACTTTGACAATTTAGGAAAGCTTGTACAGGTACAAACAAAAGATTTCAAAACTGGCGAAACCTGGGCATCATCAACACTTTATGACAGCCAGGGCAGACAGGCTTTACGAACACTAAGTGCTCCAACAAACAGAGATATCCCATTAGATTTTTTCTATAGGTCTAATTTTATCAGAAAAAATGATGGAAATACATTTTCTGTTGCAGATTTCGAAAACAACCCAGAAGATCCAACAATTGTCGGAAATCAAGAAAATACCTTAGGTTGGTACTATAGCGCGGCTAATACACAAGAACCCTATCAAGACGTTACCCAACGCCCATATAGCAGAACTATCTATAGTGATCTTAATCCTGGGGCAGTGCTTAAAACAATAGGAGGCAATAAAATTAATAACCAATGGAAAAATGGCTATTCCTTCTCTATGCCGGCAGGGCAAGAATTGTCAAAAAATGTAGCTTTTGGTGAAGCTAAATATAACGGGTACAAAGTGATCAAAACCGTAACTCGCGATGTACACGGGGTAGAAAACGTAATATTTACCGATACAGATGGAAAAACCTTGGCTTCAGCGCGCAGTGGTGATGCAGTCGTACGATATGCAACCGTTGAAATCGGTTTACAAGAATTTGTTGATATTCATATCCCAAAAGGAACCAAAGGAATCGAAAAACTTGGGACTGCTTCAAATCAATTGCGTATTTATAATCTAATTACCGAAAAAGTGGTGAATGCAAGTATAAGTAGTCTTAATCCTGGATTTTATAGAATTGTCGTGTTAAGTAATACCCCTAGAGATCGATACAATCCTGAAATCCAACCTATTTACATTAAATATCCAGAAAACTATTATGACTACAGTTTGAATTACTACGACAAAGCCGGACGGTTATTGCGCAGTAAGCAACCCCTAAATCATCTTGAAAGTACTTTTCAGTACAATTCGTTAGGGCAATTAGAAACTACCACTAGCCCAGATGAAGGAAACGCTTGGTTTCATTATAGAAAAGACGGGCAAATTAGATTATCGATAAACAGTCAGCAATTAATCGATAAAAAAATATCGTTTACAGATTATGATAATCGTGCCAGACCAGTAGCGAGTGGCATCATAGTATACCCCGATTTAACACCAGAATTACTTAATGCCTTCCTTTACGATCGCGATGGTATAGACGCAAACGACCCTTTGGCAATCGCTTTATTTGATGAAAGTTTGCAGATTGCACAACTGCTCCAACAAAACCCAGATGTTAGCTTACAAGAAGTGTATCAAACTACATATGATCTTCCTGATTTATCGGGTCTTAAAGCCGCATTTGGAACAGACAATCGTAGCAACAATTATACTACACAATCTTTTGTAGCCGGTAATGTTTCAAAAACTAGTAACAGCAATACAACAACATGGTACAGTTATGACATTTATGGCAGGGTACAATGGATAGTTCAAAATATAGCAGGTTTAGGTGTTAAAACTATTGATTATGAATATAATGCTATATCTGGTCTGATAGATAAAGTAATTTACCAAAAAGATAAACCTGATCAATTTATACATCGTTATACTTATGACCAGGCAGATTACAGTTTAATCAAAGTAGAGACATCTACTGATGATACAAAATACATAGAACATGCGCAGTACGAGTATTACCAGACAGGAGCGCTAAAGCGTATTAATCTGGCAAAAAATTTGCAAGGGATTGATTATGTATATAATCTACAAGGAGCCCTAAAAAGTATCAACCACCCAAGTTTAAAAGGTCAAAATGATCCTAGCGGAGATACAGACGACCTGTTTGGGATGATCATTGATTATCACGAACATGACTATAACCGCCCCTTGCGTAATATTAAAAGCGCCAGTTACGGGACAAATCAATATAACGGAAACATAAAAGGAATACGCTGGAACTCTAGCTACAATCCAGTAGCCGGTAAAGAGCATACCTATCAATATCAGTACAACAGAAACAACTGGTTGCAAAAAGCCGAGTACGGACAGTTTACGGGAGACTATACTAGCTTGCCTGTAATTACAGAAGAACAGTTAGGAAATGCACCACAAGATTACATTACTACTACCGATATTACAAACTCGGGAAGCACTAAAAATTATTTTGCCAACCAGGCGATTACATTAAAGCCCGGTTTTCATGCAAAATCAGGGAGTACAGTATCGGCAAAAATCTCTCAGACGGGACCCATACATGATGTAAACGCAGGAAGTTTTTTAGCAAATAGCAATGGTGATTATAAGGTGAGTAATCTAACCTATGATGCCAATGGTAATATCCAATCCTTGTTTCGTAATAAACATACCGAAAGTGGTAGCAATGCCATGGATCAACTATCGTATGTTTACAAGACAGATAAACCCAATCAATTACTACGAGTAGATGATGCTGCTGGTGATGTACCAGGCGCAAAGGATATAGGTGATCAAAACGGCGATAATTATGAGTATAACCAAATAGGACAATTGATAAAAAACCATGAAGAAAATATTCATTATCTTTATAATGCCAGTGGATTGGTGACCGAAGTACAAAAGGATAATCAACCCCTGGTGAAGTTCTTTTACAACGATAAAGGGTATCGGGTAAAAAAGGAAAGATATAATCCTACCAATGGTAGCTTAATATATACCGAACATTATGTACGAGATGCAGCAGGCAGCGCTTTGGCAATTTATAGAAATGGCCAGTTGATCGAAAATACGATCTACGGCGCAAGTAGATTAGGCGTACGTATAAGTGACGGTACGAATTTATATCAGCTAACCGATCATTTGGGTAATGTACGTGCTGTAGTGGGTAGAACAGCCTATGGCGAAGCCATAGGATTAAATAGTGCTACAGACTACTATCCCTTTGGGATGCCCATGCCTAATAGGAAAACCATAGGAGAACCCTACAGGTACGGGTACCAAGGTCAGGAAGTTGATCCAGAAACCAGGAAAGAAGCGTTTGAGCTTAGATTATGGGATAGTCGTATAGGGCGATGGTTGACTACGGATCCTTACGGGGAGTTTTCTTCTCCTTATTTAGGAATGGGAAATAATCCTGTAGTTAATATTGATCCGGATGGGGGCTGTGTATCTTGTATAAACCAGGGAACTTTAGTTTCAATTGCATCTACAGCCCAAACACAATTAAATACTGTTAATTTAGGAGTACTTGAAAGGCCTTTTTCTTTTAGTGATTTATGGAATAATGATATAACTAGGGGAATTACAGGGGATGCTATCTCTTTTGGTGGTGGATATGCTGCTAATATATTCTTAGGTGCCGATGTCAATGCCGAATTTACTTGGATTTTAAGAGGTAAAGATGCAAGTTTTAAGCCTAATGTAACCATTGGTCCAGCCATTACTGTTGGAGATGGGGGCGAAGTTACAGCTTCAGCTTTTCTCTCTAAAAAGTTTTATAATGGATCAGTTGATCAAATTAATGTAAGAGATTTAGGTGGTTACTCAACCTTTGTTGAAGGCGGTCTAGCTTTAGGGTTAGGAGCTTTTGCAGGTGCTGATGCAAGTTTAAATGATAAACTTCAACCAACTTGGGTTAGTATTTATGGAGGTGTTTCAGGTGGAGCAGAAGCGAGTCCTCTTACGGGGGCTAATATTAAAGCTGGAGTTAGGCACAATACAATGCTATTTCATAATAATGGAAATCTATACATTAATAATCCTGTAGAGCCTAGTAAAAATTTAATAATTGATACAAATTTTAACGCTACTTATGAATAAGAAGTATTTAAAAATATTGGTATTTATTGTCTTTTTTGTTGGGATTTTCTTTTTAATTAAAAGAAGCAAGAATTTAGCTCTAAATGATAGCATGAATGGAATTATTGAGAATGTTTCTATTTATGGGGGGAAAGGGGATGTCAAAGTTCATTTTACTAGAGGAGAACCTGTAATACTAAGTCTTTACAAAGTTAAAAAAGAAGATAATGTTGAAGTTGGTGATTCTTTGTTTAAGAGAATAGGTGAGTTAGTTTTATATCACTATAAGAAGGATACTTCTGATAAGTTTTTTCTTTATAAAACATACAGATATTCTTCTTTTTTTGATTAGATATTAGCGTAAAAAAATTTTAATAGCAACCTCTGCTGGCGCGAGCACAATGTCATTAAGTTAAGGTATTTATTATAATACATCTTTTTGATTTTTAGGGACTTTAGGTTTAATCCTGGATCGATATTTTCCTGAAGTTCGTTTAAAAGACCTATTGGGTCTTATGGGTATTTGATGCTCAAGGAATAGTTTTTTGATTTGCTCTACTGTATTTTGCATAGAGTTTTCGGATAAAAAGATTTCTAATATTCTATTTTTTAATAGTCCATATGATAAGTTAGTATTAATTTTATAGTTATACTTTCTTTCTTGGTTTTGTATGGTAATTTCATCTTCTATCTCGCCAACGATCAAAGTTTGGATATTACTAATGAACAAAGCGGTATAAAAATCCTGAAGGATACTTTGATTAGAATATCCTGAAAAATGCTCTACTTTCAATTTATTTTTTAACTCATCATAAAATGTTTCAACACCCCATCTTTTTCTGTAGAGTTCTTTGAAGATTGTATTGGGATATGCTTTAGCATTTAGTAAAGAAGTCATCAAAATTTCAACTTGTCCCTTAGAAAGCTCTACTTGAATAAGCCGCAATTTTATAGGAGTATCTTTTCGGTAGGTTTTATCGGATAGCTTAGTATTCTTACCTGGGAAAATCTCGACAATTTCCGATCTCTTTTTACTTTTCTCAAAATCGATCGTTAACTGACTAAAACTAACTTTGACCCGCATTAAGTAATCTAAATCCCGGGTAACATGCTGATGTATAAAATCGTAGGAAGGATAGCCCCTGTCATAAATTAGCAAATCCCCTTTTTGACAAAACGATAGATGGGACAAAGCTAATTCCCTCTCGCCTTGTTTTAAAGGAGCTAATCTACCATCCAAAGCATAGTTGTTTTCCATATCATAAAGCATCGAACATCTGGCTTGGACAATACTGGTTGTTGACTGGTTTTTGGTCTCCCCGTATAAGCCCTTCAATTCCTCTGTGATAGGTAGGGTAATTCTAGAACCATCGACAGCTAGCAACCTAAAACCCTTCCATTTCTTAATAGCTACATCGTTATCTGTATAAAATTCGCTTACCAAAGTTTGAGAAAGATGTTTGAATACCTCTGGTTTAATCTTCATTCGGGCTTGAACAAAGGCACTTTTGGTAAACTTCTTTGATGGACTAAATTTTAGAAAACTCCAGAAATTTTCAATCTCCAACGATAAGCTTTTTCTTAAAAGGTTCATCATAAACAACAAGATATAAGAAAACTGTTGTTTTCGAATCCTTGTAAAGCATGTTTTTGAAACTCTAAATTCATTTTTTAACGATTCGCTCAGTAGCTCTGTTTTGACCTTCTCGAAAATAAAAACAGCAGTTTTTTTTCAAGGTAATAAAAATTGATTAATACAGTAATGTACAAAAAAAATGAGTTTTCACATCTATAAGTATTTTAAAATCAAACAAATAAACCCTTAACTTAATGACATTGGGCGCGAGCAAAACTAAGTAACGGCTAGCGCGATGCTTTTGGCTCGTGCCGTCAAAGCTTGGCAGGTAACGGTAAAAATAGTAAAACAACCACGATCTATTTTATTGATAGGTTGTGGTTTTGCTTTTAAGAAGCATACGCTTTTTTAGCATTAAAATCACGAATAAGGGCATCTATGGTAATATAAATATGTTCTTTTTCTTTTTGAGATAGCTTAGAGACGTGTTCTATTCTTTTAAGGAGTTCTGTATCGAGTTCTAAATCAGTACTACCTACTAAATAATCCAACGATACTTTTAAAGCATTGGCAATTTTGGTAGCCATCTCGATGGTTGGTTTTACTTCGTTACGTTCATATCTACCGTACGCATCGCCATTGATATTGATAAGTTTGCCAATATCAGCCTGTGATAATTTTTTTCTTTTACGTACCAAACCTAAACGCTCACCAAAAGTCATAAATGTATGTTTTAATACAGTATTTTATATTAAAGCACAAATATAGAAACAAAATGTGTAGTATAAAATTGCGTTTTGTTTATTTGGTTCATTAAGATATTATAGTTTTGCTACAGATATGTAGGCAAAAAATATTCTTATGCAATAGCAAACCGATAATACAGATCAATTAACTTACACAAACGACATCCTACAACTTACGGTTTTAGGTGGTATCAAACTAGAAGGGTTAGACAGAATGCGTACTACCCTAAAAGTACAGTTACAAGAAAGTAGCCGCCCACCTGTAAGACACAACTTAGATTTATACAACGATACGCAATTAGAGAAGTTTATAAGAAAATGTGCAGAGCGATTAGAAATCGGTACTAGTGTACTAGCAGGATGTTTTGCAGAACTCACCGAAGAACTAGAAAAATATAGGTTACAGGAAATCAAAAGCAAAGAAGAAAACCTAAAACTAAAATTTAAGAAACTCAATCTAGTAGAAATCGAAGAAGCGGAAACCTTCCTAAAATCCAAAGATTTACTACAAAAAACCAATGATTTAATCGGTAAAAGTGGTGTAATCGGAGAAGAAACCAACCGATTATTAATGTATCTAATTTTTACATCAAGAAAAAGAGAACAACCCTTACACGTTGTAAGTTTAGGAAGTTCAGGAACAGGAAAGACCCATTTACAAGAAAAGGTTGGTGAACTCATACCAGAAGAAGAACGGGTAAGCATTACTACGCTATCAGAAAATGCTTTTTATTATTTTGGCAAACAAGAACTCAAACACAAAGTCATCTTAATCGAAGATTTAGACGGCGCAGAAAATGCACTCTACCCGTTACGAGAACTATAAACTAAAAAGAGAATCGTAAAAACCATTGCCAGTAAAAATCATAAAGGCGAAACGCAAACAAAATACCTAGTCGTAGAAGGTCCTGTTTGTGTTGCAGGTTGTACCACCAAAGAACATATTTATGAAGATAATGCCAATCGTAGTTTTTTAATCTACCTTGATGAAAGCAACATACAGGATGAAAAAATAATGGGGTATCAACGTCAATTATCTGCTGGTGAGATCAATACTTACGAACAAAAAGAAATACAAGAATTTTTACAGAATACACAAAGGGTTTTAAAACCAATAACGATACGAAACCCTTTTGCTAATAAACTCAACCTTCCACAATCCGTATTTAAACCTAGAAGAACCAATAACCATTATTTACAATTTATAGAAGCAGTTACCTTCTACTATCAATACCAAAGAGAGCAACAAACAGACAAGGACACAGGAGAAATTTATATAGAAACCACATTAGAGGATATTGAAAATGCAAATATGCTTTTAAAAGAAGTTTTACTACGTAAAAGTGACGAGTTAACAGGGAGTTGTAGAAATTACTTGGAAAATCTTAAATCTTACTTACAAACCAAAAAGAAAAAACTGTTTACGGCATTAGAAATCCGTAAGCAATTACGATTGCCCAAAACCACACAATGGCGATATCATAAACAATTAGAAGATAGTTATTTGATTAAAAAAGTAAAGCGTAAAGAAAAGCAGACCAATCAGTACGAGATCACTAATGAAAAGGAATACAAAGAACTAGAATCACAAATACAAACGGTTTTAGATGACTGTCTGAATACTATCAAATCGTCCGTTGCGACCCGCAACCGTTCCAGTATTCCAAAGCGTTCCAAATCTAAAACGGAACGGTTAAACAAAACAAAAACAGCCAATTAGACTAACTGTTCCTGTGTTCCTTCAAAAGATATAAGCGCGATGCGAAAATTACTCTTAAAAAACGAAAGTTATCAATATCTAGAAGCCTCTTTTAAAGAATGGCTTGATATCTTGGGTTATGCAGAAAGCACAGTTTACAATTTACCCAATCATATACGAGAACTATTTTACTTTTTAGAACAACAAAACATTAACAATATCACCCAATTAGACAATCAAATCATCTAAGAATATTACAACCATCTAAAATTACGGAGTAATGACCGAAAAGGAGGAGCATTAAGTAATGGCAGTTTAAACAAACACTTGCAAGCACTCTATAAATTTACGGATTACTTACGCCAAAGTGGTCGAATGATATTACCAATACTGAACATTGATTGGGAGGAAGATGATACAGGAGCCATCGAAACCCTAACCATACAAGAAATACAACAACTTTACAAAGCGACACGAGCATATCCAAGAAATGTAAAACACACCAAACCCGAATACTTTTTTGAAGCGATAGCCCTTCGTGATTGCGCGATACTGACTATTTTTTACGGTTGTGGATTACGCAGAAATGAAGGGTATCACCTGCGAGTAGATGACATTAATTTTGATCGACAAATACTTCACGTCAGAAAAGGAAAAGCAGGTAAAGAACGGTTTGTACCGCTCAATAAAACAAACCTCAAATACCTAGAAGAATACGTATACGATGGTAGACCAATATTACTTAGAGATAAACGAGAAAGTGCTTTTTTTATCAATGAACGAGGAAACCGATTAGGAGCGCAATCTATTGCCATACGGTTAACAATATTACACCAAAGAACTGATGATATTACCCTGCAAGAAAAAAATGTACGCCTGCACGTACTACGGCATAGTATTGCTACGCATCTGCTCGCCAATGGAATGCCTTTAGAAAATATCAGTAGGTTTTTAGGACATACCTCTTTAGAATCCACCCAGATATACACTCACTTAATTGCTCAACAAGATGGAAACTTTTAAAAATTACTTGTTATCCGAAGGGTTCAGCTCCAAAACCACTCAAACCCATCAAAAGCAACTATTAGCATTTATCACCTGGACAGATGCAGAGCAGATAGATCCAGAGCAAGCTACTTACAGAGAGTTATTAGGCTATATCCAATATGTACGGAACAAAAATGTAAGCAGCCGTGCCGTACAATCCTATATCAACAGCCTAAACCATTATTACAAATGGGTCGTAAAACGACAGTTAAGAAGGGATAACCCAACCCCTAATATTGATATCAAAGGTATCAAACGCAGAAACCTATATCATATCCTCAGCAAGCAAGAACTCGAAAAACTATATTACGATTACAAAGAATTATCAAGTCAAAGCCCATCTGAAAAACGCAATGAAATTATTGTGAGTTTATTGGTATATCAAGGCTTAACTACTACAGAACTCAAAAAACTGACCCTCCAAGATATAAAATTACGGGAAGGCAACATTTACATCGCAGCTACCAGAAGGAGTAACGAAAGAACCTTAAAACTGGAATCCCACCAGATATTGGATATTATGGAATACACCTTGCATGTGAGGCAGGCAATTTTATCAGAAACCCAAAAGAAAACGGATCTATTTTTAGTGAGTACAGGGAATAGTTTACAACTAGGTAATGTCCTTCAAAAACTGATGCAACAATTACGCAAACAAAGTAGAAAAATAGAGAGCCTTAAACAAATCCGGACTTCGGTCATTACCCATTGGCTCAAAAACTACAATCTACGGGAAACCCAATATATGGCAGGACACCGTTTTGTAAGTTCTACAGAAGCATATCTAATCAATGATTTAGAAGATTTACAAGGCGATATTAATAAATACCATCCGATAGGATAAAGAATGATATGTTAAACTTAAAATAGAGTATATTTGTTATGAACGTAAAAATGAATATTATGGGAGCGATAGATTTAAGGCAGAGCGTTTTAGACTATGTGAAAAATGCGGACAACCGTTTTTTAAGGTTGGTACAGGCTTTAGCAGAAAGTTACGAGGAAGAAGATCTTCAGCGTGATACTATTGAGCAGTACAATAAAGAAATTGATGAAGCCAATGCAAGGATCGACGCAGGAGAATTTTATACCCAAGAAGAAGTGGAAAAGATTGCCCGCCAATGGTAAAAAAGAAAGTTGTATGGGATAGCGAAGCCTTATCCCAATTACAGGAATGTTATGAATACATAAAAGAACGGTCTATAACTTCAGCACAGAAAGTAAGAAAAGTGATCTTGGAAGAAGTAAAAGAGTTACCGAACCACCCTGAAAGCCATAAATTGGATAGGTTTAAAATAGAAAATGACGGTAATTATCGCGCTTTTGAAAAGTATAGTTACAGGGTTAGTTATCGGATAAAGGCAGAAGAAATACGAATATTAAGAGTAAGGCATACCAGTAGAAGCCCTCTTAAACATTGAAGTAAGATATTATCTCGGATCGAAAGGTTTGGGATTTTTTTATAGGAGAAAAAGCCAAGTGACTCTTCCGCAGGTGCGGGATCGGATTTTAGTAGTACCGGTTTGTTCCACTGCGTTACACCGCACCGGTTGGCTGTCAAAGGTGTTCCTTCGTCACTCGTTCACAGCTTCGTCGGTTGCTGGCGCACCGTCGATACTTCCTCAACTTCGGTCGTCAGTATCGACTACTGATCTTCGCGTGACTCCTTCCTCCATCACCCGCAGCTACTTTTTTGCTTAAAAACGATAAGGAACGCTATTGCTATGATAAAAATTAAGCAAAACCGCTGCCTCATTGGCTCCGCCGCCCCATCGCAGCCTAGCCGATTATTTATGTTGAAGTTACTATTTTGATAAATAGGAACACATAAAAATCGTCTGGCACACAAAACCGTTACACACTTCAGCTTTAATCTAAATGTTTTTACTCGAAACGGAAAACTATTTTAAAAGATAACGGAATGCGTTGGCAAATGCGGATGAGTTCCGTTAGCTTTTAAAATACTAGTCTTAATGGCAATTGAATGACCCCACAATGCTTGGGAAACGTTCTACGGCACAATTATATCCGTATAATATTGTAATATCTTCCGTAAAAACAGCTCGTTAGAAGTCAAAATCTTCAATGTTAGTAGTTAAGTGCGCGCCTATTTTACATGGTTGTATTATGGGGCGCGGAGTACCCATAATGCCCAATTATGTAAAGCTAGGTTGGGCGATGCGGCTGGCATTACAAAAACGAAATTTTACTATATTTACCGAAGCTGAAAGGCTGGACGTTCTTTTAAAAAAGTGGGAGGGAAGCAGTAGGCAAATAGACTAACCGATCAAAAAAATACATTTGATTAGTTTTCCGGCGGGATGCCCATGCCTAACCGAAAAACTATTAGGGAACCCTACAGGTATGGGTACCAAGGGCAAGAAGTTGACGATGAAACTGGAAAACCTGCCTTCGAACTTCGTTTATACGACCCTCGTATTAACCGTTGGTTAACTCCTGATCCTTATGGGGAATATCACAGTCCATACTTATCTATGGGAAATAACTGGATAAGTAATGTTGATCCCGATGGAGGTTGTGTATCTTGCTTACCTTCCTTTGAAACGCTTCAATCTATAGGGGATGCTGCTTTTTTTAGTTCTACAGGTTTTTTCAATAGTGGTACTCTGTTAGATGAAGTTGCTATTACTGATGGTTTTTATTTAGGAAATCATATAGCACCTGCGATATCAGAGCTTAGTGGATGGGATAATTTTACTGCTACCATAGAAGCTAATATTAATATAAATGATTATCGAAGAGTAACATACAATGATAACTGGTATTGGGTAGATCCATATGGTAGAGCCGTTACAAATGGAATGGCTTCTCCAACAACAGGAATTGCACCATCACCAAGTAGCGGAGCAGGAAGTGCTAAAACAATTTATACAACAATAAAACAGGGGACTAAAGCTTGGAAAGAAGCTGTCAAATCTATAAGAGACTTAAAAAAAGCTAATTTTAGAGTAGCAACTGTGCAAGAAGCAAAAGCTTTACTAAAAGAATCTTTTGGTAATATGAATAGAGTTCATCGTTACAAAAAGTTACCCTCTGGAAGTCCTCAGGCAGCAAAAAGATATGAAGTTCATAATTTAGATAAAATTAATAGTGCGAGAGAAATTAGTGTTGGTAATGATCTAAATCATATCAAATACATAAATGGAAAACAAAGTGGGCATATATACTTTGGAAATTAAGTCTTATGAGTATTGGAGTTTTATTAGATGATTTAAATTTTACTGAATTTAAGTTCCGACTTTTCAAAAAGTTTGGGCAAAATACAGGGGGAAACCCAATGTTTATAAATTCTACATTAGAAGATAAAGACAGTTTTATTGAAAGTAAAGAGTTTTTTAACTTACCAGAAATATATGCATTACATTGTATATATGACCAAGAGTTTATTTATAGGTTGACTTCTTTGGAGGAGAAAAAGTTTTTTTTCACTAAAGACATTAAAGAAACAGAATCTATAAACCTTTTTGATAAAGATTTGAATTGGGTATTAACAATTTTTGATCAAAATATGATTTAACATGATGGAATCAATATCAGGATTATTAAATATTCCAACCTTTAAAACTGATAGATTAGAAGGCAAAGAATATGGGCAAGTCAAAATGAATTTTATAAAAAATTATGGAACATTGTCCAATTATAATGTTCCATGGAAGCAATTAAGATTAAAAAAAATAAATTTCAATCAATTAGAGGAACAAATATTCGAATTTACAAATCAAGTTTACATTTTGATTGATTCATCAAAGACCCCTATTTATGAATTCCCTAAAAGTAAATTGAAGGAAATTTTTAATGATAATTCACAACCTTACGATGTGGATATTTATGTTTATGATAAATCATTTGGTAAATGCTTAATATACAAAGGGTTATTTGATAAGCAACTTTATATAACATCCCCTGCTGGCGCAGGCAAATCTAAGTAACCCCGCTAACGTGAGCGCAATATCATTAAGTTTAGAACTAATTCATTGCTATACAATATAATGCATATGTTATAAAATGATTTGTTCTTACTTATAGTATCTGGAATGACAAAAAACATTGAAAAACAAAAAGGTGGCTTTGTCATTCCGGCGTAGGCCGGAATCCAGAATAAGGTTAAATTCAATTCTTAAAAACATTCAAATTAATGAAAATCAAACTATTAACCCCCCCCCTTAACTTAACGACATTGAACTTGCGCCAGCCGTAGGAGGGCTGTTATTTTATACAAAAATGCCACCAGAACCCACCAAATCAACGCTACGATGATTAAGTATATCTCAGCTATTATAGTATCTTAATAAAAAATCTCTCGTTAAATCAAAAGTTTTTCCAAAAAACTAGTAGCATTACCAAAACGAATCCACTATTTTTGATGCCGTAAAACTAGAAGAAGCCTAAATCTTGAAATGGTTTTTTTTAGGCTATAATGTATATTTTTAGACCTATATGAACATTCGTTCTTTCGAAAGATGGAAGTCAGAAGTCTCCCTTTGAAGGGAGATTTAGAGGGATGTTTAGTTTCTTTTTATTGGCACCGCCAAAGGGTATAATACCCCGAGGCTCGCCTCGAAATTGAAAAATTGTTTACAACAAATGCCTCATGGGCCTGCCCTGAGGTAGTTTACTACTACAAATAGCCTTTAAAGGAAGTCAGGATGAAGGTGTACAAAAGACTATAAAATCAACACACATGAATATCCTAATACTCGGATCCGGAGGCAGAGAACACACCTTTGCCTACAAAATTGCACAAAGTGACCTTTGCGATCAACTATTTGTAGCTCCCGGTAACGCGGGTACAGCTGCTATAGCGACCAATGTGTCTGTGGCAGTTACAGATTTTGCAGAGATCAAAGCATTAGTACGTAAAGAGAATATTGAAATGCTGGTAGTAGGTCCCGAAGATCCTTTGGTACAAGGCATAAGCGATTATTTTCAAGAAGATGCCGAGCTTAAGGATATCGTAGTTATCGGTCCTTCAAAAAGAGGGGCCTTGCTAGAAGGCAGTAAAGAACGTGCTAAAGAATTTATGGCTATACATCATATTCCAACAGCAGCCTATCAAAGTTTTACTGAAGAAAGTTTGGTAGCCGGAAAAGCATTTATAGAAACTTTAGCACCACCCTATGTATTGAAAGCAGATGGTCTAGCTGCTGGTAAAGGTGTATTGATCTTACAGGATCTTGAAGAAGCCAAAACCGAGCTCGAAAATATGCTCACCAATAAAAAATTTGGTGCGGCCAGCGAAAAAGTAGTGATCGAAGAGTTTCTCGATGGGATCGAACTGAGTGTTTTCGTACTTACCGACGGTAAAAACTATGTAACTTTACCTACAGCCAAAGATTACAAACGTATAGGTGAAGGCGATACGGGGCTTAATACCGGGGGTATGGGTGCTATCTCCCCTGTACCATTTGCCGATGCGGCGTTTATGAGCAAAATCGAAGAGCAAATCATAAAACCAACCGTAGACGGCTTGGCCAAAGAAAATATCGATTATAAAGGCTTTATTTTTATTGGTCTAATCAAAGTAGGTAATGACCCAAAAGTAATCGAATACAATGTACGTATGGGTGATCCCGAAACTGAGGCAGTATTACCAAGAGTAAAGAATGACCTGGTATCCTTATTTCAGCATGTAGGTAATCAAACATTAGATCAGGTTAAGCTAGAAATTGATAAGCGCAGTGCAACTACAGTAATGACTGTATCAGGAGGATATCCCGAAGCCTACGAAAAAGGAAAAGAAATCACAGGTATCGAATCGATCGAGGATTCTATTGTTTTTCATGCCGGAACAAAATTTGAAGGTGATAAAGTTGTTACCAATGGAGGTAGAGTAATAGCAATTACATCACTTGATGATAATTTTAAAAAGGCGCTTCAAAAATCCTATCAAAATATCAAAAAACTACATTTTGATACTATGTGTTATAGAAAAGATATAGGGTTTGATTTAGCCCCCTAACCCCAAAGGGGGAATTATTAAATTTGTACTATACTCAAAAGTCCTTATATCTGCGAGCAGATATAAGGACTTTTGAGTTATTCCCCCTTTGGGAGTTAAGGGACTTTACTTCAAAAATGAATGTGCAGTAGGATCCCTGTTTTCTTCATTATTATCATTAAATGTCTTTAATTGCTTCATCCAATATAAAAAGGCTACAAAACCAATAAGCATAAATAACCAATTCACGATGTTGGCTGCGGTCCAGTCATCCAATTCAAGAGTGCGCAGCGTATCAAACGGTGCAAATAAGACATCGACAAAAAGAGATTCAATTGCTTCAAAAAAATCTTTCATAATTCAAAAATGTGCTTTTATTAAAACTTTATAAACCCAAAAAAATGTTCCTTAGGTTATGTATTAAAAATAGTACGACTCAAAATTGTTTTAAAACACTCGAGACTGTTGCATTTTCAACCCTCATTACGAAATTCTAATACATAATCCGGGTTAAACTTTTATACATTAGTTCTTTACTAAATCAAAACAATATTCTAATATTGCTAATACGTTAAATGCAAAAATATAAAAAATAGTAGTGTTAACAAGCTTTTTTAGCAAATCAAAACCCATTACATATATAGTTATAGCACTATATATTCTTGTGTTGTATGGTACGACCTGTATTAAATCCGGTATAGATACACGAATAACATCCATTTTATTGTATTTGCTAGATGTTTTTTTAGTGATTGGCTCTGTATTTATTCTTCAGTTTATCGTGCAAAAAAATGATCTTACAATCAAAGGGGCATATACCATCTTTTTGTATGCCTGTCTGGTATGTACATTGCCTAATGCATTTATAAATAATACCAGCTTCTTACTTTTATCTCATTTTTTGGTGGTATTGGGTTTTCAAAACCTAGTGTATTTACGAGACGGAAAACAACTAAAGTCAAAACTTTTTAACGCTTCTATATGCATAGCATTAGCTTCGTTGGCGTATTTCTGGAGCATCGGATTTATGTTTTTGATTTTTATAGCTGTTGCCATTTTTGCACCTCAAAACTATAGAAATTGGATTATTCCTTTGTTAGGAGTTATAATGATATATGTATTTGCCAATTGTTTTACATTGCTCGTGTATGATATATTTTTTCCAATTTCGCGGTATATCGATACAGTATCTTTTACATTTGAGCCGTATCTATCTGGGGATGAGCTAGTCTCAGTCGGAGTTATAGGTTTGTGCACTATCTTTTTTGGTCTCCTATTTTTGTTTAAGTTTAGTCGTAAATCTGCAAATCAAAAACCTGTATTGCGACTCATTGTTGCCTATCTAATCATTGCGATGGGTATTGCAGCGATTGCACCACAAAAAAATACATCAGAGTTGTTTTTTATGGCTACCCCATTGGCTATTATCGGCTCAACCTATCTCGAGATGCAATACCATAAGTTTGCCAAAGAAATCAATATTTGGGTTTTCTTATTGATTCCGGTGGTGATACTATGGTTTTAGGGACAAAAATAATACCTTTACACTTTAAAAAATAGCATACATGTTTACAGAGACCGCAAATTCGATTTTTAAAGAGGTCATAGACACATATCACATTGCCGATAGTGTAGATCAGGAATTTTCTAATCCTTATGATAGCAAATCCCAGGCTATAGAACACCTCTTGTATCGTAAATGTTGGATCGACACAGTACAGTGGCATTATGAAGATATTATTCGCGACCCTCAGATCGAACCGGTTGCCGCACTGCGACTTAAAAGACAAATCGATGCATCAAATCAGGATCGAACCGACATGGTAGAATATATCGATAGTTATTTTTTAGAAAAATATAAAGAGGTAACGCCCAAACCAGATGCAACAATCAATACCGAAAGCCCGGCATGGGGGATAGACCGTTTGTCTATTTTAGCACTAAAAGTGTATCATATGCATGAAGAAACGATACGTCAAGATGCTAGTGATGCCCATAAAACGGCTTGCCAAAACAAACTAAATGTGCTGTTAGAGCAGCAAGTAGATCTTTCTACAGCTATCGATACATTGTTAAACGACATTGAAAACGGAGATAAGTATATGAAGGTATACAAGCAGATGAAAATGTACAATGACGATGAATTGAATCCGGTTTTGAGAGGAGAAAAGTAATTAGGGCGTTCGAGCGGGCTATTCGCTATATCTTTTGTATACGAATGCCTCACAAGTGCTGCATTCCTATACAAAAGGATGCCGCTACTATCCCTAACGCAGCGTAATAAGAAGGAGTCGTTGTTTTGATCAGTAAAAAAGGAATTTCAAAAGAGCAAAAAGTCCGGGATAAGCATTCGGCGAACGATCATATTCTCATCATTCGACTGTCGGCCATGGGAGATGTTGCCATGACAGTACCCGTATTGAGAACGTTTAGCAACACATATCCCGATATAAAACTTATCGTGCTTACCAGAGCGTTTTTTGAGCCTGTTTTTTCAGACATCCCCAATGTAGAAGTGTATCCTGCCGATGTAAGCGGAAAGCATAAAGGTATAGTGGGCTTAACGCGCTTGTTTACTGAACTTCGTAAAAAAAACATTGATGCAGTTGCAGACCTACATAATGTACTACGTTCGAATGTATTGAAAACAATGTTCTCTCTTTCAGGCATACCAGTCGTTCAAATAGATAAGGGAAGAGAAGAGAAGAAAGCACTTACCAGAGCAACACATAAGATTTTTGAACCTCTAAAAACAACGCACCAACGCTATGCCGATGTTTTTGCAGACTTGGGCTACCCCATTGATCTTAGCAAGCATAAATTTCCCGAAAAACCGAGTTTAACTCCTGGCATCATAGAAATAACTCAAAATTCTACCAAAAAATGGCTGGGGATTGCCCCTTTTGCGCAATATGACAGTAAAACCTACCCTTTAGAGCTTATGGTCAAGCTTATCGAAATGTTAGACGCTCAAAATGAGTATGAAATTTTCTTATTTGGGGGCGGTAAACGTGAAATCGATATTTTGAACAACATAGGAAGTAAATACAAAAATGCCATTAGTATCGCAGGCAAACTATCATTTGCTGACGAATTGAAACTCATCGCTAATCTGGATACTATGGTAGCTATGGATAGTGGTAATGCGCATTTAGCTGCGATGTACGGTGTACCTACAATTACGCTATGGGGAGTTACTCACCCTTATGCCGGTTTTATGCCTTTTGCACAGCCGTTTGAGCATGCTATTCTGCCCAATTTGACAAAATATGATCAGATTCCCACATCAATCTACGGAAATAAAGTTCCTGCAGGATACGAAAAAGTGATGTATACGATCAAGCCAGAAACCGTAGTCGAAGTTATTAATAAGCAGTTATAACATTTTTTGTCATACAGGAGCAAAGTCGAGGTGTTGTATCCTCTAACAATTAATGGCAAACCTTTTCCGTATCAAACATCATCAAAATCTATACTAAGCGATGCACTGGTAGGGTGTGCCTGGCAGGCAAGGATAAGTCCTTCTGCGATTTCACCATCGGTTAGAATGCTATTTTTTTCCATCACCGCAGTACCTTCTGTAATTCTACAAATACAAGAACTGCAAACACCGCCCTGACAAGAATAAGGCGCGTCGATATCTTCATCTAGCGCTGCATCCAATATGGTTTTTTTCTGATCCATGGCAAACGTAAACTCCTCGTCGTCTACAACAACCGTAATATTGGTTTTTCCATCAAGATCGGCTTCAATTTCTGTAGCTTCACTACTACTGGTAAATAACTCAAAATAAATAGTGCCTTTTTCAATACCATTTTCGACTAATACATCGCTTACAACTGTAATCATTTCTTCTGGACCACATAAATAGAAGGCTTTAAACGAAATATCTTTAAATTTATTCTTAACGACATAATTGATAGTTGGTTTTTCGATTCTGCCAAAATGAGCGTTTTCTTCACGATGACGGCTATACACAAATTCTATAAATAAACGATCGGGATAGGCAATTTGAAGCTCTAAAAGCGCTTTGTGAAATATAGTTTCTTCTGGAGTTCTATTTCCAAAAACTAAAACAAAACGACTTTGTGGTTCTTCTTCTAGCACGGCTTTGATCATGCTCATAATCGGGGTAATGCCACTACCTGCTGCAAATGCGGCATAGGTGTGTTTGGCAGAGGCATCAGTTTCTAAAAGAAAATTCCCCTCTGGTGGGTGTACTTCGAGCACGTCGCCCTCTTTAAGCTGATTGTTGGCTACTGTAGAAAATGTACCTCCTTCTATCTCTTTGACCGCTACTTGAAGTATTCCGCTTTTTGGTGAGCTGCATATCGAATACGCTCTTCGAATTTTTTGCCCTTCTAGTTCAGTTTTTAAAGTAAGATATTGACCGGCAATAAACTCATATTCTTTTGCAAGATCGGCGGGAACTTTAAAAGTAATGGAAACTGCCTGAGGCGTTTCTCGTTCTATATGTTGTATCGTTAGATGATGAAAATCTGGCATCGCACTTTTTTTTGTAAAAATAACAAATGCAACAGGAGCAAACAGACTTTATGAAAAAATTTTAAACCAGTTCTATTTAAACTCGAATGCTAAGACACTTTTGAATAGGTATTTTGTAACAAAATCTTTTTTTTGATACTAAATAGGCGTAGAAGTGATTTAAAATCACTTTATAAACTGTTTTAAAAATGTTTCGACACTTTTTTACATTACAATGGAAATCATTTTGGAGGTCTGCATCTCTAACTTCCGGACTTTTCATGAAATTGTTTATGGGGTTCTGGGCGCTTTGGTTTGCAATTATGTTCACCGTAGCAGGAATGACCGTCTATGAATTCATTAAAGAAAGATTACACCTTGATCCTTTAGAAACTATCAATAAGTTTTTAATATACTGGTGGGTTTTTGATCTCATATTTAGGTATGTTTTACAAAAAATGCCCATAGTTAATAGTACACCTTTGCTATTGCTGCCATTTTCTAAAAATAAGATTGTATGTTTTGCATTGGCAAAAACAGTATTTTCTTTCTTTAACCTAATTCACGCTTTCTTTTTTATTCCGTTTTCTTTGATCTTAGCATCCAACGGATATCCGGCAATAGACATTTTACTATGGCTTATCGCACTAATCGCACTTATTTACAGTAATAATTTTTTGAATATACTGCTCAATAAAAAAGATAAATTAGTCTTTTTCGTAGCTGTACTATTGATACTATCGGCAACATTACAGTATTTTGAGTATTTTGATAGTACAGTCTATACAAGCTTGTTTTTTAAGAGCTTCTATAGCACACCCTTTATGGTTTTTGTACCAATACTCACACTGTTGGTATTGATTTTGGTGTCATTTACTTCTTTTGCTAAACAATTGTATCTCGACGCCGGAGTAAAAACAAAATACCGAACTGTAAAAACTGAAAACTTAGCGTGGTTAGATCGATTTGGCAGAACGGCAATTTTTTTAAAAAATGATGTCAAACTTATCAAAAGGAACAAAAGAGCTCGTTCTACAATTTTAGTAAGTTTTTTATTTCTTTTTTATGGGCTACTATTTTTCACAGGTACATTTAAGTCCTATGATAATCCCGTTTGGACAATTTTTGCCGCCATTTTTGTTACAGGAGGCTTTTTATTGAGTTTCGGACAATTTGTTCCTAGCTGGGATAGCGCTTACTATCCACTTATGATGAGTCAGAATATAAAATATAAAGAATATTTATCATCAAAATGGTGGTTAATGGTAATTGCAACCTTATTTTCGACACTTCTTGCTTCGGGATATCTCTATTTTGGTTGGGATGTGTATTTGGCAATACTAGTCACTTCAATATATAATATCGGAGTAAATTCACATATTGTGCTGTGGGCAGGAGCTTATGTAAAGACTCCAATAGATTTAACCAGTCATAAAAAGGCCTTTGGTGATAAGCAAGCCTTTAATACAAAAACTCTTATGTTATCCTTGCCAAAAATGGTATTGCCTATGCTTTTGTACGCCGTTGGCTATTATCTCTATAGTCCAAACGCCGGGTATATCTTAGTAGCAGTCGTTGGGATAGCCGGCTTTGCGTTTAAGGATAAGGTATTTAATATAATAGAACGTATTTATAAGTCTGAGAAGTACAAAACATTGTCAGCTTACAAACAAAAAAATTAACTAATGATAAATATTCACAAGCTCTCTAAAGTATATACAGGAAAAACAGTGCTCGAAATAGATCATCTTTATATAGAAAAAGGGAGTAATTTTGGGCTTGTGGGTAATAACGGAGCAGGAAAAACCACCTTATTTAGTGCATTACTAGATCTTATACAACCTACTACAGGCTATATTGAAAATAATACCGTAAAAGTTAGCGAAAGCGAAGATTGGAAGTCTAGAACATCGGCATTTATAGACGAAACTTTTTTAATTGGGTATTTAACTGCCGAAGAGTATTTTTATTTTATAGGTGAATTACGAGGTCAAAGTAAGGCCGATGTTGATACACTTCTTTTTAAATACGATGATTTTTTTCATGGTGAAATTCTAGGGCAAAACAAGTATTTAAGAGATCTTTCAAAAGGAAATCAGAAAAAAGTTGGCATAATAGCCGCTTTAATAGGCAATCCAGAAGTTATTGTACTCGACGAACCTTTTGCCAATCTAGATCCTACAACGCAAATTCGGCTTAAGAAAATCATCAAAAATCTCGCAGCTAATCCAGAAATTACCATTTTAGTATCTAGTCACGATTTAATGCACGTTACAGAGGTATGTCAACGTATTGTAGTGTTAGATAAAGGAGAAGTCGTAAAGGATTTGGCCACCTCACAACAAACACTCAAAGAATTAGAGGCGTATTTTACTAAATAAAGTGGTGTTTTAAAAAGCAATATGTTAAAAGAATAGTCCCGAGACATTGGTTTTTAAAAACCGAAGTGCTTTGCTAATATGTAACTCTACAGTTTTGGTAGAGATACCTAATAACGCTGCAATTTCTTTATGTTTTTTTTGCTCTATTCTGCTTAGTTTAAAAACTTCTTTACACCTTTTTGGAAGTTTTTCTATCGCACTTTCGAGTTTATGCCAGTCGGCTTCAATAGGATCCTCTTTTTGGTTATACATTTCAAAAAGTGTTTGCCATTTTATTTCATCTAGCGCGTGTAACTCTTTTTTTTGAAGCCTTAAATACATAAGAAATTCATTATGACACGAACGAAAGAGATAATTTTTAAGAGAAGTAGTAATCTTAAGTGAAGATTTTTTTTCCCAAAGGCGTAGCATTACATTTTGAACCAGGTCTTCAGATAACGTCGCATCGTTTGTAAGCTTATAAACATAGTTACATAACCACTTGTAGTAGCGATCGAAAAGAATTTCATAACTCTTTTCATCTCCGTTGGTCAATCCAGAAATAAGCGATATATCTATATTAGAATAACTCTGATCCATAACAAAATGGCTACTAAAGTAAAAAAAATTAAAATAAAGTAGGGGATTGATGTGATTTCTGCATCATATAGATGTAAAACGCACATAATGCACGATTTTTTAACAATAATTAGAAGATATTTAAAAGGGACGATCTCGACAGAAGAGAAAGAAGCATTAAAACGATGGGTAGCATCTGATCCTGAAAATGAGAGACAGTTTAAACAGGAAGTTAAAAATTGGTATAAGCAAGAAAAAAACGATCTGGATATTGATCCTAATAGCGCTTTTGAACGTTTTGTAAATAGAATAGATCAAAAAGAAAACAAGGTAATTACTTTAAAACCAATTATTAAAAGGATTATTTATGCTGCCGTGGTAACAGGTGTTATTTTTGGAGCATATACCTTTTTAAATCGTAATCTGCCCGTAACAAAAAAGACTCCGGCTGTAGTTGAAATAGATGAAGCACCTCTGGATAAAATCAGGATTGTGCAAGCCGATGGTACCACTAGCTACATAGGTACAAATGATAGCGATAAAATTATAGATGCTCATGGCCATCCTATTTTGCAAAAAGACCAGGATACGTTAGTTATTCAAGGTCAAAATTTGAATACCAAAACAGAATTTCTTGAAATTTCTATTCCGAAAGGAAAACTATTTCAACTTGCGCTGTCTGATGGCACCAAAGTGTGGTTAAATGCAGCGAGTTCTCTGAAATTTCCGAGAGTATTTAATGCTGGTGACCAATATCGAGAGGTACATCTTGTTGGAGAAGCCTTTTTTGATGTTACTACCAATAATGAACAGCCTTTTATTGTTAACACAGGAAAAGTAAATGTCGAAGTATTAGGAACTCAATTCAATGTATCGTCTTATAACGAGGATAGTACAGTAAAAACAACTTTGGTTGAAGGGTCGGTTGCGGTAAAAGATCCGGCTAATAAAAATAATCAACTCAAACTAACTCCCAACCACCAGGCGATATATAACAAAGACAATAAAATCTTAGCACAAAAAGAAGTGAATCCCGACATATATACTTCTTGGATGCGTAAAAAGATCATAGTACACAACGAACCATTTAAAGAGGTGTATAAAAGAATTGAAAGAACCTATGATGTTGAAATTACAAGTCTGAATGAAAAGCTAAATAATACGCATTTTACAGGAGAATTCGACATTGAAAGTGTACAACAGATATTAAACGTATTTTCAAAAACTATAGAGTTTACTTATGAAATAGAAGATAAAAAAATTACTATTAATCCGTAAAATAAGAAAGGAAGTGCGGCAACACTTCCTCTTACGGTTTGATTATTATTTAACTGAGTACTAACAACCAAACTTTTCAAAATTATGAAAAAAAAGGGTAATCGTACGCTACGTTCACACTTAGCGCACAAATCAAATGTATTAAAAATGAGGCTTACACTGGTTTTATTTTGCTTTTCCATCTTTCAGGTCATGGGAACCTCGGGGTTTTCTCAAGGCGAAATAGAACTCGATTTTAAAGAAACTTCAATCAACGAGGTTTTAGAAGAGATCCAAAATCAAACTATGTATAAATTCTTTTATATAAGTGATGATATAAATCTTGATCAAAAAACATCCATTAAAGTTAAAAAAGAACAAATAAAAGCGGTTTTAACATTGCTTTTCAGCCAAACGGATATTTCATATACCATAGTAGGAAAACAGGTCATATTGAAGAAAACTCCTTTAGCACCTCAAAAAATGACGCTACAAAAAGAGGTAACAGGTAATGTCAAAGATTCGAATGGAAGTCCGCTTCCTGGTGCCAATGTTTTGGTAAAAGGTACGACCATTGGCGCACAAACCGACTTTGAAGGAAATTTTACCATCAACGTTCCAGATGATAACACTACGCTAGTGATTTCATATATAGGCTTCGAGACCTTAGAAATAGACGTGTCGGATCAGGATTTTATAGCTGTCACATTAAAAGATGCCTCTGCACAATTAGAGGATGTAGTTATCGTAGGTTCTAGAAACCCAAGTCGTACAGCGGTTGAAACAGCCGTTCCTATCGATGTGTTGGATATTACAGAGATAGCCGCACAAGGACCACAAACAACTGTAAATGAAATACTTAATTATGTGGCTCCTTCGTTTACATCACAAACACAAACGGTTTCAGATGGTACCGATCATATTGATCCGGCTTCTCTAAGAGGATTAGGTCCTGATCAGGTTTTAGTATTGATTAATGGAAAAAGAAGACATAATACCGCACTGGTTAATGTAAATGGAACGGTGGGTGCTGGTAGTGTGGGAACTGATATGAATGCCATTCCGACAGCGGCGATTCAACGAATAGAAGTGCTACGAGACGGTGCTGCCGCGCAATATGGGTCAGACGCTATTGCTGGGGTAATAAATATTGTGCTGAAAAAGGCTACCAATACCCTGGATATTATCTTAAATACCGGAGCAAATTTTAGTAAAAACTCGAATCAGTTTGAGGGAGGAAGCGATGGTGAAAAAGTAACGGTTGATGTCAATTATGGGTTACCGATAGGGAATAATGGTGGTTTTATAAACTTCACCGGATCTTTATCTACCAGAGAACCCGCATTGAGAAATAGGGATTATCAAGGTGATATCTTTAGAGGATATCACGGTGCAGAACGTGTATTTGCCCAAAGTGGAGGTAACGTTGCCGAAATGACATTGGTAGATTATCAAACGGCAGCACAAGAAATAACATACCTGGATCAGGCAACCCGAGACCAAATCGCTGCCCTAGACGTTACCAATAACACAGATATCGAGATCCTAAGAGGTTTGTTAGATATCGATGTAGACGAAAGTGAACTTGCTGCCAGAGGTTTAACCCGATCTGATTTTAGGTTTAGAGTAGGTACATCAAAATTGCGAGAAGGAAAATTCTTTGCTAATATGGAAATACCGTTGGGTGAAGATGCAGAATTTTACAGCTTTGGGGGAATTAGTTATCGCGAAGGTTTGGCCTCTGGTTTTTATCGTAGACCTGCTCAAGGTGATGGGCGAGCCAATACGCCGGCATTCCCAAATGGATTCTTACCAAATATAGGAACCGATATTGTAGATAGGTCGATTGCTGTTGGGATTAGAGGTATAGTAGATCATTGGAATGTTGATTTTTCTAATACATATGGAACAAACACTTTTGATTTCAGAGTAACCAATTCTAGTAACGGAACGTTAGGGCTAGCAACTCCAAGAGATTTTAATGCTGGCGGACTTAGTTTTATGCAAAACACTACAAATTTAGACATCAGCAGATTTTATGAAGATGTTTTTAAAGGCTTAAATGTGGCGATGGGAGCAGAATATAAAGTAGAAAATTATACCATTACCGCAGGAGAAGAGGCCTCTTATGCAAGTTATGATATAAACGGAAATATTGTAACCAGTACAACTCCTGATACCGACCTGGTGAGAAATAATTTTACAGGCACACTACTTGGTGGAGGATCTCAGGTATTTAGAGGTTTTGATCCTAATAATGAAACCGACGAGTATCGAAACAGTATTGCCGGATATATAGATCTCGAAGCCGACTTTACAGAACGATGGCTGGTTAGTCTGGCAGGAAGATATGAGAACTTTTCAGATTTTGGAGATACCTTTAATTATAAAGTTGCTACGCGCTATAAAATCACTGAAAATTTCTCGGTTAGAGGTGCAAACAGTACCGGTTTTAGAGCACCATCTTTGCACCAACAATTTTTTAGCCGTACCAGTACCGTTTTTATAGAAAATCAACCTTTCGAACAAGGAACGTTCACCAATAATAGCCGAGCAGCAGATTTAATCGGAATTGCAGAGCTCGAAGAAGAAACTTCAAATAGCTATAGCATTGGACTTACGGCCAAAATTCAAAATTTTACTGTGACTGCAGATGCATATTTGATCAATATCGATGATAGAATTGTATATAGTGGTAACTTTGGCAACGGTGGCGATCCAGAATTAACACGAATATTTGAAGCCGCAGGAGCAACAAGTGCTCGATTTTTTGTGAATGCTATCGATACCAAATCTCAAGGTATAGATGTCGTGGTCTCACATAAAATCAATTTTGGTGAAGAAACCACTTTAAAAAATGATCTTTCAGCAACATTTGCCGAAACTGAGGTCGAAGAAATTCGTGTTCCGACAAGAATTGCTAATGCTGGGCAAGGCGGTAATTTCTTCGATGGGCAAGAAGAGGCATTTTTAACCTTAGCGCAACCTAGAACCAAAATAAGCTTGAGCAATGCGCTGTCATTCGGAAAATACAATGTTTTATTACGTAATGTCTTTTTTGGTGAAGTTACCGATCCAGATGATTTTAACGGGGATCCAAGAGTTGATGGAACCGTAGTAAGTGACGATGCTGTTTATGGAGGAAAAGTAATAACCGACCTTTCTTTCTCTGCAAAACTTCTAGAAAATCTGAGTGTCATCATTGGAGCAAACAATCTGTTAGACGTCTATCCCGATGAAAATAGAGAGGGAGGCACAGCAGGTGATCAATTTGTGTATTCCCGAAGAACCTCGCAATTTGGATATACCGGTAGATTTTTATTTGCCCGCATTAATTTCAAATTATAACCCTGTTTCGATATTTCAGTTTTTGTTTGTTAAGTCAGGCAAGGGTCTATTCGCCTTTGCCTGATTTTAGTTTACCCCCTATATCTTCTTTACGACATAAAATTAACCATTCTAAAAATCATATTAATGTTGAAAAAAGAGAATAAAACAAGGAGCACATGCAGAAAAATAGGTTAACCCCGTGTTTTTTTTGTTAAAGAAACGTATTTTTACCATTTACTTGCTATTTTATAGTCGGGCTATACACTAAAAAGCAAGTTTTTTAGTTATCACACGTATCAAATGATCTGGTTTGGGGAAAAAAGTATCACAAATCATCGTAGTATTGCTTATCCTATTCTTAGGATATGCTTGTTCGCGTAAAAAAGATAAGTTCGTTAATCGCGCCTGGCATGATGTAACTACAAAAAATAATACCTTATATAATGGTCGTTTAGCTTTTGCAACGGGGGGTGAAGAATTGATTCAATCTTATAAAGATAACTTTTGGGAACTGCTTCCTATAGAAAGAATGATCGTAAGCGAAGATGTAAGGCTTCCTAACGAAGTGCTAAATCAAAATTTTGATAAAGCTGAAGAAAAAGCAGTTAAAGCAATCCAAAAGCATAGCATGCTTATCGATGGCAGAGAGCGTAATCCTAAGATCGATGAGGCTTTTCTGCTTCTAGGAAAATCAAGATACTTTGAACAACGATTTATCCCGGCGCTAGAGGCATTTAATTATATCCTGTATAAATATCCCACCAGTAATACCATTAATCACGCAAAGGTTTGGAGAGCAAAAACCAATCTTAGGTTAGACAACAACGAAAAAGCAATCGAAGATCTAACAAGGATGATCGAGCAGGAGTATATGAAACCTCAGGATTATGCCGATGCAGTAGCCATGATGGCACAGGCCTATATCAACCTAAAACAAAAAGATTCTGCTACTACATACATTAATAAAGCTGCAGTACACACCAAAAACTTTGAGCAAAAGGGACGTTATTTATATATCAAGGGACAATTATTGAACGAGTTGGGCTATAAAGATAGTGCCAATTATGCATTTGATCAGGTGATCGCTCTCAATAGAAAGACCCCCCGAATTTATATGATTAATGCAGAAATGGCCAAAGCTAGAAATTTTGACTACGAACGAGGAAACAAGGAAGAATTTCTCGAACTGCTTACCGATCTCGAAGAAAATCGGGAAAACCGACCTTTTTTAGATAAAATTTACCATCAAAAAGCGGTATATTTTAAAACATTGGACTCGATTGATCTAGCTGTCGATTATTACAATAAATCGTTGCGTACCAATTCTGAAGATAAATACTTAGAGTCTTTAAATTACTATACGCTAGGTGACATCAATTTTGATAACAAAGAATATGCTATTTCCGGAGCATATTATGATAGTACATTGCAACGTATGATTGTCGATTCGAAAAGGTATCGTGTACTGAAGAAAAAGCGTGTCAATCTTGATGATGTCATTTTGTATGAAGGCATAGCACAAACCAACGACAGTATTCTTACCGTAGTTGCGATGTCACCACAAGAGCAATTGGCTTATTACTCGGCATATACAGATAAAATAAAAGCACAAGCTATAGCAGCTCAAGAAGCCGAGGAGATTGCCCAGATCAAAAGTCAGTTACCCACCGAGCAGCGTTTTGGACAATCCGGTACTTCTATCGGTACAGCATCAAACAACCAGCAGGCCGGAGGCCGGTTTTATTTTTACAATCAAACAACAGTAGCCTATGGTAAAACAGCTTTCAAAAGAACGTATGGCAACCGCGAGTTACAAGACAATTGGAGAGTGTCTAGTATTGTGAATCCGGGAGTCGTTGCCGAAGAGGTCGAAGAACAACAGGAAGTGTATACTATTGAGTCTGATCCTACTTTTAACCCTCAAACCTATATTGCGCAGTTACCTACAGAACAAGGTGTATTAGATAGTTTGCAGACCGATAGAAATTTTGCGTATTATCAATTGGGTGTTATCTATAAAGAAAAGTTTCAGGAGTATGATTTGGCAATCGATAAATTTGAGACATTGCTTCAAAATAATCCCGAAGAACGGTTGATCGTTCCTTCAAAATATAATTTGTACAAGATCTACACGGCACAAGCAGAGTTAGCAAATGCAAATAAATACAAACAAGACATCATTAATAATCATGGTGAATCCAGATATGCCAAGATTCTTCAAAATCCAAATCAGGAACTCGAGGATAAAGATAGTCCAGAGTCGATGTATAATCAATTGTACAAAGATTTTCAGAATCAAAAATATGCAGAAGTTATACGTAGAAGCGACTTGCTAATTACCAAATTTGGAGGAGATGACAACTTCTTGCCCAAATTTGAACTTTTAAAGGCCCAGGCATTAGGAAGGTATCAGGGGTTCGAAGCCTATAAGAAAGCTCTAAATTATGTGGCATTAAATTACCCTCAAAGCCCAGAAGGTAAGAAAGCACAAATCATGTACCAGGTAACCATTCCCCAGATAGAAAACAATGTATTTCTGGTTGATGCCAATGAAGATGAAAATCACAAGCTGGTCTACCCGTTTTCGACCTTTGGGGATCATCAGGCTATGGCTTTAAAAGAACTTATCGAAGAGATTCTGAAGGAATTAAAATACGATAAAATGAAAGTTTCTATAGATGTATATACTAAAGACCAGCAATTCGTAGTTGTACATACCAAAAGAAATAAATCTGAAGCTGAAGGTTTGGGTGAATTACTGTCGCTGGGAAAGACAGAAAATACTAAAGGTGTTGATCTAACGCGATGGAATCGTAAAAAGAAATATTACGAAAAAATAGAGGCACCGTATTTTACAATAGCATCGCCAAACTATAGAATACTTCAAATTCATAAAAATTTGGAAGAATATCAACAAGCCTTAGAACCAGACGAAGAAGAAACGAAATAAAATAATTAACAAATCCCTCTATAGATTATGTTTTCAGATAATAAAAAAGGAAGAGACCAAGGACCCATGACAGATTTTTCACGCAATCAGAACAAAATTTCAGAAGGCACTAAAATGGTAGGCGATATCGTTGCCGAAGGAGGTTTTAGAATCGAAGGAACAATTGAAGGAACCTTCAAAACTACCGGCAAAGTTGTTGTTGGTAAATCCGGATTCATACAAGGAACATTAGAATGTTCTGACGCCGATTTTGAAGGTAAATTTTCAGGAAACCTGAATGTTTCAAACACCTTATCTTTAAAACCAACAGCGCATATCGAAGGTGAAGTTACCGTAGGTAAATTAGCTGTAGAACCCGGTGCAAATTTTAATGCTTCCTGTTCTATGAAAGGCGGCGTAAAATCGTTAAGCAAACCATCATCAAGCAGTGAGCCAACAAAACAACCGCAAGCAGCCCAACCACAAGGACAAGGGAAGTCAGCTTAGGCGATTTGCAATACTAACGGGTATTGCTTTTGAAATGGGAGCCATTATTTTTTTGTTTGCCTATGTGGGCGAACAAATAGATACGTATTATGGGTTCGCAGAGCAATGGTCGACCATAGTTTTTGTACTATTGGGCGTGGCAGTTTCGTTGTATATTGTTATCAAGCAGCTTCATAGAGTTAATACGTCGAAATGATTACATATGCGCAGGCAGGCCATTAAATTTATAGTACTATTTATAATAGTAGTAGGATTAAGCTATATCGCTCATTATTGGATTGTCGATCATCTTTTTTTAGGAGGTCATATCGATATGGTACAAAAATCATATGGTTATAATGCATCTTTTACCTTTGTCTTGACTTTGATCCTTATTGCATTGAGCAAACGGTACAAAGATCAGATAGGTTTTATTTTTTTGGCAGGAAGTTTTATAAAAACAGGATTATTTTTTGCGATATTTGAGATGACAACATTCAAAATTGACAAAAATGTCTTTCTTAATTTCTTCATACCATATCTTCTTTGTTTGATTCTAGAAGTTTATTATGTTTCAAAAATTTTAAAAGCAGTTAAATAACTCATAATCATATATTTATATAGAATTAAGAGCACTTTAACTTATTTGTAAAAATAGTTTAAGAATCTAACTTAATTATGTACATTTGCACCGAAATTTAGGAACCGAATTTATACACGTAATGCAAAAACGTACTGTTGTTAAGATTTTATTGATTTTTACCTTTGTTTTTAACACATCAAACTTGTTTGCCAAAGAACCCGATAACGGAGAAGATGGCGGAAAAGTAAATACAAAATCTGAAATTGATGCGTATATAGAGCATCACTTGCAGGACACTCACGATTTTACACTTTGGTCTGATGGAGAAACAGGATCTCATGTTGGTTTTCCACTTCCGGTTATCTTATGGGATAATGGTTTAAAAGTTTTTTCTTCATCCAAATTTCATCATGGAGAAACCATTGCAGAAGTTGATGGTAATTATTACAGATTATATCACGGTAAAATTTATAAAACCGATGCAGAGGGTACTATAACATATGACGAGGATCAACATCCTACAAATCCTAAACCTTTAGATTTTTCAATTACAAAAAACGTAGTTACCATGATATTTGTGGGAATACTTATGTTTTTGTTATTTGGTGGTCTGGCCAGATCGTATAAAAAAGGAGCGCTGCCTACCGGTTTTGGCAGGGTACTAGAACCTCTGGTAATTTATGTGCGAGATGAAATTGCCATACCCAATATTGGAAGAGAAAAGCATAGAAAATTCATGGGCTTTTTGCTTACTGTGTTTTTTTTCATTTGGATTTTAAATTTATTGGGAATGACTCCTCTGGGCGTAAACGTAACTGGTAATATTGCCGTAACTGTTTGTTTGGCCTTATTTACCTATTTTATCACTCAGTTCAGTGCAAATAGAGAGTACTGGAAACATATCTTTTGGATGCCAGGAGTACCGGTAATCATGAAGATTGTTCTAATGCCTATCGAAATTCTGGGAACATTAACAAAACCTTTTGCATTATTAATACGTTTGTTTGCAAACATAACTGCTGGTCACGTGGTGATCATGAGTTTGATTGCATTAATTTTTATGGCAGACAATTTATACGTAATGACACCAATCTCATTACTATTAACCATATTTATATCAGTGATCGAACTTTTAGTGGCCTTTTTGCAAGCATTCATCTTTACGATGTTATCTGCTTTGTTTATTGGTTTGGCAGTTCAGGATCACGAGCATCATTAATAACAATTGTTTAATTATTTAATATTTATTTTATGGAAATTCCAGCTTTAGTAGGTGCAGGTTTGATCGTAATCGGAGCAGGTATCGGTTTAGGAAAAATTGGTGGTTCTGCAATGGAGGCGATCGCTCGCCAGCCAGAAGCTACTGGTAAAATTCAAACTGCGATGATTATTATCGCAGCGCTTTTAGAAGGATTAGCATTTGCTGCTTTAATTCTTGGAAAATAAGCAAAAATCCTAGAACATTATCTGTAACGGTTGGTTGCAGATAATGTTTACTTTAACAAAAATAATTAGACATCAAAAATTTAAGTACATAAGAAATGGATAAATTAATTAATGATTTTTCATTCGGATTATTTTTCTGGCAGGCCTTAATTCTTTTAGTGCTGCTATTTTTATTACGAAAGTATGCCTGGAAACCTATTCTAGATTCTTTAAATAATAGAGAAGAAGGCATCAAAAACGCTTTAGAATCTGCAGAAGAAGCTAAAAAAGAAATGCAAAGTTTGCAAGCAGATAACGAGCGCATTCTAAATGAAGCGAGAGCCGAGCGTGATGGTATGTTAAAAGAAGCGAGACAGCTTAAAGAAACGATGATTACAGATGCAAAAGCAGAAGCTCAAGCAGAAGCAGATAAAATCGTAGCTCAGGCGCAAGCCACCATTGCAAGTGAAAAGAAAGCTGCAATTACCGAGTTAAAAAGCCAGGTCGCTGAACTTTCAGTAGAAATTGCAGAAAAGGTAGTGCGAAAAGAATTAGCCAACAAAAAGGAACAACTAGAATTGGTTGATGCTATGTTGGGAGATGTTACTTTAAATTAATGATATCATGAGTAGAGCGGCAATACGTTACGCAAAAGCTGTTTTGAGTTTGGCTCAGGACAAAAAAGCCACGGGTGACGTTCAGAGCGATATGCAAACTATTATCGCTACGGTTAACCAGAGTGATGAGCTTAAAATGATACTGAATAGCCCGTTAATTAAGAACGAAGTAAAGTTGACTTCTCTGCGGGAGATTTTTAAAAATACAGGAGACATCACACAAAAGTTATTTGATATATTAATTCATAATAAAAGAGTTGATTTATTAGCTGATGTTGCCAAGCAGTACGTGGTTTTATTCGATCGCTTGCATCATACTCAGGTCGCAAAAGTGACTACTGCAGTGCCTTTAGACAAAGCTTTGAGTGACAAGGTTTCAGCAAAGGTTAAAGAGCTAACGGGTAATGAAGCTACTTTAGAAAACATAATCGATGAAAGTATCATTGGTGGTTTCATTCTAAGAGTAGGGGATTTGCAATACAACGCCAGTATAGCAAATAAGCTTACGAATTTGAAAAGAGAATTGAGTAATTAAACTATAAAATTAATAATAAGAGAGTAAGATTTTTATTTTATTCTTCTAAATTACTATAACATGGCAGAAGTGAATCCTGCTGAAGTATCAGCAATAATAAAACAACAATTATCTGGATTTGAAGCATCCGCTTCATTAGAAGAAGTGGGGACCGTATTACAAGTGGGTGATGGTATCGCACGTGTATATGGGTTATCTAATGCACAATATGGGGAATTAGTACAGTTTGATTCTGGATTAGAAGGAATTGTACTTAACCTTGAAGAAGATAATGTTGGGGTCGTACTTTTAGGTTCTTCTACAGAAGTGAAAGAAGGTGCTACCGTAAAGCGTACTCAGCGAATTGCATCGATTAATGTAGGAGAAGGAATTGTAGGGCGTGTGGTAGATACCTTAGGGAATCCTATTGATGGAAAAGGAGCGATCGAAGGTGAAACTTTTGAAATGCCATTAGAACGTAAAGCCCCGGGAGTTGTTTTCCGTCAGCCGGTAAATGAACCGCTTCAAACCGGTATCAAATCAATTGATGCTATGGTGCCCATCGGTAGAGGGCAGCGTGAATTGGTAATCGGAGACCGTCAAACGGGTAAAACTACCGTATGTATTGATACCATCCTTAATCAAAAAGAATTTTATGACGCTGGTGAGCCCGTATATTGTATTTATGTGGCTATCGGTCAAAAAGCATCTACAGTAGCAGGTATTGCTAAGGTTTTAGAAGATAAAGGTGCATTGGCATATACGACTATTGTCGCAGCAAACGCATCAGATCCTGCACCAATGCAGGTATATGCTCCTTTTGCCGGTGCGGCTATCGGAGAATATTTTCGTGATACCGGTCGCCCTGCGTTGATCATTTATGATGATTTATCTAAGCAAGCGGTTGCCTATCGTGAAGTATCTTTATTATTACGTCGTCCACCGGGGCGTGAGGCGTATCCGGGTGATGTTTTCTACCTTCACTCAAGATTGTTAGAGCGTTCAGCAAAGGTAATTGCTGATGATACGATCGCAAAAGACATGAACGACCTTCCTGATTCTATAAAAACAAAAGTAAAAGGTGGTGGATCATTAACTGCATTACCAATTATAGAGACTCAAGCAGGTGATGTATCAGCCTATATCCCCACTAACGTAATTTCTATTACCGATGGTCAGATCTTCTTAACATCAGACTTATTTAACTCTGGAGTGCGTCCTGCGATTAATGTAGGTATCTCGGTATCTCGAGTAGGAGGTTCTGCTCAAATCAAGTCGATGAAGAAAGTAGCAGGTACCTTAAAACTAGATCAAGCTCAGTTTCGTGAACTAGAAGCCTTTGCAAAGTTTGGTTCTGATTTGGATGCCGCTACATTAAACGTGATTGAAAAAGGAAAACGAAATGTTGAAATTTTGAAACAAGCACAAAACGATCCTTATACGGTAGAAGATCAAATCGCGATTATCTATGCCGGATCCAAGAATCTGTTGAAAGAGGTTCCTGTATCCAAAGTAAAAGAGTTTGAAAAAGACTATTTAGCATATCTTAACGCAAAACACAGAGACACATTAGATACATTAAAGTCAGGAAAGCTTACCGACGAAGCAACTGATGTATTAAGAGCTGCTTGTAAAGAAATATCGGCGAAGTACAAATAATTCAGAATTCGGAATGCTGAATTCAGAATTTATGTATGACGTATAAGAGAAGAAATAATATAATTGTTGATAAGAGTTTTTATTTTGGTTGTGATATTGTAAAATTTTGCAAAGAATTAAAAAAGAAGCATGAGTATGAAATAGCTAGTCAACTTATTAGAAGCGGTACTAGTATTGGAGCCAATGTAAGAGAATCACAAAGAGGAGTAAGTAATAAAGATTTCAAAAATAAATTAGCAATTGCATTAAAAGAAGCCGATGAAACATCTTTCTGGTTGGATATTGTAGAGGAAACCACAATGGAAGTTCCGAATCAATTAATCGAAAGGTGCGATGAACTTATAAGGCTTTTAGTTAGTATAATTAAAAATTCATAATTCTATCAATTCATAATTCATAATTCTGAATTCATAATTATAAAAAATGGCAAATTTAAAAGAATTACGTAATAGGATCACATCGGTATCCTCGACAATGCAAATTACCAGTGCTATGAAAATGGTATCTGCTGCAAAGTTGAACAAGGCTCAGATGGCAATTACGGCAATGAGACCCTACGCAGATAAGCTCACCGAATTATTGCAAAACCTTAGTGCTTCTCTAGACGGAGATAGTGCGAGCACATATGCAGAACAGCGTGAAGTGAACAAAGTATTGGTAGTAGCTATTGCTTCAAACCGTGGTCTGGCAGGTGCATTTAACTCGAATATAATCAAAGCAGTAAGAAATTTATCTGAAAATGAGTATGCCACTCAGCAAGTAGATTTTTATACGATTGGAAAAAAAGTAAATGATGTCGTTGCCAAAACGCATATTGTTGTTGCTAATAAAAACGATATCTACGATGACCTTTCGTTTACAAATGTTGCAACTGTGGCAGAAGAGTTAATGCACATGTTTACTACCGGTGCCTATGATAAAATTGTCATCGTTTACAATAAATTTAGAAATGCAGCTTCACAAGATGTTACTACAGAACAGTTTTTGCCTATCGTTCCGATAGAAGGAGATGCGATTACTAGCGCCGATTATATTTTTGAGCCGTCAAAAGAAGAAATCGTAGAGCAATTGATCCCTAAGTCTCTTAAAACACAACTGTACAAGGCGATACGTGATTCGTTCGCTTCAGAACACGGTGCGCGTATGACTGCTATGCATAAAGCAACAGATAACGCTACAGAGCTTAGAGATTCGCTTAAATTATCGTACAACAAAGCACGACAAGCTGCGATTACCAATGAGATCTTAGAGATCGTTGGTGGTGCAGAAGCATTGAATAGTTAAAATATGTCATTCCTGCCCTTCGTCTATCGCTCAGGATAAACTTCGGCAAGAATCTTAGAACTACATCAAATATGTAAAGCCTTACAAGGAAACTTATAAGGCTTTTCTTATTTTTGGCATTAGATTTGTCTTTCAGTATGATAAATAAGAATGATCATGAAAAATTTTAAAATGCTTTGCATTAAAATATGTATACTTTTAGGGGCAGTTACTTTTACGCAATGTGCTACTGGCCAAAAAATGGATAAAAACTCTGATTTGCAGATCAAAGACGCCTTTTTTCAGGAAATTCCTTCAGGAATAGCTAATGGTCCTATAACCTTATTCGTAAGTTTTAAAATTGAAGAAACTGCAACGATTCAGCTTACTCATGCTTTTTTTCGAGGGAAGAAAATTGCGTTGAAGAAATCAAAGACATCAGAACATACCTATGAAGGGCAGTATACCTATCCCGAAAAGTTACATGATTTAATCATGAGCGGTGATCCAAAAAAGGAATTCGGCAACCAGGTACCAAAAATAGAAGAACCAATTCCTTTTGAGCTTACAGGAAACGAATGTATGCTGCAGTATATCGATGACGGGAAAGAAAAAGTGTTTAAAATCAATACCCTTAAAGAGAAAGCATTGAAGAATATACCGATGTAAATCAGAGGATAAAAAATTGTATTTTTACAACTACGATTAGATTTAGCCATTGAGCATTTTTCAAAAACTATTTAAACAGACTTTTATTTACGGACTGGCAACTGTCTTGCCTAGAGTTCTAGGCATTATATTAGTACCGTTATATGTCGATGTTTTAGAAACCAATGATTATGGGGTTTATGCCTCATTAATGGCGCTTTTAATTACTGGCAATATTCTATTCTCTTACGGAATGGAAACGGCTTTTTTTAGATTTATCAATAAAGAAGGAAGCGATAAAAAAGAGGTACAATCGACCGTATTAACGACGTTAACGATCTCTACACTCTTTTTTTTTGGTCTAGGAGTAGTATGTAGAGAACATCTTGCAGTATTTCTGGAGTTTGACGTGCAATACATCACATATGGTTTAGGTATACTTTCGCTGGATGCTTTGGTAGTACTACCTTTTGCCTGGTTTCGCGTAAATGAGCGCCCCATTCGATATGCAATACTTAAAATATTGAATGTAAGTATTAATTTCGGACTTAATATATTTTTCTTTTTGATATTGCCCGTTTTGGCTAACCATACGAACTCTTTCTGGGATGCGATATATTTTAAAGAAGATTTGGTATCCTACGTGTTCATCGCAAATTTGGTGGCCAGTTTGCTTACATTTTTCATGGTACTTTCGCTTTATTTTAAAATTGGATTTGGATGGAATAAGGCAATTTGGACATCAATGATAACATATGCATTTCCAGTACTTATCGCAGGAGTAGCTTTTTCTATCAATGAGGCATTTGATAAACTGCTTTTAAAATATATCTTGCCGGCCGATATTGCAGCATCAGAAGTAGGAATTTATGCCGCCTGTTATAAGTTAGGGGTGTTTATGACACTGTTTAGTACTGCCTTTAGATTAGGCATAGAACCTTTTTTCTTTAATCATGCCAAGGCCAAAAATGCAAAAGAAACCTATGCTAAAATTACACTTTATTTTTCTGTGTTAGGAAGTTTAATCTTATTGGGTGTAGTGGTGTTTTCTGATGTTTTAAAAAAACTTCTGATTCCAGACTCATCGTATTGGGAAGCTATGGTAATTGTTCCAATCATTCTCTTGGCAAATCTCTGCCTGGGCTTATATCACAATCTTTCGGTTTGGTATAAAATTACAGATAACACGAAGTTTGGCGCCTATATTTCTATAGTTGGCGCTAGTATTACGTTAGTTCTTAATTTCTTACTCATACCGCAGTATAGCTATGTCGGATCAGCCATTGCCACCTTGGCAGCATATGGTATAATGATGTTCTTATCTTGGTATTTCGGAAGAAAATATTACCCCATTCCTTATAATTTAAAAAAGATAGGAGTATACCTCATCACATCAATCGTGTTCTCGATACTATCTTTTTATGTTTTCCAAAGTAATTATATGATTTCTATTCCGTTGTTACTCCTGTTTTTAGTAATTTTATACGCTCTTGAGCGTAAAGAATTTAAACAAATTTTAAAAAGATATTAGAAATCAAAAGCTGTTTTCGGTCATCTCGAGCGTAGTTGAGGGCTATTCAGGTTATGCTGAGCGCATTTTTAATTATACGCAACGTGACAGTGACATATAAAAATTTATATGCAAATAAAAATTATTAATCGATCACCACACGATCTTCCTAATTACGAAACCATTGCCTCTGCAGGGATGGATTTAAGAGCAAATGTTATAGAACCTATCACGTTACAACCTCTTGAAAGAACTATAGTAAAAACAGGTATTTTTATAGAACTTCCTGTAGGTTACGAAGCACAAGTAAGACCAAGAAGTGGATTAGCAGCCAAAAAAGGGGTCACTGTGCTAAATGCGCCAGGAACTATCGATGCAGATTATCGAGGAGAAATTGGTGTTATTTTGGTAAACCTTTCCAATCATGATTTTACCATCGAAAACGGAGAGCGAGTAGCCCAATTGGTAATAGCAAAGCACGAGCGTGCCGAATGGATAGAAGTAACCGAATTATCTGAAACTTCGAGAGGCGAAGGCGGATTTGGAAGCACGGGAGTAAAATAGGTATGAATGATGAGGTATGTGGTATGAGTATAGCTTTTAATTTAAAATTAAACATAAGCTCCTCCTTCTTTTAGGGGGAGGTGTCGAAGGCGGAGGGGGTTTTATTGGCACCGCCAAAGGGTATAATACTCTGAGGCTTGTCTCGAAATTGAAAAATTGTTTACAACGAATGCCTCGTGGGCTTGCCCCGAGGTAGTTTACCAAAATAGAAAAACTATTAATTTAACCCGGTTTATGCATTAGAATTTCGTTATGAGGTTTGAAAATGCACGACAAAGCATTGCTTTGGGCGAGATGTAGCGCTGGAAGAGTGTTTTCTAAGTTTCAGCATAGCATCGCTACGGTGAAACTTAAAAATACAACGTAGTGCTTGGTTTTGCAGTAGTTTAAAGCCGTAATAGATTTTCTAATGCATAAAACGGGTTTAGAATCTAAACATCCATAATTCCCCCTTTGAAGAGGACAAGGGGGTTGTATTAAAAATCAATAAACAACAATAAACAAAAAAAGAATGAAAATAATTGTACCTATGGCGGGCAGAGGTTCTAGATTAAGACCTCATACACTTACAGTTCCAAAACCATTAATTCCGGTGGCCGGTAAACCCATCGTGCATCGATTGGTATCAGATATCGCCAGAGTGTTAGCTGAACCTATAGACGAAATTGCTTTTGTTTTGGGTGATCCTGCTTTTTTTGGGGATGACGTGGTTGCCAGTTTAACCGAGTTGGCACAAGGCCTTGGTGCAAAAGCTTCTATTTACCGTCAAGACGAACCATTGGGTACAGGACATGCTATCATGTGTGCAAAAGATTCACTCTCGGGACCTGCCGTAATTGCCTATGCCGATACATTGATTAGAGCAGATTTTAATCTGGATAAAGAAGCTGATGCAGCTATCTGGGTAAAACAAGTAGACCAACCAGAAGCCTATGGGGTAGTGAAGCTTAACGATAAACGTCAAATTGTAGAATTGGTAGAAAAACCAAAAGAATTTGTGTCAGACCTTGCGGTTATCGGGATTTACTATTTCAAAGATGTAGCAGTGCTTAAAAATGAGTTGCAATATGTGTTGGATAACAATATCATTAACGGAGGTGAGTACCAGATTAACGATGGTATTAAAAGAATGATGGCCAATAACAAAACGTTTGTTACCGGTCAGGTAGACGAATGGATGGACTGTGGTAACAAAAACGTAACGGTAGAAACCAATACACGAATGTTGGGCTTTTTACAAAGCGATGCAGAAGAATTGGTAAGCAAAAATGTAACCTTAGAAAATTCAACAATACATCCACCTTGTTACATTGGACAAGACGTCATATTAAAAAATACAACAGTTGGACCAAATGTTTCTATAGGTGAGGGATGTGTTCTGGAAAATACGACGATCAAAAATAGTTTGGTTCAGACCAAAACTGTCATAAAAAATGCTAACTTAGACAATGCAATGATAGGAAATAACGCGATTTATGATGGAAATTTTAAAACAGTGAGTATCGGCGACTATTCTGTTTTAGAATAATATACCACCTACAATCAGGTTTTCAGTCTGTTCTATGAGTAAAAATGGTATACATATATGTTTCTCAATACTATTCGTCATTTTGATGGGGAACGTAATGATGTATGCGCAAGAGATAGAGCCAAAAGAAGAATTAAATATCGATGATTTGGGAGAGGTTTCAGATGAATTTCAAGAAAACTTCTTTGAAGCACTTATGCAAAAGGCAATTACGAATTATGATAAAGCAATTAAGGCATTAGAAAAATGTATTGAAATTGACGCTGAACCGATTTTTTTGTATTCAGAATTAGGGAAAAACTATTTGGCACTTAAGGTGTATGAAAAAGCCGAAGAGAATTTAAAAAAAGTACTTGAGGCTCAACCCAATAATAGATATGTGCTAGAACTTTTGTATGAAGTATATTTTCAGCAACGTAATTATAAAGCATCTATTAAAATTGTGGAAAGGTTGGTACCCTTCGATAGTATGTTCAAAGAGCAATTAGCAAATTTGTATTTTCTTGAAAAAAGATATGATGATGCGCTAGAGGCTCTTGATCAGCTCAATGATGAGTATGGGGTTGACAATTACCGTACCCAATTACGAAAAAGAATTACCGCAAAAATAACAAATCCCGATAGCAGAATAGCAATTCTTGAGAAGAAGATAAAAAAGAACCCGAAATCAGAACAAAACTATCTGAATTTGATCTATATATACAGTCAAAATAATCAGAGCGAAAAAGCTTTTGAGACCGCCAGACAATTACAAAAGGTGAAACCAAATTCAGAATTGGTACACCTGGCATTATATAAATTCTATTTGCAAAACAACGACGATAAAGCGGCTATGAACTCAATGCAAATAGCCTTACAAAGTAAGAAAGTAGATACGGCATCTAAATTTAAAATAATAAGTGATTTTTTACCGTTCTTAGATAAGAATCCGGAGTATGAGATAAAATTATCTGAAATTATGTCTCTAATCGATAGTAATCAGGATAATGCCAAGGTATTTACAGCGTTAGGCCATTTTTATTATAAAAAAGATCAAAAAGAGCAAGCCCTTAATTTTTATGAAAGAGGTATAAAAAGCAATGCCAGCGATTTTGCGCTTTTAAGAAGGATTTTATTATTACAGTTAGACCTAAAACGCTATGAAAAAGCAGCTATAGGAAGCCAAATGGCGTTAGAAATGTATCCTGCACAACCTATTTTTTATTTGGTGAATGGCGTTTCGTTGATTCACAGTGATAAAGCAGAAGAAGCCATAGAAATCTTATCTTTAGGCATTGATTATATTATTGATAACCAAAAAATGGAATCTGATTTTTATACACAAATGAGTATGGCGTATGAAAAACTAGGAAATACAACAAAAGCTTCAGAGTATCAGCAAAAAGCAAGTCAACTTCAGAAAAATCAAAACGGTTAATGTATAGAATTTTTTACGTATTGTGCCTTTCATTACTACTACTAAGTTCTTGTAAGGGGTCCAAAACGGCTACAGGTATAAAAATGAAAAAACTGAGTGCTCAAAAGGTTATTGCTAATCATTATAACAATGCGTTTAATTTTACTACGCTTCATGCCAAAATTAAAGTGCGATATGATGATGGAAAAAATTCGTATAGTCCTTCTGCTACTTTGCGTATAGAAAAGGATAAAGCGATTTGGATTAGCGTTAAAATGTTGGGAATCACACTGGCAAAAGTACTAATCACTCCAGAAAAGGTGAGTTACTACGAGAAAATCGAAAATACGTATTTTGAAGGAGATTTTTCGATGTTGAGCGAATGGTTGGGCACCAAAGAACTCGACTATCAAAAAATACAGCAAATGCTACTAGGGCAAGCACTTTTTAATTTGAGAGACGACCGGTACGAAGCTGCTATTGTTGAAGAAACCTACCAACTTCAGCCCAAAACCGAATTAGCGTTATTCGAGCGTTTGTTTAGAATACATCCCGATAGTTTTAAGATGAGTACCCAGCATATAAAGCAAACAGCAGAGAACAGAATGCTTACCATAAGCTATAACGGCTACCAAAAAATCGGAAATCAGGATTTTCCCAAAGAAATTAATATCGAAGCGTTGCAAAAAGACCAAAAAACCACAATAAGTATCATCTATAAAATGGTAGATTACAATGCGCAAGTAAGTTTTCCGTTTAAAATACCATCAGGTTATAAGGAAGTTACTATTCAATGAATTCGATAAGGGTATTATATGGTGTTATATTATTATTGATTGGCAATCCTTTGTTTTCTCAAAGCACAAAGCAACAACAGCTTGAAGAAGAGCGACAACGTCTTCGAGAAGAGATTGCACAAATGAAACGGTTACGAGAAGACAACAAGAAAAAAGAGCTATCGGTACTTGATCAGGTAGAAGCTATCAATTCTCAGATAAGCACCAGAGAAAACCTTATAAAAATTACAAATCAACAGGCTAATCTGTTAACACGCGAAATAAATACGAATCTAAAAAAAATAGATGTGTATCGTACCGAATTAAAAGCGCTTAAAGCAGATTATGCTAAAATGATTAAGAAATCCTACAAAAGTAAATCTCATCAGAGTAGAATCATGTTTCTGTTATCATCATCCAACTTTGCACAGGCGTATAAACGATTGCAGTATATGAAGCAGTATAACGAGCATCGTAAAGAACAGGCAATTCGAATAGAAGGCAATGCACTGGAACTTCAAAGATTGAACCGCGATTTATCCAAACAAAAAGAAAATCAACAAGCGCTCATCACAGAAAATAGAGAGGCACAAGACAAGCTCTTAAAAGAGAAAAAAGAACAACAGGTACTAATGGCCTCAATTCGCAAAAAGCAAGGGGTATATACAAAGCAAATCAAAAAAAAGCAGGAGCAAGCTAGTGCAATTGATAGGGCGATCGAGAAGTTAATTCGCGAAGCCATTGCCAAGGCAAATAAAAAAGCAGGTAAGAAGGTCACCAATAAGGGCTCTGCAACTACATTTGCATTAACAGCAGAGGCAAAGTTGGTAGCCGATAATTTTACAGCTAATAAAGGTAAATTGCCCTGGCCAGTAGGCACCGGTAGAGTGACCAAAAAATTTGGTCGACAGCCACACCCTACACTACCTAATATACAAATTAATAGTAGCGGGGTAGAAATTGAAACCAGAAAAGGGGAGAAGGCCAGAGCTATATTTGAGGGCGAAGTAATTGCCATTCAAAAATTAAAGGGGGCCAGTCGCTTAGTTCAGATTAGACATGGTAATTATATTACGACCTACTATAACATTGAAAATATTTCGGTAAAGGAAGGACAACAAGTTAATACCAAGCAAGCCATAGGCGAGGTTCGAGTGAACCCTACTACCGGAAGGGCTATTATGAAATTTTTGATTTATCAAAATGCGAAACGCTTAAATCCGCAAAGTTGGATTTACAGAATGTGAATTCTTAGACAAACAATGCTTTTAACTCGGTAGCATCATCGGGTTTCATTTTTCCGGCCAGTACCAAACTTAATTGCTTGCGTCTTAATGCAGCATCATATCGCTCCTTTTCAAGATCGGTTTGTGGTTCGATAGGCGGTACCACGACAGGATTTCCTGATTCATTTACAGCAACAAACGTATAGATAGCTTCATTAGCTTTGGTTTTATCACCACTTTGGCGATCTTCTACCCACACATCTATATATACTTCCATCGATGAAGTAAATGCCCGCGATACTTTTGCCTCTACGGTGACCACACTACCTAGCGGGATCGCTTTATTAAAAGCTACATGGTTTACAGAGGCAGTCACTACAACTCTTCTCGAATGTCTACCGGCGGCAATACCCGCAGCTCGATCCATGCGGGCTAGTAATTCACCACCAAATAGATTGTTCAAAGAATTAGTTTCTCCGGTCAAAACAAAATCAGTAAGTGTAGCAAGAGATTCTGAAGGGTATCTGGCATTCATAGTAAATTAAATTTTTAGCAAAGATAAATTACGTATACAGAAGTAGTACTATATGAACTTGTAAAAATAAAGGCTGACACAGATGACTATATTGTCAATTTAGCATAGATTTTATCTAAAATTTGCTATACTCCCTAAAAAAGGAAAAGAAGTACGAAAATAGTATGAAGTTAATCGGATTTCTTTAGTAAAAGAATAATTTTTAAACCCGCTTTATGCATTAGAATTTCGTTATGAGGTTTGAAAATACCACGACAAAGCATTGCTTTGGGCGAGACGCAGCGTTGGTTGTATTTTCTAAGTTTCAGCATAGCCATAGCTACGGTGAAACTTAAAATACAACGTAGTGCTTGGTTTTGCAGCAGTTTGAAGTCGTAATAGATTTTCTAATGCATAAAGCGGGTTAAAGTTCCTGAACCAACAACCAGGCTCTTGGGCTTTCTTCTTTTTTAATACGTCGAAGTGCTTCTAGGGCTTCAATTCTATCGTTATAGCTTTGATACACGACTTGATGAAGACCGTATTTGTTCACACCGATAAGAAAAGCATCAAAGCCTGCAGTTTTGAGTTTACGAACCTTCTTGTCTGCATTTGATTTGATTCTAAAAGCACCTGCAACAATATGATATTTTCCAGATATCGACTTCGTTGTATTGGCATGTTTTTTGACTGGGTTTTCTTCCGCGTTTTCTTCTTTTGTGATGTTTAATGTAATTACCGGCAATGGATTAGTAATTTCGAAGGTAGCTTCCTGAATTCTATTCTCGATTTCGGCATTTGCTTTTTCCCATTCGATATTGTTATGGCTTATGGTATGATTACTTACTTGTTTCAACCCAAAAAAACCTCCTACTCCAAAAATGATGGCAGCGACAGCAGCATATTGTAAATAAGGGCGGTCTTTACGTTTTTCTGGAGTAAATATTAGGGGAACAGTCTCTTCAAGGCTTTCAACTTCTTTTTTATAGACCTCGCGCATTATTGTACTTTCCGTTTTAACCACGGGAGAAACGAAACTATGCAGTCCAAAGGCTTCTGTAAGATAGTTGACGCTTTCTTGAGGTTCAAATTGTATCGTATCTTCTAATGAGGTAAAAAATGCTCCAATATTAGCAAGCTCAAGTCGTTCACCTTTGGCCATTTTTTCGGTAAGAGATACTACATATCGCTGGATTTTGGCTAAGGCATCTGTATACGATATCGATTCTGCCGAAGCTATATAATTCGCCAATAATCCATCGTTATTTTTTAATTGGCTATTAAAAGATATACACTTTTTAGGAGGGAAAAACGAGTGTGTATCTTCATGTATTTCTGCAGGTTTTCTCCTTGTTAAAAAGGCACCAAATCCCGGTAATATGACGCACTCATATCGGTACAATAATTCGCTAATATATGTTGCTGTGTTATTCATTATCCCCTTGCTTTGATAGATGCTGTGAAGTGTAATCTATGAATCGAATCAAAGGTAACAAAAATTGAAAATCATAATAATTTTGCGCTGTGAATTTATTAACAGGTTTGTATTTTTTTCGTTTCTTGCAACAATATACGTATTATGATATGACGGTTGATAGGCTTATTGCATTACTTCGACTACAAAGAGTTGCAAATTTAGGAGATAGTTCTATAAAAAAATTGATTCGAGAGGTTGGCTCTGCTGAAGGAGTTCTTGCTGAAAATCCAAAAAACTTACTCAAAATTGACGGTATAGGCATAGCTAAAGTTAAAGATCTTCATAATCCTGATCATGAAAAGGACGCAAGGCATGAATTACGATTTATAGAAGATAATAACATAAGTTATTGGGCATATGACCATCCTGATTATCCCGAAAAACTAAAGCATTGTATTGATAGCCCCATTTTATTATTTGGTTCTGGAAATATAGCATTACACCATAAAAAAATTATAAGTATAGTTGGTACGAGAAAAATAACCAATTATGGCGTCCGATTTTGTGAAGAATTAATCGAGGCTCTTGTGCCTGTTGATCCGGTTATCATTTCTGGCTTTGCGTATGGTGTGGATATTACCGCGCAACGAGCTGCCGTTAAACATGGGCTGCAAACTATAGGATGTTTGGCTCACGGCCTTAATCAAATTTATCCAAAAGCCCATAAAAAGTATGTGGCTCAAATAAAAGAAAACGGAGGCTTTTTTACAGATTTTTGGAGCACTGATACTTTTGACCGTAAAAATTTTTTAGCACGAAATCGTATTATCGCCGGCCTTAGTGAAGCAACGATAGTTATCGAAAGTGCTGATAAAGGAGGATCATTAGTAACTGCCGATATCGCACATTCGTATCACCGCGAAGTATTTGCAGTGCCGGGCAGAGCTCATGATCCACTAAGTAAAGGATGCAATATGTTGATCAAAACACAAAAAGCGCACATGCTTACCGATGCCGCTGACGTAATGTATATGCTCAACTGGGATTTACAAGAAAAACAACCGGCAACCGTGCAAAAGAAGTTATTCGTCGAATTACAAGGTGACGAGAAAACGATCTATAACTTTTTACAGCAGAATGGTAAAGAATTATTAGATGTTATTGCCCTACAATGCCAAATACCGACCTTTAAAGTTGCTTCTACTTTGCTTGCTATGGAACTTAAAGGAGTCGTTAAACCTCTGCCAGGAAAATTATTTGAGGTAGTCTAAGTGATAATCATCTAAAATTCTGGCCTGTTGGCTGATAACACTTTAGAATGTCATTAACCCGGTTTATTGGCACCGCCAAAGAGTATACTACCTCGAGGTAGTTTACTACACATCTAAAATTCCGGCACAAATCTTAAGTCGCAAAATTTTCTTAATCGATGCCACAACCTGCTTATGATAATCGGAATCGTTGCTCATCGCTGTTAAAATAGCATCCATTGTTTTTTTCTCGTCTTGAGGCATCAGGATCATATCACAGCCTGCTTTTGAAGCTAGCAAGGGAGCATTATCCAAAATAGTAACAGCTTTCATAATATTAAGCGCATCAGAAACTACGATACCTTCAAAACACATCCCATCTTTTAAAAGATCTGTTATGATTCTTCTAGAGCAACTTGCCGGTAAACCATCGGTTCCGAAAATTTCGTTGTTAACTACGGTGATATGTGCGATCATAATTGAAAGCACTCCTTCGTCAATTACAGGAGCATAGTTATTTACTTCCTGCAAAGCTCCGTCAATATAAACACTTTGTTTATGCGTATCTCCTTTTACTAGTCCATGACCCGGAAAATGTTTTGCCGTAGCAATAATTCCACCTTCTTGTGTACACTCTATAAAACGATTTGCTAAATTAATTACAGAATCTTTGTGATTACCATAACTGCGGGATTTGATAGCTTCATTACCCGGACTAATATCCAAAACCGGTGCAAAATTATGGTGCACCCCAATTTGTTTAAGTTCTTCATTAATAGTGTGCACCACAGCATCAGACTGAGCGTATGTTTTAATAGCAATAGTCTCGCCTACGTCTTGAGCACCCTTGATTCTGCTGGCAAATAAACTTGGCTCTGCGTCCATGCTAAATATAAGAGGTAGCGTACTGTTTTTTTCTGAAATGAGATTCAGCTCATCAATCGTTTTGGTATGTTCTTTTTTACTTCCTTTTAGAAAAACCACACCTCCAATAATGGTGTCTTTAACCAGTTTTTTAATCTTAGCCTTCGGTTTTCCTAACTCTCCGGTACAACTGATGATCATTTGCGCTACCTTCTGCCGATCTGAAAGGGTATTAAAAACAGAGTCTACTTTACATTTCAAATTAGGATTATCAGAAAAGAAATCCTCTAAGTTGTAGGCAGCATGTTGAGAAAAAAGAGGAGCTGCGCTGTAGAGCGTAGCTAATAAAAAGAAAATCTTTTTCATATATAGGTAAAAATAAAAAATGATAATTAACAAGTAATAGGCACTCCATCTAATTGCCCCCATTCACTCCATGAGCCGTCATATACCGCTGTTTGTTGATATCCCGCTAATGCTGCGGCCAACAAAATGATACAGGCAGTAATTCCTGATCCGCATGTAAAAAGTATCATTTTGTTTTCAATACCAAGATCTGTAAAAATCTCTTGTAATTCTTTTACAGGAAGCATTTTACCATTTCTAAGAACTGTCGTATAGGGTAAATTTATAGAGGTTGGGATATGGCCTCTTTTTAGATCTTCTCTAGGTTCTGGCACTTTGGCCAAAAACCTGTCTTCAGACCTTGCGTCGATAATAGCAGTATTTTCATGACCAATTGCTTTAAGGATTTCTTTTGAGGAAACCACAAGATCAGGTTGATATAGCGCTCTAAAATTACCTCGTTTACGTTGTACAGGTCTAGTTTCAACAATAGAAGGCAGTTGTGCATATTTCCAGGCAGGGAGTCCCCCGTCGAGTACGGCTACGTCTTTGTGCCCCATTGCTTTAAACATCCACCAAACTCTTGGACTAGAGTATATGCCTAATTGATCATATACCACTATTTTATGATGCGTTTGAATGCCTAAGGTTCGACATGCTTTTTCAAAAAATGCTGCAGAAGGTAACATATTAGGTAAATCGCTGCTCATATCTGAAAATGTATTTTTGATATCAAAAAAAAGTGCGTTTTTAATTTTTACATTAGAAAGAGGTGCATTGGCTGAAGCAATTTTTTTAATAGTTGCATCCAGAATAATTAAATCGGGATCATCCAGATGATCAGACAACCATTGCACACTAACGAGAGGTGTTTTAATCCCTGCAGATCTTTGGATAGTTGATGTTGGTTTTACGATGTATTTATCTAACAATAGCGCAGAGCGATGTTGTAATTTTTTTTTAAAATATAACGTTCCTCCCAGTGCTTTTCCTTTCCAGCCCATGGCTTGTGCTGCCCATCTTTTTAAGCTAAAATGATCGGTATGTTTACTAATTTTCCCTTCTTTAAACTCAAAAGTTGCACGCACTTTATTTAGAACAGGACGTTGTTTGGGACCAAATGAATATCGGGCTTCCCAATATACAGAAGCCGTATCTCCATCAATAGTAATGTCTCTATATTTCGCAGTAAGATCTTTTCCATGTTCGCAAAGCCAATACCATACTTTTCTGGCGTGTTCTGGCGATAATGTGCCAAAGATAGGGTCTTCAAAAATTATATCTTCATGATAGCACGCCATCATAGCATCAACATCATGCTCATTTAAAGCGGTAAAAAAAGTAGTAATAAGCTCTTTCATCTGTTTATATTTTTTGTTTTTTAGTTGTCAGATGGAATCGCCACTTAATCATATCGGTGGGTATCATCCTCTTGGTTATGGCTTATTTCATAGCATAATGTATAACATTCAAATTAAGATATAGTTACCAAATTTAGGTCTAGATTTTTCTTCAGAACAACGTAGCTGTCGAAAAATAAGCATTATCTTTTTTGAAGCATCTGTATTTTCGTTAAAATACCCTTAATGGATAGAAAATCTAAGAAAGTCAATGTTCCCAATACCTATGAATACAATATGTTTCGGGTCAAGTCAAGAGTAGCGCCTAATCTAACTTTTCTGCTAATTTTTTAAAAACTTTCTTAGGGTTTTTATTTTCATAAAGAATATCATGAACGGCATCTATTATTGGCGTTCTAGCACTTTTTGTGGCTTTCATTTCATAGGCAGTTTTGGCGGCATAATACCCTTCGGCAATCATGTTCATTTCCATTTGGGCACTTTTAACAGTATACCCTTTACCGATCATATTACCAAACATACGATTACGAGAAAAAATTGAATATCCGGTAACTAATAAATCTCCTAAGTAAGCCGAATTATTGATGTTACGTTTCATTTTGTGCACTTTTTTGATAAAACGCTTCATTTCGCGAATGGCATTGCTCATCAAAACACTTTGAAAATTATCACCATATCCTAATCCGTGTGCAATACCCGCAGCTACCGAGTAAATGTTCTTAAGTACCGCGGCATACTCTGTACCAATAATATCATCACTGGTTTTACACTTTATGTAATCGCTACTTAGATGTTTTGCCATTATTTTGGCTTTTTCTTCATCATGAGAGGCAATGGTCAAGTACGAGAGACGCTCAAGGGCGACTTCCTCGGCATGACAAGGTCCTGTAATCACTCCTATATTATCATAAGGAATGGTATACGCATCATGAAAATGTTCGCCAACAATCAGACCTGTTTCAGGAACAATACCTTTAATTGCCGAAAAGATGATCTTGTCCTGTATGGATTCGGTAAGTTTCTCTAATTCGGTATGCAAAAATGCCGAGGGGATGGCAAATATCAAATAATCGGCATAAGCCACAGCCTCATTAATATCGTTGGTAAGTCTTAACTGTTCTAGTTTGAACTCTACCGAACTCAGGTAATTAGGATTGTGCTCTTGTCTTTTTAAATGTTCTAGAGCATACACACTTCTCATATACCAACCCACTTCGGTTACGTTTTCGGTAAGCATTTTTACGATAGCTGTAGCCCAGCTTCCTCCTCCAAGCACCGCAAATTTTAATTGTTTTTCCATTCAAAAAAGTTGTAGGCTTCAAAAGTAAGTAAAATTGATTTCAAATTAAAAAACTGATTATCAGTTTATTATAATTTTGGCATATGTTTTGGTTCTTTCCTAATGAAATTAGAAAATACATAGCTTATGAAGATATTCAAATTACTTTCGGTTATTTTATTTGGATCTACGCTACTTAGTTCTTGTGTGGCAGAGGTGATTGTAGAAGAAGATGTTTATATTGAAGAACCTGTGGGTATTAATCTTAATGCCCTTTTACGAACCTATGAAATTTGGTATGTCGATATTGAGCGTACACAAGGTAATGGCGAAATTCCGTTTTTGCAAAAGGCATTTACCATCTCTTTTAGAAACGGGACATTTTTTGCTAACAATAATCTTGTTGGAATGGGAAGTAATGGAAACGGGTTTGGATTGGATGTAGGTTTTTATGAAACCATTGGATCAAGGGTTACCATAGATCATGATATCGATGGAAGATATCCGCTTGAGGTTTTACAGCGGTCAAACAACCAAATAGAATTGTTTGATGCGCTCACCAATACGAGTTACTTTTTAATTGGATACCAAAGAAATACTTTCGACTATGACCGTGTATTTTATGATAACATTCATTATTTTCTTCAAGAATATAGGGTTTGGGAAAAAATTTATACGAGTGAATTTGGTGCGTTAAACGAATTTGATAATGAAAATTACTTGACATTCGAATATTTTGGAGCTGGCGAAAACTTTAAGAGTTCTCAAGATCAAAATGGGCTTCCTATAGCTGATATTTTTTATGATTATACCGGCTTTTATGAAGTTAATAATATCCTTAATGTGTTTGATAGGAAAACTTTAACACTTAGTTACGATTACCTGGGCAATGAATTCTTCGAATTATCCGTTATCAATGATAGTACTATAGAACTGTTTCATCCGGCTTCAGAAACGATATATGAATTTGAAGGTAGAGGGCGTATACAGTTCAAAAGTTCAGAGCAAGGAAAACCTACTCAGAACGAAACGAAACGATATAAAAAAGCCGATTTCCTAAAGCTTCAAAATGAAAAGTAAGGATCGCGCTAAACATATGTAACTTTTTGGTTGGTTATTTAGTTGGGAATCGCTCTACAGGAGAAATCTTGTCGGGGCGATTTCTTTTTAATGAGACTCTTGGTTTACGGATACAATGAATTAAACCAAGTTAGTCGAATTAATCCCGAACCTGTTTCGAGATCTCTTCAATTTTAGCTTGAGCCAAATTAAACCCGGATTATGTATTAGAATGTCGTTATGAGGTTTGAAAATACCATAAAACCAAGTATTTTCTAAGTTTCAGCATAGCACCGCTACGGTGACACTTAAAAATATAACGTAGTGCTTGGTTTTGCAGTAGTTTCAAGCCGTAATAGATCTTGTAATGCATAATCCGGGTTAGAGGCTCAAAGAAAGAGGTTATAACATTTTCCATTCATTTCCGTACTTTTATACTTCTTAAAAATTAATGTATGGCAATTCAAAAACCATTCAATCTAAAGCAATGGATTGATGAAAATAGAGATACTTTAAAACCACCTGTTGGAAACAAAAATTTATACAAAGAAGCCGGTGATTATATTGTTATGATCGTAGCGGGTCCAAATGCCAGAAAAGATTATCATTACAACGAGACTGAAGAACTTTTTTATCAGCTAGAAGGGAATATAGAGGTTCATGTTCAGGAAGATGGCAAAAAGAAAACAATGCAATTAGGCCCTGGCGATATGTATCTGCACCCTGCAAAAGTACCACACTCTCCGGTTCGACATGAAGGATCTATTGGTTTGGTTATCGAGAGAAAGCGAGTAGATCTCGAAGCCGAAGATGGTTTATTATGGTTTTGTGATCATTGCAATCATAAATTGCATGAAGTGTATTTCAAATTACATGATATCGAAAAAGACTTCCTAAAGCATTTTAAGCATTTTTATGGAAGCAAAAACTTAAGAACCTGCAATAATTGCGGAACCGTAATGCCCGCCGACGCCAGATTTGTTTCTGAAGAAGCGTAAGGCCAATTTGATTCAGAAAATGAATTTTTACCGAAAATTTGATACTATTGAAAGGTATTGCATTAAAAATTATAGAGGTCAGTAAAAAAATTTTACGATGTTTAATTCATCATATTGATTTTCAGTAATTTAAAAATTAATCAATTATAGCTATTTTAGACATCCTATTAAAATTCTAATTAGTAATTTAACTGATATAAATAAACATCCATCCCTTTTCCAGCGCTCTACTTCGCCTGTCGCTACCGCGCCATCGTATTCAAAGGGAGGAGAGCAAAGTCCCTCTTTGAAGAGGGATTTAGGGAGGTGTTAACTTGCTGAATTTCATAATAATACGAATTACGACAATGATAGCATAAGGAGCTACTATTTAATATATCTGCAAAACGCAGTATCTTTACCCTTTCAAAAAGTAATAAATAATATGGCAGCAGCAATAGCAGATTTCGGAATTCAGGAAGCCTTAAAACAATTAGGTATTTTGGATCAAAATAAAGGAACTTCAACAGGATCAAATTGGTTTTCTAATAAGGAGGCAATAGACTCACACTCTCCAGTAGATGGCGAATTAATAGGGAAGGTAGAAACTACATCAAAAGAAGATTATGAACAAGTTATCCAAACAGCTGCTAAAGCTTTCACTTCCTGGAGAGTAATACCCGCTCCGCAGCGAGGAGAAGTTGTTCGACAATTCGGAGAAGAACTTCGTCGATTAAAAAAACCTTTAGGTAAATTGGTCTCTTACGAAATGGGAAAATCCTATCAAGAAGGATTAGGAGAGGTGCAAGAAATGATAGATATATGCGACTTTGCCGTAGGTTTATCACGGCAATTACATGGATTTACAATGCACTCAGAACGACCAGGGCATAGAATGTACGAGCAGTATCATCCCCTGGGCATCGTAGGGATAATTTCAGCGTTTAATTTTCCGGTAGCCGTTTGGGCATGGAATACAGCTTTAGCTTGGATTTGCGGCGATGTTTGTGTATGGAAGCCTAGTGAGAAAACGCCACTTTGCGGGATCGCTTGCCAACATATAATCGCAAACGTACTAAAGCAAAATAATTTACCAGAAGGGATATCATGTCTAATTAATGGGGATTATAAAGTAGGTCAATTGCTCACAACCGATAAAAGAGTACCTCTAATTTCGGCAACCGGTTCAACACGCATGGGTAAACTGGTGGCCGCAACCGTAGGGGAACGTTTGGGAAAATCCTTACTCGAATTGGGTGGTAATAATGCGATAATTGTAACTCCCGATGCCGATATCAAAATGACGGTAATTGGAGCTGTCTTTGGTGCGGTAGGCACTGCAGGACAACGATGCACATCTACTAGAAGATTGATCATTCACGAATCCATTTATGATAAAGTAAAAAATGCCATCGTCGATGCCTACAAGCAATTGAAAATTGGCAATCCCCTTGATGAAAATAATCACGTAGGGCCATTAATTGACAAAGATGCGGTGCAAGGATATCAAACTGCACTCGAGAAAGTGGTTCAAGAGGGAGGAACCATGGTAGTAGAAGGAGGAGTACTTTCTGGTGAAGGGTATGAAAGTGGTTGTTATGTTAAACCAGCTATAGCCGAAGCCAAAAACTCTTTTGACATTGTACAGCATGAAACCTTTGCTCCAGTTTTATACCTTTTAAAGTACAATGGTGAAATTGAAAATGCGATCGACATCCAAAATGGAGTAGCTCAAGGTTTATCTTCTGCAATAATGACCAACAATCTACGTGAAGCAGAACTCTTTCTCTCGCATGCAGGTTCAGACTGTGGAATTGCTAATGTGAATATAGGAACCTCTGGAGCAGAAATCGGAGGTGCTTTTGGAGGAGAAAAAGAGACGGGCGGGGGGCGCGAATCAGGTTCAGATGCCTGGAAAGTCTATATGCGTCGCCAAACTAATACTATTAATTACACTACAGAATTACCACTGGCACAAGGTATTAAATTTGATTTATGATGAGTATTGCGTGAATGTATATTTGCTAAATCAAAACTAGCAATTGCTCATAATTACCCAAAAAGATAACGGTGTATATGTATCGATAAAAGAGTAACAATTCTATAAATAGATGATGAATTTGAATACATTTCTTAAATATTGTGCTAAACTGAAGATTTAACATTAATTTAATGTACCGAGTAATGCTTTCATTTTAGTCTGCAATGCCCAAATAATACTGGGTTTTTAGAAAACTGATCATTTTAATAGATTATGGTATAGATAATAAATTCTTAAATTTCCTTAAATTTTAAGAAAAAATGTGCAAATTTTAAGTTAGATTTGCGAATTACTCACAAATCAGCTTAAAAATGAAAACATTTTTATTTTATTCCAAACGCTTAGTTTGGGGGATAGTTATGTTGGGAGCTATCACGACGACCAATGCCCAACAACCTGGTCTTAAAACCAAAGCAAATAAGCTTAACGGCCGACAGATTTATCATCAATCCAAAATTTATGATAATAGTGTAAAAGGCAATGCAAAAAAATCCAAAGTAGAAAGAATTATGGAGGATATTGAGGCTAGGGAAAGATATGAGTTCCAGAGACTCAAGAACCCTTCTTCGAATCAAATTCCTTCAGGGATTAGAGATGCAGAGCTTAAATTTTCAAGTAAAATTGCTACGGGCAACGATTCTAAAAATGCAATCGCTACGGCAGCAAAATCTTCAAAGGCACGTCGTTTTTCATATTGGGAAAACAGAGGTCCATTTAACGTAGGAGGTCGAACCAGAGCACTGGCTATTGATCGTACCAATGAGAATATAATTCTTGCGGGTGGCGTATCTGGAGGGTTATGGCGTTCTACAGATGCTGGTCAAACATGGAGAAAAGTAACCAATCGCAGACAATCTCCTAGTATTACTTGTATTGTACAAGACCCAAGACCAGGACAAGAACGTGTTTGGTACTACGGGACAGGAGAACGTTTTGGAAACTCTGCCAGCGAAGGTGGTGCCTTTTTTAGAGGTACGGGAGTTTTTAAATCGGTTAATGGCGGTAGAACATGGAGGCTTCTAGAGTCTACCGATGACGGCGCCGTAGGAAGTACCTCTCCTTTCGACATTATCAATTCTATTGTTATAGATCCAACTAATGGTGACGTATATTTGGGTACAATTAATGGGGTACAAAGATCTCAAGATGGTGGCGCGACTTTTCAAGAAGTTTTAGCAAGCGGCTTTCTAGGAACTGTTGAGGTTGCAGTGACTCCCACAGGGCAACTTTATGCTACCATTAGAAGCGATGCAGCATCAAATCCGGGATTCTTCACATCTAGCGACGGTAATGAGTGGACAAATATTACACCAGAATTTTTACCTGCAACAATCGGAAGAACAGTAATGGAAATCGATCCTTCTGACGAAAGTAAAGTAGTTTTCTTTGCACAGAATTTAGGACCTGAAGGACCGGCTTTTTTATTGAAGTATGACGCAAACGCCAGTACTCCAGAAGAAACATGGACTGACTTAAGTGCAAATTTACCGACTACCATTGGTGGACCGGTAGGTAACCTAAACCTTCAAGGAGGTTATAATATGGTAGTTGAAATAAGTCCTGCCGATTCAAACTTAATGTTTGTAGGAGGGACTAATTTATACAGATCTACTACTGGATTTACAACACCAGCATTACAAGATAGTTGGGTGGCAGGGTACTCACCAATAAATGATGTAAGTACCTATCCCGATCAACATCCCGATCAGCATGCATTGGTTTTTTATCCTTCTAACCCTAATAAAGTATTAACCGGTAGTGATGGCGGTGTTGCGGTTACAGAAGATATTACAACTTCCCTTTTAGAGTTCGAGCCGGTAGACTGGATTTCTTTAAACCAAGGGTATTTAACTACTCAGCCATATCATGTTTCTTTTGATCCTGAAGCAAATAGTGATGATTTATTAGCTGGTTTCCAAGATAATAGTACTTGGTATACCAACTCTACCGATCCAAAAGCAACTTGGGTAAACCAATTTGGAGGAGACGGTTCTTACAGCGCAATAGCAGACGGAGGCAGAACACGATATGTATCTTCACAAAGAGGTCGTGTACACCGATTAAATTTTGATGAGGCAGGAGAGTTAATTTCTTATGCCAGAGTACAACCCGCAGGAGCTTCAGATTTTGACTTTATCGCACCTTTCATTTTGGATGCTAATAATGATAATATCATGTATATGCCTGCAGGTAATAGAATCTGGAGAAATAATAATTTAGATGAAATACCTTTTATCGCAAATGACGGTAGTACAAGTGTTTTTGCAGGAGCTCCTACGACAGTAAACTGGGTTAATCTTCCTCAAACTGATACGCCATCTGGATTTATTACGTCATTAGATGTTTCGACCTACCCTGTAGCGAATAGATTATACTATGGTTCTAGTGAAGGTGGAATATTTAAGATGGATAATGCTAATATTGATGGTCAAGAGGTGATCGATATATCATCGGGTAAAGGACTTCCAGAAGGAGGATATGTTAACGATATCAATGTAGACGAATCAAACTCAGACCGTGTTATTGTAAGTTATTCAAACTACGGTATTATTAGTCTTTTCCTTACGGAAAACGGAGGTGAAACTTGGACAAATATCAGTGGGAATCTTGAAGAAAACCCTGACGGAAGTGGAAACGGTCCTTCGGTAAGAAGTAGTGCATTTTTAGGAGGTAGTCAAGGATTTTTGGGTTCACGCCTACAAAAAGTATACGTAGCAACTAGTACGGGGTTATATTATACCAATAGATTAAATGGAGAAAGAACGCGTTGGATTAAAGAACCTTTTGCCATAGGAAATGCTGTAACAGATGAAGTGAGAACTCGTAAAGATGGATTTATCGCTGTTGCTGCACATGGAAATGGACTTTTTAGTGCGCGATTCCCAATAATTAACGAATTACCTGAGTCATCATTGAGTGTAGCGTATTTATTACCTGATCTTTTAGTTGCAGAGAATAGCGAGGATATCGAAGTAGATATTACTGATTTGTTTGTACAGACCAATAGTAATCCTATCGATATTGATTTTACGAATTCTAATCCCGAATTGGTAACTGCAACTTTAAATGGGAATACCATCACACTTTCTATTGCTCCAGATAGCAAAGGTCAGGCTACAATTGGTCTTGTTGCTACCTCTGGAGAAGAGCAAGTAGCTGAAGGTTTTACTATTAACGTTTCAGAATTGGCTATTTACCAACAAAATTCAGGTTCGGTATCTTCATTACCTTCTCAATTTTTTACAGATTTTGGAGGGCTAGCACAATCTGCAGATGATTTTACAATTCCCGAAGGAGCTTCTTGGACCATCGATAGAATCGTAGCGTTTGGTGGTGCCAATAATGCACCTGCCTTAACAAGTGCGACAATTGTGATTTACGAAGACAATAATGGTACACCAGGTGCAGAAGTATACAGTAGCGGACAAATTGCTCCGATTTCTGAGCCAAATGATGTGAACTTGAACTTGTTATTACCAGAGGCTATTGTTGTTGAAAGCGGAACGTACTGGTTAAGTGTATATGCAAATCTAGCTTTCAATCCAGCGCAAACGCAATGGTTTTGGGCATCTCAAAACGGAGGTATAGGATTAGAGCCTCAGTTTAAAGATGATCTTAATTTATTTGGAACCGGAGCTGTAGACTGGACACCAGTATCTGAAGCTTTTGGAAGAGATCCACTTGATCAAGTATTCCAGGTTTTTGGTGATGTGAACGATTCTGGATCCGGAGTTCCTGAAGAAGAAGCTGGTTTGAAAGAGCCTCTAACCACATTAGAAGGAAAAATGAGTGGTCTGGTATTTCCAAACCCTTCAACAAATAGCTTCACATTCAATTTTAATAATCTTAAAGTACCCAATAAAGTAGATATCAAAATATTTGATATCGCTGGTAACATGGTTTATCAAGAATCAGGATTAGACTCGAGTTCTGGTACGTCTTATTGGGATGCATCAGCTATGACGCCAGGATTTTATTTTGCCAAGATCACTAGCGATTCTTTTTCTGCCAATGTAAAACTGGTAAAAAGATAAGCAATTATTATATGTAAATTTTATAGAAAGGAGTTGATTTTGTCAACTCCTTTTTACTTTGAAATCGTGAATAAATTAGCAGGAATAGCCATACGAGTGGCATTGTTTTCTTGTAACACTAAATCAATTGGTATTGCCTAAGAAAAGAAACAACCACTCTAAAAAATAAAAGCGACGTTTATACCGATAGACCATTTTTTGGTGACTCTAGAGACAAAAGAAGAACTGATTTTGATAAAACTAAGTAGCTTTAAGAATAATAAGAACTAATGATATAGTAAGATAGAAGAAAGTAATAAAAGCAATAGCCCTTTTCAAAATACTGAAAAGGGCTATTGTATACTGTTTTATTCATCATAACGGTCGTCTGGAGAACCTTTATAGTAGCAAACACCTCCGTAAATGAAACATGCAAGTTCATTATACGGTGGACAAATGGCATGCGCATAACAATTAACAGGTCTTCCCCCTTTAATAGATTTTTTTTGCTTGGCGTCTAAAATAGTACCAATAGATTTTAAATTTTCCATACATATATGATTTGTATAGGCTTCTGCATGAAACTTTTACATACTCCGCCTAAGGTTAAAAGATAATTTAAGATACAAACTTATTTAGGAAAAAAGAACTTCAATAATTAAAAAAACAGGTAAGTTTTTAAGAATATCCGTAATTTAACCTAAACGGTTTGCGTCAAGCTGAACTCGTTTCAGCTTCTCATCTCAATGTACTGAAAATGAACTTAATGAGATCCTAAAATGAATTCAGGATGACTCCTCAGTTAAATTTTAGGTATAATAACAGACAATCAATTAAGTTTTTAATTTCTACCTTTTTCATCAGGATATAGTTTAAACACAGGATCACTTTGCCAATAGGTTTTTGTGTCAGTGTCTAGTATGGTTAAGGGACCTTGAAATGCGGCACCGGTATCAATATTCCAAACGCATGCAGCATTAACAGGGGTGGTTTTCCCAATTCGGGTTACTGGAGTATGCCCGATGTATATTTCATCAAATAACAATAGTCTTTTTGGGTATTTAAGATCAGATTTTGTAAGTTGGGTATCTAGCGATAGCGCAGTTTCCCATAACGTTCTATCCCAGTAGAATAATTTGCTAAAATATTCTTTTTCTGGCCCGTGTAAATTGGTAAATCCTGCGTGTAAGAAAAGTCGGTTTTGTGGGTCTATGTGATAATCCAAAAGATGTTCATAAAATTTTTTATGCAATTTTATTTCCTCAGGAGATAATTTCGAATATGAATCTATAGTTGTTTGTCCGCCGTGTTTAAGCCATTCAGGATTATACGTATTTTCATTAAGCCACTTGTAACAAAGTTCGTCGTGGTTTCCTCTTATAAAGATACAATGCTGTTTTTCTTTAAGTGCAATCAAATATGAAATCAAGGGCGCACTTTGGCTCCATCCATCGACATAGTCACCCAAAAAAATTAACGTATCATCTGGTGTCACTTTTGCCTTTTCAAATACTTGTTGTAATGCTTTAAGCGCACCGTGAATATCCCCAATTACTAAAGTTCTGCCCATTTAATTTTCAATTTATTAAAAACTTAGTCCTTTACATATAGCTATATGGTTAATCAGCCTATTATATTTAGCTATACCTTACTTTTCTCAATATGCGTATGCTTTCTTTATAAGATGAATATACTTCGTTATCATAGTTTTTTAAAATCGTTTTGGCTTCTTCTAGTTTTTCTATTGCATCGCTAAAATCGTTAAAGTAACACAAAAGATAGGTAGCCGGAAGATTACGTATATCTTTTTTTTCAGTAACGGTCAAATGAGTTTTGCGCTTCAATTTTTCTAGCAAGGTATTATTACTATTGTATAGATGATACAATGTTTTGCGATCAAATTGTGGGGGCTCAAAAAGAAGTTTACTATCAATATCATAGCGTGCATTATCTTTAAAGGTAATAACGACTTCTTCCAAGGGGTAATAGGTATACTTGTCCTGCAAACCTAATTGTACGTACTCAATAATTTTAAATTGATCTTCAGAAATAGTAATACGTACTTCATCTAATTCAGAATAGAAAAGTTTTACATGTTCGTTGATCAATTCGATATCTACTCTAGAAAAGTAGATATCATCATTTTGTCTTTTTTCTTTGGCCGCCCAGCATACCACAAAATATTCTTTAAATACTTTATAATTGGGATTGTAATCTTTTCTAGAGGTCATGAAATCGAAAACTCCGTCTAGTGTAAGTTCTATATTGTTTTGCGCATGGCTTTCGATCGAACTTACGATTTCAGAATTGGTATCTTTAATTTCGATATCAAAAACTTTTGGCATACTTATACTGCCATCTCTTAGAAATACGGTGCCTCCATAATATTTCCAGATATTTTTGCGCAGTGCGCATAGCTTACCTTCCAGGGATCGAATGGAGACTAGCCCTACAACTTTATCACTTGGTAAATGAGGGAAGGGAATATTTTCATAAGCAACCAGAGGAGGATTATCTAAATATGCATTGACTAGATTTTGGATTTTACTGTCGTCAAAAAAATCGGTTCCCACGATTTGATTATCTTCATCCTCGACACCAATTACGATGTACGAATTGTTCTTAGGATTAGAATTTGCGAGAGCGCAGATGTGTTTTAAGAATTTGGCTTTACCTTCTTTTTCACCAATATTGAGTTTACGCTTTTTATCATAAAAACTATTTTCGTCATTATGGGCTAGAAGATTTTTAATAAGAAGCCGTTTATTGATCATTCTCTTTCCAAATACCAAAGGTTAGATTCTCCCATATAAACTTAGCCAAAAAAATTGGGTCGACCATGTAGAGAGAATAAAGAAATTAAACCAGTTCATCATCAACTTTTTTTAACTATGGTACTACTGGCTTGTGCAGTAGGAAACACGATCAAATCGGCAATATTAACGTGATACGGTCTTGTAACTACAAAAGCAATAATATCGGCAATATCCTGTGCTGTTAATGGGTCGAAGCCTTTGTATACCTCATCAGCTCGCCTGTCATCTCCTTTAAAACGTATACTACTAAATTCAGTTTCTACAAGTCCGGGATGTATGGCACCTACTTTGATGTCATAGGGATTAAGATCTATCTGCATACTTTTATTGATTGCATCTACGGCATGTTTACTTGCACAATACACATTTCCGTTGGGGTATACTTCTTTTCCCGCAATAGAACCGATATTAATGATATGTCCTGATTTTTGAGCTATCATCTTAGGCATAATAGCTTTAGAAACATATAAAAGTCCCTTTACATTACTATCAATCATGGCGTCCCAATCGTCGATACTTCCTGTTTGTATCGGGTCTAAACCATGAGCATTACCTGCATTGTTAATCAATATATCTATAGTAGCGAATGCTTCAGGTAAGTTTTTGATCATATCAAACACCTGTTCTTTTTCTCGTACATCAAAACAAAGTGTATGCACTGCTACTTTTGTGTTCAATTCATTGGCAAGACGCTCCAATCGCTCTTGCCTTCTTCCGCAAATAATGAGATTGATATGATGTTCTGCGAATACTTTCGCAGTTGCTTTTCCAATTCCGCTAGTGGCTCCGGTAATTAATGCTGTTTTCATCTGTTTGTATTTTTTGTTTTTCATTTGTCAGATGGAATCGCCATATAATCATATCGGTGGGTATCATCCTCATGGTTATGGCTTATTTCATACGTTTAAATCTTTTTAATTGTTTTTGAAAACGAAATAATTAAAAAATTGAGAACGTATGTAACCGCTACGCTCTCACATTAAAAATTTTAAATCCTGCACTCTACCTGGCTTGTTCGCTAAAAATGCTTACCAAATATTTTTTTAACGCTCCACCCTGTAAAGTAACTTTTAAAATTTATTACTATTCGTTTCATTGCTACAAATTTTTATATGCAACACTGTATGATATGCTCCGTCTTTGTAAGGCCATCATCAACAAAATGATGAGCACGCTTGTGTTTATACCGAGCATAATGAAGTTTAAATATACTGTAAAAATTGGGCATTTACGGGGTACATTTAACCAAGAATTAACAAGATGATGAAAAATATTTTAACAATTTGCATTGCTGAATAAGTAATATTAAATTCACGCTTTTAAAAATTACATAGATGGAAGAAAACAGTTCTATTGATATTGCTTCAATCAACCAGAAAATAGAGAAAGAATCTGCTTTTGTAGATTTACTTACCCTAGAAATGAATAAGGTTATTGTAGGCCAAAAACATATGGTAGAGCGTCTGCTTATTGGCTTACTGGGACAAGGACATATTTTACTCGAAGGGGTCCCTGGACTTGCAAAAACACTTGCGATTAATACCCTGGCCAAGGCAGTACAAGGTAGTTTTAGCCGAATACAATTTACACCAGATCTGTTACCCGCAGATGTAGTAGGTACCCTAATTTTTAATATGAAGGAGAATGACTTCTCCATTAAAAAAGGACCTATTTTCGCAAATTTTGTGTTGGCAGATGAAATTAACCGTGCTCCTGCAAAAGTACAAAGTGCGTTGCTAGAGGCCATGCAAGAAAAACAGGTAACCATAGGCGATGAGACATTCGTACTAGACAAACCATTTTTGGTAATGGCAACACAAAACCCTGTAGAGCAAGAGGGAACGTATCCTTTGCCAGAAGCACAAGTCGATCGATTTATGTTGAAAACCGTAATCGATTATCCCAAATTAGACGAAGAGCAATTGATTGTGCGAGCGAATCTGAAAGGGTCTTTTGAGCAAGTAAATCCCGTAGTGTCTTTAGAGCAGATTTTAAATGCGCAAAAAGCAGTTAGGGAAGTGTATATGGATGAAAAAATTGAAAAATATATATTGGATATCATTTTTGCGACGCGTTATCCCGAAAAATATGGTCTCGAAGAGCTTAAGCCATTAATCAATTTTGGAGCTTCACCTCGTGGTAGTATTAACTTGGCAACTGCTTCAAAATGTTATGCATTTATTAGAAGAAGGGGTTATGTTATTCCTGAAGACGTTCGAGCCATTGTTCATGATGTATTGCGTCATCGTATTGGGATCACATATGAAGCCGAAGCCGAAAACGTGACGTCTGTTGATATTATTAACAAAATCGTCAATGAGATTGAAGTACCTTAATAGTTTATTGTTTGAGGTTTAGGGTTTTAAGTGAGTTAAACTTGAAACTTAAAACTTTTGCAAAGCAAATAAACTTGAAACCAAACAATGGATACCAAAGAGTTACTAAAGAAAGTTCGCAAGATCGAAATAAAAACACGTCGCTTAAGCGACCATATTTTTGGAGGAGAATATCATTCTACCTTCAAAGGTCGTGGTATGACTTTTAGCGAAGTGCGACAATATCAATTTGGAGACGACGTGCGTACGATTGACTGGAACGTTACCGCACGATACAATGAGCCTTATATTAAAGTATTTGAAGAAGAACGCGAGCTTACCATGATGTTAATGGTCGATGTGTCGGGTTCTCAATTTTTTGGCACGCAGCAACAATTCAAGAAAGAAATCATTACCGAAATTGCTGCAACATTGGCTTTTTCAGCTACACAAAACAATGATAAAATTGGATTGATATTATTTACAGATGGGATAGAACTCTTTATTCCGCCTAAAAAAGGAAGATCTCACGTGCTTAGAATCATTAGAGAATTACTAGAGTTCGAACCTAAAAGCAAAAAGACCGATATCACAGAGGCGCTAAAATTTTTATCGAACGTGATGAAGAAAAAAGCGATCGTCTTTATACTGTCAGATTTTATAGCTGATGATTACCAGCAAACCCTTAAAATAGTTGGTGGCAAGCACGATGTAACTGGTATTAGAATATATGACCAGCGAGAAGAGAAGATCCCGAATCTGGGAATGGTGCATATGGAAGATGAAGAAACCGGAGAGCTCATGTTGGTCAATACGAGCTCAAAAAAAACTCGAATCGAGTATACCAAGTATTATCAGGATCGAGTACACTACTTTAAAGATAGTTTTAACCGAAGCGGTGCAGGTTCATTAAGCAGCAGAGTAGACGAAAGCTACGTAAAAAAATTATTAGGCTATTTTAAAAGAAGAGGCTAATAAAGAACTACAAATGAAGAATTACGAATTACAAAGAATAAAAATAAGAAATTCGATTCCCCCTTTGAAGGGGGTTAGGGGGATGTTGCTGATATCCTTCTTGTTGCTTTTTGTTGAAATGAGTTTTGCTCAAGTCTCTGCCACCATAGATTCGACATCTATTCAAATTGGAGAAGAGATTCGCTATAAAGTGCAAGTTGAAGCAGATGCTTCTCAAATTGTAGTTTTTCCAGAGGGGCAAACATTTACCCCACTCGAAGTTATTGAATCTTACAAAATCGATACGGTAAAAAAAGCTGAGATACTCGCACTTACCAAAGAATACGCTTTAACTCAGTTTGATTCTGGCAGGTATGTTATACCTCAACAAAAGGTGCGTATTGGCGATCGGGTATTGTATACAGATTCATTAACGGTTGAAGTACGAGATGTGCCGGTAGATACGACCCAACAAAAAATGTTCGAAATTAAGCCCTTGGTAGATGTTGATGCCTCCTCTTTTAACTGGAGAGCATATATTTGGTGGATTATCATTCCTGTACTTTTATTAGGATTGATCGCTTTTTTTGTATTTAGGAAGAAGAAAAAGAAAAAAAAGAAAGAAGAGGAACTCCCCCCTTACGAAAGAGCGATGCTAGCACTTAAACGTATCGACGAATCTCATTTGCTGGAAAAAGAATCGCATAAAGAGTATTACTCACAATTAAGTGAGACCGCGCGTCGGTATATTGATGAAGAAGTTTATGACCATGCTCTCGAAAGTACGACCGACGAACTGATCATTCGACTAGATGAAGAGATTAAATCGGGGTCGCTTGATCTTGATAGGCAAACTATAGAAGAACTTAAGAACGTACTCAAAACAGCCGATATGGCTAAGTTTGCCAGATCAAAACCAGATGTAGGCACAGCAAAAGCAGACAGAAATGTAATAGAACGTGTTATTACACAAACCAAAGAAGCCATTCCTGAACCTACTGAAGAAGAATTATTAGCCGATGAGGAGTATCGAAGAATAGTTGCCGAAAAAAAGCGAAGAAAAAAAATTATTATTGGCAGTCTTGCCGCAGTTGCCGTAGTAGCAATTACCCTCATTGCTTTTATAGCTATTAAAGGATATGACCTGGTTAAAGATACGCTACTGGGTCACCCTACCAAAGAGTTGGCAGAGTCAGAATGGATTACTAGTGCTTATGGTGCGCCACCGGTTACTATTTCTACGCCAAAGGTATTGCTGCGAAATAACTTCAAATTGACCGAAGAACAAAAGCAGGTGCTCAAAGGCAATGAAACTTTTGTCTATGGCAGCTTGCTTGGTGATTTCTACATTTCAGTAAGTACGGTAAGTTTCAATCAAAAAACTGAAATGGATCTCGAAAAAGCAGTAGAGGGCGCTATCGGAGGTATGGAGTCTCAAGGAGCCAAAAATATAACGTTTAAAACAGATAAATATCAAACCTTGGGAGGTGCCGACGGACTTAAAGTCTACGGCAGTATGGAAAAAGAAAATCCGCTATCCAAAAAGATGCAAAAGGGAGATTATTTCATGTTGAACTTTGCTGAAAAAGGCGGTTTCCAACAAATTATGGTCGTCTATAATTCAGACGATCGGTATGCAAAAGATATTGCAGAACGTATTATTAATTCTGTAGAACTTAGAAATGCCAAATAATCATGTTTGAAAATTTTACATTTGAAAATCCACAATTTTTCTGGTTGTTTTTATTGCTACCATTAGCGATCACATGGTTTATATGGAAACGTAATACGCAACAGGCAGAATTAAAGATGTCGAGTTTACAGGGATTTAAAGTATCTGGCAATTGGCTGGCCAAGCTAAAACCGTTATTGTTTATACTTAGAATTTTGGCGATGTCACTTATTATTACGGCATTAGCAAGACCCAGAACCGTAGATGTTTCTACCAAAACGAAGACCACCAAAGGGATTGATATTATTATGGCCATAGATGTGTCTGCAAGTATGTTAGCCAAAGACCTTCGACCTAATCGATTAGAAGCCTTAAAAGAAGTCGCTGCAGAATTCGTAAAAGGAAGACCTAGCGATCGTATAGGATTAGTCGTGTATGCCGGTGAAAGTTTTACCAAAACCCCGATTACCAGCGACAAATCTATTGTGCTTAGTAGTATGAAGGATATAAAGTATGATAACGTTCTGGAAAACGGTACCGCAATTGGAATGGGTCTGGCAACAGCTGTAAATCGATTAAAAGAAAGCAAAGCTAAAAGTAAAGTTATTATTTTATTGACCGATGGTTCTAATAATGCAGGGTTTATTGATCCTAAAATTGCTTCAGAATTGGCAGTAGAATACGGCATCAAAACATATACCATTGGTTTAGGAACAAATGGCATGGCTCTTGCTCCTGTGGCCATACTTCCCAACGGATCGTTTCAATATGGAAGAGTGCAGGTAGAGATTGACGAAGATTTACTTAAAGAAATCGCAAAAGCAACAGGGGGTAAGTATTTCAGGGCTACAAATAATAAAAAATTAGAAGAGATCTATCAAGAAATTGATAAATTGGAAAAAACAGATATCGAAGAATTTAAATTCTATAATTATGAAGAAAAGTTTAGATCATTCGTCTTGCTGGCGGGAGTATTGATCTTTTTCGAATTTCTATTACGATATACTGTGTTTAGAAGTTTTATATGATATCAAATTATAAAGGTTCCATAATTAAAACATAGGCTATCAACTACAAACTATAGACGTGTAATGTACTTATTAGAAGAAAAAATATATTTCTGGTTGTTATTGAGCATCCCGGTACTTTTAGTGCTGTTTTTGGGAGTTTTGATATGGAAAAAAACGACGCAAAAGAAATTCGCAGATACCGAATTACTTAAAAAGCTAAGTCCAAATCAGTCTATTTTCAAATCAATTTTGAAAACTATTGTGATAAGCCTGGCGTTGGTTTGTCTCATTATCGCATTGGTAAATCCTAAAGTGGGGACCAAATTAGAGACTGTTAAGCGCGAAGGTGTAGATGTCGTTTTTGCTATCGATGTTTCAAAAAGCATGTTGGCCGAGGATATTGCACCTAATAGACTAGAAAAATCCAAGCAGCTCATCACGCAGATTATTAATAATTTGGCTAGTGACAGAATAGGCATTATTGCGTATGCCGCTAGTGCGTTTCCGCAATTGCCGATTACTACCGATTATGCTTCTGGCAAGATGTTTTTACAAGCTATGAATACAGACATGCTGTCTTCTCAAGGTACAGCAATTTATGAAGCTATAGAGTTAGCAAAAACGTATTATAATGACGAAGAACAGACCAATAGAGTATTGTTTATCATAAGTGATGGCGAAGATCATGAAGGTAATGTTGGTGCCATCGCCGAAGAGGCTGCAAAAGAAGGAATCAAGATATTTACCATAGGTGTAGGTTCTGTAAAAGGAGCTCCCATCCCTATAAAACGTAACGGTATTGTGCAGAGCTACAAGAAAAACAGTCAGGGAAATACAGTAATCACAAAATTAAACACGACAACTTTGCAGGAAATTGCCAATCAGGCAAATGGCACGTACATTGATGGTAAAAATACAGCGAGTGTAGTTGAAGAAGTGACAACGATTCTTCAAAATATGGATAAAAAAGAATTTGAAGCCAAGCAATTCGCAGACTTCAAAGATCAGTTTCAGTGGTTTTTAGGAGCTGGATTGTTGCTGTTGTTTCTAGATGTTTTCTTATTAGAAAGAAAAACATTGTGGGTTAAAAAATTAAATCTGTTTAACGAGCAGTAAAATGAAAAAATTTATAATTTTAATACTAAGTCTGCAATTCGGATTCATCTTTTCGCAAGAAAATCAACTCGAAAAGGCTGCTAATAAAGCAAAGCAATATATTGCTCAGGGTAACGAGTTGTTGGTAGATCAAGGTAATTTTTCTAAAGCTGAAGGCGAGTATAGAAAAGCGATCGCGACCTATCCAGAAAATCCAACAGCCAAGTATAATTTAGCAAATGCATATTACGGTTCTGAAAAATATGATGAAGCTACTTTACGTTATAAAGAGGCGACCAAAGTGGCAGATGCTACAAAATCTGAAAAACATAGAGCGTTTCATAATCAGGGTAATACCTTTATGGAACAAAAAAAATATAAAGAGGCAATAGAAGCGTATAAAAATGCATTACGAAATAATCCGAAAGATGATGAAACGAGATATAATCTGGCATTGGCCAAAAAAATGTTAGAACAGCAAGAGCAGCAAAACGACCAAAATCAAGATCAAAAAGATCAGAACCAGGATCAGGATCAAAAAGAAGATCAAAAAGAAGATCAAAAAGATCAAAAAGAGGGGGATGATAAGGAAGAAAAGAAAGGAGATGATGGAGAAAATAAAGACGATCAAAAAGATAAAGGTGACCAGGATAACAAGGAAAAGGATCAGGGAGAAGATCAAAAAGATGAAGATGGAGAACCCAAGGATGATCAAAAAGATAAAGGAGATCAAGGTGAGCAGGATAAGAACGAACAAGGCGAACCTAAAGAACAGCAGCCACAGCGACCCCAGGGTCAACTATCTCCGCAGCAGGTAAAAAGTTTACTAGAGGCTATGAATAATGAAGAAAAAAAGGTGCAGGATAAAATTAATGCTAAAAAAACCCAGGGGAGCAAGGTTAAAACTGAAAAGGACTGGTAGCATTCGTGCAATCTTAACCTTTGATATGCTCAAAGGTGTAAATGAAAGTGAATTGAAATGAAATTAAAATTAGTTTTTCTAACAGTAGTACTGGCATTAAGTCAGCTTACTTTTGCGCAAGTCAAATTTGAAGCAAAAGTAAGTAAAAGTACGTTAGGTATTAATGAACGATTACGCATAGATTTTGAAATGAATAAAGACGGTGATAATTTTACACCACCTTCGTTCTCTGGATTTACAGTAGTCGGCGGACCCAATCAATCTATTAGTAATTCATGGATTAACGGAAAGAGATCCTATGCAAAAACATTCAGTTATTTTTTGGAACCTACCCAACGCGGAAAATTTACGATAAAACAGGCAACTATCGAGATCGATGGTCAAACGTATAAAACACTACCCGTTACAGTACAAGTTACTGGGGCAGTAGATAAACCCAAAGATGGTAACAATACAGATTTTGTAGCTAGTGAAAACTTGCATTTAGTTGCCGAGGTTTCCAAAGCTAATCCTTATTTGAACGAAGCCATTACCGTGGTGTACAAACTATACGTTAGTCCGCGAATTAGTGTGAGTAACTGGAGAGAGCTCGATAGCCCGAAATATAGTGATTTTTGGAGCCAGGCTATCGATATGAAACAACTCAAAATCGAAAATGGCAGGTACAAAGGTGAACCGTATCGTTTTGTAGTGCTTCGTAAAACAGTATTGTATCCTCAAAAAACAGGAAAATTAAATATAGAACCCCTTACGTTAACGGTTTCTGTAGATGTTCCTACCAATCGAAGAGACATTTTTGGCGGCAGATTGTATTCGACCGTAAACAAAACAGTAGCTGCAGGTAATAGAACTATCAATGTTAAACCATTGCCTCAAAAAGGGAAGCCTGATGATTTTTCTGGTGCAGTTGGCTCTTTTGATTTTAAGGTAACCACTAACAAAACAACTCTTGATGCTACAGAGTCCTTAGATGCCAAAGTAGTTGTATCTGGTACAGGTAACCTTAAACTATTCGATTTACCCAAGCTTACCGTTCCCAATGGTTTAGAGCAATATGAGCCAGAACATAATGAGCGCGTACGAACCAACCTTACCGGTATGGCAGGAAACATATCTGATAGTTATACTCTGGTACCGCAGTACAAAGGAAAATATCCAATTCCGGCAGTGTCTTTTACATATTTTGATTTGAAAACTGAATCGTATAAGCGAATTACTTCCGAAGAAATTATTATTAATGTAAAGACCGGTCCCGATGGGGGAGATGTCGCCACTTCTAACAGCGCAACAACGCCAGGAAAAAAACTAGTAACACAATCGGGGAATCAATTCCGTTTTTTGAAGTTTGATGCAAACCTGAAGCCTATAGAGCGAGAGCATTTTTTCAAGTCTACAGCATTTTGGGTTTCGCTAACAGCTCCTTTATTAGCCATTCCTTTGTTTATGTTTTTCGGGAAAAAAAGAGAAGAACGTTTAAATGACGTACGTGGCAATAGAGTGCGCAAAGCAGATAAATTAGCAAGAAAATATTTGTCTGAAGCAAAAAAGAATCTTGGTAATCAGAAAGCCTTTTATATCGCTATGGAACGAGCGTTACACAATTATTTAAAAGCCAAGTTGCATATCCAAACTAGTGATATGAGTAAAGATCGAATTCAACGACTTCTTAAAGAGCGTAACGTGGATACTGCAGTGACTATAGAATTCATTGGTTTGTTAGAAAGTTGTGAGTTTGCTCGGTACACCCCGTCTTCAAGCTCTGCTATGCAACAAGACTATGAGAAAGCTTCTAGAGTGATATCGACGATGGATAAACAATTATAATAGTGTAGACGTGAAAAAAATAGTAAAAATAATAGTTTTTCTTATAGTAAGTATTGGGTTTACTCAGGATGAAGAGGTCTTCCAACGAGGAAATTCGTTATACAATCAAGAAAAATATCAAGAAGCTATTGATGCCTATACATCGATTTTGGATACCGGTAAAGCCTCGGCCTCTTTGTATTATAATTTGGGGAACGCACATTACAAATTAAGTAATATTGGCCCCAGTATATATTACTATGAAAAGGCATTAGCATTAAGTCCAAATGATGAGGATATTAAAAATAATTTGGTGTTTGCACAAAACGCCACTATTGATGCTATTGACGTGATTCCCGAAGGAATTATTTCAAAAATAGCAAATCGATTTACATACGTTATGTCATATGATAGTTGGGCATGGTTTTCGGTATGCTGTGTTGTACTATTTGTGTTATTTTTTATACTTTATTATACTGCTTCTACCTCTTTACGAAAGCGGATTTTCTTCATAGGTTCCTGGTCTATTTTTGTGATGGGTTTGTTCGGATTATTTTTTGCGTTTAAACAATTTAATAGTGATCAAAACAATCAATTCGCTATAATATTTGCTCAAGAAACTATCATTAAAAGTGAGCCCAATTTACGCAGTGAAGAGATATTTCAACTTCATGAAGGCACTAAAGTAAAAATTACCGAAACAGTCAACAATTGGAAAAAAATCAAGCTTGCTGACGGTAAAATTGGTTGGATCCCCGCTTCAGATATTAAAGAGTTGTAAATAACCACCGAAATTTATAGGCAAGTCGTTTTAATACTATTCGTCAATTAGAAATCTGCTGGATTTGTAAATAGTATAAGGGTATATGTAGTTACTAGGTTTATTGCATACAATTGTTACTGTTCATTCATAAAACTCTTTAAAATATTGAAAATGAAAATCGATTTTGAAGAGAACTATATTTTAGAGAATGATTCAGTTAGGTTAAGCCCTCTAGAAGTATCTGATTTTAAACATCTATTAGAATATTCAATAAATGAACCTGAATTGTGGCGATTCAACTCTGGAGGAGCAAACGGAGAGAAAAATCTTGAAAAATATATTCGCAACGCACTTCAACAACGTAAAGAGGAAAAGGAATACCCTTTTATTGTATTTGATAAGCGGAAAAAGAAATTTGTGGGCAGTACTCGATTTTATGCTTTCAAAATACTAAATAACACTGTTGATTTAGGGTATACTTGGTATGGAAAACAAACGCACGGAGATGGAACAAATAAAAATTGTAAATACCTTATGTTGGAATTTGCTTTTGAAAAAATTCAAGTAGAACGAGTAGGATTCGCAGCCAGTACCCTAAATGAGAGAAGTATAAATGCTATGAAAAGCATAGGATGTACTGTAGAGGGAATTTTCAGAAATTACTGCCTCGACAATCATGGTAAAAGAATAGATGCCATTTTTTTATGTATCTTAAAAGAAGAGTGGTTTAAAAAGGTCAAAGAAGATTTGAAAATAAAATTAGAAAAGTACGCCGAAAAATAACGAAACGATAACACTATTGATGTAATCATAGCAACTCCTAAGTAAACAATCGAATGGCTATTGTATTATTGGTAAGTTGCAATGCTTGCAGAATAAAAAAGTAACCGATCAATGAGTAGAAAAAATAAAAACGCCGGCTAATATTTTGCTCTGCTATGACATGTGTATCAACATTAATCAATCTAATGAAATAAAAAATAGGACCAATGAATAATAAATGTACATTAATTTGTACAGTTTATTACTAATTTTCTTAAATTATTTCGAGTATACCACTTGTATAACATAGGTAATGGATGAATGCACAAAATTACGTCTACGACAGGATTTTTATAAGACGTAGTATAATAGCATAGATAGTATATGATGTCTTAAAAGACTTCCTACATGCCTTACATTAAGTTTTTGGTATATAATGAATGTTTTGAAAAAACTCTAAAATTCTAACAAATTATTAGATAGATTTACAATTCAGTTAACAATTTTTGAAAGTGATACTATTATTTTAGCTACCTTAGCCATTCATGATTATAAAATTATACATAATAAAGTTTTTGATCATTCTAGGATGTAGCATCAACGTCTTTAATTTTGGTTTGCGCTTGCTTCATTCTTATAACCACAATGATCAAATCTCATATGCGTATGAAGAATCTGAAAATTCTGAAGAAAAAGAGTCAGAAAATTCGGATAAAGAAGATAGTCAAGGAAAAGATAAAATTGTATATCCTCACGACAACAAAATCTCAACAGTATTAGAATTGGCATACAATCGCTATCCGGATCTTTACAAACCCAGGTCTTCAGAATTTATAGAACATAAAACACCACCTCCAGAGTACTGTTCTACCGTTTTTTCTTAAGCTCATCAACGGCTTTATTCATAGCTGTAGAAATAGCTATTTTTCGTTTTTCAAATCTATCGTAAGTGTTTTCTATCGCTAATAACGAAGAGAACCACAAATTTTAATTATTATGAACATTTTCAAGAATCTTAAAAATGATCTTCCGGCCAGTATTGTAGTATTTTTTGTTGCCCTACCACTATGCCTTGGGATAGCCCTCGCTAGTGGTGCGCCACTTTTTTCAGGCTTAATCGCCGGGATTGTAGGAGGAATAATCGTAGGTGCTTTAAGTGGGTCAAAAATCGGGGTGAGTGGTCCCGCTGCAGGTTTAGCTGCTATCGTACTAAGCTCTATTGCTGCATTAGGAGGTTATCAAAACTTCCTTGTTGCTGTAGTGCTAGGGGGGATCATACAATTACTCTTTGGGATTTTAAAGGCTGGTATTATCGGATATTATTTTCCATCGTCAGTAATTAAAGGGATGCTTACAGGAATTGGAATTATTATTATTTTAAAGCAAATCCCTCATTTTTTCGGTTACGATGCCGATCCCGAAGGAGATTTTGCCTTTTTTCAAATGGATGGAGAAAATACGTTTTCAGAAATTATAAATACTATCAATTTTATTAGTCCGGGGGCTACACTTATTGCTATTATCGGACTGGGAATATTGATTTTATGGGATCAAGTACTTACCAAAAAAGCTAAAATCTTTCAGTTGATCCAGGGCCCCTTAGTGGCAGTTGTTGTAGGTATATTATTCTACATTTTTACTCAAAATCAGGAAACCCTGGCAATTTCTAAAGAACACTTGGTAAGTGTACCTATACCTGGGGATTTATCTTCATTTTTGGGTCAGTTTAGCTTTCCAAATTTTACGGTTATCGGGCAAACTGATGTTTGGGTAACCGCATTTACGATCGCGCTGGTCGCCAGTTTAGAAACACTTTTATGCGTCGAGGCTACCGACAAATTAGATCCAGAAAAACATGTAACTCCAACGAATAGAGAATTATTAGCACAGGGAACAGGAAATATTATCTCGGGAATGATAGGAGGATTGCCAATAACACAAGTTATTGTAAGAAGCTCTGCGAATATTCAATCCGGGGGAAAAACAAAAATGTCTGCAATTATTCATGGTTTCCTTTTACTGATTTCGGTAGTATTGATACCCAGATTATTAAATATGATACCGCTATCGGTTCTGGCTTCGGTGTTACTTTTAGTGGGATATAAGCTTGCCAAACCATCGTTATTTAAAAAGATGTATACCCTTGGGTGGAAACAATTTCTTCCCTTTACGGTTACCGTTGTCGGAATCGTATTTACAGATCTTTTAATCGGTATTGGTTTAGGACTTCTGGTAGGTATCGGCGTTATTCTTATTAAAAGCTATCAAAATTCTCATTTTTTACACATTGAAAACGTAGATGATGGTAGACATCGGGTAAAAATGACTTTGGCAGAAGAGGTAACTTTTTTCAACAAAGGAGCTATTTTAAAAGAACTTGATAGATTACCCGAAGAAACGTATCTCACCTTAGATGTGCGTAAAACCAGGTATCTGGATAACGACATTATTGAAATCCTGGAAGATTTTTCTGAAAAAGCAAAAAATAAAAATATAGATATAAAACTTATTTCTGAACGCGGGATTATAGAAAACCCAGACAGTTTTATTCAATTTTTTAAGTTAAGACCGAAAACGACATAAATCAAATAGACATGAAAGCGCTTACCAAAAAAACACAAGCAGCCATTACTCCACAAATAGCAGTTCAGCTTTTAAAGGAAGGTAACGAGAGATTTCTGAATAATAAAAAAGTAGGCAGGGATCTTTTAGAGCAGGTTAACGATACCAAAAGCGGGCAATTTCCTTTTGCTACAATTTTAAGCTGTATCGACTCCCGGGTATCTTCAGAATTAATTTTTGATCAGGGGATAGGCGATATTTTTAGTGCCCGAATAGCCGGAAACTTTGTAAATGAGGATATCCTCGGCAGTATGGAGTTTGCCTGTAAACTTGCAGGAACCAAATTAATTTTAGTGTTAGGCCATACCAGTTGTGGTGCCGTAAAGGGAGCATGTGATGATGCTCAATTAGGCAATCTTACCGCGCTGTTAAGTAAAATCAAGCCCGCTGTTGCCGCCGTAGCAGACCCTAAAGACGAGGCATTACGAAATTCTAAAAACATAAAATTTGTGAACGATGTGGCTACCAAAAATGTACATATGACAATCGATATGATTAGAAAAGAAAGTGAAGTACTACGAGAAATGGAGGATAGAGGGGATATTTTGATACTTGGGGGGATGTATGATATCAACGATGGTAAAGTTGATTTTTTTGAAGGATAAATGCGTTACGCTCACGAATAGAATCGATGTAGTTCAAACATCAAAGGTTTCGGTACTATATTTGAGTTTTTATGGGTACCGCCAAAGGATATCATACTCCTGAGGCTTGCCTCGAAATTAAAAAATTATTTTCAACGAATGCCTCATGGGCTTGCCCCGAAAGTAGTTTACTTTAGTAATTTGAAATAGGCTTGTCATATGAACGATTTTTTTAAACACCTTAAAGGAGATGCTTTCGGAGGATTAACTGCAGGAATTGTAGCCTTGCCACTAGCACTGGCATTTGGAGTTTCTTCTGGATTAGGTCCCAGTGCCGGCCTATACGGTGCGATATTTATCGGTTTTTTTGCTGCCCTTTTTGGGGGTACCAGTACTCAGATTTCGGGGCCTACGGCTCCAATGACCGCAGTAAGTATGTTGGTTATTGCAGGATTGATCGGTGCAAATAATGGGGATGTTAGCAAAGCACTGCCGGCAATTCTTACCGTATTTCTTTTAGCAGGTTTGATGCAAATCGGTCTGGGAGTTGCAGGGATTGGTAAATACATCAAATACATTCCGTATCCGGTAGTATCGGGTTTTATGACCGCCATTGGGATTATGATTTTAATTACGCAACTATTACCAGCTTTAGGATATTATCCCCAAGAAGACGAAACTTTTGTGAGAAAATTTATGCCAGAAGCCGAAGAGGTTATTTTAAATACTATTTTGAAGAATGAAGCAAGTGAAGGGGTATTAGTACTAGAAGATTTTAGAGAAACAATTAAAATAGCAGAAGATATTGGCGAAGAAGATATCTATCTCGAAGCCAAAACGCTCGCCAAGAGTAATTCATCAGGAGCTGTTGGTGCTATAAAGAGTCTTCCCCGTGCTATAAACAATATCGATTATCTAGAACTCATACTTTGTATAGCAACTATTCTAATTATTTATGGGTTTAAAAGAATAACGACGACCATACCCAGTACATTGGTTGCATTACTCGTCGTCTCAGGATTAGCCTATGGTTTTGGATTGGAATATCGACCGATAGAAAAAATCCCTAGCGGCTTTCCAACTCCTAATCTGGCGATTATTACAGATTTCAAATTAGGTGCTATACTGCCGTATTTTTTTACCGCTTTATCCCTTGCATTTCTAGGAGCTATTGATTCGTTATTAACATCGGTAATTGCAGATAATATGACCAAAACCAAGCATCACCCTAAAAAAGAACTAATAGGTCAGGGTATCGGTAATAGTATTGCTGCGATTTTTGGAGGTATTCCCGGGGCAGGGGCTACCATACGAACCGTAGTAAACATCAATGCGGGAGGCAAGACCAAATTATCGGGTATGATAGCGGCCGTATTATTACTCATTATTCTATTGGCGCTCGGACCCATAGCCTCTCAAATTCCGGCAGCCGTATTGGCAGGAATTCTTATCACCGTGGGCATCGGTGTTATGGATTATAAAGGATTAAAAGCTATTCCTAGCATGCCAAGGGTAGATGTCGTTATCATGTTTATCGTTTTAATATTATCTGTAGTTTGGGATTTGGTATATGCTGTGGGCATAGGACTTATATTGGCATCGTTGATTTTTATGAAAAAAATGGGAGATGTAACCGCCAGGAATTCTAAAATAGAACCTTTACAAGGGTTTGATACTACTGAAAATGAAGAAACCTGGGAAGATGAAGTTGGAATGCCCCAGGAACTAAAAAGTAAAATTTTTATCAAACATCTTAACGGCCCGTTATTTTTTGGATCAACCAGCGAGTTACAACAATTGGCCAGTCAAATCCCGAAAACAGCGACTCAAGTCATCCTGCGAATGGATAGAGTACCATACATGGATCAGTCTGGAGTGTATACCCTTGAAGATATTATTCTGGGTCTTGAGCAAAAAGGCGTCAAAACATACATCGTAGGCATTCAAAAACAGCCGCAGTATCTTGCAGAAAAAATTGATATCATTCCCGATTTGGTGCCAAAACAGTGTGTGTTTCCTGATTTTGAATCGTGTGTAGCCTATTTAAGACAGGATTCATTTGGGTAGTGAACGCGATATATACTGTATCATTAATTTATAAAACAAACAATGAAACAATCTATAGTTCACGTAGCAATAGTAGTGAAGGATTATGATGAAGCTATTGAATTTTATACTAGAAAACTTAATTTTGATGTCATTGAAGATACCTATCAACCTGAACACAATAAAAGATGGGTTGTTGTAGCACCACCCAATTCAACAGGAACCACGATTTTACTTGCTAGAGCATCAAAACCTGAACAAGAAAGCCGTATTGGAAATCAAACAGGAGGAAGAGTTTTTCTGTTTTTAAACTCTGACAACTTCTGGCGGGACTATAACAATATGATATCAAAAGGAATCGAATTTGTTAGGAAACCGGAAAAAGCAGCGTATGGAACAGTTGCTGTATTTAAGGATCTGTATGGAAATTTGTGGGATTTACTAGAATTGAATCCAGGCCATCCAATTGCTAAAAGAGTCAAATAATGAAACTGGCTACATCAAAGTAATTAGCAAGAATGGAGGAAATAGATTCAAATGAACTTCTGAAGAAGTGATAAGATCATGACATCTTCTATTAAAAGCGACCTCAAGTATAGCTTTGACTGCAATTTATTCAACACTTTTAGAAAAATCTTCCTTAAAATTAGAAATAAAATCATTGCTATACTTTTTGTCTTTGCCTAACTTTCCTAAAAACCAAATAATGCATCCTTTTTAAACCATGCTGTCCTATTCGCTTAAAAGTGATTGATAAGATAATTTAAATGATTTCAATGCCCATTTCGGCATACAAATCATCCCCATATTTGCATCTATCGTATCTAGAGCAACCTCTGTTGCCAGTGCATAACAAGATGTATAGTTTATAGCGGCGGAAATTCCGTTAGGAATTTCACGCAGGTTTGTTAACTTTGGGTTGTGACGAAACATTAACTGTATGTTTGTTCGCCACAAACCATATATAAACGTTAGCAACAAGCAAAAACAAACATCACAAAAACCAACAATTATGAGAAAATTAATCATCGTTCTAACTGGAATTTTAATTATTTCCTGCAATGAAAACAAAAAGGAAAATAAAAATTCTGAGAAGCAACAAACAGAAACTAAACACACAGAAATTGAGCAGAAGACCAATAATTTTGATTGGCTTGTTGGAAAGTGGAAAAGATTGGACGAAGAAGAAGGAAAAGAAACATTTGAAAACTGGGCAAAAAATAGCGAAACTGAATATTCTGGAATTGGGTTTACAATGCAGAATAACGACACTATAAAACAAGAGCGAATGATACTGCAAAAAAATAACGGAAAATGGGAGTTGAACGTAAAAGTTCCAGATGAACCTGAAAGTGTTACATTCAGAATGACAGAACACAACGAAAAGGAATTTGTTTGCGTGAATAATGAAATCGACTTTCCAAACAAAATCCATTATTGGAAAACTGGCGACAGAATTAACGCAACAGTTTCAAATTCGGAAATGGAAATTCCGTTTGAGTTTGAGAGATTGAGCGAATAATGCTAATGGCTAACAACGGTAACCGTTGCACAAGCCTATGATTTTTTTAAAAACGACGTGTTTTAAGCCTTTTTAATAAGACTTTTTTTATGCTTCGCAGTATTTGATTTTAATTTTTAAGGGCTTTATATCGCAGCCAAAAAGGATATAAAACGTAGTTTTTATACATTCTGATAAAGTAGAGGTAGCTGCTCCGCTTTTTACCTTTTTTTCTATAAATTTCAAGTATTTTTTCAAGTTATAAGCAGTCGCTGAGAGATGCATCACCTTGTTAGCCTGCTGTATGCCTATCGTGTTTATTTTTCGCAAATCCATAAACTAGGTAAGTGTACCAAAAACAGGTTCTACCGTGCTCTGTCGTTTAGACCTCATACGTTTACCTTTTTCTGTTTGTAATCGCTCTTTGATACGTTCATACTCCTCCCGGTAATACGTAACACTGAATTTCTTTTCCTTAGCACTTTTACCTAAACAACTTCCTGACAATGGACAATCCCTACAAATTTTACTAGAGATGCGGTACTTTTTTTTGGTCTTTGTGCGATAATCTAAAAATACCTTTTTAAAAGGTACTATTTGTGCATTAGGACAAATATAGTGGTCTTTGTCCTCTACATAAGTAAACCCATCTGGTTCTCCTTTATTGCCCGCACCCAGTCGCTGATCCTGGTTCTCATTACAGTCTTTATTACGGCTTTTGAGCTTTTTGTCACTGGCAGTTATACTCTGTTGTGCTTAACTCGCTTTATTCTCTTTTGCCCTGCGAAAAGTTTCTTTGTCACGGTTACCCTATGTTCAGGTTTGTTTCAAAACGTTAGGCAGTACAGCAGTAGCAATTTTACTTACCGGACCATATAAAACCGAAGAATCCAAGGTTTCCTGCTTAATTAAAGTAATGTTTTCGTTAATAGCATTTATAAATATGATAATAACACTTGCAATAAACCCCATTTTTAATAGCCCGAAAACACCTCCTAGAATTTTATTAAGAATACCCAGAGCAGCATAATCGGCAATTTTGGTCAATAACTTACCTGCTAAAGAGACCGAGATGACTACAATAATAAATGTAAGTGCAAATGCGGTTAATTTCATTGTAGCTTCAGACCAATCGACATAGTTTCGTACAAAATTTGCGGCTATGTAAGAGAAATGTACAGCAATGTATATGCCCACAATTAGGGCTACCAAGGATGCTAGCGAAGCAAATAATCCCTTAGACAGTCCTTTTATCAATCCCCATAATAAAAGTATACCTAAGATAATATCAAGGTAATTCATGAATCTGATACTAATACTTTTCAAATATAACTAAATCAATACTAAGAGCTGTAGAAGATACATCAAGAAATATAATAGGAGGTAACATTACTTTCAACTTAAATATGTCATAGCGAACTACTTAAGCGTTAAATTTTCATTAAAAATACAGATAGCGTTCTTTTTTAAAGCTATCGAGCTAAATACTACCTAAGGGCATACTTAATTTAGTAGTCAAACCATAAAAAATTAAAACTATGATGATGAAACGTTTGGGTATAGTACCCATGTTGATAACAGTAGCATTGATTACTTTCAGCACAAAAGCACAATCCGATTTAGAAGTTTTTAACAAAGTAGACAATACAGAAAATTTTACTACGGCAGATTTGGTACAGATGGATAGGAATTTGTCTAATTTTTCGGTATTACTTCGATTATCTGGTCTAGAAGCATCCTTAGGCCAAGCCGAAGGACATACCTTACTAGTGCCTACTAATGAAGCATTAAATAAAATGTCTATCGATAAGTTTGCAGAATTGACCAACCCTAAAAACAAAGCCAAACTAATGCAGTTTATCAAATACCATTTCATTGCCAAAAAGGTTACAAAATGGGATATGAAAGAGCACGATATTATCGATGAGGCCGGGACCCAAAAAGAAATTAGATTATCAAATACTGGAGATGTAGTCTACGTTGGCGGAGCCCAAATTATATCTCCGGCTATACAGGCGTCTAACGGACTTATGTATATTGTAAACAACACGGTTACACCAAGCGAGGATATCGTATTGGATTAAAAGTATAACAATTTTAATTAGTTAAATTCGAAGTAAAGAGGTCTTTCAATTACCATTTGGAAGGCCTCTTTTTTTGAACCCAGTTGATACATAGGATCTGTAAAAATAGCAGAGCAGGGTAGCGCAAAACTTAAGTTCATTTAGTATTTTTGCTTGGCTTAAGCTATGAATTCATGATGAGTGCTATGATAACTAAAATAATACTATGGCCAGGGATGAAAAGTTGAAAGAGCGCTGGGGGAATCTGGTGCAGAAATTGTCTAATCAATTTGCAGCAGGTGATGACCTGGACCTTGACGGAATTATTTATTTGATAGGAGTTCAGGAATTGGGACAAATACATCGTCGATTTAAAAAAGATGAGAAATTAGATCTTATGCATATCGCTATTTGTAGATTGCTAGAGCCCTATGGTTATTATGAGTTCGATTATTTTGATGATGAAGGATGGCCTCACTATAAAATCAAAGAACAATTACCCAATTTAAAAGCCGGCGAACAATCTATTTTGATGAAAGAAGCTATTGTAAACTATTTCTTAATGAGCCGGTATATAGAATAGTTAAAATTATTGGCACCACCCTGGGCGTAGGGAACGGATACTAGGGCTTTTAGAACTAAGAGCCAAGATTATCTAGTTTCTTGATTATCCAAACGAAACGGCCTTAATTTAGATACGTCCATGAGGCTAATTCGAGGTGGTTTATGAGCACATACAAATCCTTTTAAAAATCTAAACAAACTAGTTAGGAAATATGTAAATTTGCTGTTCTGCAAAGAAAAAGTAATGATTGATAAGATTAAAGAATATATCGCTGAGGTAGATGCGTTCAAAGCCAAGTCCAAAGAAGAAATCGAAGCTTTCCGAATTAAATTTTCGGGCAGAAAAGGAATTATTAATGATTTTTTTACCGAGTTTAGAACTGTGGCTAATGAGCAAAAAAAAGAATTGGGTCAGGCAATTAACACACTAAAAATAGCTGCCGAAGAAAAAGTACAGCTACTTAAAGAAGAATTTGAAGCCAATGTAGAAGAAAAAGGGAGTTATGGTGATCTTACACGCCCCGCAGCACCCATTGCATTAGGTTCGCGACATCCCATATCGTTGGTTAAAAATCAAATTATCGATATTTTTTCCCGTATTGGATTTAATGTTAGCGAAGGTCCCGAGATTGAAGACGACTGGCATAACTTTACGGCTCTCAATTTGCCAGAGTACCATCCGGCTCGAGATATGCAGGATACATTTTTTATTCAGACCGATCCTGATATTTTATTACGCACCCATACTTCATCTGTGCAAGTGCGGTATATGGAGAATAATCAGCCTCCCATTAGAACGATTTCACCAGGTAGAGTATATCGTAACGAAGCTATTTCGGCACGTTCACATTGTTTTTTTCATCAGGTAGAGGGATTATATATTGATAAAGATGTTTCTTTTTCAGATTTAAAACAAACCTTGCAATATTTCACTACAGCACTATTTGGGAAATCAGAGATTAGGTTACGCCCATCATATTTTCCATTTACTGAGCCTAGTGCCGAGGTAGATGTATACTGGGGCCTAGAGACCGAAACTGATTACAAAATGACCAAAGGCACAGGATGGTTAGAAATCATGGGGTGCGGAATGGTAGATCCAAACGTACTTAAAAACTGTAATATTGATCCTGAAGTGTATAGTGGTTTCGCGTTTGGAATGGGGATTGATCGTATCGCATTATTGGTATATGGTATTTCAGATATTCGTATGTTAAGTGAAAATGATATACGGTTTTTAGAGCAGTTTAAATCGGCACTATAAAAGTGGTATGAAATAAGCCACAGCCATCAAGAGGATATCCAACAACATATAAAATGGCGATTCCACCCGCTTACCACCCGATGGGTAGACAGGTCTGACCATTAAAAACAATAGAAATAACAGATGAAAAAAGATATTGAAATTCCTATAGTTGAGAATGTCTATGTTGCGGTGGTTAAAGAGTGGAACGATGAATTTTTGGCGCAAGATTGGAATTCTTACATTATCAATGAACGGGATACTCCCATAGAAATGGTATTAGTAGTGACCAAGGGTTATGACGGAGATCGAAAAACGTCGTTATTACGACATGGCATAGGTACAATAGCTGCAAGGTCGTATGCAAAGATTGAAATGCTTCAAGAAGAGTTATTGGGCATGAATAACGAATTCGCTGTAACTTTTTTTGCGAATCATAAACTGTATGAGAAAAAATACATCTTCAGAAAAAACACAATTAACGAGAACGCTTTTAGGGATCTTCCCATTATGAATCAACGGGGCATATTGTTAAAATAATTTTCAAGTAGTTGGAAGCAATTAGATAAAAAGCATTAAATAACGATGAAATACACATTTTAATGTTAATAATTTGTTAATAATAAGTTTTCTGCCTACATTTGTTCCAGGAAAATACACTGGGATTTATGAAGAAATTATTACGTAATGAGCGGTATATGCACAGATTATCATTGCTGTGTGTATCCAGGGCAAGTTCATTTAATGCCGCTGCTAAATTATTGATACTATCGCTGCTGCTTTGTACTTCCTGCGGAAGTAGTGATACCCATACTCAGGAAAATTCTATTATCGGGAAGTGGAAATTGCAACAAGAGTACAGCAACGAAGGAAGAGACACACCACTAAAAGAGTTTCCTTTATCTCAATGTGATAAAGAAACCACTTTAGAAGTTTTAGATACAGGTATTTTTGTTGAAAAGAATTATTATGAAGACTCCAGTATTGGCGGTGAATGTGGTAAAGATAGTCAAGATACCAGAGGCGGTTGGAAAAAAAGTAGCCCAAACACGTATCTATTTACCTATGACAAGAGTAATCCGTTATTGTTAAGGCGCTCTGTAGTAAATGTAGTACGAGGGGATTTGATTGTTAACGTAACCTACAACGATAGGGATTTAGGCCCTAATACAAAAGTAAAATTTATATATGCTAAGGTTCAATAAGTGTTAATTACCTTTATGTATTAGTAAAGCCTGTGCAAGAAAGCACAGGCTTTATTGTCTATTGCCACGAGTCACCTAAACTACGTGGAAATGAGGGGGCTCACTACAACACTGTGACAAAGACATTTTTATACATCACCATAGCCAAATTAATAGGATTAAGAATACAAGATTTTAAAGTATAATTCTAACTGCATGAATCAGAATAAAGTGTTCATTCGATTCCTAGTTTACTCACCACAGGGTGGCTTTTCTACATATACGTAGTTTATTTTTCTACTTATCGTATATATAATACCATCTACCATCTAGTTATCGCTTATTTCATTGCATAGATCCCCTTACATAAAATTCAGCAATTTTTCTCTGACGTAATGTAGCAAGAAAACAAATATCTTTTTTACGGGAATCCATAGTTCAGGTGAATTTTTCCCTTAAAAAATTATAAAAATCACCCGTTGTGTATTATGAAAGGAATAACAAAGAAAAGCGTCAATTTGAGTGATTTTTTCCAATAACCTCTTGACTCCGATCGAGATGACACAGAAAAAAAATACTCGAATTAATAGATTTTGAATGAAAAAATCGAAATACACAACGGGTAAAAACCTTTACTTTAAATTGTGTAAGCTTTTAATAGTAAGTCGTGTGATAAGCTTCTTTTAAAGGTGTTGAGTCGACTAATTAATATCCTATTCTTTTTCTAACTTTTTCTAGTACTTGATTAGCTACCTGTGATGCTTTTTTAGCACCTATTGACAAGGCTTTGTCCACTTCATCCAAATGCTCCGTATAATATGTGTAGCGTTCACGTTCTTTTGCGAATTTTTCAATAAGTAGTTCGAACAACGCTTGTTTTGCGTGACCATATCCATAATTACCAGCCAGGTAATTGTCATGCATTTCAGATAGTTGTTTGGCAGAGGCTATAAGTCTATAAAGAGCAAAAACATTACAAGTTTCGGGATCTTTTGGATCTTCTAGGGGTGTGCTATCTGTGGCGATCGACATAATTTGCTTTCGTAGTTGCTTATCAGGCAAAAAAAGATTAATGATATTGCCTTTGGATTTGCTCATTTTGCTTCCGTCTGTCCCGGGTACATACATAGTTTCTTTTTGTACTTGAGCTTCAGGAAGTACAAATAATTCACCAACCTGAGCATGTATGCGCGAAGCTACATCTCTGGTTATTTCTAGATGTTGTAACTGATCTTTGCCTACAGGCACTATTTCAGCATCATAAAGTAGAATATCAGCGGCCATTAGCATAGGATAGGTAAAAAGACCGGCATTAACATCTTCAAGACGATCGGCTTTATCTTTAAATGAATGGGCTAACGTAAGTCGTTGATAAGGAAAAAAACAACTTAAGTACCAATTTAATTCAGTAACCTGGGGGATGTCGCTTTGCCTGTAAAAAATAGTGTTATCAATATCTAATCCGCAGGCCAACCAAGCTGCAGCAGTAGCATATGTATTCTCTCGTAAAGTTTTGGCGTCTTTTATTTGGGTAAGCGAATGCATATCGGCGATAAATAAAAACGACTCATTTTGAGGCTCGTTTGCCATTTTTATAGCCGGGATTATAGCCCCCAGTAAATTTCCTAGATGTGGAGTTCCTGTACTTTGCACCCCTGTAAGAATTCTGGACATAGTGTTGATCTGTGTTTTGGCACCGCCGAAAGGTTTAATACCCTAAGGATTGCCTTGAAATTAAAATTCAGTTTCTTACAAATACCTCGTGGGATTGCCCCGAGGTAGTTTATTCTTAACATTTTCAAACCTGGTTGCACTATTGCATATATGTACAAGATTTGACACTCAATATAAGCCCTGTAAGAACTATATATAGCAGCGTTAATGCCGTTTTTATTAACTTTTGGCCGTTGCGCAACTATGATTTTACTTCTTACTCTACTATGCTTGCGCCATGGCTTTTCCAGCAAAGGTAATTTTTTTGTGTAGATACATCAAACCAATTATGTATTTTTGAATTAATGATCTTTATCAGGAACATATTTATTCTTTTATGGCGTATTTGGTTTTACATTGTTATGGGAATCCCAATAATCCTGATGTTTCCGGTATTACTGGTACTTACGTCTAGAGAACAATGGTATCCTCAATTTTTTAAAGTAGCACGGTTCTGGGCAAAAATTGTTTTATATGGCTCTGGGTTTCTACCAAAAGTGACTCACGAGGTCGTAGTAGACCATAAAAAAAGTTATATGTTCGTTGCGAATCACACCTCGATGACCGATATCATGTTTATGCTCTATTGTGTAAAAAATCCTTTCGTTTTTGTGGGTAAAAAGGAATTGGCTAAAATTCCGATTTTTGGCTTTTTCTATAAGCGCACCTGTATTCTTGTCGATCGTAATAGCCAGAGAAGCCGAAAAGAAGTATTTGACAGGGCTCATGCCAGATTACACAATGGAACCAGTATTTGTATTTTTCCTGAAGGCGGTGTACCCGAGGATCAATCGATCTTATTAGATGATTTTAAAGACGGGGCATTTAGACTGGCAATAGATCATCAAATCCCTATCCTGCCGTTAACATTTTTTGATAATAAGAAGCGATTTTCTTATACCTTTTTTAGTGGTAGTCCTGGGATAATGAGAGGTCATATCCATCATGAAATTTCGACTAAAGGTCGAACACAGGAACACAAAAAAGAGATCAAAGAAAGGGTACGAACTACCATTTTAACAGCACTACAGAATAATAAAACGAGTTAAAATAATTCATTGTTGATCTGAGCTGACGCAATGGCAAAATATACAAAAGCCGTTCCTCCCCAGAAACGGCTTTGTTCATCATTGCTTTATACCTAAGCAATACTACCCCAACCAACTAAACATATGATATGATATCGGTAATAACAATGTGCAATACCGAAATCTAAAATTTTATACTCACCCCTGTATATATTCCAAAATAATAGGGCCTAAAATTAGTTGTATTTCCCTCTACAGCATTAAATTGATACTTAAAAATAGGCTCTAGATTAAGTTGAAATTGCTTAGAAATACTATAATCAACTCCTATGCCAAAGTTGCCTGTAAAACTAACCTCACTTAAATTATTGGCTTCTCCTATTATAGTTTCGAAATCACCAGCCTGAATAGAAACTTCGTTACCTTGTAAAAATAAAGTACTTAAACCACCAATCATATTGACACCTAACTTTTTGTTAATCAAGGCGTATTTCATTTCGAGAGGAACCTCGATATATCCTATTTGTTGCAGAAGCAACCCTTCATTTTGAGTTAAATTAATTGGTGCTCTATTAATATCGGTGGCGACAAAGCTGTTAGTTTCACTTCGACCGATATCAGCTACCAAAATAATTTCGGCATTACGATTATACGTAATACTTTCTAAATTGCGACCTACAGTACTCGAAGGTGAGAATCCTATGTTTTGTGTAGTATACCCAAGATCTACTTTGTGTACTCCCGATCGAATACGCAGTCGATTGTTAATAGCATATGAAACCTGCACGCCATAACTTAAATTTACCTGACCACTTTTACTATTATCTGCGAATTGAGAATCTATAGAAGAGCCATTACCTAAAGAATTATAATATACAGGTGCTACATTAGGCGAAACTTGCCATTTTTTGGTGACCTCTTTATTTTCGGTACTTTTCTCTTCTGAATGCGCTACGGCATCGAGCAGGGATTTTTTCTTAGGGTTTTTATCTGTAACCTGTTCATTAGCGCCTATTTTTACAATAGATTTTTCTTTATCATTTTCATGATGTGCTACTAATGGAGCAGGAGTAGAGGCGACTTCAGTTTCTTGTTCTTTTGAATATAAATGTTCTTTAGAATTATTTTGCTTTTCCTGTTGAGCTATAGCTGTGTGTTCGGTTTGAGTATGTTTTTGCGTAAGCAGATCGCCATTCATATCTTGTGACAGATGCGACGATTTATTTACCAAGCGCCCTGTATTTGTATTGCTTTGCGCAGTGTTTGTCACTTTATGCTCTTGTAGCGCCTCAGTATTGGGTGGTTGTGTAGTGTTTGCTACGTTAGTTTTTGAAGATATAGGGTGTATTTCTCGAACACTATTGCTATCGGTAGCAGGGTATTTCAAATCTTCGTTTTGTAGATCCTTTAACGTATTATTTTTTTCTTTAGCTGAAAAAACCACACTATTATTTTGATCATATTTGATAGGCGGTTGTGCTACATCTTCTGGTGTTGAGGGAGTTTTAGTCTTTGTGTCTTCGGTAGAAGTATTCACTATAGTTTCGGTAGAAGTATCGCTATATATAGAAAAGTATCCTATAGTAAATAAGATGGCAGCTACTGCGGCAACCCCCGCAATTCTATACCAAAAAGGGAGCAATACTGTCCTTTTTCGGTCTTTGTGTTCTTTGATACGCTCCCAGACCTTTTTATCTGGGATCGCTTCAAAATCCTTGAATTTTTCCTGAAATAACCGGTCTATGTTTTTCTTAGTATTCATCTTTGTTTATCAATGGCTCGAATACATGAAGCTCTTTCCGTTTCGAGTTTGGTTTTCAAAATATTTCTAGCTCTGGCCAGGTTCGATTTAGAAGTACCTATAGAAATTTCTAGTAACTCAGCAATTTCTTTATGTGCATATCCGTCTAGTACATATAGATTGAACACCATACGATAACGATCAGGCAACTGCTGGATAATTTGTAAAAGATAATCTAAAGAGACTTCTTCGTCATTAATTTCAACTTCTGCATCTTCCATTTGATCTACATTGCTTAGGTCGAAAACCTTTTGTTTTCTAAATTTTTGCAACGCAGTATTAATAGTAACTCTTTTTAACCACCCTTCAAAAGAGCCTTTGTGTTTGTATTGTTTGATCTTTTCAAAAATGAGTATAAACGCGTCTTGTAACGTATCTTCTGCGGTAGCATAATCGTTTGAATACTTTAGACAGATAGCAAACAGTTTGCTACTATACATATGGTATAGTTGCTTCTGCGCTTCAGCATTTTTTTTCTTACATTTTTTTATGAGTTGATCTAAACCCACTAACCCCTTGATTTTTTGTTATTAACTCGATAATCGAGACCTGAATGCTTCGAGAAAAGCCTCGAAATACTAACTTAATTTCTATTAAATGCCTCATTTGTTAACCCTGAGGTGGTTTGCTCTTCTTCGATTACCGGTACTTCGATAGTTAAATATTGATCTTCGCCTTGTTCATTTCTATTTTGCCAGAATTTAAAAATATACGAATCTTCGTTACCTGCAGTAAACGAAAGGGACTCCTTGCGAAGATCTGTACGTTCAAGTTCTTCGCATGGTTCGTTTTGGTTATCAATGACTACATTAATGATAACAATAGTGCGTTCATTACGAAACCCATTGTATTCAATTCCAGAAAAAGAATGACACGTCGTGGGTCTAAAATACGTAACTTCAATATCATACGTTTTACCCGGATTGAACTGATCGGGTATAATTACTTCTTCTATAGCAACAGCATTATAAAAAAATGGTGTAGCAGTGTCGTCCTCTTGCAAACATGCAGTACATAGCAAGGCAATACAAAATACTATAAAAAATTGTGCTTGTTTCATTACTTCAGGGTTATGGGGTAGATTTGGTTTAGAACTTATCTTGACTTTTCATAATCAAAAAATTGTAAAACCAGTTCATTATCTATTTACTTCTACTAAGAAGATGTAATAGCCTTAATTAGGTTGCTTGAAGATATAAAAAATCTCGGTCAGGAAATGTATCCAAACCGAGATTAATAGGTGGTACCCTACAGATAATACAGACTATTTTACCAAATATCTCTAAATTTCTGTATGTAGAAGTATAAAATAATATTTATATGTACCGCGGGCTAAGCCCGAAGTAACTTACTCTTTTATAATTTTTATCGCCTCTTTAATTTTTTCTTCGAGTTCCTCCATAAGTTCGGGGTTGTCGTTAAGTAAGGACTTTACCGCATCGCGTCCCTGACCCAATTTGGTATCTTGGTAACTAAACCATGAACCACTTTTCTTGATGATCTCATAATCAACACCTACATCAATAATTTCTCCGGTTTTAGAAATACCTTCACCATACATAATATCAAATTCAGCAGTTCTAAACGGAGGAGCTACTTTGTTTTTAACAACTTTTACCCGTGTTTTATTACCCTGTACCTCACTATTGCTATCTTTAATCTGTGTAGAACGACGAATATCAAGACGTACCGAAGCATAAAATTTCAAGGCATTTCCACCGGTAGTGGTTTCGGGATTTCCAAACATGACTCCGATCTTTTCACGCAGCTGGTTGATAAAAATAACCGTACAATTGGTTTTACTTATCGAGCTAGTTAATTTACGTAGGGCCTGTGACATTAATCGTGCGTGTAGCCCCATTTTTGAATCTCCCATTTCGCCTTCAATTTCACTTTTAGGAGTAAGCGCAGCAACAGAATCAATAACGATGATATCAATGGCTCCTGATCGAATTAAATTATCGGCGATCTCTAGTGCCTGCTCCCCGTGATCTGGTTGTGATATGATGAGGTCATCAATATCTACTCCCAATTTTTCAGCATAAAAACGATCAAAAGCATGTTCTGCATCAATAAATGCAGCGATACCCCCTGCTTTTTGAGCCTGAGCAATAGCATGTAAGGTAAGTGTGGTTTTACCAGAAGACTCAGGACCATAGATCTCGATCACTCGACCTTTTGGATATCCACCCACACCCAATGCCAAATCTAGGCCTAATGAACCCGTCGGAATGACATCTACTTCCTGGACAGAGCTATCGCTCATTTTCATTACTGTTCCTTTTCCATAAGCTTTATCTAGTTTATCAAGGGTTAATTTTAATGCTTTTAGTTTTGCGTCCTTCTCTGTACTCATTTGTTGTTCAAATATATCTGGATTCGACATTTATATTAACTTTCTGCTAAAGTACTATTTCTTTTTATAGCTGAGATAAGGATTCTAAAATCATTATCAACAACAAAGCGAGAAGTATATATACGTTTTACGGGAATGTTTTTTAATGAGTTTGATGTAGTGGATCAGAAGCGGGATACAGGCGCTATGGCTTTCTAGATGATATCTACGACACGATAATGATACTATAATAGTATAACAGTCCTTAAAAAATCTCGTCTTAAAACCAAAATTTGTGATTTTATGAATGCATGACTATCTATTAAGTGTTGTATTAACAAAATAACACGCAACCCTTTTTCTTTTTGGTTATCTACAAAGAAAGCAAACAATGAACAAAAGCTGGAGAGCGGTGAACGATGAAATTTCTTAAAAGAGTGACAAGACATCACCATGAGGGCTATACAATTACCAAAGTTTGTAGTTGTATAGTAGAAGGTGGCTAGCTTCGTTATTGATAATTTTATTGTTAAAATTAATTAGTAACGAATTAGCCCAAAAATGCCTTGGAATGGAGTTCCAAGGCATTTTTATTGGCACCGCCAAAGGGTATAATACTCCGAGGCTTGCCTCAAAATTGAAAAATTGTTTACAACGAATGCCTCGTGGACTTGCCCCGAGGTAGTTTACTGATGTCTAAAGAGTATACCAAAAAAGGCTGGCTTCTCATTTGCTTTCCAACAAATGCCTTTTCAATCTTCTTTGAGGGGAGGTTACTTACAAATACGTTTGCATGTTACTCTAGGATTTGTACTTTTGCCACATATAAACTATTTCTTTTAACCCGGATTATGTATTAGAATTTCGTAATGAGGGTTGAAATGCCGATAAAACAAGTGTTTTCTCAATTTTAGCATAGCACCGCTACGGTGAAATTGAAAAATACAGCGCAGCGTTTGTTTTTGAAGGTATTTCAAGCCGTAATAGATTTTATAATACATAATCCGGGTTTAACGTAAAGCATTAGTATAGCATGCAACTGTACAATACATTAAGCGCAAAAGAAAGAGCGACACTTATCGATGAAGCCGGTACAGATCGGCTTACGTTGTCTTTCTATCAATATGCGCATATCGGCAACACCGAAATTTTCAGAAATCATCTTTTTATCCATTGGAACGAGCTTGATGTTTTGGGTAGAATTTATGTCGCTACCGAGGGGATTAATGGTCAATTATCGGTTCCTGCTCCCAATTTTGAAGCTTTCAAGAAACACCTGGATAGTATTTCCTTTCTAGAAAACGTACGACTTAATATCGCAAGAGAACAAGATGTCAAGTCTTTCTTAAAATTAAAAGTAAAAGTTCGGCATAAAATTGTTGCCGACGGACTTAACGATCATACCTTCGACGTTACAAACAAAGGTATACATGTAGATGCCGAGAAGTTTAACCGTTTAATCGAGGATCCCGATACGGTCCTGGTGGATATGCGCAATCATTATGAAAGTGAAATAGGGCATTTTAAAAATGCGGTCACTCCAGATGTAGATACCTTTAGAGATTCACTAGACATTATAGAAGAAGATCTCAAAGACCACAAAAAAGATAAAAAGCTAGTGATGTATTGTACCGGCGGTATACGATGTGAAAAGGCAAGTGCCTACTATAAACACAAAGGATTTAAAAACGTATATCAGCTAGAAGGAGGGATCATCGAATACGCCCGACAGGTCGAAGAGAAAGGTCTCGAAAACAAGTTTTTAGGTAAAAATTTTGTTTTCGACCACAGAAGGGCCGAACGTATATCCGAGGATATCATTTCTAATTGCCATCAATGCGGAAAACCATGTGACACTCATGTAAATTGTGAAAATGAAGCATGTCATTTGTTATTTATTCAATGTCCAGATTGTGCAGCAGCGTTCGAAAATTGTTGTTCTACCTCATGCATGGAAATCAATAGGCTGCCTTTTGAAGAACAAAAAGCACTTAGAAAAGGTAAAGGAAACAGCAATAAAATATTTAAAAAAGGAAGATCTGAAGCCTTGAAATTCAAAAAATAAGCACAAAACCTCCATTTTTGCTGAAACCATAAAAATTCAAACCGGTTCTTTTTTAAAAACCAAGATACTACGACAGATAATTTTTTTTATACGCTTTTCATAGTATCTTTACGAATTAAGACGTTAACATCGACAGATGTTAACGATAGTAAGAATCATATTTGCTGCAATTATTAGAGCAGGCAAATTTCAATATAAGAGTACAATATGGGATGTAGTAGTTGTTCCTCTGGAAAAGACGGGCAACCAAAAGGGTGTAAGAACAATGGTACTTGCGGTACAGATGGTTGCAATAAATTAACAGTTTTTGATTGGCTCTCGAATATGTCACTTCCCAATGGCGCTACTCCTTTTCATTGTGTCGAAGTGCGATTTAAAAATGGAAGAAAAGGCTTCTTCAAAAATTCAGAAAATCTTTCTTTAAGTATTGGTGATATTGTGGCTACAGAAGCCTCTCCCGGGCACGATGTGGGTTTGGTTTCTCTTACTGGGGAACTGGTGCGCATTCAAATGAAAAAGAAGAAGGTGGATTTGAATAGTGACGATATCAAAAAAGTCTACAGAAAAGCCTCTCAAAAAGATATCGACATCTGGCAAAAATCTAGGGATAAAGAAGAGACCATGAAAGTTAGAGCTAGAGAAATAGCAATCCGGCTTGACTTACAAATGAAAATTTCTGATATCGAGTTTCAGGGTGATGGATCCAAAGCCACATTTTACTACACCGCCGAAGAACGAGTTGATTTTAGACAATTGATCAAAGAGTTTGCCCACGAATTTAGCACGCGTATAGAGATGCGCCAGGTGGGCTTTAGACAAGAGGCAGCTCGATTGGGTGGTATAGGCTCCTGCGGTCGCGAGTTGTGTTGCTCTACGTGGCTTACCGATTTTAGGTCGGTTAACACAAGTGCTGCGCGGTATCAACAGTTATCCCTTAACCCCCAAAAGTTGGCAGGCCAATGTGGTAAATTAAAATGTTGCCTCAATTATGAATTAGATGCCTATATAGATGCTTTACACGACTTTCCAAAATCTGATACCAAATTATATACCGAAAAAGGTACTGCGGTTTGCCAAAAAATAGACATCTTTAAAGGATATTTATGGTATGCCTATGAAGGTGAATGGATGAACTGGCATAAAATTTCTACAGCGCATGCCAAAGAAATTATTTCAGCCAATAGCAATAAAGAAAAAGTAGCCAGCTTAGAAGAATTTTCTTCAGAATTGGTAGAAGATACTAAAACTGATTTTGAAAACGTTGTAGGACAGGACAGTTTAACCCGTTTTGATCAACCTAAACACAATAAAAGAAGGAGAAAAAACCGAAACAAACGAAGAAATACTAATAAAAGTGGAACTTCAGAAAAACAAACGGCTACGGCGAATAAAGCGAAAAAAGGAAATTCAGAACAAAAAAATAACGGTAGATCTAAAAATCAACGTAATAAAAGACATCGTTCACGTAACAAAAACAATGATAAAACTTAAGGGTAGTATACTAGTTATTTTATTATCACTAGTAATTATTGCATGTGATGATAAACAAGTTTTTGATGAATACAAAACCGTATCAGGTACGTGGGAGATTGATGAAGAAATCAATTTTACATTGCCAGAATTAGATACGCTCACCCAGTACGATCTATATATTAATGTGCGCAATACAAATGCCTATCGATACAGTAATTTATACATTATTAGCCAGATGAAATTTCCTAATGGTAAAGTAGTTACCGACACCCTCGAATATGACATGGCGGCGCCTGATGGCGAATGGTTGGGCACGGGATTTTCAGACCTAAAGGAAAGTAAGTTATGGTACAAAGAAAATGTTAGTTTTACCGAACAGGGAACATATACGATCAGCTTACAACATGCCATGAGAAAAAATGGCGAAGTAAACGGCATTTATGCGCTGGAAGGAATTACAGATATCGGATTTAGAATAGAACAGGCTCAAAACCCATAAAAGATGGCAAAGGCAACACCCAAGTCAACAAGAAAAAAAAGAACAACATCAAAAGGTCAAGAATTTTCTACCTTAAAGTACATCAAGATTTTTTGGATAACTTTTGCATCAGGAATCTTTCTTATTGTTTTACTATTTCTTTTTGCAAGCTGGGGATTTTATGGCGAAATGCCAAAATTCGCAGAACTTGAAAATCCGCAAAATGATCTGGCTACTCAAATTATATCATCAGACGGTGTTCAAATAGGTACATTTTTCAAAGAAAATCGTACACCGGTAAGTTTTGAAGACTTGCCTAAACATCTAGTAGATGCACTTGTCGCTACCGAAGATGCCCGGTATTATGATCATTCTGGGATCGATGCTCGTGGTACGCTACGCGCTGTAATCTTTCTTGGTAGTAAAGGAGGAGCAAGTACCATTTCTCAGCAGTTATCAAAACAATTGTTTACAGGTGGATCAAGAAATATATGGGAGCGCTTCGAGCAGAAATTAAAAGAATGGGTAATTGCCACGCGTTTAGAGCGGCAATATACCAAAAACGAAATCATTACCATGTACCTTAATAAGTACGATTTCTTAAATCAGGCTATTGGGATAAGCTCGGCATCGCGAATTTATTTTGGTAAAAAACCAAGTGAATTAAAAATAGAAGAAGCTGCCGTTTTGGTAGGAATGCTTAAAAATTCCTCACTTTTTAATCCATTGCGCCGACCAGAAATGGTAAAAAACCGAAGGGATGTGGTATTGGGTCAAATGAAAAAGTATGGGTACCTCACAGAAATAGAAAGAGATAGCCTGCGGCAATTACCTTTGGCTTTAGATTATTCTCCCGAGGGTCATTCAGACGGAACGGCTACTTATTTTAGAGAATATGTACGTAGCTGGATGGCTAGTTGGGTAAAAGATAATCCCAAAGGGCAAAATGATGAAGGTGAAACTACATATTTTGATATCTACAGAGACGGTTTGCGTATTAATGTAACTATAGATTCTAGGATGCAAAAATATGCTGAAGAAGCAACAGCAGAGCATATGGCAAATCTTCAGAAAGAATTTGACAAACAGGAAAAAAACAACAAAACGAGTCCGTTTCGAGATATCACCAAAGAGGAAAAGAAAAAAATTATAGAAAGAGCAATTCGAAGCTCGGCACGTAGAAAGAAAATGTTGAGCGAAGGAAAAAGTGAAAAGGAAATTCGCGAATCTTTTGATGTCAAAACAGAGATGACCGTATTTAGCTGGAAAGGTGAAATCGATACCATAATGACTCCCAAGGATTCTATACTGTACTATAAACAGTTTTTAAGATCTGGTCTTATGTCTATGGAGCCCCAGACAGGACATGTAAAAGCCTGGGTGGGAGGCGTTGATTACAAACATTTTCAATATGATCATGTGTACCAGGGAGCAAGGCAGGTAGGATCTACTTTCAAACCGTTTGTATATGCTACGGCGATTGATCAATTAAAATTATCGCCTTGTGACACGCTTCCGGTATCACAAATTACCATTCCGGTAGGGTCGCATGGTGTGATAGAAAACGATTGGACACCAAAAAACACAAGTTCTGACTATGCGGGATATATGAGTCTTAAAGAAGCGTTGGCAAAATCTGTGAATACCATTTCTGCACGATTGATGGATAAAATTGGTCCGGCACCTATCGCCAAACTTGCTCGAAAAACCGGAATACAATCGGATATTCTCGAAGTCGCTTCAATAGCTCTTGGATCTGTAGATATCAAATTATCAGAAATGGTGGGTGCCTACAGTACATTTGCCAACCAGGGCATTTATACAAAACCTGTCATGATTACAAGTATTGAAGATAAAAATGGGGCGGTATTGTATCAATTTGTTCCCGAAACACATGATGTAATTAGCAAAGAAGCTGCTTTTGTAACCATCAACTTAATGGAAGGGGTTACCCAATCGGGTTCTGGTGTGCGCCTGCGTACCGGACCTTCAACACGATATTCTATCAAGAACGTAGTTACAGGTCACCCTTATCAATTTAGCAATCCGATAGCAGGTAAAACCGGTACCACACAAAACCAAAGTGATGGTTGGTTTATGGGGATCGTTCCTAACCTATGTACAGGAGTATGGGTTGGAGGAGACGATAGGTCTACTCATTTTAAAGATACAGAGTTTGGTCAGGGAGCGACTATGGCACTACCTATTTGGGCATTATACATGAGAAAATGCTATGCAGACAACACATTAAAAGTTTCTAAAGAAGGTTTTGAAGCTCCAGAATATCTAACAATTGAAACAGATTGTGAGGCATATAAAAAGCGAAATGTTATCGAGAATATCGCAGATGATGAATTCAGTTTATAGTTCAATCACTTTTGCCATTTTATGTAGATCTAGGTATATCAGACACCTGTAAATTTAAGTAAAGAAAAATACGATACAAAACTCTCAAATTTCAGTCGTTGCACTCTTATTTTTTTAGTATTTTTAGGTGGCCAAAATAAAACGGTATGATTCGCAAAACAGTATCCAGTGTTTCTGAAGCTTTATCAGATGTAAAAGATCATATGACCTTGATGCTAGGGGGGTTTGGTCTGTGTGGTATTCCTGAAAATGCTATTGCAGAACTTGTGAAGATGAATATACAAGGTGTTACTTGTATTTCAAACAACGCTGGGGTGGATGATTTTGGCTTGGGTTTGCTCCTTCAGAAAAAGCAAATCAAAAAAATGATATCTTCGTACGTAGGAGAAAACGATGAATTTGAGCGTCAAATGTTAAGTGGTGAATTAGAGGTAGAATTGATACCCCAGGGCACCCTTGCAGAACGATGTAGAGCGGCACAGGCAGGCTTCCCAGCCATATATACTCCGGCCGGATATGGCACAGAAGTAGCAGAAGGAAAAGAGACTAGAGAATTCAATGGAAAAATGTACGTTTTGGAACATGCGTTTGAAGCCGATTTTGCATTCGTAAAAGCTTGGAAAGGCGATGAAGCAGGAAATTTGATTTTTAAGGGAACCGCAAGAAATTTTAATCCCTGCATGTGTGGAGCTGCAAAGATTACAGTTGCTGAGGTAGAAGAGCTCGTACCCGCAGGAACGTTGAACCCTGATCACATTCATATTCCGGGAATTTTTGTTCAAAGAATTTTTAAAGGAAACAACTTCGAAAAACGAATCGAGCAGCGCACGGTTCGTAAAAGATAACTATTCTTAACATTACAAATTACATAATATGGCAGTATTACGATTAGGAGATGAAGCACCAAACTTCACCGCAGAAACGACAGAAGGAAAGATTGATTTTCACAATTGGCTAGGGGATAGCTGGGGAATTTTGTTTTCGCATCCGGCAGATTATACGCCAGTGTGTACTACCGAATTAGGCACGGTAGCCAAATATACAGATGAGTTTACAAAGCGAAACGTAAAAGTAGCCGCACTAAGTGTAGATGGTCTAGAATCTCATAAGGGTTGGATACATGATATTAATGAAACTCAAGAAACCACCGTCAACTTTCCTATAATTGCAGATGAAGACAGAAAGGTGTCTGAGCTTTATGATATGATCCACCCCAATGCCGATAGTCAATTAACGGTACGTTCGGTGTTTATTATTGGACCGGATAAAAAAATAAAGCTTACGATCACTTATCCGGCTTCTACAGGAAGAAATTTTGATGAACTACTACGTGTTATAGACTCGTTACAATTAACAGCATATCATAAAGTTGCTACACCTGCAAACTGGAACCATGGAGAAGACTGTGTTATTGCCCCTTCAGTATCCAATGAAGAAATACCAGAACTATTCCCAAAAGGGCATAAGGAAATTAAACCTTATCTAAGAATGACACCGCAACCCAACTTAAATTAACCGGAATATAATTTGGGGTATGCTAGATAAAAACGGAATTGCAAAACGCATAGCAAAAGAATTGAAAGATGGGTATTTCGTTAATTTGGGAATTGGGATCCCTACATTGGTGGCCAATTATATTCCTAAAGGAATAGAAGTAGAGTTTCAGAGTGAAAATGGTGTGCTTGGTATGGGTCCGTTCCCTTTTGAAGGAGAAGAAGACCCAGACATTATTAATGCAGGAAAACAAACCATTACGACTATGCCCGGAGCTTCATTTTTTGATTCTGCCACTAGTTTTAGCATGATACGCGGTCAACATGTAGACCTCACTATTCTAGGAGCTATGGAGGTTTCTGACAATGGTGATATCGCAAATTGGAAGATTCCAGGTAAAATGGTAAAAGGAATGGGGGGCGCGATGGATCTGGTCGCAAGTGCCGAAAACATTATCGTCGCCATGATGCATACCAACAAAGCAGGTGTCTCAAAATTGCTTTCAAAATGTTCTTTACCACTTACCGGTGTACACTGTGTAAAAAAGATTGTGACCAATTTGGCCATGCTGGAAATTACAAGTAGGGGATTTAAACTTTTGGAAAGAGCTCCCGGAGTAAGTGTTGATGAAATTAAGAATGCTACCGAAGGAAAATTGAGTATTGAAGGGGACATTCCTGAAATGAATATAAGTTAATTTCTAATCTAATTCTTTATAGTTCCGAACGAATACTAATTACATGATTACGAATAATAATTAGGCGAAACTTACGTTATGTAATTCCAGATGTGAATAATTATAGTTTTGAAAGAAAAATACTACACTTTCAACATATTTTCTATTTTCTTAAACTATTACTTTAAGTTGTAAAAACAGGATTTTATGTTTAAAATGTTAAAATTTAGTGTATTTCATCGATTTTTATTGTATTTAAACGTCATAATTGAAAATTATTTGCATATTAGTAACCCCTTAAGAAATAGTGCCCTATACATTATTTTTTAAGTGTAAGAAAATAAAGTATTAACCCACACAATCCCTATTATGAAAAAGCGTATAAATCGTCTACAGAAATCAGTTAAACCGACAATGGAATTGATTTCTAACTGTATGTATTTAGCTAAAAAAGTATTTTTGTTGATGTGATTTTTTGTTGTTAACGAATCGCGCAACTTGTCCCCAAGTCGCGATGAATGAAACCTGTTAAACTGTTAAGCTTAACAGGTTTTTTTATTGGCACCGCCAAAGAGTATAAAACAGCAAAGCTTACCCTAATATGGCCATTCGTTTTTAATATATGCCATCGAGCTTATCTTAAGCTGACTGCCATATTTTATCTCCCTTTAGGAATAGCTGCAATCAACTTTTTAGTATATTCCTTTTTTGGATTTTTATAAATATTGTCGGCGTCACCTTGTTCTTCTATTTTTCCTTTGTTCATCACTAGTAATTGATCAGACATATATTTAACAACTGATAGGTCGTGAGAAATAAATAAGTAGGTAAACCCCAGGGTTTCTTTAAGTTCATTTAATAAGTTGAGTACCTGAGCTTGAACAGAAATATCTAACGCGCTTACAGACTCATCACATATGATAAGCTTTGGAGATAGCGCTATAGTTCTTGCAATTCCGATACGTTGGCGTTGCCCGCCACTAAATTCATGAGGGTATCGATTCATGTAAGCAGCATCCAAACCCACTCGCTCTAATAATGTTATTGCTTTTTCTCGCCTTTGTTGTGGCGTATCATAGAGTTGGTGGGCTTGCATGGGTTCTATAATGGCTTGCCCCACAGTTAATCTGGGGTTTAGCGAAGCAAACGGATCCTGAAAAATAAGCTGAATTTCTTTTCTTAAATCTCGAATTTCAGAAGTAGATAATGCCGTAATATCTACACCTTTATAAAATATTTGGCCTGCTGTGGCCTTTTCCAATTGTAAAATAGTTTTTCCTAGTGTAGATTTACCACAACCTGATTCTCCCACTAAACCCAAGGTTTCTCCTTCGTATAGCGAAAAGCTAACTCCATCAACTGCTTTTAACTTCTCGCTATTAAACAGGTTGACCTTAGAAAAGTATACTTTTTCTAGATTAACAACCTCTAGTAAGGCGGGATTGTTGTATAACCTTTTATGTCGTTGTCGTCTTTGCGATGTTGGTATTATTTCTTTGTTATCTTCGGTCCCCGACATAAAATCTGCGATAGTGGGCAATGTTTTTAGCCTTACATCCAAACCTGGTCTTGCGTTTATTAGTGCCTTGGTGTATTTTTCTTTTGGGTTTTTAAATATGCTTTCTGCTGTACCATATTCGATAGTGCGGCCTTGATACATTACCAAAACATGGTCTGCGATTTCTGAAACCAGAGAAAGATCATGAGAGATAAACAATATGCTCATGTTATATTCTTGCTGCAGGTTTTTTAATAAAAGTATGATCTCTTTTTGTACGGTTACATCTAACGCTGTTGTAGGTTCGTCTGCGATAAGCAGCTTTGGCTTGCATGCTATCGCCATAGCAATCATAATGCGTTGTTTTTGCCCCCCGCTTAATTGATGTGGATAGGACCGAAAAACTCTTTCCGGATTCGGGAGTTTCACCTTTTCGAATAAAGACAATACTTCTGTCTTACGCGCCTTTTTTGATAAAGTAGTATGTTGTTTTAAAATTTCAGTGACCTGTTTTCCGCATTTCATAGATGGATTCAATGAGCTCATAGGCTCCTGAAAAATCATAGCAATCTCATTCCCCCGAATATGTTGATATTGCGTATCGGTAAGGTGCATAAGAGACTTTCCTTCAAAAAAAACATCTCCTGACGTTTTAGAAGTTTTTACGGGTAACAAACCAAGGATTGCTAGAGAAGTTACAGATTTTCCGCTTCCGGATTCTCCTACAACTCCCAGTATTTCATTCTTTTGAATCTGAAAAGAGATGTCTTTTACTACCTGATTTTCTATTTTTTCAGAAACAAAAGAAACACAAAGATCTTGTACAAAAAGTAATGATGTAGCGTCCATATCATAAAACTACGCAAATTTAAGAAATTCAATGCCCTTAAGACGTGGTTACCAAAATAACTTACTTAAAACCCGGTTAAACTTTTGGTTTGATATTTGTTATATTTAGGGCTTTAAGCATAGAACTGGCTTAAACTTTTTTGGTTTAGGCAGGGCTGACCGACAGGAAGGTGACAGATGGTGCGATTGCAAAAGGTATTGTGCTTAGATGAAGTAATTTTTTATTTGCATAGCGGTGCTACGGAAGTCAAAAATTATAAAATATAAAAATGAATATCCGTAATCAATCCTATCGCACTGTCTCCTCGAGCGCAGTCGAGAGGTTAGTAAATCTATCTAGCTCTAAATCAGGTCTCGACTGCGCTCGACCAGACATTAAAGTTAATTTTATGATGTGTAGCGGATATTCAAGAATATAAATGTAAAACAGCATTTTTTTTAGCAAATTGAAAAAAGTTTAAACCAGTTCATATAATGAAACTATCAAAACTTTCTCTTCGGACTCGTATTTTTATTTCGATGACATTATTGGTCTTAATAGCATCGATATTAATTGGAGCGGTCTCTATTTATCAATATAAAGAAGAAGCTCAAGAATATCATCAGGAACGATTGGAAAGAAAAGAAGAAAGAATACAAATTGCCATCAATAATGCATTAAAGAGTACTACCTATCCGGTAAACCAAGAGAACCTGAAATTGATTTTTAGAGAACGGGATCGTATTTTTCAGATTTCTCAGGAACATTCTTTGCCTATTAACGTATATTCATTATCTGGAAAGCTTTTGGTAAAGTCTGAAGGAGTTTTTGCCAAAGATACTACCGATAAACAGTTAAGCGCATTTATTCTAGACACCTTAGTTTCATTATACGATAAAAAGTTTTTAGTAAAATCTGAAAAAGACGGAGAAAAATTTCTGACTTCGTACACTTATATTACCGATATTCGATCAAAACCTTTAGGCATACTAAACTTACCGTACTTAGAAGATGATGACTTGATCACCAGGGAGCTTATTGAGTTTTTACAGCGTGTAGGGCAGGTTTATATTTTTATGTTTCTTATCGCGATCGCTCTGGCCTATTTTTTATCTAAATATATCACGAGATCGCTCAAAACCATTTCTGAAACTATTGATCAAACAAGATTAGACAAACGAAATAAGCGAATTGATATTGGGGATGCCAGTGATGAGATACATTCTCTTGTGAACGCATACAATAGTATGATCGACGAGTTGGAGCAGAGTGCCGTTAAATTGGCCAAGAGTGAACGTGAAGCCGCTTGGCGAGAGATGGCAAAGCAGGTTGCTCATGAAATTAAAAATCCGCTCACCCCGATGCGGCTTACTGTACAAAGTTTTCAACAAAAATTTGATCCTAATGACCCTAATGCATATCAAAAGGTTCAAGAATATAGTAATACCTTGATTCAGCAAATCGATACGATGAGTTCTATTGCATCGGCATTTTCAAATTTTGCGCAAATGCCGGCACAAAAAAATGAAACCCTGGATGTGATTAAAATTGTAGGTCTGGCACTCGATATTTTTAACGAAGATTATATCATTTTTCCTTCAGAAAAAGAAGAAATCATTGCTAAATTCGACAGGACACAATTAATCCGAGTAGTAACTAACCTGGTAAAAAATGGGATTCAGGCGATTCCTGAAAATCGAACCCCAAAAATTATAGTAGATGTATTTGCCGAGAATGGTGAAGTAGTGATTACCGTGGCAGATAATGGTGCAGGAATTACCGCAGACAACAAGAAGAAGATCTTTGAGCCAAAGTTTACTACAAAAACCAGTGGTATGGGTTTAGGATTGGGAATGGTAAAAAATATTGTTGAGACTTATAATGGAAGTATTACCTTTACATCTCAAGAAGGTAAAGGAACTGTTTTTAAAGTAAAGTTTCCCAGGGAGCCCAAAGTTTCTTTATAATGATGTAATAAACACAAGATGATTTCAGTTTAAACTTTTTCAGTTCGCCATAAAATACTATTTTTCGATAGCATCAAAAAAGCTTAAATTACTTCAAAAAATTAGCACACAAAATAAAAACTATGTATACCAATATTCTTACGACTCAAGGTAACGGAATTTCGACAATAACCATAAACCGCCCCTCGAAGTTAAATGCGCTCAACAAAGAAACCATTCAGGAACTGCATGCGGCATTTAGAGTGGCAGACCTGGATCACGATACCAAAGTTATTATCGTTACAGGTAGTGGTGATAAAGCTTTTGTTGCAGGGGCAGATATTAGCGAATTTTCTGATTTTTCTGTAAACGAAGGTGGTCAACTTGCCGCAAAAGGGCAAGAATTACTATTCGACTACGTAGCCAATTTATCAACCCCTGTTATTGCTGCGGTGAATGGCTTTGCACTAGGAGGAGGGCTCGAATTAGCGATGGCAGCGCATTTTAGAATTGCCAGTGCGAATGCCAAAATGGGATTGCCCGAGGTTTCTTTAGGCGTTATACCGGGATACGGGGGTACGCAGCGTTTACCTCAACTTATAGGAAAGGGTAGAGCTATGGAAATGATCATGACAGCAGGAATGATCGATGCAAATCAGGCTTTGCAATTCGGATTGGTAAATCATGTGACTTCTTCCGAAGAATTAATTGCGCTGGCAGAAAAGATAGCCGGCAAAATCCAACGAAACTCATCTGTAGCTATAAGTGCCGCAATTACTGCCGTAAATGCCGGTTACAAAGATGGAGTTAATGGCTTTACAACTGAAATAGAACAATTTGGAAACTGTTTTGGTACTGAAGATTTTAAAGAAGGTACGACTGCATTTCTGGAAAAGCGAAAGGCTAATTTTCCGGGTAAATAGATGTGCATTTTTAATCAGCTCCAGGATTAACAGTTTTAATTCTAATGTAGTGAGCTTTATGTTCTAATTGCCACACTATTTCTTATAAAAAGAAGTTTTGTATGTAACGTTACTCTTAAACCAAATCTAAAATGAAAGCTTTGTATAAAAATCCATTGATTATAATCCTAATTGTAGTTTCTGTATTTTGCTTTATATATTTTAAGGAATATTTACCATCGGTACACCTTAAAAATATAGAACTAAGCAATATTATATCTATTTTAGGCTACTTATCAGTAGTTATGCTTGTCGTGGAGCAGGTGATAGAAATATTTGTTTTCGATCCTAATGAAAAAACTAAGGTCAAAAATAGAAAGCGATTAGAAGAAATCAATAAGTTTTTAGAAAGTTTAAATGATCCAGAGAATTCTATGATCGTCGATATCCAATCGTTACCTGAAGAAACGCGTGCCGAAAAAGTAATTCGACTAATGAAAGAAAAACGAGAAATTGAAGATTTTTTGTTAACGCGAGGTCAAATTAGACAACAAAGAACGATTACCATAGCATTTGTAATTGGTTTAGTGCTGTCTTTATCGGGTCTTCGTTTAATGTCTGGGATTATTTTACCAGAGTCTGCCGCAGAGCTTTCAGAAATACAGATCAAGGTTATTGTTTCTATTGATATCATTTTAACTGCTGGTATTATAGCCGGTGGAAGCGATAGAATGCACCGCCTTATTAGGAGAGCCAAAGAAATTATCGGAAACGATACCTTTTAAAACCAAAATTGATGGATTAGGTCTATTTTTTATAAAAATTCATCTCGTCAATATACCGCCATACTGTCGAAGGTAATAAAGGTCGTACATTTTTGGAGCTAGCAATTGATTTGCGAATAAATGTTGAAGAAATTTCCATAATAGGTGCGTCTACTCTGTGAATATTGTGGTGGTTTTTAAATTCATTTTCAATGTTACCCTTGGCAATTCTAGGATATACATAGATCTTATGACTGTTTAAAAGCACTTCATAATTTTTCCATTTATGGAAGTTTTTTAAATTATCTTCTCCCATAATGAGGTTAAATTGATATTGAGGATACTTTTCTTGAAGATGCGCTAGCGTATGTACTGTATAATTGGGTTGGGCTAGCTTAAATTCGACATCATTTGGTTTTAGTTTTGGATAGGAATCTGTAGCACGAAATACCATTTCATAGCGATGATGATTATCTAATAAAGAGCTTTTCTTTTTAAACGGGTTATGAGGAGTGACCACCATCCAAATTTCATCAAGATCAGAAAATTCGGCCATATGATTCGCAATAACCAGATGGCCTATATGAATAGGGTTAAAGGTTCCAAAATATAATCCGATGTTTTTCATTACACTTATTTTAGCTAGTCCAAAGAGGCTCTAATTCCCAATTATTTGGATAACCTAGATCAATTTTGTCTCGAAATTTATGACAAGGATGTACTCTATTCATTAAATATGCTGTGATGCAAATAGCTGAATATAAATTCAATTCTTTGTCTTTAGGTTTTTTTAAAAAAGGAAATCAATATGCACTTAAATGATTATAACTAATATTTTCTAATATTTTTTCTGCTTTCTGTTTGTTTTTGAAGGATTTAGGTTTTTTCTTATAATCATTTGTAGCATTCATATAAAAACAAAAAACCCGCCAAAAATGCGCTTCCAAGGGAGAGGCGAGGCAAGTATTGATATCTCAAATATAGTTATTTTTTTATTTTTACCTCAAAAGAAACTTCTTCACCAATTGATATACCTCTTCCTTAGCGTTTTCGAGATTATCATTGGTAACAATGGCATCAAATTGTGGAGCTGTAGCCATTTCAGTCGAGGCTTTAGCAACGCGCATGTTGATTTTATCTTCAGACTCAGTCTTTCGTTTTTTTAATCTGATTTTTAGCTCTTCGATACTGGGTGGTTTAATAAATATGGCCAAGGTGCGATCGGGATAAATTTTTTTGATATCCAAACCTCCTACCACATCAATGTCAAAAATAACATGCTTTCCTTGATTCCAAAGTCGTTGCACTTCAGATTTTAAAGTACCATAGAAATTATCCCGGTATACTTCTTCCCACTCCAAAAATTCTTCAGCTTTGATTTTATCTTTGAACTCACGAAGGGATAAAAAATAATAGTCTTTACCATGAATTTCTGCTCCTCGGGGATCACGTGAGGCTGCTGAGATCGAAAATCCAAGATTAAGTTCTTCTTTATGTAATAAATATCGAACCAAAGTGGTTTTTCCACTACCGGAAGGCGCCGAAAGCACAATTAGTTTACCTTCCTTCATTATAAAACATTTAGTAATTGTTCTTTAATTTTTTCGAGCTCGTCTTTCATCTGCACAACCAGTTGTTGCATAGGGGCATAATTCGATTTGCTACCTATCGTATTGATCTCACGTCCTATCTCTTGCGAAATGAACCCTAGTTTTTTTCCGTTAGAATCAACAGAATTTAGAGTGGTTAAAAAATAGTCAACATGATTGGTAAGGCGTACCTTCTCCTCGGTAATGTCAAACTTTTCAAGATAATAAATCAGTTCCTGTTCGAATCGATTTTGATCTACCTCTTCTTTTAGATCGGCTATAGCTTTGTGCAGTCGTTCCCTTACAGCTTCTATACGTTCGGGATCCATGGCAATTACTTTTTCTAGCAGGTTGTGTATGTTGGTCACCCTAAGATTAAAATCTTTTTCTAGTGCTTTTCCTTCATCTATTCTATACGAATCGATTTTGGTTAACGCGTCAATAAGTCCCGAGTTGATGGCTTTAAATTCTTCTTCATCAATTTCTTCTCGAACCGTTTTTAATGAATCTGGCATACGAACTGCCATTTTTAGAAGCTCTGTAACATCTCCAGAGCTATCTATAGCCTCTAATTGATGTATATAATCTTTAACTACCGCCTCATTAATTTTGGTAGACGTTTCTTCGGCGGTAATCTCTACATATAAACCAAAGTCGATTTTACCTCGTAACAGCGATTTTGCGATGGTATTTCGCATCACTAATTCTTTTTCACGATATTGAGAAGGAATTCTGGCATTGAGATCTAGGTTTTTACTATTAAGCGATTTCACCTCGATCGTGATTTTTTTGGTAGGTAGCTGAAGGATAGACTTTCCGAAGCCCGTCATAGATTTGATCATAGTACTATACTAAAAAAGTTGCACGAAGATACAAACTAATTACGAATGCAGAATTATGAGTTATAATCTAAAGTTGTGGAGTTAGAGAGTTAGAGAGTTAGAGAGTTACAAAGTTATGGAGTTACAAAGTTATGGAGTTGTGGAGTTATGGAGTTTCAAAGTTACAAAGTTGTGAAGTTTTGAGTTTTCTGGATTATTAGATTATCACATCTCGGCAGTCAGCTCTCGGGTCTCAGATATTAAGTGTAAGCACGTGGCTTTTGTTTCGTGTTTTAGATTTTCTTTTTACTCTTTCTTCACGCTAACCTTTTGTGTGTGGGAGAGAATTTACGACGTACTTTTACATTTTATATTTATTATTTTTACTTTTACATTTCTTACGTTCATCATTTTGAATTCTGAATTCGAAATTCTAAATTCAAAAACACCTCCCTTGCCTTCCTCAAGGAGGAAATCTAATGATTAAGCTGTCTAGCTAACTGCAAACTTTGACATTTTACATTTATCATTTTACTTTTACATTTCTCACGTTCATCATTCTGAATTCTGAATTCGAGATTCTGAATTAAAAAAACACCTCCCTCGCCCTCCTCGAGGAGAGAATTTAATGATCAAGCGGTCTAGCTAACAGCAAACTTTTACATTTTATATATCAGTATTAAGTATTAAGTAGAGAGTATCAAGTTTATATTTTTAGCTTTATTTTTTTTATTTAACTTTTATATTACTCTTGATGTACTTCCCTGATTAGCGTTGACCGTTTTTAGGTTAATACTTCGTTGTTAAAAATAGTCATTGTTTTCCTTTGATGGCTAGCCATCAAAGGAAAGTTTTTTTCGAATTCCACAGGTGTCATTT
>NZ_JAGKIK010000120.1 GCF_017897595.1 Aquimarina sp. U1-2
CCATTAAATACACAACCAGAAGTTTATGAAAGAGCACAACTATTCTCTTTTATAGAGGCAGAATTATTAGATATTGAAGATGATTTAGTTGCCCCTAGACAAAACGAATATGGAAGAGCTGATAGCGCTGTTGCCCAAATGATTTTAGCTAAAATTTATTTAAATGCTGAAGTTTACATAAGTGAGAATCGCTATAGCGATTGTATGAGTTATTGTGAGAAGATCATTGGTGGAGGTTATGAATTAGCAGATAGTTATTTACATAATTTTATGGCAGATAACAATACTAATTCTGCAACCAAGGAAATTATTTTTCCAATTGTATCTGATGGAGTAACCACTCAAAATT
>NZ_JAGKIK010000121.1 GCF_017897595.1 Aquimarina sp. U1-2
ATCTTCTAAAATATTTTCTGTGTTGAAGTTTACCTGAAGCGTGTCATTGAAGCGCATTTTTTCCAATTCAATATAATCATCAATATGATTAATTTCATCTATTAAAGCCACAAAAGGTTTATCTACCTGATACAACAAATAATCCAGTAAATTGGATAGCTTTAAAATCATCTCCGGTGTTTCATCTGCTTTTTTTAAAGCAAAACCATACATAGTATTTAGGGTGTTGAATAGGAAGTGCGGATGAATCTGCATTTTTAAGTAATTCAACTCTTGATCTTTAAGTTTTAATTGAGTTTCTAAAATCTTGGTTTCTAGTTTTTTCGTGTCCTCAGAGTGTTTTAGAT
>NZ_JAGKIK010000122.1 GCF_017897595.1 Aquimarina sp. U1-2
GGAACATCAACTCCCGGTGATGATTTAGTAGCACCAGGAGAAGGCGTTTGGAGTGTAAATACCACAACAGGAGCCATTACTTTTACGCCATGTACTGCAGCAGGTACTCCAGATGCGAGTTGTACGGGAGCATTTACAGGAGATCCTACACCTATTCAATACACAGTAGCAGATAATGATGGTAACCGATCTAATCAAGCCACAATAACACTTGATTACAGTGCACAACCGCCCGTGGCGCAAGATGATCTAAGCAGCGCTAATGTACCAGGTACTACGGCACGTTTGGACCCTACTGCCAACAACGGTAATGGTGTAGATAATGATCCCGATGGGAGTTTAGATG
>NZ_JAGKIK010000123.1 GCF_017897595.1 Aquimarina sp. U1-2
CCATAAAACAACATTGATGCTCCAGCAATTAAGATTAAGAAATAAAACAGATATAACCCTGCTCCTAATAATTTTGATCCACTCGCTGATAATGTTCCTCCATCTTTAAGAGGTGTTTCTACTCCTTTTGCAAGACCGAAGTAACAAATGATTGCCAACAACGCAAATATACCTAAGCTTCTTAACGTGCTTTTAAGGGTATCAGGATTTGTTAAAATATTCTTTAAACTAAATATTACAACAAACGCAACAATCAATCCTAGTATGATGTAGGCTACAAACATGATAGAATCAACCGATCCACTAGCTTCTCCTGCTTTTACGGCTTCATCACCTGCTGATATT
>NZ_JAGKIK010000124.1 GCF_017897595.1 Aquimarina sp. U1-2
AAAGTTTTTAGTTGTTCGATATTTATGGTAAAAGTCTTATTAGAGAAGAAAACAACCCATTATCAAGTGAAATGACATATAATCTAAGCAAATTTTCAAAAGGTATTTATATAATTAAAGTTCATTTTTTAGATGGTAATAATGAAAGTTCAAAAATTATTATTAGTGATTAAAATATGGATAAACGACAAACATATTAGATTTTTTTCCTATCCCAAATCCCGTTTACGAGAATTATAATTGGTCACCAAAACGAAGCTTTTATTATGCGCTGGCAAGCGTTGGCAAATTATGGTTAAAATACGAGGGAGTAAAATTGATTAAGTATCAATTTTGTGAATCTGC
>NZ_JAGKIK010000125.1 GCF_017897595.1 Aquimarina sp. U1-2
TTGTTTAGCACTTGGTGCCCAGACAGCAAAATATACACCTTCAATACCATCAACGGTTACAAGGTGTGATCCAAATTTTTCGTATAATCTAAAATGTTTTCCTGCTTTAAATAAATTAATATCAAATTCTGTAAATAAACTGTAAGGTTTAACGTGTGCCATGGTTTGTTGTTAGTTGTTTATAATGTTTGAAATTCCCTTTAAAGGAATAATTGCCCACCCAGGGCGAGAATTAAGCTCGTAACCTAACTCGTAAACAGCCTTTTCTAGTAAGGCGTATTTTAATAAAAATATGCGTTCTTGGTTGTAACCAATATTTAAATTGGCATTTCTTACTTCAGTAAT
>NZ_JAGKIK010000126.1 GCF_017897595.1 Aquimarina sp. U1-2
GATGATGTGAAAAATGAGATGAATGCTGAGCCAAATAAAAATGCAGAAAACAGAATTGAGAAAGCCACTTGGTTTAATTTATTTTGAAAATGAATAAGAGACTTTTTAAGGTTGTCATCTTTTAACGGATTTTGCAAGACATACCATCCAACAAAGCGAGCGATGATATATCCGATTGCACTTACGATTAAAAAAACATTAGCCCACAGCGGTTTGTCCGCACCGTCAAAGCCAGTATAATAAACTGCTGAAAAAATAAATAGCAAAACAGCCTCAATCAGAAACTTAATTTTAATCTTCTTAATTTTTGGGTGGTTTTTAATTTTGGTCATCATCAATAATTC
>NZ_JAGKIK010000127.1 GCF_017897595.1 Aquimarina sp. U1-2
TTGGCTATAGTAAAAGCTAAAGGTTGTATTTTAACAGATGAAGATGGAAACGAGTACATAGATGCGATTTCATCTTGGTATACCTGTATGTATGGACATTGTAATGATTATATTATTGAGGCAACACACCAACAAATGCTGCGGTTAGACCATGTAATGTTTAGTGATTTTACACATGAACCTGCCGTAAAACTATCAGAAGAATTAATCAAAATTCTACCCAATAATCTAAACAAGATATATTTTAATGATAATGGGTCTACAGCTGTAGAATCTGCCATAAAAATGGCATTACAATATTATTTTAACAGAGGCGAAAAACGATCCCTATTTATTGCT
>NZ_JAGKIK010000128.1 GCF_017897595.1 Aquimarina sp. U1-2
GTATATCTCCAGTTTTAGCATCAAATGAAATAATAACAGCTACAGCTCAAGCATCAGGTAAGACCGAGTCGGATTCTGATTGTAGTAATACAACGGTGGGTGTTACATGCTCTGATCCTCCTACCTCTGCTATACATTGTGGAAAAAGCATTTCTGGTTTAGCACCAGTTCCTGGGGCTGTGATTAATGTATATTTTAATGATAGTACAACGCCTTTATCCCCAACATCAGGTACAGTATTTACATCAGGAGAAATAACAGTTTCATCGACAGCTCATGGGGCTAATGGAACTGATAATTTTCTTTGGAAGTGTGTAGGTACAGGGCCATCAACACAAT
>NZ_JAGKIK010000129.1 GCF_017897595.1 Aquimarina sp. U1-2
GATGGTGCATCTAGTATTTTTTTTCCCTTACCTGATGGGGTAAAGATGATACCTGCCCATCTCCCTCTCGTAAATTCTTTTCCATCTGTACCTACTTTAGCTTTCACAGTGATTTTATCGCCTTTATTCAATTTTACTTTTTTCCATATTTTGGTGGAATTTTTACCTTCTTCAAACATATACCCTGATATTTGTGGTTGATAGGTCCCTAATAACTTCCCGTTGATTGACAACTGAAATGTAGAACTACCATCGCTCTCTGCTACACCAACAAATACTATATCATAAACTCCACTCTTAAATTGAAATGCCGTACTTGATATGGCTTTTTTATGGGTT
>NZ_JAGKIK010000012.1 GCF_017897595.1 Aquimarina sp. U1-2
AGTAAGTTGCTCATCATTTAACTCAACCAAAGCATTTTTGTCAAATCTCAATTTGTTATTTACGTTCTGTGATTTCATAATATTTATATTTAAAAGTGAATTAATTAGTCCATTAAATTGTCGATAACTATACTGGCAGTAATCCCTATGATTACACCTACACATACTGGAGTTGTACCTCCGTTAACTTCAGTAAGTTGCTCATCGTTTAACTCTACCAAAGCATTTTTGTCGAATCTCAATTTGTTATTTACGTTTTGTGATTTCATAATGATGTTTAATTAAAATAATTAGTGATTAGTCTCTAACTGCAGTATAGATGGATAGTCCTATAATTACACCTACACATACCGGAGTTGTACCCCCGTTAACTTCAGTAAGTTGTTCATCGTTTAACTCTACCAAAGCATTTTTGTCGAATCTTAATTGGTTATTTACGTTTTGCGATTTCATAATGATATTTAATTAAAATATTAGTGATTAGTCTCTAACTGCAGTATAGATGGATAGTCCTATAATTACACCTACACATACCGGAGTTGTACCCCCGTTAACTTCAGTAAGTTGTTCGTCGTTTAATTCTACTAAAGCATTCTTGTCGAATCTTAATTGGTTTACTACATTTTGTGATTTCATAATTTGATATGTTATAATTAATAAATACTGATAATGAATGATTAAAAAGAATTGAATATCTAATTATTCTTCGTTATAAGCGTCGATGGCGAGGCTTACACTAAGCATAATGATACTAATAGCAAGAGGAGATGTACCTCCGTTAATGTCAAGTAATTTTTGATCATTTAACTCTGTTACGGCATGTTTGTCGAACTTGAGTTTGTTGTCGAATTTTTGTGATTTCATAATATGTATTTAAATATTGCGTATAATACGTTATACGTTAACGCCTTAAGATTAAAGGTTCTTAAAGATTACCGAGAAGATTTTTTTGGTCATAAATAAACCTACTCTTCACTATCTAATATCAATAAAGTTGATTACTCTAGTAGTTCAATGTGACCCAAAAATCTAAGTTTTAAATAATCCTAGAGTGTAGTCTAAGCTAATTTGGTTATCTGGATACTTGGATTACAAATACAGCCTGAGCCACCATCACCGCCATGATCATGTACGTTGGTTCCTCCTACGATTGCATTCATTTGATCCGAATTTAATTCTGAAATAACAGTCCGATTAAATTTCAATCCATTGTTTACATTACTTGTTTTCATCTGTTTATATTTTTTATTTTTTTAATTGTAAGACTTGCCTGCCTAGCGGATGGTAAGCGGGTAGAATCGCCATATGATCATATCGGTGGTATTATCCTCATGGTTATGGCTTATTTATTTCGTAATCTATTTTTTACTTTACACTAGTATTACCACCAACTACGCTACCAGTAGTTGTGAGTTGCCCTAACATACTGTTTGACCCGCCTTGTATACGAACAAGCTCGGTATGATTTAATTCTAAGATTGAACTACGCGTAAAATCTAAACCTTTCTTAATTTGATAATCTTTCATTTTTTTTAATTTATCTGGTTTAACATTTTTGAATACTAAAATGATATTTATTAGCTTGACTATTATTTTATAACAGTAATAGTGTTAATAGTTGGCATGCATACGCATCCAGAACAAGTTTCTCCTCCGATGATAGTAGAGCCACCATTAATGCTCATCATTTGATCCTGATTTAATTCTGATATCGAATTTTTACTGAATTTCAACTTATTTTCTACGTTTTGTGTTTTCATTTTCGTTATGTTTTGAGTTTAATCTAACTGACCAACAAAATCGTTTCTTTGGTCAATAAAAAATTTCTAGCTGTTATATTGATTTACCGCGCGTCTGAGGTACAGATCGTATTTTTTGACATGTTTACTATAGAAGTAATATCAGAAATATGTATAGTAGCTGTAGCTGTTCCACCATTTACTGTGGCAAGTTTGGACGAATCTAATTCTGAAACAGAAATTTTGTCAAACTTCAGTCTTTTCGTAAATTTTTGATTTTTCATGATCTTTAAAGTTTTAGAATATGTAATAATGCTAAGAAGAAAAGGGTCATAGATGCTATGCACTATTTTCTTTATCAACTTTCAAAATAGGTGTATTATTTATTGTCTGATTGTGGTAAATCCATTTGAGTAAGAACCACGATAATAGAAGGACCCAACGGAGATGTAGATCCTCCATTCACACTCTTCATTTCATTAGGATTTAATTCTGCGATAGCATATTTGCTAAAATTTAGTTTCTCATTTTTGTTGCTTGTTTTCATAATACTTAGATTTAATGTTATTAATAATTGTATATAAATTCTCTTTTGAGAGAGAAATCTTTTTCTTTCTTACCTAATACATCATTTATTCAATTGTATGAAATATTATAATATGATTTAATTGTGCTTACAATGCTTTATATCTTAAGGATCAGTCTTCACTTTGATTTTTCGTTGTTATAATTCAATTTCTTACTTCGCGCGTATGGTAGTATTTTACGATTTTCCTTTAAAGTGTAAAGGAGTCGTTTCGCTACATATTTCGATAAAACTTATGTACTTTACGTACTACTATCCGCCAAATACGCTTTAAAAGATTTTTGTCGACGTTTTCTTCTATCTCTACAATAACATGCTTGTGAAGAATGGAATTTTTCTTTTTTCTTGAATCCATTTAGGTAAATACTATACTATAGAATAGCACAAACTGTAAATATGCTTAGAAAAGTGAGAAATTATCCTCTGATAAAACGTCTTCGAATTCTTCCTGCAAATCTTCACGTATCAGCCTTTGCTGAAAGTCATTCAATTCGTAATAAAATGCTTTGGAATTTTCTTTTGTAACATTCATAACTTTAGTTTAGTTATCATTTAACAACTACCGTGATATATGAAGCTTTTCTAGCATTGGCGATAGAGAAACATCGTAATAACACTCAAGTTGTTAATGAGATTATCGATTGATTTTTTTAATATTCTAACTAAACTGATTTTTACTTGAAGTAGTCTGTAGGGATAGTATTGTTGAAACTTTACATTTCAAAAAAAATAGTATCTTTGTAGATGTACTTCCAATTCTCAATTTGTTGGAATACGTTTTGTAAACATTTATATAAAACAGAGCCTTCCACGCTCTGTTTTATTTTTTTGTGTTTTTTGGTAGCTACTTACACTTTGGCTTTCACTACCTAAAACCCATTGCTAATGCGCTACATAATTACTTTTTTTGAAGCTCTGTTTATTTCGCATCAACAGTTCAAAGGAATAGATTATAAAAGTATAAACCAAACATCTTATACCTAATTTTATAAAAAGTATGAGGATTTTTATTAATATAAATACCTAAATAACAGTTGTTTGTGTATTTTTAACATGAAATAGATTACACTAATTCAGATGAATTATTTTTGTCAAAATTATTCATTTTTTTGATGTAAACCGAGGGCGTGAGTCCGGTTGCAACTTTAAAATATTTGGTGAAAGAATCTGCACTTTTATATCCCATTTCTTGAGCAATAGAGTTTACTGAATATGCTCTTAGCTTCGAATTATTTTTCAGTTCTAAAAGTGCATAATTGATTCTTAGCTCATTTACGTATGTGCTAAATCCTTTTCCAAGTTCATTATTAACAATTTTTGACAGATATGCAGTATTGGTTTTTAATCTTTTTGCTGCACTATGTAAGGTAAAGTCTTGTTTTAAAAAATATTGCTTTTCTTCTAATTTTTTTAGTTTCAGTAATATTTCATTAATCTTTTCATCCTTAATAATGAACTGGGTGTCGTTACTAGTATCTATTTCTGGTACCTTAGGTTCAGTTTTATTTATAAATTTTTCAAGGTTTTCTTCGTTGATATAACTTTGGTGGTTATTAGCGTTATCAATATATTCATTATTATTGTTGGTGTTTAAGCTATTATCGGTAATTTTTTTCTTGGTTTCATAGGATTTAATCTTGTCCATCAGAACTATAAAGCGTTCTTGATTTACCTTATTTCTTTTTCTTTGATATAGCATAAAAACTAACAGCAATAGTAATAATATACAAACTATTGCAGTTAAATAAATCCTCTGTTGTAAATATGAATCTTTTTTCTTGTTGACCTTCGCTAAATCTAGTTGATGAAGATCACTTAATGTATTGAATTTTCTATTGTGCTTTTTATTTTCTTCGATAACGTATTTTTGATAGTACTCATTCGATTTTTGAACACTATCAATTTCCTTATAGCTTTCGGCAAGTAGTTTGTAATACTTGCTTAGATTTTCTGGAACAATTTTTTTGTCATTATCTTCTATAATTTTCGTTAAGATTTTAACCGATTCCTGGTAGTTCCCTACGCTAACCCTCGATCTAGCTTTGGTGTGCAACAAGGTAGGATTATACTTTTGTACGCCTAGCTCATTAGAATTCTGTATAGCAAGATCAATAACAGAGTCCACTTTTTTGAGATCTTTTTGGTGTATGTAATATATGGCAAACTCATTCAAAAAAAGTATCTCATATTCTTTGTCATTGGCTTTTCGACTTTTTTCGATACCCTTTTGGAGATAAACTAGGGCAGAGTCAATTTTGTTGAGTTTTTCATAACACTTCGCAATGTAAATATCTGTAGAGTACGATATGTCATACTTTTGATTTGAAAAGTTATTGTAATTATCTTTAAAAATTTTTAAGGCCACTTCGTATTCATCAATTGCGTATTTTATCCTACCAATTTTGATATTTATATTATCTTGAACTTGTTTGTATTTTAGTTTGGTAGCAAGTTCTAGTGCTTCATTGTAAATTTGTAAGGATAAGTCTAAATAGTAATTGTTATATAAAAAACTAGCTTTAGATAATTTAGAAAATAGAACGTAATCTTCATTACTAGAATCATACGCTTTTATAATAGCTTCATCAAAAAAATATCGGGCGCTGTCTTTTTGAGATAATATATCATATATTTCACCAAGAGATGACAAGGATGTAACGATAAATTGATAATTATTGCGAAGCTCTCCTTCTTTTAAAAGTGAGTATGCAAATGTTTTTCCCTTGTTAGGATTGTTATATTTATACTTGTTGATTGAGTCTAATAGACCGGCTTGTGAGTATATAGTATTAAAAACAAAGATGCTTGATATAACAAGCATTAAAGGTTTGAGTTTTCTTAAGATATTCAAAATTCATTTATTTCAATTTAAAAGTACAAATTTTCTGTAAATTTCATACAAGTTTTATAATACTGAATTTCAGTTACTTAATTGATGTTTAGAAAGCGTGTTTTTATAAAAATAGGTATCAAGGGTTTGTATTCCTACCAGTAAACAAATACTTTTAGAGTGTTAAATCATACAAAACCCATTTAAATTATGAAGACTCAAAAGAAAAAAAAGTTGTCACTTGAAAAATTAACTATTGCTTCTTTATCAGACAAAGAATCATCTAAAGTAGTTGGTGGTAGAAGTGAAATTATTAGTTTACCACCAGATAGACCAAGTTCATTAGCATCCTTTCTTATTATGTGCTACCAATAATAATTTGTCTATAGAAACACAGATTTATTGTATTAACAAAAGAGCTAATTGTTTAAATAATTAGCTCTTTTGTTTTTGGATAATATACCTTGTCAACTTTTGCATGAGCATACAAATTTTCGATATAGACCTTATATATATACTTTGTGGGTCTTTTTTTAAGTGTCGGTTCTTAAATTGGAATAACCATATGAATCGTAATTCAGAAGATTCCATTTGTTCATACTCTAAATTTTTACTGGTCATCCATTCTAAAAAATTGGAATAAAAACTTATATTTGCACACCAAAATTCGGGTAGTAGCTTAGTCCGGTTAAAGTGCTGGTCTGGGGGACCAGAGATCGGAGGTTCGAATCCTCTCTACCCGACAAAAAATCCACTTTATCTAAGTGGATTTTTTGGTTATATCTATAGTCTTCTCCAAACCACTATTTTTTTTGGTGCAGTAAAGGTTCATTGAGCTATTAGTATTCCCTTTGTTTTGTGCTTCTTATTATTACTAAAGTGGCACTACATTTTTTTTAGCTGTGTAACAGAAGTGAATTCTATAAATTATGAACAACAATTTTAATCCGGTTTTCTATTTAGAGTACAGATTCAATATGCTTAGTCAAAAGATTATCAATGAAATGGCTAAAAATTTATAAATACTATATTTATTTAATGAATTTTAACTAATTTTTATTGCAGAATTAACTTTTATTAAGATATTTGTTATCATGCTAATTTAAAATAAATCTTATGAAGAAAAAGATTAATACCCTATTAACCCTACTTGCGGTCTTAACTTTTAGTTTAGTTAGTGCGCAAAGCAAGACTATCACGGGTACCGTGATAGAAGCATCAGGTTTGCCCTTACCTGGTGTAACAGTAATTGTAAAAGGAACTAAAACGGGCGCTCAAACCGATTTTGATGGTAACTATCAATTAGAAGCAAATGTTTCTGATGTTCTCGTGTTTAGTTACGTAGGTTTAGAGACACAAGAAGTAATTGTAGGTGGTTCGAACACATACAACGTTACCATGAAAGAAGATGCTGCCGTTTTAGAAGAAGTTATTGTGGTGGCTTATGGTCAGACCTCGAAAAAGGATTTTACAGGTTCCGCTAGTGTAATTAATTCACAAGCATTACAGACAAGGAATGTAACGTCTCCAATCGCTGCGATAGAAGGTAGAGCGACTGGGGTACAATTTACTTCTCCTGCTGGACCTGGGGAATCACCTGGTATTATTATTCGAGGGGTAGGGACATTAAACGGTAGTACAGATCCTTTATACATCGTGGACGGAGTTCAATATAATAGTCCATTAAATACATTAAATCAAGAGGATATTGAATCATTTACAGTTTTGAAAGATGCTGCTTCTACTTCCCTCTACGGCTCCCGAGCTGCTAACGGTGTAGTCATAATAACTACGAAAAAAGGAAGTAAAGCTGGAGGTATAAAAGTTAACGCATCTACTCAAACAGGTTTCGTTACCCGAGGAGTTCCGTTTTACGATCAGGTAACTCCCGGGCAATATTACGAAGTTATGTGGGAGGCTCTTAAAAATTCGAGAGCAGGTGGGGGAGACCCTGCATTTGCCTCTGCAAATATATACAGGCAACTGGGGTATAATCCTTTTAATGTACCTAATGATCAAATTGTAGGTATTGATGGTCGATTAAATCCCGATGCAGAATTAGTTTATCAAAGTCTTGATTGGTTCGATGCACTGCAGCGCACAGGAGTAAGAACCAATTATAATGTGAATATCTCAGGTGGTGGCGAAGATCATTCAGTATTCTTCTCAGCATCTTATTTAGATGATGAAAGTTATGTCATACGATCAGGTTTCGAACGTTTAACCGCTAGACTTAATGCAGAATTTCAGGTAAACGAACGTTTGAAAATTGGTGGTAGTGCAAATATCGCTCTTACTGAAGCAAGAGGTCCAAGTTCGGCAGGTGCCAATAGTATTGTGAATCCTTTTAGTTTTGCTCAAAATATAGGATCTATTTATCCAGTTTTTGTAAACGATCGACAAGGAAATATTGTAACTGATGTGTTTGGTAATCCTGTATGGGATAACGGAGAGGGTTTTTCTGAATTTAATATTGGCTCTAGACCGACAAATCAAGGGCGTCATGCAATTCAAGAACTGACACTAAATAATGAGTTCGATCAGGATAATACGTATGGATTTAGAATGTTTACAGAATACGAAATTTTAAGCGGTCTTAAACTAAAGCTAAATTATGGTAGAGATATCAACGATTTTTTTGAGAGCGAGTATGAAAACGCAATTATTGGTGATGCTCAACCAGATGGTCGATTAAGTCAAGAAAGAGCCCGTCAGGATGTAGAAAATTTCAATCAAATTTTGACTTATAATAAAAATTTCGGAGGTCATAATATTGATTTGACTGCAGGACATGAGAGTTTTAAAACTTCTATTAATGATTTAGAAGGATTTAAGACTGTTCAGGTAACTAATTCTATTTTTGAGTTTTCTAATTTTGCCAGACCCATAAGTGTTGATGGAGCTACTTTTGAAAGAGCACTGGAAGGATATTTTTTTAGAGCGAATTATAATTATGACAATAAATACTATTTAAGTGGTTCTATAAGAACTGATGGTTCTTCAGTTTTTGAAAGAGATAAAAGATGGGGTACTTTTTATTCAGTAGGAGCATCTTGGCGTATCGATCAGGAAAATTTCATTAAAGATGTATCATGGATTGACCAATTGAAATTAAGAGGCTCTTACGGAGAAATTGGTAATGATAATTTGGTCCCTGATCAGGATGATTTGAGTAACTTCTATTTATCTCAAGCGAGATACCAAATTACATCCAATGCTGCAACACCAGCACTTCTTTTGAATAGTTTGGGAAATGCTGATATAGTGTGGGAAACTTCCGAAAGTTATGATGTAGCCTTAGAATTTGGATTATTTAATAACTTCTTAGAAGGTTCTGTAGAATACTACCGCAGAAATTCGACAGATCTTCTTTACGAACTTCCTATCGCTCCTAGTAATGGTATTAATGTTTACCCTGTTAATGCAGGTGATTTAGTTAACTCTGGTTGGGAGCTTGGTTTAACAGCTAATTTCATTAACAAGAATGATTTCAGATGGAGTTTAACACTTTTGGGTACGACCTTAGAAAATGAAATTACTAATTTACCTGCACCATTTATTCCAACAACCGATACATCAAAAAGATGGGCTACTGGGCGTTCTATATATGATTTCTTTTTAATAAGAACTGCGGGAGTAGATCCAGAAAATGGCGATCAATTGTATTTCGTATATGAATTTGATGAAAATAACGAAAGTGTTCCAGTATTAGATGATGAAGGGAATCACCAAACTACAAGCGATTGGAGACGTACAGAAAGAGCCTATACTGGTGATTCAACTATACCCGATTTTATAGGTTCTATATCGAATAGCATAAGTTATAAAGGATTCGATTTTGATTTTCTAATTACGTATGGAATAGGTGGAAGTATATTAGATAATGCCTACGCTGATTTAATGCATGAAGGGGAATACGGTGATGCATTTCATCCGGATATCTTAAATGCCTGGAGACAACCAGGGGATATCACAAACGTGCCCAGATTAGAGAACGGGAATGTTCGTCTTGCTCCAACGCAAACCGATCGATTTTTAACAGATGCATCTTTTTGGGCATTGCGAAATGCTAGTATCGGCTATAATTTTAGCTCTGAAAACGTAGAAAGACTAGGTTTGGATAATCTTCGAATTTCAGTTACTGGCGAAAACTTATATTTGAAAAGTAAAAGAGATGGTTTAGATCCTCAATATAGTCTTGCAGGAACTGCTCCTGGTGACGATTTTGTACCAGGAAGAATTATATCGTTAGGACTTAATGTATCATTTTAATAAAAAATTAAATTAATTATTATGTCATATAAATTAAAATATTTGTTATTGATACTTTTGGTTATACCAATAGTGTCTTGTCAAGATGACTTCTTAGATAGAGTACCCACCGATGCAGTTGATGATACGGAAGCTTTATCTAGTTTAGATAATTTACAGGCTATCCTTAATGGAATACATAGAGGATTATATACACAATCACAAAATGTGTTTCCAGGAGGTAATACTGGTCGAGCTAATAATCATTACTGGGTACCAATGGGAGATAATCTTGTAGGTTATCTAATTCACTCGGCCAATGCTAATAATTTGAGTTGGAGATCTACTATGCAATGGAATCAGCATACGCTACCAACGTCATTAACCACAAGAATTTTATGGTATCACCGTTATAATATTATAGTTCATGCAAATATTATAATCAATCGCATAAATGAGGGTGAATTTCTAGAATCAGAACAGCTTTATGAAATTTTAGGACAAGCCTATACGTACAGAGCGTATGCCTATTTATCTTTAGTTCAACATTATGGTAGAGGCTATTTGATTGGTAATCCAACCACAGATCCTGGTGTTCCTATTTTATTTGCTACAGAACCTCCTTATGAAAGTGAACCTAGATCAACAGTTGAACAGGTATATCAACAAATTGAAGCTGATCTTGATGCTGCGATTGACGCTTTTGAATTAGGTACTGGAAGAATAGGGAGTGGTGCGGTAGCTAAGTCTCAATTGAATATTAATGTAGCTCATGGTCTAAAAGCACGCTGGGCGTTGTCTAAAGGTGAATGGGTTACAGCAGCAGAATCTGCAGTTGCTGCTCGAGAAGGATTTCCATTAATGGACGAGACAGCCTGGCTTTCTGGTTTTAATACAACTACGCTTTCTGAAGTAATTTGGGGTAGTCACGTAATACAGACAGAAACGGCATTCTTTAGGTCTTATTTTTATTTGGCTAGTAATACTTTTAATGGTAGCCAGGTTAGGAATAATCCTAAAATAGCCGATCGTAGATTAGTAGATGCCATCCCTGCCACAGATTATAGAGGAAAAGCATTTCTTCCAGACGCTCCAAATTCAAATTCATCTGCAGCTAATGGTGAAGGCGGATGGGATGATAATACCAACCCATTGTACACTACAGAAGAAGAGTTTAACGAGGCTATAGCAGCTATTAAGAGTGAATATGGCTTAGTGTCTGGTCATAATACGCATCCGTATATGCATTTTAAGTTAAAAAATGAAAATCCGGGATCAATTGATCCTGATGATATCATTTATATGCGATCTTCTGAAATGTATTTAATTGAAGCTGAAGCTATGGTTATGATGAATGATTTGGCAGGAGCACGAGCAGCATTAGCGCCTTTAGGTGGAGAACGCGATAGCGCATATGATGTGAACATTTTTGATACTCGAGATTCGCTTTTGGAACATATTAAGTTTCAAAGACGTCTAGAGCTTTGGGGTGAAGGTTTTGGATATACAGATAAAATCCGCTGGGATGAAGGGATTGATCACGCAGCAGACGGTGGATCTGGTGCTTCTGAGACACTATATCAACAGTCTTATCAAATAGAAAGACCTTCTATTAATGATGATTGGATTTTTAAAATTCCTCAGGCAGAGATTGATGCAAATCCAAATATTACGCCAGCAGATCAAAATTAATTTGAGTAGCCAATTTTATAGTAAAAAGCCGTCTTGACTAATAGCAAGGCGGCTTTTTTTCGATAAACAAAACTCTTTTTGATAGGTATTACTAAATTTTAAATGTTAATTTTGCCACTTAGCAAAAAACTAAATTAATTTATAACATAAGTAAACTATGAAAACTATTCTTTTAGTATTTACCTTGATTACTACATCTGCGTTCACTACTATTGATACTAACGAAGTCGTAAGTATTGAGGCAACCTATAGTGGTCAATCTGATGATGCGTATTACTTTACAAATAAAGAAACCGGAAAGGCGATGAAGTTTGCTTTTATGCGTAAAGAAGCGGTTTCAAAATATGATTTAAACGATAAAAAAATCATTGGCTCAACATTTACCGTAACGTATGAAATTGAAAAGATTGAGGTACAGTCAAAAAGTACCAGTGATAAGGCCCAGGTTAAAGAATATAAACAGCGTCTTATCCTTATCGATCTTAAAAAATCTGAATAAGCATTTTAAATTGACTAATAAAAGACGCATCGAAATTTTTTTGATGCGTTTTTTATTTAGAACTTATCTTGACTTTTTTGATTCCAGCAACAAAAGATCATTTTTCAGCTAATTGTAAAAAGTCAAAATGGGTTCTTATACCAAATCTGCTATAAAATGGCATAAAAGATGTGAAGTTGCTTTTCTCTTCTTCGAAGCCGTAAAATTATTGCATAGCCATAGCTACGAAATTATTTTTCAACGAAGTAGGAGGGAGAATGAACAAGGAGATTTGTGTTATTTTATGATAGATTTGGTATTAGTTATATGCTCCACTTTATAAAAAAATAAGGTTCCACTATAATACAATAGTATATCTAACAAATCCCGGGTATATCTCTCATTGATTTTTGGAAGGTACCATTCAAAATAAACAGAAAATATCAAAGTAACACATAGTGAGGTAAATAAAGGAATGCTCAACTTTTGATCGCTACGAATATAGCGTAGTACAAACTGGCAACAGTAAAGTACAATTGGCATACATAAAAAATCATTCGTATAATTATTGATGACTCCCGGAAGCTTGGTTTCAAAATATTGTAGCATATAAATAAGAGTGCCTACTGTTAAAAATACAGGAAAATAATATTTTTTTGTATAGGATCGTATGTTGTAAAAAGTATAGCTCATATCATCTTAGTAGGATATCCTTTAAGCTGCTATATAGCCCAATAGAAAGGCAAGAAAAGAACCTACGGCAAGCACAACGACCCAAATCGAGTAAAAAAACTTTGCACTCCATCGTACTACAAAATTAGGATGCTCTCTGGCATTCTCAAAAAATAACGTTATGGCATTCCGTTTTTCTGATTTTGCTAATTGCTTTTTTTTTTGAATACGATTTTCCTGCTGCTGCTTCCGTTTCAGTTCAATATTGATGATTTCGCCACACTGTTTGCAAAAATCTCTATTTAGATTTGTGGTTCCGCAGTTTTGACATGTTCTATAGGTTTTATTCATGGTATTCGTCTAAATCTCGATTAACTAAAATCCTCAACAGCAGTTCAAGTATACAAAGTTGAATAGAAAAACTTAAAACGAGGATCGTATCTGCAATTTTAGGTTTTAATTAATATTTTAGAAATTCTGGTGTATGAAGTAAATCAGGATACTTATATTTTGAACGGAAGCCGAACTAGATCATTCACAAAGAAAAGGAATAAGAAGTTAAGCGGTAGTATATTACTCACGCATTCGATAGCGAATCATATCCTTGGCTAATTTCTCAACAAGTCTTTTAGTGTCTGTAAAAGCTTCTTCTTTTGTGATACCTTCAGATAATACGGTTTTAAGATGTGAAATTCCTAATGATGCTATTTCTGACGCAGAAAGTTCAGAAACACCTGAAATACCATATACAGGAATTTTTTGAGCTTTTGCTAATTTTGAAACTCCGTAAACTACTTTGCCATTCAGCGTTTGGTGATCAATTTTTCCTTCACCTGTAAAAATTAGATCTGTATTCGCTAAAGCTTCAGGAAACTTAGTGATTTCGAACAGCGCATCAATTCCAGATTGTAATGTAGCATTAAGAAATATAATACTGCCAGCACCCAGTCCACCAGCCGCACCTGCTCCTGGTATGTTAGTCACGTCTTTATCAAAACTTTGAGCTACAATTGAAGAAAAATGAAATAATCCTTGATCTAAAGTTAAGATATCTTCAGAATTTGCACCTTTCTGTGCTGCAAAAACCTGTGCTGCTCCTTGTTTTCCAAACAATGGATTATCTACATCGCATAAGGTTACAAAGGTGACATCTTCTATCTGCTCTAAATGATCTGGAGCAAGTATTTGTTGTATATGAATTAAATTGTCGCCCGTTGGGAGTAATGGCTTATTTTTTTTATCTAAAAATTTATACCCTAGCGAGGCAGCCATTCCAATTCCTGCATCGCAAGTAGCAGAACCGCCTATAAATAAATAGATAGTACGTGCTCCTTTTTGCATAGCGTCGTTAATAAGCTGTCCAGTACCGTAAGTTGTAGTGTGTTTACAGTTTTGCTCTTCGGGTTTTAGGAGTGCTAACCCTGATGAAGCGGCCATTTCAATGTATGCTGTATGATCACTTCTTTTATAGCTTGCTTGAATAGGTCGAAAAAGAGGATCTTTAGTAGTAATAGTAATAGTTTCTAATTGAAGATGTTCTGATATAACTTCTAGGGAGCCATCACCTCCGTCTGCCAAAGGGTGCATTACACATTGTATAGTAGAGTCAAATTTTTTTATGCCTGAAGCAATAGCTTCACATACTTCATTGGCGCTAAGGGAACCTTTAAATTTATCGGGAGCAATGAGTACTTTCATAGCAGTTGTTATTTAAAAAGCTCAGGAAAACTAGTAATGTCAATATCCCATACCATAGGTAATATGAAATAGATCAACAGAGTCGCTACCAGTATAGACAGTACATTCATCCAAAAACCTGCTTTCATCATTTGAGGAATAGTCAATAGACCTGAGCCAAAAACAACAGCATTGGGTGGTGTGGCTACGGGTAGCATGAATGCACATGAAGCAGCGATGGTAGCGGCAACCATCAAAAAATAAGGATGTACATCTATAGACAGCGCGAGGGCTGCCAAAACGGGCATAAGCATAGCAGCAGTAGCTACATTCGAAGTGATTTCTGTTAAAAAATTTACTACTGTAATAATTGCCAATGCCATAAGAATTGCAGGAAATGCTTCAAAGAGTGTTAATTGATTTCCTATCCATTTTGCCAGTCCTGATACTTTAAAACCTTCGGCTAAAGCCAGACCACCACCAAAAAGCAATAATATGCCCCAGGGAATAGTTTCTGCCGTTTGCCAATTTATAATACCTATTTTTTTTCTGTCTCGAGAAGGAATGATAAAAAGAGCAATAGCACCTGCTATGGCGATGAGTGTATCATTAATACCGGGAATCATGTGCTTAAGAACAAAAGAGCTGGTTATCCAACACAGGGCGACCACGATAAACACGATAAATACGCATTTTTCTTGATATGCTATTTTCCCTAGCCCTTTGAGCTGGCTGGTGATCGCTTTTTTGCCTCCTGGAATACCTTCTATCGTAATGGGAAATACTATTTTGGTAAGATATAGCCAACCTATACCTAGCATTAGTATTGAAAAGGGTAGTCCTAGAGCCATCCATTGCGTAAATGAAATCGTTTGTCCGTATAATTCTTCTACGATACCTACAAAAATAACATTAGTAGGTGTGCCGATGATAGTAGCTATACCCCCGGCCGAACAACCATACGCGATCGCCAACATCAACGATCGTCCCATGCGTTTTTTTGTTTCATCTTCTGCCTGTATTTGAGAAATAACGGCTAATCCAATAGGCAACATCATTACTGCTGTAGCTGTATTCGAAATCCACATGCTTAAAAATGCGGTAGCCAACATAAAACCTAATATTACCTTATTCCAGTTGCTGCCTATAATAGCAATAATGGTTAGGGCTATTCGTTTATGTAAATTCGTTTTTTCAATAGCAACCGCCAAAATGAAGCCTCCTAAAAATAGAAATATCATCTGATTGGCAAAGGCACCTGAAACTCCTTTAACGCTCATTACGCCCGTGATCGGAAATAATACAAACGGCAGTAGTGCTGTAACTGAAATCGGAATAGCTTCAGTAATCCACCAAATAGCTATCCAGGCGGCTATAGCCAATGTAGAAACCCCTTCGCTTGACAGTTCGTCACTTTTAAAAAAGAATATGATAAGCAAAAAAAGTAAAGGACCAGCGATAAGTCCGATTGACTTTGTCTTCATGTGTGATTAATTTTAAATATTAAATTTTTAGTTCATAAAATGTATTTTGTCTCTTGAACCGATAGTAATCCCAAATCTTTATCACATAAATTGATTGTCAGTTATTATACCAAAAATTTAACTGAGAAGTCATCCTGAATTCATTTCAGGATCTCATTAAGTTTATTTTCAGTAAATTAAGATGAGAAGCTGAAACGAGTTCAGCTTGACGCAAACCGTTTAGGTTAAATTACGGATATTCATATCACATAAGAACATTTTACTATCTAAAACACATGAGGTGAAGTTAATGCAAATATTTGGATTTTGTTATATTAACCTGGATTATGCATTATAAATTCTATTATGGTTTGAAATATCTTTACTTTCGTCTGTCTGGTCGAACCCTTCGTTAGAGCTCAGGAAAGGCTCAGTCGGGACCTAATTAATGTACCTAAAAATGACCCTTTAAACTCGTCTGAGACAATTGAAAAAAATTGAGTTTTTGACCATCAATAGGTTAATTATTAAACTTAGATTGTTAAACTGTTAATCCACCTAGCATTTCGCTTATAAAAAAAAGTAATGAACAATAACAACTGCTCAATTGATCTTGAAAGTAAAGCGTATGGCAACCTAATAGAAAATTATTTATATTTTAGTACCTATGATCACAGGTCCATTATTATTACTTCTAATTTTAGCATCAATACTTCTAATCATTCTTTGTACTGCTAAATTTAAACTTCATCCATTTTTAGCGCTTATTGTAGCTTCGCTTTTTTTAGGGATTACGGTAAATATTCCATTACGAGATATCATTGCATCAATGCAAAAAGGTTTTGGAGGGATCATGAGTTATATCGGGATGATTGTAGTTTTTGGAAGTGTGATAGGGGTATTTCTTGAAAAATCTGGAGGTGCTTTAAAAATAGCTCAAAGTATCATCAAATTTACCGGCGAAAAAAGAACTATTCCTGCCATTTCTTTAATTGGGGCGGTGGTGAGCGTTCCTGTATTTTGCGATAGCGGTTTTATTCTATTGTCAGGATTGGTTGATAAATTGAGTAAATTAAGCAACACTACGAAAGCAAGTTTAAGTTTATCCCTGGCAACAGGCTTGTATACGACACATACTTTAATTCCTCCTACACCAGGTCCTATAGCTGCAGCCGGAAATATTGGAGCATCGAATTACCTGGGAACGATGATTTTGTTAGGCCTGCTTATAAGTGTTCCAACCTTATTAATTACACAATTACTTTCAAAAAGATTAGGGAAAAATATTAATACAAGCACTATTCAGAATTGGCATAATACAAAAAGAACAGCTCCTGATACAATGCCTACTTTAACAAAAGCATTGATACCCTTGTTATTTCCTATTCTACTTATAGCCTTCGGAACGATATCAAGATTAGTTAACATACAAAATGAATGGATTAATTTTATGAGTGATCCCGTAATTGCTATTTTTTTAGGCGCTATAAGTGCGATGTTATTTTTACCTCCCAAAAAAACAGAAGAACTGAATACATGGTTTACTGAAGCTGTAAAAGTATCGGGTCCGATTTTAATTATCACGGCTGCAGGTGGGGCTTTTGGAGGTGTTCTAAAGGCTACCCCTTTGTCGAGTTATGTGGGGGAGTGGATGACTGCCGGAGCATCAGGAGATATTCTGGTTTTATTGCTAATTTTTAGTATAGCCGCTGTTTTAAAATCAGCACAAGGTTCGTCTACAAGCTCTATGGTAATTACATCCTCATTGTTGGCGCCTTTACTACCGATTTTGGAATGGGATTCTGCTATGCAATTTGCACTAGCTGTATTAGTAATAGGGGGTGGAGCCATGACGGTTTCCCATTTTAACGATAGTTATTTTTGGGTCGTCTCTCAGTTTAGCGGTATGAGCGCCAAACAAACCAGTCGCTCATTTACAATTATTACCGCCGTTCAGGGTATTTCGGTATTGCTATTTTCTATATTGATTTGGATTTTATTTGTATAAAAAAGAGGGTGTCTAAAAAGTAGTCATTCCGAGAGAAGCGAAGGAATCTGTTGAACTTAAGTTTTTGATAAACAGATTACTTCAAAATTAAAATTTTTCGTAATGACGTTTTTTAATACTTTTTAGACATCCTCTTTAAGCTTTGTATAACAAACTGGTTTAAAACATTATACTTATTTTTTGGACGCATTCTTCATATTTTCTTTAACCATTCCATAAAACTCGTCAAACTTTGCATCAACAATAATTCTTGTTTCAGTTTCAATACTTTGAGAGCCGTATTCACTTTTTCCTAAAACACTCATTCTTTTAGGGTCGACCTTGTGATCATTTTGTAATGATCGTACGACAGCTGCAGCTTGTTTAGCACTTAAATCCCAATTGTCTACTATATTTTTATCTTTGAAATTAAGTGCATTACTGTTGCCTTCGACTATTATTTTTAAGTCTGGTTTTGCATTTAAGGCTTTAGCTACTTTTCCTAATACGCTTTTGGCCTTATCTTGAACAGTAGCACTCTTATCATCGTCTCCAAATATAACAGTATTAGCAAGTGTAATAAGTACCACACCGTTTTGCACTCCTATTTTTGCGTCATTGCCTAACGCTTGTTTAAATACGGTTAGCGTAGCCAACTTTATAGAATCTCCTTTACTAATGGCGTCATTAATAGATTTAAGTTGCTTATCTTTTGCTTGTAGACTTTCGAGCGATTTTTCTAAATTTTGTGCTTTTTTCTTAGATAACTCAGTAAAACTACCCATATTGTTTAAGAGGGAGCTATTCGTCTCTTTTAAATCTTTAACCTGAGCTTCCATGGTTTCTACCTGAGTTAAGGTAGCCTTTGTCTTCTTTTCGGCATCATTGAGCTTACCTTTGGTAGTTTTAAGCTCTTTTCGAAGCTTATCTATTTCATCCAGAAGGTCTTTCTTCTTTTGAGCATGTAGGTTGGTAATTGAAATACTTAATAAAATACCGAATACTATAATTCTTTTCATTGATTTAGCGATTTGTTGCAGTTGCTAAAGTAAAACTTTTTTATAAATTATAATAGTTCTTACTTTTATGACTTGTTTAAAAGCCTTTTCGCATTGCGTATACTTGAGTTAATTTGATCTTTCAATTTATTAACTTCAATTTTTTCTTCTTTTAATAATTCTATCTGGGATGAAATTTCTTTCGCATCTGTTTCTTCGTCATGCGGAAACTTTTCACTAAAATCACTCATCCAGGTCATCATAAAATCGTAAGCGTCTTTAAGATCTTGTTGTGCTTGGATATAAGGAGTTGCTGCTGTCGTAGTATCAGTTTTAGGCTCAAGTTCTTTTATAAGGCTGCTAATTTCTCCCATTTTGGGCATCACCTCGTCGTGAACACTAATTACTTCTTCCATAATCGCATCGAATTTTTGCTCTTCTTCAGATAATTTGTTGCAGGAAACAAAAGCTAGTAATATACAGGCGTAAAACAAAAAATATGATTTCATAAGTTGCTATTTTTGTGAGTAAAGATATTATTTTCTTGGTTTTTATATGTACTATTTATATAATGATTATCACTTTTATTTGAACCCGGGTTATGTATTTTAAGCCGTAATAGATTTTATGATGCATGATCAGGATTTATTATTAGACGTGATAACGGGTATCTATAAATTTTAACTTTAAAAATCAATTTTAAACGATATACCATAAGTGCGTGGTGCTGCTGTTCTTACTTGTCGATTTCCGCTACTTGTATCTGCACTACCAAATGCCAAATAGGTTTGGTCTGTCATATTTTGCCCCCATGCTGATATTTGATACTTACCCATGTGAATTGAAGCCTGAGCGTTTATAATAGTATATGAAGGTTGTTCTAGTTGATTTTGAATATCGGTATAATAGCTGCCAATATTTCTTATCTCTCCACGTAAACTGGCTCGGGCATTCTTAGAAACAGGAATGGTATATTGTGCGGCGGTAAATAGCGTATGTGTTGGGGTGTTAGACAATCGATTTCCCCCAATTGGAGTTATCGAAATTTCACTGGTTTCAAAATTAGCAAGGCGGCTTAATTCAAAATTTTTATACTCGGTATCTGTTATTCCTACATTTGCCTCTAACTGCAAGCCTTTGAAAGGTATGGCTGTGGCTTCTAACTCTAGTCCAGCAGACTGTGCATCTCCAACATTTTCTCTAGTAGCTACAACGGGAGTTACCAGATTAAAAAACTGAAGGTCTTCCCATGAAATGAAATATGCAGCAACAGCTAGATTTAGCTTGTTATTCAAGGCGCTTGCCTTATATCCAACTTCAAAATTGTTCGAAAATTCTGGATCAAAGGTTTGGGCATCTTCGGTAGGGAGGCCTTGTGCATTGATACCTCCCGCTCTAAAACCTCTAGTGTAGCTTGCGTATACGTTTGAATTGGGATTTAATTGGTAAGAGAATGCAAATTTTGGGGAAATAGCTTCGTAAGTTCCATCTTTGGAAATGTCGGCAGAGTTTTGAATAAGTTCTTCGCCATCAAATACCAAGTCATTGAACTCGTTAAAGGTATTTTTTCGGTTTTCAAAATCGTAACGAAAACCTACTGTAGCTTTTAAAGATGTTGTGAAAGAATACTCGAGTTCACCAAAAGCTGCATATCCATAATTCTCCCCTTTGTTTTTAAAAATTGAGAATGTATCTTGGTCTAATTCGAAAGCTAAGTTGGTTGATGGCTCATACAGCACTTGTGAAAAACCAAAAACCCCAGCTGTATACTGGATTCTTGAATCTGTTTGTTTCGAATGTATTCTAAATTCTTGTGTCCAAACTTCTTGCGGATTAAGATCTTCACCAATTTCATTATTGGTAAATGAATGAAAAAAACCTGGAAAGTCTATATCCTCAAAAGCCAAAACAATGTTTTGATATGTAGATATAGAAATGATTCCTATTTGGGGTGTACTATATTTAAATACTAGAGAGGTGTTGGTGATATTACGCTCATGATTTCCTAATCGACTTAAATAAATTTTGTCTGGATCTTGAAATGCAACTTCTTTATTAGGTTGAGAAACAAAAAATCCTGAGGCATTTGACCAATCTCTCTGGGCTTTGACGTTAACAGTAGCACTCCATCGATCAGAAATCAGCCATTTTAAAAACACATTTCCATATAAATTACGCTCATCACCAACAGTTTGCCCGTTTAAAGAGGCGTCTGGTACGTTAGCAAACTCATCATCATTTTTCCAATATCCCTCTCTATCCTGAAACAACCCTGAAAATCCAAAAAATAATTTGTCTTTTATAACAGGGGTTTTTATCGCTACGCTATGACGATTTAAATTTAGATTGCCAAAACCGAGCTCAACAAAACCTTGTGTAGTATTTGAAGGTTTTTTAGTTGTTATATTTACTACACCTCCCATAGCATTGCGACCAAAAAGTGTGCCTTGAGGGCCTCTTAAAATTTCGATACGTTCAATATCTGTAAGAGCAAATCCATTGGCTAGTATATCTAGATTATTAACATCATCTATATATGTGGCTACTGCTGGATTTTCACTAAAAACCTGTATCCCACGAATAGCTTGTACTTGTTGAAAACCGACACCTAGTTCCTGATAAAGGTAATTGGGAACGATTGCAGTGAGACCGGATAATCCCCATAGTCGTGTTGCTTCTACTGTTTTTGAATTTATATGAGTGACAGCTACAGGAGTTTCTCGTAATAATTCTTCTCTTTTTTGTGCGGCAACTACGACTTCATCGAGAGTTTCAGTGCTTTTTTGAAGTACAATATTCAAAGTTGTGGTTTTTAATTGTACAACCTTAGTGGCGTAGCCTAGTGCAGAAATTTCGATCATTGCGTTTTGAGCCGGTAATTGCAGTTTGTACTCACCTTTTTTATTTGTAGAAGTACCCATGGTAGTGTTTAATACTTTTAATGAAGCATAGGCAATTCCTTGTTTTTGTTGATTTCTCACCGTTCCCTGAATATAGATTTGAGAATGTCCTATTTGTATACATAGTAAAATCATGAGTACACAATATAATGATGTAAGTTTCATACGTTTAATTTTTTTGTTTTTTAGTTGTCAGACCTGCCTGCCTAGCGGCTGGTAGGTGAGTGGAATCGCCATTTAATCATATTAATGGGTATCATCTTTATTGTTATGGCTTATTTCATATCAAGAGGTACGAAATGTTATTCTTCGTTTTTTATTTAATTTTAGAATAAATTCAATACAGAGAATAGCAAGTACGCTTATGCCAAATAAAGGAAATACCAGAGAAAGTATGACTAGTACTGTAATTATACCATAGCCGATTTTAAAGGCTACTGGGACTTTGGGGACACCCCAGGTGCCATTACGTTTTCGTAACGCATAAGAAAACAATGCAGATAGACTTAGTATTGTCAATGCAATGGCTGTACATAACATCAACCACCAGTTCCAAGCTCCAAATTCGCCTTGATGAAACGCCATAACCCATAATCGAGCACGCATTAAGACACCTACGTCACTCCAATGATTGGTCATTATGATATGACCAGAATATTGATCAAAATGTACTTTCTTTTGAGACTCCAGGTTTGACGGATTGTAATTTGAAGCACTAAACACACTACTAGGTCCATTAGGAAGATGAACAGTAACTATCCCCGGTAGTTGAAGAGCTTTTGCTTTATTTATCATTTGATCGATTGTTAAAGGTTGCACTTTAATTTCAGAACGGAACTCCCTTCCTTCCCAGGTAGAAGGATATCCTGTATTGGTCACTTTTTGAACGCGTTTAAAATTATCGCCAAATACATCTGTCCATGGAAAACCACCTGCAAGAATTAAAAGTAACAATCCAGACATCCAAAATCCTGAGATTGCATGAATGTCTCTATAAATAATTCTTTTACCTTGACGTAGTCTTGGCACAAAAACACCTTTCAACATTTGTTGTCGTGCTGGCCACCATACATAAAGCCCTGTGATGATAAGAACTACCATCCAGCTGGCAATGAGTTCTATAATTTTGGTACCAAACTTTCCCATGAGTAATTCCCCGTGTAGTTTACGAACTTTGAACATATCGGTATCTTTGGTTGCAATAGTACCAGAGACTTTCCCAGTGTAGGGATTAACATAAACACTACTTTTTCTACCAAATCGTCCTGACACAAATTGAGTAGCCTGATCGGCATTAGCTGATAGTACGATGGCATTCAATTTTTCACTAGTATTGTTGCGTGCAATTTGCCATTGTTCTTGAAAAGATATGGGCGTTCCCTCTACAGCCACTTTTTTAATGTGTTTTTGCCTGGGGGTTTCATAGTTGGTCTTAAAAAGATAGATGCCTCCTGTTATTGATATAATGAGAACAAATGGCAAAGAAATTAGGCCAGCAATGAAGTGCCATTTCCATAGCCATTTATTTAAATTTTTATTTTTTTTCATGCCTTTAACTATTTTTAATTGTTGAAAATGAAATAACTAAAAATTGAGAACGTATGTAACTGTTACGCTTTCTCATTAAGGATTTTAAACATTTTGTTTGATGAAGAAATTTTTAAAATTTTATAACTATTGGTTTCATGTTTTCATCTTCGAGCAAATGGTTAAAAATTATATCGGGCTCCAAAATGAAAGGCTAGTGGGTTTCCGATGGTAAATGTATTTTCATTTCTGAAACGGTTAAACGAAGCTCTGGCAGCATATAATTCATCAAAAATATTAAGAGCATGCCCCCAAATTTCAAAAGCTTTATACGTTACAGTTGCTCTTATGTTAAATACATTATGTCCATCGTAGGTCGCTGTTGCTGTGGTGCCATCATCATTTTGAATTTGTCCTTCAAAACTTGTATTGTAGGATCCTACAAGTTCATGTTCTGCAGTGATACTAAATCTTGTGTTTTTATTCAATTCTTTTCGATAGGTAATCAGCGAAGTGCCTAAAAGACTAGGTGCAGTTTCTCTATCGGTATCGGAGTAATCTGTACCTCTGTCAAAAAAATCGATGTATCGATGTTGAGCATAACTTCCATTATGAGTGATCGAGATGTTTTTATTGGGGCGAAATGTAATTCCGTATTCAATACCATAAGATCGGGTACTACCAGCGTTGGTATTAAAAAAAATATCGTTTTCATCTCGAAGTGTAATCAAAGTATTTCTACCTTCTAGAACGTAGAGCGCAGCATCAATTGTTATTTTGGACCTCGAGGTGAAATACCCACCGATTTCATAATTATGATATCGGCTTGGTTGTATGCCTCGAAGTTCATTTCGGTTACGGTACAGCGTAGATACTTGAGGTGGTGTAAAACCTTGAGAATAATTCCCATATATACCGAAACTTCTATTAAAATTATAATTAGCGCCTAGTTTTGGTGTTATATTATTAAACGTGTCTACAGTATCATCTACGCCTGCAATACCATCTACCTGATTATCATAATCATATTCGAACGCATCATATCGTAATGCAGCCGTTATTTTTAACGATGCTATTGGCGAGATTTCATATTGAAAAAAACCTGCATAATTTAAAATGTCTGCTTTGTAATTTAGGATGAAATCACCGGTATTGGTTGTAAAACTGATATTTCTGCCGGTTTGGGTATCAACGAGTACATCGGTAGTCTCAGCCTGATAGTTTTGAGGGGAGTAATCTGTAGTAGCTCCCACTATTAAGCTCGAGTTAGCAAAATTCATATCGAGTTTGTGTTGAATCAAACCTACATAACTTCTAAATTGATTTGAGTTTACCTCTCCAGAACCAAATCCGGTGAGTTGTCCCTGGTTTCTAAACTGCCTAATTCTATACGACGGATTTTGATCCATTTGATTGTTTCTGATGATGAAATTAAATGACGTTTTATTGTTAGCATTCCATAATTTATCAAATGTGGATCTGGCTCTAAAGGCGATAGCTTCTCTCTCTGTAAAAGTTTGCTCGCTTTCATAATTGCCCGCTGTATAATCTGCTTCACTCAATGATCCCGCCATATCAGATCTATAATCAATGATATCAAAGACAGTAGTCCATTTTAAGGTAGCATTAATATCATACACGGTTTTGAAGGTAATAGCAGTTTTCTCATAATCGCTATGGGCAACAGGACCGTCTTCCCTTTGAGCATATTGCCCCCCTAGATAAAATCCAAATTTTTTACTGGGCTGATCTGAAATTTCAAATTCGTATCGGGTCAATCCCAGGTCATTTCTTTGAAAGCTAAGACTACCACTTAAATCTTGAGACGGAGCCTTGGTGATAAAATTAAAGCTGCCACCTATAGATTCGCTTCCGTAAATACTGGAAGCCGGCCCTTTAAGTACTTCAATTCGACCGTACGATAAATCATTCATTTCTAAAAGTGCATTGTGATTAAAAACAGAAGTAGGTCGAATTTGTAGTCCGTCTTCAAGATATAGAAACAGTGCTTTGGTCGAAATTGGTGAGCGCACGGCCATAAAATGCTGTTCATTGCTAGCTGCTCGTGATGTTGACATAAATACGCCAGGCACTTGGTTAACCAGCTGGTCAATTCCGAAGGCTTTAGTTTCTTCTATGCTCTGAGCATTTAAGGTTGCTATAGACCCCGGAACTTCAGAGCGTTTTTGTATCTCTCTACTGGCCGAAGTTACTAGCACTTCTTCCAACAATTCTTCAGATGGTACACTTTGATTATTTTTTTTCTCTGATTCTTGAGCGTAATTAAAAGTCGCCAAGGATAGCGTTATGATGCATGTGAGGATGTATTTCATTGTTGTAATGAATTATTTTAACCATCTTCCTACCTTGCAAGAAATGGTTAAGAAGATGGCGTCTTTTTGTTTAAAAGATTTTTGATTGCGAACTGGGTTATATTTTTCAGCAAACGGAAAAAAGTGTACTCCAGTTCTATATTTTAAACCCGGATTATGTATTAGAATTTCGTAATGAGGGTTGAAATACCAATAAAAACAAGTGTTTTCTCAATTTCATCATAGCACCGCTACGGTGATATTGAAAAATACAGCGCAGCGTTTGTTTTTGAAGGTATTTTAAGCCGTAATAGATTTTATAATGCATAATCCGGGTTAAACGATGTGAGTTACGGTGTAAGAAAAATTAGATAGATTATTTTGACTATTAATTCTGTTTTAACCTTAGTTCGACAATTAAACTATTGATTTCACGTAGTTACAATTTGCCTCTGTCACCTCGAGCGAAGTTGAGAGGTCATTTTTTGTAAAACAACGAGGTCTTGACTGAGCCTGTCCTGAGCTCTGACAAAGGGTTCGACCAGACAGGGTGTGTTAATTGTTTAACTTTCAATAAATTAATAATCAAACTCAGGTTGTTTTAAAAATACGCAAAGTGAAACAGTATGTAAATACATAACGTTTATGCTTTATAACGAATAGCTTAATTATACCAATCTAACAAAGGCAGCTTTTACGACTTGTTTTTAAACATGGTTATATTCTCACATCAGATTTATATTCAATACAAAGTAAGCATGTATGACAGGTAAATAATAGATTACCTAATGTACTGGAATCTCCAAAGGGGATAATGACCAGAGGGAGTCTACTTTTTAAGTGTACTGAATAATTTGTGAAATCTAAACTTTTGGTGGGTGGTCAATCTCGTATGTGATTTCTTTTGGGTAAAGAGATCTTACATTCCAATACTGAGATGTAGTAGAAACAAAGAGATTATTTGTATTGAGAGTGATGGAATTATCCTGAAAAAAAAGAGGAATAAAAGCTTCTGCAATGATGATACTCTCAGACTTTTTTGTCGAGGGTGATTTGTTTCCTCTCATTTGGTTCATCAAGTAACACTTACCATTACAATTAAGTTTTGGTCTTTCTTTATTAACGCAATACTTTTCTACGATATAATCTATATTGAGTTGATAGTACATTACCGTGCTTATTTCCATAACAGGACGAATAGCAAATGTTGTGAACAATAATAGCGAGAATATAATTCTCATATGCACGGAATTAATTTTTGTGCAAAACTACAAATTCTACCACTTTTTTTAAGGTAAAATGCAAATAACATAGTGTTAAAAAAGCATTTTGATAGGAAATCCCTGTATGGTTCTTAAAAATGTAGTTTCATGCCTTCGTGAGAATTTTGAAAACCCAATTTTTTATAAAATTCTATCGCATCAAGACGTTTTTTATCGGTGGTAAGTTGCAATAGATGTGCGCCTTTTTCTTTTGCACGTCGTATTGCCCAATCAAAAAGTTGTTGTCCGATTCTTTTTCCTCTCATATCCTCTCGTATTCTAACGGCCTCAATCTGTGCCCTAATACCTCCTTTATACGTTAAGTATTGAATAAAAGACAACTGTAGTGTACCGATAATTTCTGAGTTTTTATCTTCAATCACTATTAATTCTTGATTAGGATCTTTATCAATATTTTCAAAAGCTATGCGATATTCTTCGGGTAATGGAATCGTATAGTATTCTCGAGTCTGCCCCAAATCGTCGTTGGCTATCATTTTGATGAGTACGGGAAGGTCTTCTATAATTGCTTTTCTAAAAATCATGGCTCAACTATAGCAATACATTAGAAATTAATCGCTCAACGGTTGGGTGATCGCTACCTCCTGCAGGTTCGATAGTGATATTGATAGAGGCTGCGTTTGCTATATATTTCATGGCAATCATTTGTTGTTCGGCTGGTATAACACCCATATCAATCATTTCGCCATCTACATCGGCCCACATTTGATAGGTCTTGTTACGTGCTAATTTTTGCAGTCCTTCTGAATGTAAAAGTACAGTTTCTGTTTTGTGATTGATATACGTAATAGCTGTAGAATTAGGAGATATTTCATTACCTCGAAGCACCAACTTTAGCGTATTAGGATGATTTATCTTGGTATACCAGGCATTGGTTTCTTTTAAATCCTTTTCTAATATTTCTATACGATTTCGTAAATTTAAAGTCTCATTTTGTACAATTTGTAACTTATTTTTTGAGCTTTGCCATTGGTCATACAACCACCCCGAACTCAACATAAAAAGTATGGCTAAACTAGCTGCGATTGACCAATAGATAAAACGCTTATTGCTATGATCGCTATAAATCATTTTTTCTTTTTTATCAGAAGTAATTGGTCGAATAGCATTCAATACCGATTCTTTTATGCTAACTGGAGGATCGATCGCATTCTCAAAAGCTAATTTTTCAAATCCTTCCTCTATTTCGGTATAATATTGAAATAATTTCTTGTCTTCCCGAAGAATTTTATCAACTTGAGCTTGTTCATCATCCAATAATTCTCCAAGCAGATATTGCTCTAATATTCCTTTTTCCTTTATAGATTTTCTGTCTATCATATCATCCTTTCTATGAGAATCCATAATAAAACAAGTTGTTTTTGATATGTTTCTCTCAATTTTTTCAATGCTTGCCTTACATAAGATTTAAATGTTCCCAAGGGTACATCCATTTCTTGATGTGCTTCGCGATGTGTAAGCCCATTAAAATAAATCAATTCTAATGCCTTTTGATGATGTGGGTCTAAAGTTTTAAGTGAACCGTTGAGTGGTACTATATCCAATTCGGGTTCATTAACTTCTATATCTTTATATACACTTATATCTTCATTTTGGATGAGTTTAGTAGGAATTCTTAAAGAATTTAACGTTAAGTTTCGTGCAATACGATAAGACCAAGTAAAAAATTTACCTTTCACAGGATCATATTGATGCGATTTTTGCCAGATTTTCAGAAAAGTTTCTTGTAATATGTCCTGAGCAGTTTCTTCATTTTTACAGATACGGAGGATTACCCCATATAAAGCACCAGAATACCTGTCATATATAGCCGATAAAGCGCTATCGTCTTTATTTTGTAATCGCTTTATAAGCTCTAAATCGTCTTGCATTTTTGGCTAGGATTACTCAAATGTAAGAAAAAAAATAGCGCAGCTCATCCAAAAACAAAAAATAGGTGTATATGAATATGTAAAACGCGTTTAAAATTGTTTAATCATTAAAATAAATAGTATGAAAAAGTTAGTTTTTATTGCCTCAACCTTAGTTTTATTTTTATTCACACAGGTAACTTTCGCTCAAAAAGAGAACAAAGATATTGTAGATGTAGCTGTATCTGTAGATGATTTCTCTACCTTAGTTACTGCATTAAAAGCGGCAGATTTGGTTGGTGCTTTAAAAGGCGATGGCCCATTTACGGTGTTTGCACCTAATAACGATGCCTTTGGTAAAATAGATGCCAAAACATTGAAATCATTATTAGAACCGGCTAATAAAGAAAAATTATCAGCAATACTTACCTATCATGTGGTTTCTGGCAAACTTGCTGCTGGCGATGTCGTAAATGCTCTAAAAAAGGGTAATGGAAAAATTCAAGTAGCAACACTTCAAGGATCAAAATTAAGTGTCGTACAAAAAGATGGAAAAATTTGGCTGATGGATGACAACGGCACGTATAGTGAGATATTAAAAACAGATGTAATGGCAAAAAATGGAGTGATCCATGTCATAAGTGATGTTGTTATGCCTAAGTAATTTTAATAAGTAGAATTTATTGAGGTTCTACTTATATTAAATGCATCAAATTAGTCCTAAATAATTGACATAGATTATTTAGGGCTAATGTTATGCATACCTATTGAAAAAACTGAAACCAGCATAAGGTTGCTTTCCTAATCCGGGTAAAACCAATATTCATTTATTCACTATAAATTGTGGTAGTGAAACTTTGTATTTAACGACCAACAATCGTATGGCAATAATTAGCAGGGTAGTTGATATATATATGATATTTTCATCGATTTGTAACGTATATAAAATCATAAAACACACTCCGCCAGCGATAGAAGCTGTAGCATAAATTTCTTTTCTGAAAATTACCGGAATTTCATTACACAAAGTATCTCTAATTACCCCTCCAAAACAACCTGTCATAGTACCTAGCGCTATAGAAACAATAGGCTCTAGTCCTGCACGAATTCCGCTTTCTACGCCGATAATAGTGAATATCCCTAATCCGATAGTATCAAATAAGAACAGCGATTTTTTAAGGTAATCGAGCTTGTTTCTAAAAAGTATAGAGAAAGCAGTAACACTAATAATTAAATACATGTTTACTGTATTTTGCATCCAGGATACAGGAGTATTCCCGATAAGAACATCTCGAATCGTGCCTCCTCCAATAGAGGTTACAAAAGCAATGATAAAAATACCAAAAAGATCTAATCTTCGGTTCATAGCACTTAAAGCTCCAGAAATAGCAAACGCGATAGTGCCTAAAATATCTAATGCATAAAAAAATGTCATAACAATACATGTAACCTGTGGTGTAAATGTAACTAATAGGAAGAAAAAATTTCAATAATTCTGTCTTATTATTCCATAATAATTCTTAATAACTTTACTGTAAGGTTTATCGCCAAATTGCTACTTTTACAACAGATAAAAACGAAAGGATTATGTCTGATACAACAGAAAGAATAAAATGTCTTATTATAGGTTCAGGCCCTGCAGGGTACACTGCTGCTATATATGCCTCTAGAGCTGATTTAAAACCAGTTATGTATACGGGAATGGAACCAGGAGGGCAATTGACGACCACTACCGAAGTGGATAATTTTCCCGGGTATCCCGAAGGTATCGATGGACCAACCATGATGGTACAATTACAACAACAAGCAGAACGCTTTGGAACCGAGGTTCGTATTGGGATGGTTACCAATGTCAACTTTAGTAAAGAATTGGGAGGGATACATAAAGTAACCGTTGATAACGCTAAAGAGATCGAAGCCGAAACCATAATAATTTCTACCGGAGCCACGGCAAAATATTTAGGGCTACCCAGCGAACAAAAATTACGTGGGGGCGGAGTTTCGGCATGTGCGGTATGTGACGGCTTTTTCTACAAAGGACAGGATGTCGCTATCGTAGGAGCTGGGGATACAGCTGCTGAAGAAGCTACATATCTGGCCAATATTTGTAAAAGTGTTACCATGCTCGTGCGTAAGGATTATATGAAAGCTTCAAAAGCAATGCAGCACCGCGTAGAAAGCGCAGCAAATATTAAAGTAATGTATAATACCGAAGTTGATGAAGTATTAGGTGATCAAGTGGTCGAAGGTCTACGTATGGTTAATAATCAAACAGGAGAAAAAACTGAGATTGAAATTACCGGGTTGTTTATTGCTATTGGTCATACTCCGAATACTGAGATTTTTAAAGGACAGATAGATATGGACGATACAGGGTATATCATTACTGAAGGAAAGTCTACAAAAACAAACATTCCTGGAGTATTTGCTTCTGGAGATGTTCAGGATAAAGAATATAGACAAGCGATTACGGCCGCAGGCACAGGGTGTATGGCCGCTCTCGACGCCGAGCGTTATCTCGCTGCTGTAGAAAGTAGTGAAGAGGTTTCAGCTTAGTTTACCGTTATTTTGAAAGAATAGAGAGGTTGTCTGGATTTTTAGACAACCTCTTTTCCTATAACCCGGTTTTATATAATAGATTTTCTAATGCATAAAACCGGGTTTAATTTAACCTCAGTTTACTGGGCGTATAGTCTATGTTTTTCTTAAATAAGCTTGCTTCGTTTAGAAAAGCTTCAATAAGAATTTTAGGTTCTCCTAATAGAAAAATTTCTGCATTATCTCGAGCATCAATGATAATCTCTTCGCTGCTCAAAATATAACAGTCACTATTGCTTTCGGCAATAATTTTAGTTTTTGCGGCATTCAGTTTTTCGCCATAAAAATCACTGTCATTATCTGCTCTTACTAACATAGATTGTACTTCTCCTTCGAGTTTTGCCCTCCCTTTTTGATATACATCTACTTTTAAACTGTCTGAAGTTATGATACCTTTAATCTCGGCATTGTCATTCACTTGGTACACTATTTCTTTAGAGGTTACATGAAATTCGGCAGTAGATTTTCCATTAACAGTACATTCTAACATTCTGGTATCCGTGGTTAAGAATATTTCGGCAATATCGTTGCTTTCAATTTTAAGTTCACCCGAAGTAATAGGTAATATCGATTTTAATTGGACTTTATCAAAAATCCGAATTTTTTTTACTTCAGAAGCATAAAAGATATCAAGATGTAACGCTTTGGCTCGCCTTAAATCTTTGTCAGAAGTTATCGTTAATACACTGTCTTGTACTACTATTTGTATAAAATCCTGTAAATTACTGTCTGCTTTGATTCGTACTTGGTGATCACTACTTTCTTCCAGAGAAACCTCAAAATTATCATAAACTTCAATGGTATGAAACCCTTCTACATCTAACTCTTCTGTAGCAACGATTTTATTACCTTTAACCTTTTCTTTTTGGCTGTATAGCGTTCCAAAAAAAAGAGTTGTGCATAGTATTAGCAAAGATATTTTCATAGTATTTTTAGTTTATAGTATGTAAACAGATTATTTTAAAGTTAAGTATAGTTGTAAATAAAATTATCAGCAAATATAAGAGACCTATTTTTTGATATAACGTTGCAGCATACAAGATATTCATTAGCTTACGTTATTTTTTGATTTGAGCTCGTTCTATTACTAGAATTGATATGAAATGAAATAAAAAACTGTCTGAAAGTTTTTGTTGACTGGTTAGTCGTTCTTCAGACAGTTTTGGTTGGCAATTTAGATCGGATCGGGTTTAAGGTTAATGTCTTCGAACGTTACCGCCAGAGTTATCTGCTTCAGAAACCTTTTCGGGCTGGCCGTAGTATACCACATCTGCACCACTGGTAGCTTTGCCGGTAAATTCTTTTTTTGCATGAATTTTTATGGATGCACCACTCGTAGCCTTTGCTTCAGATACCAGACTTAGTAAATTTTTAGCTCTAATATCTGCTCCGCTAGTCGCGCTTGCCTTGTGATTATTTACTTTTCCTTCCAAATTAATTAAAGCTCCGCTAGTAACCGAACTGTTAATAGTTTCAGCTTTAACATTTAATTTAATATCTGCACCACTGGTAGCACTAAGCGAAATTTCTTTTTGCACTATAGGCTCTTGGGCAGTTATGCTCGCACCGCTATTTACTTTTAGCTGAGTAAGCTTATCGTAGGCAACAAATACATTTTTTTCGTCTGCCCAGTAGATATTTTTATCTGAAGTGACGTGCAGGATATTTTCTTTAACATAAACTTCTATATGGTCATGTAGATTGCGATTGGCTTCAACGATAACTTTGGCATCTTGATCTTTTACCAAAATGACATCTAATCCTCTACTTGCTTTAACGCCTTCAAAATTTTCTGTGATGGTACTCTCTTTGCGTGTTACTTCTCCTTCTCCTTTTATTCCGTCGAAGGCGAGATTACAAGAACAGCACGCTGCAGAGAAACAAAGGGTTACTAAAATTTTAACTAATGTGGTCATGATTTTTTGTTTTAATGTGTTAAACTATTCGGTTTTGATTGTGAGTTCTAATTTTCGGTTTTTATTTCTATACCGTCTTCATCGATTTTGATATCTACTTCTTCACTTTTAAGAAGCACTCCCTCTTCATCGATTTTAAGGTTAGTATTTTTATTATCGGTGTTATTAGTCCTATTGATATCATCATCATCTTGCCACTCTTCATATTTCCATTCATCATCATTTGCATTATTTTCTAAACAATTTTTACATTGTAATTTACCGTCTGTCACCTGAATGTATTTTCCCTCTTTACCAGTAATGGTTACATAATCATCATATTTCCAGGAATTGTTAAAGCTTCTCGTATTTTCATCTGCCAGAATGGTTATTCCTTCTGGCAGCGTTAGGATCACACTAATTTCCTGATCTCGATATTTATTCGCATAATCTGTAACAGCATGTCCATCTAATCGAAGTGTTTTGCCATCAATCTCGTACCCATACTTTAGTTTTTCAGCACGATCTGAGGCTTCGTCATAAGATTTACCCTCGGCCTTCTTTTCTATAATCATACTTGCGACAGAATCTCTTTTTGAGGTCTTTAAGTATAATTGAATATCTCGTACTACGATTACTTTATTTCCCTGCTCATCTCTTTTAATTTTGTAATCATCTCTATGTCTAAGGTATTTTGCAAATCTCGTATTTCCTTGCATTTCAATACGAATTGTATCCTTACTATAAAATGGTAGCACTTTGTTTTCTGAAATAACTTCGGCGTCAAATGCCTCTAAGGTTGCCTGCCGTACACCAATAATCATTAAACCAATAATGGCAAAAATCCATACCGCTAGTAACCCTAACTTGGCCGGTGTACCGATAGACTTCAGGTTACTAATCAAAATCTTTAATCCAAGGATAAAAAGGAAGAAAAACGGAATACCAGAAGCCAGAAAAGATAAAAGGGTTAGCAGCCATAAAGGAACTTCGGGATGGCTACCTACTTCGAAATATTCTACCCATGGCATATCCAAAAATCCAAAAGTACCTACTGTAAACAATCCTATAAACAGGCTAATTAAAGTAACACCAGCAATAATGATTAAAATAACGCCTATAAATTTCACAAAAATCTTTAGTAAGAACAATAAAACATCTCCCAAGGCTTCAAAAAATGTGGTCGAACTACTTTTAACTTTGTCGCTGTACTTTTGGTAGTCTACATTTTTAACAGTATCTGCAACACCATCAAGGCCTTCTTTTATTTTTTTTTCAATCGTACTAATGTTAACAGCTTCACCTTTCATTGCCAGAAAATCGGCAGTTGATTTTGCTTCGGGTACAAAAATCCAAAAGGCAATATAGATAAGCGCGAATGCGCCGCTTGAAAAAATAGTAAGAAGTATCCAAGCTAAACGTATCCAGACAGGATCTACACCCATATTATGACCCAATCCAGAACTTACACCTCCTACATACGAATTGGTGGTATCTCTAAAAAGTTGTCTTGTAGATTTCGCTTTTTGATGAGATGTTTCGGGTTCATCTTCAAAGATTTCTTCATCTAATCGATAATCTTCGGGTTGCCCCATAATCGCTATAATTTCTTCTACTTCTTTAATCCCGATGACTTGTCTTTCGTCTTTTATCTTTTCGCTAAACAATTCTGCAATTCGCGCTTCGATATCTGCAATAATTTCATCTCTTCCTTGTGAATCGGTAAACGAACGTTTTATGGCATCCAGATAACGTTGCATCTTTAGAAAAGCATCTTCGTCTATATGAAAAAATACACCTGCTAAATTTATATTGACTGTCTTGTTCATGTTACTTCTTTTTTTGTTTAGTTACCACATTTACAGCGTTTCTTAGCTCGTCCCAAGTGGTATTTAATTCTTTTAGAAACAATTGTCCGGTTTCTGTGAGTCCGTAATATTTACGTGGAGGGCCAGAGGTAGATTCTTCCCAGCGATAGCTAAGCAATCCGGCATTTTTAAGTCTGGTAAGTAAGGGGTAAATAGTACCTTCTACCACGAGCATCTTTGCATCTTTAAGGGTTTCCAAAATTTCTGCCACATAAGCATCATCGTCCTTGAGGATAGAAAGTATGCAATATTCCAGAACACCTTTGCGCATCTGCGCTTTCGTGTTTTCGATCTTCATAAAACTGATTTTTAAAAGTTAAACTGTTCATTTTTTGATGTATCTGCCACAAGGCAGGTTGATGATTAATGATTGATGATTTCTAATTTCTAACTACGGTTTATTATTTTATAAATCGTATCGTTAACGGATACTTATATTCTTCTCCTTTATTTGCTTTCATGGCGGCCGATATAATGAAAACGATCTCTATAAAAAAACCAATTAAAGCAATGATACCCACAAAAGAGGCGCCAATTAAAGTTCTAAATCCCCCAGGATGAGAAAAATCGATATGCAGGTCATCTAAGTGTGTGATGTGAAGCAATGAGGTATCTCCAAAAAGATTAAAAATAAAAAATGGAATAGAAAGTGTTCCTAAAATGATAGTATACAATAATATACTGAGTTGAAAATTGATGGCTTCTTTGCCATGTCTATCGATAAATCCTGATTTATCTTTATTGACTGTCCATAGCAGAATCGGGATGATATAATTTCCAAAAGGAATAATATAGCGAGAAAAAATTCCTAAGTGCATGAATGTAGCGATATTTTTGTGGTTGTTATCAGACATATTTAAAGTATATAATAGTTTCTTATACAAATATATGTCTAAAAAAAGGTATTATGCAAAACATAGTACCATAATTTAACATAAATTTAAGATTTTGTGATACGCTATGGCATCTTAGTTTTACTTATATTGTTCTTATAAAATCAATGTAAGTCTATGACTCCAGGAAAACTGAATACCTTTTTATTAGTAAAACTACCATCAGCTTGGTTGTGTGGTGTGCGTGTAAAATCGATTGATCAAACGAGTTGTACAGTGACAGTAAAACATAAATGGATTAACCAAAATCCTTTTAACTCTATGTTTTGGGCGGTACAAGGAATGGCTGCAGAGTTAACTACTGGTGCTTTGGTAACTAAATATATTCGAGATAGCGGCAAACGAATCTCGATGTTGGTAGCTACTAATAATGCTACATTCACAAAAAAAGCAACAGGTCGAATTACTTTTGTTTGTAACGATGGTCAATTGGTTAAAGATGCTATAAAAAAAACTATTAAGACAGGTGAAGGACAAACCGTTTGGATGACCGCAGTAGGTACAAATAGCGATAACGTTGAAGTTTCTACCTTTAATTTTGAATGGACTTTGAAAGTGAAAAATAAATAGTTTACGATCAAAGGTGTAACATTTCTCATAAAATAGTAACCCATATACATATCTAATGCTATTAAAATAATAACCGCCAAATATTCTAAAAATGACAGCACACGAAATTGATTACGAAATCATAGGAGAAGAAATGCAATATGTAGAAATAGAGCTTGATCCACAAGAAGGCGTAATTGCAGAAGCCGGAAGTTTTATGATGATGGATGATGGTATTAAAATGGATACCATCTTTGGTGACGGCTCTTCAAATGATAAAGGAGTTTTAGGTAAAATTTTTGGAGCTGGAAAAAGACTACTTACGGGAGAAAGTCTTTTTATGACTGCTTTTTACAATCAGGTTTCAGGCAAAAAGAAAATTAGTTTTGCGTCTCCATACCCTGGAAAAATCATTCCTTTAGATTTAACGAACTATAGCGGTAAATTTATTTGTCAGAAAGATGCTTTTTTATGCGCAGCGAAAGGAGTTTCTATTGGTATAGAATTTTCAAGAAAGTTAGGTCGAGGTTTATTTGGAGGCGAAGGGTTTATCATGCAAAAGCTTGAAGGAGACGGAATGGCATTTGTGCATGCCGGTGGTACTACCGCTCGAAAAGAACTACTACCTGGCGAGAAGTTAAAGATTGATACGGGGTGTATCATAGGCTTTTCTCAAAGTGTTCATTATGATATTGAGTTTGTAGGCGGAATAAAGAATACAATCTTTGGAGGCGAAGGTTTGTTCTTTGCAACCCTAACAGGACCTGGTGTTGTGTATGTACAATCACTACCTTTTAGTAGATTAGCAAATCGAGTGTTGGCATTGGCACCAAGAGCAGGAGGAAAAAGTAGAGGTGAAGGTAGTGTATTAGGCGGTCTAGGAAATCTTATAGATGGCGACAATAATTTTTAGCTGTGTTAAATAAGCGCCAAAAGACTCTTTTTTTGGTTTTATTTACATATATTAGCATAAACAACTTTAAAATTTATAAGATTATTCCTACAAATTACTCGTTAAAATTAACATTCTAAACCCTTATTAATTTATGGCAAGAGCAATGTTTGATTACACTAAAACGGTACTTAAAAAAGTTAGTTTTGATGTTAATCTTTTTACCAAGGAAGTTCTTAAAGCACTAAACAGGTTACTTCCGCACGAGATTGAAGAATTAAGAATTTGGATTCAATCCTTAACCATTAAACAACCAGAATTAGAGGTTTGTTTAATTTATTTAAAAACATAGTAAATAAAAGCGACTTTTTAGTCGCTTTTTATTTTTGTAAGCGGACTTATAATTTTTACGTTTTGAAAGGCGATAGCACCTTTGATAATACCGGCTATAGTACTGTGCAACGCCTCAATAATCTGCATTTTCAATTCACTTTTATTAAAGATTAGGCTTACTTCTCTCGCAGGAGAGGGGTCAGTAAAATAATGAAGATTCTCTTTCTCTTGCTCTTTGATATCTAGCGTATGTAAATAGGGCAGTAGTGTCATTCCTAATCCTTCATTGGCCAATTTGATTAACGTCTCAAAACTACCGCTTTCTAACTGAAAATGATCTTCGTCATAGCTTTTTTGGGTTTTACACAAATTAATAATACCATCTCTAAAACAGTGGCCATCCTCTAACAATAACATATCATCTATATCCAAATCACCAATAGTAATCTTTTTCTTTTGATTTAATCGATGTGTAGAAGGAATATATCCAACAAAGGGTTCATAGTAGAGTACACGTTCTTTAATACTTTCATTTTCTAGGGGGGTAGCAGCAATGGCGGCATCCAGATGACCATCATGCAAACGTTCTATAATGGCTTCTGTAGTTAATTCTTCTATTTTTAGCTTTACTTTTGGATACTTTTTAATAAAATTATTAAGAAACATAGGTAACAGCGTGGGCATAACAGTAGGTATGACCCCTAGCTTAAATTCACCACCTATAAACCCTTTTTGTTGATCTACAATGTCTTGTATACGTTCACTTTCATTTACAATATTTCTAGCTTGTTGTACTAATTGAGTACCAACATCTGTGAGTGCAATTGGCTTTTTACTGCGGTCAAAGATTAGAATGTCCAGTTCTTCTTCCAATTTCTGAATTTGCATACTTAAGGTTGGCTGCGTGACAAACGTTTTTTCTGCCGCTTTGGTGAAATTTTTATGTTCAGCTACTGCAAGTACGTATTTTAACTGTGTAATGGTCATCTTTTATTTTTTGAGCCGTAAAAATAGAAAAGCTATTGATACTGTTTATTAATTTTGTATTAAAAATTTATTTTGTCTATTGAGCTAGGTTCATATATCAGAAATCTCCGTCTGCCTTTTTCTAAATAAAAAGACGGACGGGGATTTCTACTATATAAAGCGGGTTAAAGTAATGGTATACAAAAAGAGACAAACACGCTAGTGCTTATCTCTTGGCAAAAAACGGATGTTTAAAAAGTATTACATCCTAATAGAAAGGTCTAAATCTTCTGTACCTACTACGAATTTTGCAGCTTCCCAGGTTGGTGGTCCGTAGCTCATCGTATTGTTTGATATTCCATAGCTTTCTATGGGTCTGCCATTGTCTTCAAAATCCATACGATTGTTTCCGTTTTTATCATGATAGCAAGAGATAGCAAAGATACCTTCAGGAACATTTTTAAAGGTAATAGTTGCAACTCCGTCCTTGATTGTGGTATGTGTACCTTGTATAGGAGCGGCTTTCATAAACGTACTTTCATTATACAGACCAAAATGAACTGCCCCTTCAGAATTAGATACGTTAGGCACGGTTACGGTGATCGTAATTCCTTCTGGTTTTTCTTGGGCTTGTGAAATAAGAGTTGAGATTAAAAGGCTACTTAATAATACTAGAGTTTTCATGTGTACTTTGTTTTATAGTTATTTGATTTTGTTGATTCAAATGTCTATAAAAGTCTATACGTTTAATAAACTTTACAACCCAGTTGTAGATTATTAGGGTTGAATTGTATTATTTTTGATTAATGTAGTAGTTTTAAACAAAATTTCAAATATAATTATTTTTGCTTTACGGGAATCAAAATATCAATAATGTAGATAGTCAAAATAGTGTATATCCTACAACAAATGATAACGAATTATAATTGGATCGCCAAAGCGTATTGTTCACAAAGAGGTTTCTATTAATTAAATATCGTATTTCAGTACTGTACCTATTTTTAAATTTGTATCCCAAGCCCACTGCAGCATTTAATCTTGTCTTGACCGGTATAATGTTAGGGCGTGATGTTTGATTAGAAAAAGAAAAATTAACGTTTGAATCTTCCATTTTAAAATCTAAAACAGCAAATCCGTTCAAATAAAGCTTAGAAAATTTATTCAGAAAAAAGTAATGCCTGACTCCAATAGGTACTTCTATTGATTTATATGTTGCATTGTAAGATATTGTTTGAGGAATCACCAAATTGACTGGATTTATTGTTCTAGAAATATCTTTTGATTCATAATGTTGATATGTAGGTTCTACTACTATTGCCCATTTACTTTTATTGAAAGGCATAATAAATTCAAATTCGAGACCAAAACTTAAACTATTTTGTTGTCCGAAATCTATATCCACTCCTGATTCTTCATTCTTAATAGTTAAAGCATTACTTCTAAAACCTGGCCGTAATGTTAAATTGAATACATCTCTTTTTATTTTATTTTTCGGAATAGTAAATTTTGAATCCCTACATTCGTTATATTTAATAAAAAGACGTAATAAATCTCTTTTAGTGTAATTAACATTTTTAATTGTTCTTAGAGGTACATTGTCGCACTTGAAATTAGTCCATAATTGCTGTTTATAATGTTCATTGGCACCTATCTTGGTATTAGAAAAGTTGTACTTTTTATAGACCAATTGTTCCAAAACAGAGTCGTTGTTCTCGAAAAAAAATCTCGTTATGTCACTTTCTTTATAACTATACAAACTTGCTTCCCCTTCTATCAAAACTTTAAGAAAAAGTATTTCTCTTTTAAAAATTGGTTTTTAATATCACTTAAATCATCAATATTTCGACTGGATTTGTCTATATCCACTTCAGCTCTTATAAATTTAAATTTACCCAATATGCCAAATTCTTTAATAGCGGTTATTGTACCTTCTTTTTTTTCTCGTCTTCTGATAATTTGTAAATAAATTTAGATGGATTATTAAGCCAGTCTTGGTTGGCAATCAGACAATCAATTCTATCATTTGAATTATTGATAAAATATCCGTTTTCAAAAGTAATTTGTGAATAACCCTTTAGATTTACGATAATAATTATTAGTAAGAGTATTTTCTTTAACATAACATTTGATTTATTAAAAACACTAAGGAATAGTGATAATTTTGTTTGAGTGATAATATAATGAATTTACCTACTTTGCTTAGATATGATAATTTTACATTTCAAAGACATAACTTCTAAGTTTTATGTACCAATTCCATTTTGTAAGTTCAAATTACGCACGTATTGTTATTATTGCAAGACATCACCACATTTCTTTTGTACAATTAAAATTTTAATCATGATTTGATTATTTTTTGGTAACGGCTAAAATACACTTATTTCAACATTAGCAAACAAAATAACATTTAAAATACCTACGTTTCTATTCTTAAATGATAAATTGACCATACTGCTTTTGACTGCTTAACTAAAGCAGCACTATAGCGATAATAATTGGTTTTTAAACATTTTTTTATCTTAATTACTAAAGATATGACTGATTTAGATACAATTTATTTCATACTTAGCATGAGCTAAACTATAAATATGCGATTACTAAACTTCGAGATACTTTAAGAGATACGCAAAAAAACCTGATTCATCAAAGAAGCCCCCTCGCTTTAATCTCTAAATATTTATTAATTGTGTTTACCGTAAGATCTTTGGGTGCTGTAAGTACTGTTTGAATACCGTGTTTTTGAAGTTCTTTGACCATTACTTTTTTGTCATAGGCAAACTGTTTGGCAATCGTTTGATCATAAATAGTCTCTAGAGTACTGGCTTTTTGATGAATCAGCTTATTTAACGCAGTATTTTCAAAGAATATGACTACCAAAAGATGCTGTTTAGCCAACGCTTGTAAGTAAGGTAACTGGCGTTTTAACGAAGAGATGTGTTCGAAATTTGTATACAAAAGCAGTAAACTTCGATGTGTGATTTGTCGTTTCACCTGGGCATACAATACGCCAAAATCAGCATCTAGAAATTGAGTTTTTATATGATACAAAACTTCAGAAATAGTATTGATATATGTTTTTTTTCCACTATCTGGTAAAAAATCACGTACGGTATTTGAAAACGTAAGCATACCTACTTTATCATGCTTTTTTAATGCTATATTTGAAAAAGCCAGGGTACTGTTTATAGCATAATCCAATAAACTTAATTCATCAAAAGGCATTTTCATGACTCTACTCACATCAATTATCGAATAAATAGGTTGTGATTTTTCATCTTGATATTGATTAACCATCAAATTGCCATGTTTGGCGGTTGCTTTCCAGTTTATAGTGCGTACATCATCTCCGAATACATAGTCTTTAATTTGCTCAAACTCCATAGTGTGACCAATGCGGCGTATTTTTTTGAGTCCGATTTGGGTCAATTTGTTATCAATGGCTAAAAAATCGTATTTTTTCATCTGTATGAAGGAAGGATACACTTTCACCATCGCAGATTTATCAAAACTATACCTACGCTTTGCCAGACCTATACGGGTCATTACATAAATGTTCAGGTTTCCAAAAATGTATTCTCCTCGCTGTACAGGTCGCAACTTATATTCAAAATCTAATAGTGACTTTGGTCGAATGCTACCCGTTTTAAGAAAATCACGTTTTTGAAACTGTACTGGGATTTCGTCGATTACCTCTACGTATGTAGTAAAGTTGTAGGTATTTTTAATTCGCACAGGTACTGCATTATTATCACTATTTGAAAATTTACCGGGTAAAATTCTGCCAGCATGGATCCCCTTTTTAGAGGTATATAAAATTACAATGTCAAAAAGGAAAATAATGATAAGACCCCATACCAAAAGCCACGTTATCGGGTACAATGGGGTGAACCAATAGGAAAGCAAAAATAATACAGCAATACTGGCAAGTATATAAAATACTCTAGAGTTTAGATATAAAGATTTTAAAAACGAGATCAAAACTTATCTTGGTATTTCAACAGATTGAAGGATCATCTCAATAACGTTTTCGGCAGTCATCCCTTCCATTTCGCGTTCTGGAGAAAGAATGATACGATGACACAGCACCGGGAACAGTGCTTTTTTAATATCTTCTGGAGTAACAAAATCTCTACCTTGTATAGCAGCAAAAGCCTTTGATGCATTCATCACAGCAATAGATGCTCTCGGGGAACCACCCAGGTATAAATGAGGATGTGTTCGGGTTTGGGTAACAATCTCTGCGATATATCCTAAGATTTTTTCTTCTACTAGTACCTCTTGCGTTTTTGCTTTAAATTCTTTCAGTTTTTGAGGAGTGAGCACAGCGTCAATAATTTCTAACGGCTTTTGTGTTTTTCGCTCATGATGTGTTTTTAAAATATTCACTTCGTCTTCCAATTCTGGATACCCTACCTTAATTTTAAACAGAAACCTATCCAATTGAGCTTCGGGTAGCGCATAGGTCCCTTCTTGTTCGATTGGGTTTTGTGTAGCCAGTACCATAAAAGGTTGATCCATTGGATAGCGAATACCGTCGATAGTTACCTGGCGCTCTTCCATAACTTCAAATAAAGCTGCCTGAGTTTTGGCAGGAGCACGATTGATTTCGTCTATAAGTACCATATTAGAAAAAATAGGTCCTTTTTTAAATTCAAAATCATTTGTTTTCATATGAAGTACCGAAGTTCCTAATACATCGCTTGGCATAAGGTCTGGTGTAAATTGAATTCTATTAAACTCTGTATCCAGGGTTTTTGCAAATAATTTGGCGGTAATGGTTTTTGCAATTCCGGGAACACCTTCGATCAAAACATGACCATTAGACAACAGGGATACGATGAGTAATTCGATAAAGTCATGTTGCCCTACAATGACTTTTGCTAGCTGTGTTTTAAGTTTTTGTGTAATGTCTTGTAGCTCGCTTAAATCTATTCGATTTTTAAAATCCAGGTTTTGATTTGTGGGGGTATTTTCAGAAAAACCTTTAGGATTCATAGGATTTGTAGTTTCTTCGTTTTCCATTGTCATCTTTTATACATATGAGATTATACTCGATTTTTAAAATTGGTAATGAGATGGTATAGTTTCATGAGCTCTTCTTTTTCTATAGTTTGTTTTTTGTAGAGTTCATTAAAATATTTAAATAAAGCCTTAGTCGTTCTTAGGTCATTATTACTTCTCGCAGCAATGTCGATTAGCGTTTTCTCGTCTAGATTATCTGTGGGGATACGTAGGGTTTGGCGTACATAGTCTAAAAATAACAAATATTGCTTGGTCGCTATTTCTTTATGTTTTTGCTTTTCAAAATACATTCCGCTTATCGTTCTGGTAAATGCTAAAGTTTGATTTTTTAAGGGCGAAAGTATCGGAATGCTGCGTTGTTTCCTTTTACCTTCAAAAAGAACAAATAAAACAACTCCAATAAGCACCACGTAATAAGCCCACTTTAAATAACGGTTGTTTAACAGGAGATAAAGGGGAGAGGTGTAAAATGTTTTTCCGTTTTTGTAATAATTATCCCAAAGTATTTTTTCTGAAGGTAAAATATAGGCTAAAACGTTTTGAGTATATTGAAAATTTTGATCTTTAAGCATAAAATAATTTCCAAAGGCTTCAGGAAACATATGTAAAAAAATATAACCAGTTCCAAATCCCTGTTTGATGTAATTGATATGAGGTGTCGTTATTTTTAATGTATCATTATACAATTGCGCAACTCCGAGTGCCTTAGTATAACAGGTATCAACAGCACTAAAATACGAGTTTGATATATCTCGATCGTATAAAAATGGAGTTTTACCGGCAAGCGAAGTGTTACTTAACGCAACCATAGGTTTTGTAGACATACGATCCAAAGACAGCAAATAATCACTATTCAATTTTAATGTATCCAAGAGTTTGGGTTCCATAGTTTTTGACGATATGAATAAGGTATTCCCTCTCGCTACCCATGCCAATAATTTATAGAGTTCGTCCTCTCCAAAAGTAATGGTTTCATTAACAAAAATATACGTTCCAGAAACAGTGTCGTTATCAAATAGAAACTCGTAGGGCGGACTATTAATTTCTTTTAAATTATCATCATCAATACCTTCTTTTATACTGTTATAGACGACAAAAGTACCCAGAGGAATTTTATCAACTTTTGCATAGCTGGGAAACCAGTTAATGGGTTCGGGTTCGTTGGCCTCTAGAAATGTAACTACACCCACGGCGATTACAAAAAGTACGATTAGTAGTTTAGCCATTTTACTCATAGTGTCAATTTTGTATATGGCGGGTTATCGACTGAAATTCTTTTTCGGCCTTTAAGTATGATTGTTTATTGACCTCAAAACTTCCGTACCAAATATAATCGTACAATTTGGTAATTAGTTGAAATTGTTGTTGTAATGAAGTATCTTTTAGTTCTTTGCTATATTCTTCATTGGTTTTTTGAGATTCCCATCGAATTAGATCAACCTCAGACAATTTTTTGAGCACCAATAAATAGTAATATCGAATAGCGAGTCTATAATTATTGTTTTGTAATGCCTGTTGAATAAGTTCTTGAATGTCTTGATTGTGTATAATATCTTCATCCTCGGTAAGTAGTATTTGTGCAGGGGGTTGTTTTTCAAGGAGTATCTCTGAGGGGTTTACTTTTGAAAACAACCAAACAAGCAATATCAATACGGCGGCTACGATCAAGTATGGAAAGATCGTTAAAAAAAACAACCAAAATCCTGTGATTTCACCAGCCAATATCCATTTAAAAAATCTTCTAAAAAGCTGATGTATCCATCTTTTAAACCGTGTCCACCAAGTGTCTGCCTCTTGATACTCTGTGTACTGAAAATCCTTTTGTTGGCGGTATTCATCAAGCTCTTTTTCATCGAATTTCTGAATTTCTTGATAAGAATCAAGATCATATACAACTTCTTGGGGTACATTATGCACACTATCTTGTGGCTGTGCGGCTACAAAAAAAGCTGAAAATAGGAATAAACAATAAAAGACTTTCAAAAGCGCGTTACATTTAAGTTGTTTTTGTTAACATCAGGATTGAGTACCTAGTTTGTCTATTTGTTCTAATGCACCTGTAGCATATTTTCTTTCATTTAAATTAAAGTAGATAAAAGCCGAAGAAATTACAGTAACCGTATACAAAACATACTTAGCCGCTGATGCCAATGTGCTCAATACAATAAAAACCCAGTCGATCATGGCATATGGGTCTGATAAACTTCCTTCTGATGCAGCAGTAAAGGTTTTGGTTAAGCCGTAAACTGTAGCGGGAATAGAAAATATTAATCCGATAACCCAGATAAGAAGGGCAATCACAAACAACGTTGCAAAGGTGATCCACCATTCATTTTTAACCAACTGAAAACTTTCGCTTATTGAGTCTGAGATGCTAACATTTCGAAAAATCATGATGGCAAATACCAGACTCATAGGTACATATAAGTAAATCCCTGGTAAAATACAAAGTGCAAACCCAAACATCATGATAAGTCCAGAAATTAAACCAAGTGCAAGAATATTACCAAAATCTTTTTTGACACCTTGTATAACGAGACTAGAATCTACTGCTCCTTTATGTTCAATATAAACTTTTATGTAGTTAAGAACACTTCCGAAGAATAAACCATAGCATACCACCGCCAGAATTAACATCAATCCTAATGAAATCATAAAACTACCAGAGTTCGTTAATTCTCCTTTGCTTAAGCTAACAGGGTCGAAAACGGCTGTAGATGTATACGTATAGTAAGCAGATGCAGCTAACAGTAACACGAATGGCAATCCGCTGGTTTTTATAAGTACTGTAAAAAGCGATTTACCTTCTTGTCTTATAAAGGCAAAAGTATCACTTAAGATTTCGCCTAGCTCTCGCTTCTTTTTAAATAGTATATAATTGGTATTCGTATTCATTTTTTTGATTTGTTATACAGTTGCCTTGGATAGATTACATAATAAAATAGTATAAGGCTCAAAGATCCTAAAATAATAAAAATCGCCAACACATCAGGCATTTCGGTATGTCGAGTTACAAAACCTTCTAAAAATCCGGCTACGATAAAAAACGGTATCGTACTTATTACAATCTTTAATCCCGATGTAACACCTCGAACAAAAGAAGTGAGTCGGGTATATGTTTTTGGAAATAAAATAGAATTACCCACTACAAGACCTGCACAACCTGCAATAATAATTACAGAAATCTCTATAGTACCATGAATCCAGATGGTACGCACACTTTCCCATAGTAAGCCTTTGTCATAAAAGAAATATTGAAAAGACCCTAACATGATAAAGTTTTGCATTAGCATATAAACTGTACCTATCCCAAACAATATACCGAGTATAAAACAATTTAAGGCCACACGTATATTATTGATAGTAATACCTAAAAACATATCGGTTTCTCCCATTTGTTTATAAACAGCCATAGGATCACCTTTTTCAATATTATCTAGAGTCATATTTACATAGCGATCTCCTAAAATTGATCTTACAAAAGCTCCATCTGTAGCCGAAGAGTAGCTCCCGATAGCTGTAAACAGTATTGCGACCAAAAAGGTGATAAGCAGTAATTTTTGATGTTGATAAAACTCTAGCGGAAACTCTTTGACCCAGAAAGAATATAGCCTGTTCTTCTTTTCCTTTTTAGTTTTGTAAATTTTTTGATGCGCGCTCGAGGCGAGACCATTTAAATAAAATAATGTCTGGCTATTGGGATAAAAGGTCTGCGCATAACTAAGGTGGTCGGTAATTTCTATGTATAAGTCAGCAAGATCATCTGGTTCCATCATCGCATTATTCACCAGAACACTTTCAAATTTTAACCATTTAGCTTTATTTTGCTTCACAAAAGCTGCCTCGCGCATGTAGTATAAATTAAGAAGCTCAAAGAAACATAATTAATGGATAATTTTCAAATAGAAACTGCTCAAAATGTGAGTATACAGCAAAATGCTGCGGGGATAGGAGAGCGTATCTTAGCTTATATCATCGACTTATTAATTTTGGTTAGCTATTTCTTGATTGCTGCTTTTATAACGGGAGTCATTACTTCAGGTCTTCAAGATTCCTGGGTGCTATGGTTGATTCTGGGGATTCCTATCTTTTTATATTTTTTGTTATGGGAAACGTTCTGGAACGGTAGAACACCGGGTAAAGCTGCTTTAAAAATTAAAGTAGTTCGATTAGATGGCTCACGACCTACATTCTCTAATTATCTGATTCGATGGTTGCTTAGGTTACTTGACATCACATTGGCATCAGGTGGTGTCGCCATTGTTACTATTTTACTCACAGGCAAGGGGCAACGTCTAGGCGATATGGCTGCGGGTACTACTGTTATAAGTGAGCGACAAAAGGTTCGATTTAACCAAACTATCCTGGTAGATATTCCTGAAGATTATACCCCAGTGTATCCTCAGGTTACCGTTTTTAGTGATGCTGAAATTCGAACTATAAAAACGCTATATACCGAAGCGAAAAGAGATGGGGCTCATCATGTGATCCTCGAACTTTCAAAAAAAATAAGTACTATCATGAAAGTAGCACCGCAAGAAAAACCATTGTACTTCATCGACAGGGTTATTGCAGATTATAATTATTATACGCAACGTTTGTAGTGGTTTTTGGTGTTGAGTTTGTTTGTCTGTTGGTCTTTGAGTTTTTGAGTTTCAGAGTTTCAGAGTTTTATAGTTTTAGAGTTTCAAAGAATCTGAGTTTTTGAGTTTTTGAGTTTCAGAGTTTCAAAGAATCTGAGTTTTTGAGTCTGTTAGTTTTTGAGTTTCAAAGAATCTTAGTTGCTCTGTTTCTAAGTTTTTATTACCTGAATTTAACAATTTGCATAGCCAGCCAAGAGAAGTTTTTTATGGATTTAGAGGGGTTATTTGTTCACGCAGAAGAGGTGTTTATATATCTATCGGGGTGAAGCTCGAATACATTTTGGGTCATATCTAGGTCAATCTTTAATGATGAATGTAAAATGTAAAAGTTTAAAGTAAAAGTTAGAAGTTTAAAATATATAAAAACCAAATCCTAATTTCTGAGACCAGAAACCCGAGACCTAAAGAAATATAAAATGTAAAATTTTAAACCTAAAACCTAAAACCTAAAACCTACAACCTAACACCTAAAACCTATTGTACCACGTCTGCTTTGATAAAGATATTTTCTAACGGCCATTCACTACCATCGACAGGAACATTCGAAATTTGATCTACAACTGGCATGCCTTTGACCACTTTACCGAAAATAGTATGTTCACCATCCAGATGTTTGGCTCCGTTTTTGGCAACTACTATAAAAAATTCATAAGGAGTAGAACGATTGGCCGGATTGTCAACCCACTGCTTCGAAAGTGCTACAGCACCACGAACGTGTTGTAAGTTTTTTACAGGTTCTTGCGGAATGGTATAGTCTCCTAACTCGAAGCGCTTATTGGCCATTTGCTGCCGATCACTATTTCCCCCTTGAATTACAAATCCTTTGGCTACGCGATAGAAAAAGGTTTCGTCAAAATAACGTTGCTTCACTAAGTATATGAAATTAGCTCTATGGATTGGTGTTTCTTTGTAGAGCTGAATATCAATATTCCCAAATTTTGTAGTAATACGCACCAGAGTTTCAGGATTTTTCTCGCCGTACTCCTGCATAAACGCTCTCAAATTGTCATTGGTAAGCTTAAATGGTGCTTTGGTAGATGTATTTGTTTCAGTATTTAAATTTTTTACAGCATCGGGTTTCAAGATGTTTTTTGTAATGCTGGTGTCACCTTTAGAAAAATTAGTTGTTTCTGGTGTGGCGCTCTTCTTATTTTTTTTAGAATGTGTATCTTCACAATTGCAGAATAGCATTAGTATTGCGAAAAAGAAAAAAACAAATCGAATAGATGACATTTGAAACTTTTAAAGATTTAATTCCAAAAATAAAGAAAATGTCGGTACCTGGAGCGTCTTCACACTTTATAATGGTGCCTGAAATGAGGACTCAGGAGCTCAATACCATTAAAATTGAAGAAAGAAATCCACGACACGCCGCCGTAATGATGCTTTTATACCCTAAAGATGAACAAACCCATATTGCCTTGATTTTGAGACCAGAGTATGAAGGAGTACATTCAGGACAAATTGCGCTCCCGGGAGGAAAAGCCGAAACCTACGATTCAAGTTTTACAGCAACTGCCCTTAGGGAGACTCAAGAAGAGATAGGTGTTATGACAACTACGGTCGATGTACTAAAATCGTTGACAAAAGTATACATACCTCCATCTAATTTTTGGGTGCATCCGTTTTTGGGTTGGACAAAAAGCAGACCTGATTTCGTATTACAAAAAGAAGAAGTAGCCAAGGTTATCGAAGTCCCACTGTTAGAATTATTAAGTGATCATACGGTTAGTACACAAATTTTATCTACATCTTATGCTCAAAATGTAAAGGTACCTTCCTTTAAACTAAATGATTATATTGTTTGGGGGGCTACCGCGATGATGTTAAGCGAGCTTAAAATTTTTATAAAGACATTACTAGAACAATGATTTTGTATCTTTGCCCTTCTAAATACAACCGGTTTTTTGAGTATGGGATTATTTAAAAGAAATCCATTTGGTCATATATTATTTTTGAAAACCTGGCTTATCCGTATCATGGGAGCCATTACACATAGACGTTACCGAGGTTTTAATGAATTACAAATAGAAGGAAGCGAAATTTTTAAAGATTTGCCCGACCAAGGTGTACTTTTCGTTTCGAACCATCAAACCTATTTTGCTGATGTGGTGGCTATGTTTCATGTATTTAATGCAAGTTTGAGTGGAAGAACTGATTCTATCAAAAATATAGGGTATCTCTGGAAACCAAAATTGAATTTGTATTATGTTGCTGCCAAAGAAACTATGAAAGCGGGATTACTTGCAAGAATATTGGCTTATGCCGGTGCCATAACCGTAGAGCGCACCTGGAGAGAAAAAGGTCAGGATATCAACAGACAAGTAAAAATGAGTGATATTACCAATATAAAAAGAGCGCTAGAAGATGGGTGGGTGATAACGTTTCCGCAGGGCACTACAAAACCGTTCAAACCTATTCGTAAAGGTACTGCTCATATTATAAGACAATATAAACCTATTGTAATCCCGATTGTTATTGACGGATTTAGAAGGTCTTTTGATAAAAAAGGAGTTGTTATCAAGAAAAAAGGGATCTTACAATCCATGGTCATTAAACCTGCTCTTGATATCGATTATGATAATGATTCTATAGATGATATTGTAGAAAAGCTAGAATATGCCATTGAACAGCATCCTTCTTTTTTAAAGGTAATCCCACAAGAAGAATTAGAGGCAGCAGAAGAACTGAACAAGAAGCGGCAGTGGGAGTATTGATCGCATTTTTCTAATAGAGTCCTGTAGATCATTCTAACCATAATTTAAAATCTTTGACACGTTCGCGAGCTACAATAATTTCATGTTCATTAAAGTGATTTAATTTTACCTGTAGCCTCGAATTTGTATACGATATAATATCTTTTATAGCATTTATGTGTATAAAAAACTTGCGATTTACCCTAAAGAATTGTTTAGGATTCAGCTCTTCTTCTAGGGCTTCAAGAGTATTGTCAATTAAATAATTTCTCTTCTCATTTGTATAAAGATAAGTTCCTTTGTTTTCAGAATAAAAACACTCTATATCATCTACAGAAAATAGCTTGAGATGTTGTCCCACCTTTGCAGTAAACCTTTCTTTGTATACTCGGTCCATAGGGTTTACTAGCAATTTCTTAATGTCTTCAAAATCGACCTGTAACTGTTGTTTTTCGGGTAATTGCTCTTTATATTTTTGAACCGCTCTTTCTAATTCTTCATCATCTATCGGTTTAAGAAGATAGTCGATGCTATTGAGTTTAAAAGCTTTGAGAGCATATTCATCGTAGGCGGTTGTAAATATAATCGCACTTTTTATGGTGAGGTTATCAAAAATCTCGAAAGATAAGCCATCACTCAATTGAATATCCAAAAAGATAAGATCAGGATGTTGGTGGTTGCTAAACCATTCTATAGATTCTTGCACAGAATGAAGCATCGTGTGTACTTCAATTTGTAAATCACCAAGCATCCTGCTTAACCGTCGAGCAGCTGGTTTTTCATCTTCGATAATAATTACGTTCATAGGTTATAGTTTTTAATGGTATAATGGTATAATGTTTTATTGATTCAATGATTTAATGATACAATGATTCAGTGGAGTACATAATTGAGTAAACTTTTCTATGCAGTTAAACATATTTTAATTTTTTCGAAAACTACTTAAAATGAAGTGTTTTTTCTTGCTTTGGACAAAACTTTGACAATTGTATTGGCTTCTTCTAATAAAGGAACGATATTTTGATTCGATGCAAGATTAGACTCCTGTAATAATTCTAACCAGAAAACAGTTTCATCTGCCTCTTCTATCGTTATAGATATTTTTGAATAGAATTCCTTTTTCGATCTTGCTATGCATGCAGCTCTGTAATTTGCAGCTGTCGACGTGGCACTTTTAATTATTTGATGACTGATTATTTTTGTAGCTTCAGTTTTTTTTCGAGTATTAATTAACAAAATAATATCTAATGATAGTTTTTTCGTTCTTTTTTTAAACTGTTTTATGAATTCACTTTTTTCCATACATTATGCATCTTACAATCATTTTCGTATAAAATTTCATTACCTTATTAGATCATTAACCTATTAGATCAATAATTCATTAATAAATTCACTCCCACAACTGTTTGTTTTTATTTTGGTCTTCTGCCATGTATTTTTTTATTTTTTGCTCTTCCCAGTCTTTATTAAATACAGGGTTAATTCTATACGCTTTGATGGCATGAAACGTCAAACCAATACCCCAACCCAAAGCAGCCCATAAAAACCATGGATAATACCACTCATTTTGATAATAATTTAATCCAGCTAAAAATCCAATAACCAATACATAGGATATTACATTATTATAAAATTTCTTTAATTCTTCTACTCGTTCTCTTGCGCGTTCGTATCGTTTTTGTTCTTCAAAAGTTTTCATAATTGTAAGTTTTTAATGTTAATATTTTCTTTTAGATTCTTCTACGTACTTTTTTATTTTTTTCTCTTCCCAATTTTTGCCGAATATGGGATGGTAATTAAATGTTTCCATGTAGTGAAATATAATCCCGATTCCCCAACCAATAATTGGAATAATTACCCACGGAATCATAAAGCCAGTCGTCGTATAATTCAAAAAAATAAGAAAAGGAATAACAATACAATACGATATTAGATTGGCATAAAACTCCTTAATCTTTTGAACCTGTTCTTTGGCTTTCTCGTATCTAGAATCAGTTGCCAAGGCTGATACCTCATTACCTTGTGACATCTCTGTAGCGTTAGGTTGTACTTTTTTTGTTAATATGGGTAGCTCTGCTATAAAAGCCTCTGCTGTTTTGTAGACAGAAAACTTTCTTTTGGTAAGTAACGCATACCGTTGTTGTACATTACCTAATCCAACCCCACTACTTTGTTTTACTACTTCTTTGGGTTGAAGGTTGTTTTCTACTATTAAAAATCCGTCTTTTTCATAAATTTTGACATGCAGGGGTTTCTCTGGCATCACGATGTTGTGCTTTACTGTATTTTCTAATAAAATCTGTAATGACAGTGGTACTACTTTGGCTTCGGGGTCAATTGATTTTTCTGGTATTTCATAGACAATACTATCCTCAAAACGCAGCTGAATAAGTGTCATATACGTTTTTGCGAATTTCAATTCTTCATCTACAGTAACCAATTCTTTATCCTTTTGTTCCAAAACATATCGATATACTTTGGAAAGGGAAGTGGTAAATTTTTGAGCCATTTTCGGATTTTCTTCTATTAATGAAGTTAGTACATTAAGACTATTAAAAAGAAAATGCGGATCTAATTGATTTTTAAGCGCCGTAAATTTGGCCGAGGCCGTATCTGCGATAATTTTTTGCTCAGTAATTTTTTGTTTCTGAAGTTCTTTATAGAAATAGAAAGCGTGAAAAAACAAAGAGGCAAACATCGTAATGACGAATCCGGTGATGTAAAAGCTCAATTTTTCATCACGAAGAAATTCTGAAAATGATTTTCCGTATATCCCCACCATCATAACAGTTCGAATCGCAGCCAAAGTTATCATCGTTAGCAATACAGAACCAATAGCACCAAACCATAATCTTTTTCGAGGATGTTTTTCCCAGGTGTAGTATTCTCCTATGATATCAAAAAAGTACCCGTTTACTATAGTTAGTGGAAAAGCAAACATAAAGTGAATTAATAAATTTTCGAATTCTTTTTCCCAGGAGATCGGTCTACCTATTTTGAAGAGCAGAAAAGATAATTCAACAATTATGGCAATAATGAAACTAATTCGTATGACTTTTAAAAGATTACCTTTTGCAAAATTTTGATTCTCCATTACGATTATATTTTCTATTTACAATTTTGTTGTACTCTAGCGATTTGATCTTTTCCCCATGTTGGATAAAATGGAGTTTCGTGATTCGACTGTTTCTCAAAGTACAAGATAGCTTTTTCTATTTCAGGACAAAAGGCTTTTGGATCTTTACCCCAATATTTGGCTCCGCCCATCTTCCATTCGGCATGATAAAGTGTCGCTCTAGGGTTTTCTGGCTCTAGAGTTTTGGCTTGAAGGTATAACTCCTCAACTTTAGCAGAATGAGTCATACCGTATACCGATGGATTATAAGCTACGTATGCCATATTCAGCATAGCTTCCATAATAGAAATTTCGGCATTATTTTTTGAAAATGTTTTGGCTTCGTTAAGATATTCTTGCGCTTTCTTTAATCGAGATTCAATTTCATCTGCATCTTTCGAGTCAAATGCGGTATTGATATGTACTCTGGCTGCATAATAAAATGGAATCCAGTTTTCTTTTTCAGCTCGGGCGATACGCTCAAAAAGATTGATGGCTTGATCAGGGTTTTTATTTTCCCATAATTCAAAAGCTTTGGTCATTCCCTTTTCATAGTTTGATTGTGAACTTGCGATTAATCCTGCAAGAAATGTTGCGATTATTAGTAGTGTTTTCATTGTAATAAATTTTGTGATTATTTGATATTGTAAAGATCGTTCACTAGTAGTTTTAGTTCAATTCATTCTGACTGAATTGTATGATTTTAAGGATGAGTTGACAAACCTAACGGTAAGTGTATGTTGTAAGTAATTTGACATATCTAGTTTTTATTGAGATGATAGGCTATAAATCATTTAATTGATTGTCTGTTTTGTTGTCACTAATGGTCCAAAAGAACCCTAAAATAACAGATTGGTCAACATTGGGTCGAATAGCTTGTCTTGCAAATTCTCCATTCATATTTGGGGTATTTGAATATTGATAATTAAAAACATTATTAAAGTCTAATACATTGGTTACTGAAAAGTATAGTATCTTTTGAGGGCTGATAAGATAAGCCCAACTCAAGTTCAAAGAGTTGAATGTTCGTGTTTTTTGATTTTGAAACACACTTTCATTAGGGTCATTATAAGGTCTGCCAGAACCAAAATTATAGGTAGCGCTAAGTAAAGATTTCCAATCTTCGACCCAATATTTGGTTACTAAAGAAAGTGTATGCGTTGCGGCAAAATTGGGTGTCGCACTATCTGGAAAATTTCTGTAATCTCTTTCGGTATCCAAATACGAATAGCTTACCCAGTAATCTAGGTTTTTGATAGATTTAGAATCTCTCCAGAATAGGTCAACACCAGCAGCATAACCACTTCCGTTATTAGTAAAGTCGCTGTTAAATTGAGGCATTTCGGTATCAAACTTGATTAGGTCATGATATTTTTTATAATACCCTTCTGCTCTAAGTGTTCTACCATTGTTTTGATAGAGATAGTTAAAAATGTAATGTGATGATTTTTCTGGTTCTAGGATAGAAGTATACTTTAAAACTTCTTGTTGCGGAGCTTGATAAAAATCTCCATACGCCATAGAAATTTGAGATTTTGACGATGTTTTGTATGCCAGAGATGCTCTTGGGGATATCTTTGTATCTTCTATCAACGTATTTTGAACACCTCTCACACCTAGCTGTAATGCCAGTTTTTTACTAAAAAAGATATTGGCTTCTGTAAATATTGCAGTGCTATTGTTATCGAAAGAGGATCTAAATGTATCAAAATCGGGGCTTTCTGCTGTTTCATTAAAATTGACCAAAAACTGTTCCGCTCCGATACTTAATTTAAATCTATTGCTAAATCGTTTTCTAAGTTTTAGTTTTATGTGAGCGCTGTTCTCATCGTTATCAACATCAGTAGTTGCAATGTTAATTTTGTTATGATCATTAGCAAAACTTGCACCCGTAGTGATATCCCAATCTTTTCCTAAACTACCTTTATAGGATGCATTGAGGTATAAATTTCGATTTGCGAGGCCAAAATTGATTCCATCTGGCACATTGATATCTTCTTGAACCAATTCAAAATCAGCATAGTTTAGTCCTCCGTAAACTTTTAATAGGCCACTATCAAATTGTTGTCGAAATACGGCTTCGCCAGCCAAAGATTCGTAGGGTTTGATCCAATCCACACGTTGCTCAATAATGTTTTGATAAGGTTTTACATTAACGTAAAAAGCATTAACACTTAACGAATTATTTTCCCATTTCTTTGTATGACCGCCACCTAAGCCTACATTAATAAATTGTAAGTCTGTTGTTTCCTGGTCGGGTTCATCGATAGTATTCAAAAGTAAGACACTAGATAATGCATCGCCATACTCTGCAGAGTATCCACCCGTAGAAAAATTGGTGCCTTCAAAGAGAAACGAAGAAAAGCGTCCGCGAGTAGGAATGTTATCCGTTCTTGCTGTAAAAGGTTGAAACACCTGTAGACCATCGATATACACATTGGTTTCACTTGCATCGCCACCGCGTACAAAAAGGCGACCATCTTCAGAAACGTTAGACGTACCGGGGAGTGTTTGTAAAGCTGCAATATAGTCACCTGCAGATCCTGCCGTAGTCACAATATCAAGAGGTGTGAGTACCGACGCTTTGCTATTATCCCCGGCAGCAAAGGTGCCTGCATTTAGAATAACACTATCCAAAGAATTTACATCTTCTTTTAAAACTATCTTTAGATGAGTCATAGCCTCTACTTCTTTTGAAAGATACAAGGTTTCGAAGGATAAAAATGAAATTACCAAGGTTTGCACGCCTATTTCTGAAGTTGAGAATGTAAAGCTACCATTATCATTAGAGGTGCCTCCATCGTAAGTGCCATCCAAATAAATATTAGCACCTATGATAGGAATACCTTTAGTATCCGTAATGGTACCTGAAATTTCTGTTTGAGCAATTATTGATGATTGAAGCATTATGAAAAGAAGAGTACATATAGATCTCATAGTGATAAAAATTAAATTAATGGTTCAAAAATGAAGGATTGAGAAGGGAAATTAAATTCAATATGACTCAACTGTCAAAATTGATGGATCAGTTGTAAACATTGCAGCTAATTTTAACCCGGTTTATGCATTAGAATTTCGTTATGAGGTTTGAAAATGCACGACAAAGCATTGCTTTGGGCGAGATGTAGCTTTGGAAGAGTGTTTTCTAAGTTTCAGCATAGCATCGCTACGGTGAAACTTAAAATACAACGTAGTGCTTGGTTTTGCAGTAGTTTAAAGCCGTAATAGATTTTTTAATGCATAAAACGGGTTTAACTTAGAAAATTATGGTGTTTCGCAATTAAAATTAATCGTTATCTATGTAGTAAAGCGATTCTAAAAAAGTACTCTACTATAAAAGCGTAATTTATCAATACGATAACTAGCAATTAGAGTTCGAAAAGATATTGGGACTTCCCGCTTTAATACAGGTGCCTGATGGTGCGACTGCGAAAGGTTTTATACTTAGGCGAAGTAATTTTTACTTGTATAGCAGCGTCACGTAAGTCAAAAAGTTCATATAGCAGATATTCAACTTCCTACCAATGGCAGCAAAGATTTCGAGAGAAGAATTAATGGTATCATCTTCAAAAATTAATTTTTGAAGACCATTAAAATGCTGTATTTTTTTTCTGTAGATTGGCGTAGTTAAGGTTAAACTTTCTCTATGGCACTACTGTCATTTTTAAATGGGCGAACTATTAAACGTGCAGCTTTATCATAATTAATGTAGTTATATACCCAGTTAAAAAAGGTGACAAAACGATTTCTAAACCCTACTAAAAACCAAAGGTGGATCGACATCCAGATGAACCAGGCGAAAAAACCACCAAATTTAAATTTCCCAAGGTCAACTACAGCCTTATTTCGACCAATAGTAGCCATAGCACCTTTATCAAAATATGAAAACGGAATCATTGCTTTACCGTTTAAATGTCGCTTTAAATTTTTTGCGAGATGCTGTCCCTGCTGTATTGCAGGTTGTGCCACCATGGGATGACCTTTGGGATACGCCTCGGTTTCCATTAGTGAAATATCCCCAATCGCATAAATATGAGGATACCCTTCAATTTGGTTATACTCATTTACCTTGTAGCGATTGGCTTTTTCGATCAATGATGCCGCAGCTATACCCGATACTGGTGCTCCTGTTACGCCGGCAGACCAAATAAACGTAGCGGTTCTAATAGAAAAACCTGTATTTGTAGTAACCTGATTGTCCTCATAATTTTGTACTTGCGTGTTGAGATGAATTTGAACACCGAGTTTTTGTAAAAATTCTGAGGCCTTTTTAGAAGCATGTTCACTCATGGGCGGAAGAACGCGAGAGGCACCTTCTATCAAATGAATTTCCATATCCTCAAAATCCATGTCGGGATAATCCTTTGGTAACACATTGAGTTTTAATTCTGCAATACCTCCGGCCAATTCTACTCCGGTAGGACCCGCTCCAGCAAGAACGAAACATAGTAATTCCTTTCTTTTGATAGGATCTTTAGTAATTACGGCTTGTTCTAAGTTTTCAAGCATGAGACTACGTAAATTTAATGCCTGAGGTAAGTTTTTCATACGCATAGCATTATGTTCTATTGCAGTGTTTCCAAAAAAATTAGTCTTAGCGCCTGTGGCAATAACTAAAAAATCGTAGGTAATGCTACCAATATTTGTGCTTATCTCTCGATTTTTTGAGTCAATATGTACCACTTCTGCCATTCTAAAAAAGGCATTTTTTCCACGTTTGATAATTTTGCGTAACGGGTAAGCAATAGAATCGGGTTCTAGTGAAGATGTTGAAACCTGATACAATAAAGGTTGAAAAGTATGATAATTTTGCCGGTCTAACAGTACCAGTTGTACATTTTCTTTGATCATTTTTCTGGCCAAAGCTACTCCAGAAAAACCACCACCAATAATAACTAGTCTCGGTAAATTGGTAGAAGGGATGTTCATGTATTTATATGTATAGTTTTTTTATCTGATTAAGCGTTGATTTGTAAAAGAACATCATAATAACGTCATTCAAATCTGTAGATAAGATTATAAAAAGGATCAGACTTGTTATGCTCTTATTAATATGTTCAGAATACAAGTTTAAATTACTTCTTCAAACCTCTTCTTACAAAGGTAAATTGAATAGTGCATTTAGCCTATAGAAAGTGGATATTTATAATGCTTGCAAGGTAAATTAGATTTTATTTGTAACAGAATTATATATTAGACTACTTATATCCTGTAATCATTAATCGTGAATAAAGAATTAGAACATAGTTTTGTGACAAACCTTGAGCAAAATCAGAATATCGTGCATAAGGTTTGTAGAATATACACGAGTGACCCTGATTCGCACAACGATCTATTTCAGGAAATTACTATTCAACTCTGGAAAGCATATCCAAAGTTTAGGGGAGAAGCAAAGTTTAGTACATGGATGTATCGAGTAGCGTTAAATACAGCTATTACTTTGTATAGACGAACCAAACGAAATTTGAAAACTACAGATATAGATACTGTAAACTTTAAAATCAAAGCAGAAGAGTATGATGATGAAGTAGAACAACAATTAAAATTGATGTATGCAGCTGTAAAAGAACTTAACGACATAGAAAAGGCTTTGGTTTTTTTGTATCTCGAAGATAAATCGTACAGAGATATCGCCGAAACCATGGGTATAAGTGAGGTTAATGCCAGAGTAAAGATGAATCGTGTGAAAACAAAATTGAAAAAAATATTAAATCCTTAACCCCAATGGACGAATTAGAATTGCTAAAACAAGACTGGAAAAAGCAAGAAGCCGTACTGCCCAGATTATCTTATGAAGAAATTTATCAAATGATATTAAAGAAATCATCTTCTATCGTAAAGTGGATCTTTATTATCAGTATTTTGGAGTTTATTGTTTGGGCTTCTTTAGATCTTATTTTTAGACTTACGGGTTTAAACTCGAAAATCATGAATTCTTCTATCGAAATATTTTCATTCATTGGATCCCTCTTATCCTATACTATCTTGTTATATTTTATTATTCGGTTTTATATTAATTATAAAAAAATTAAGACTACTGATTCTACCAAGGTATTAATGGAAAATATTTTAAATACCAGAAAAACGGTTAAAAATTATATCTGGGTCAATCTAAGTTTTTTTGGGGTACTTATGATCTCTACTACCATTTACCTGTTGTTCTTTACTAATGAATTTCAAGGAGATACTATCGAATATACTCCCATTTGGATAGTTATTGTGAGTACATTGCTCGTTACCATAGTTTTTATAGGAGTGATAGCACTTTTTTATCGATTAATTTACGGAATTCTTACCCGGAAGCTGAAAAAAAACTACAAAGAGCTTGAAAGACTAGAATTATAAAATCTATGAACCTTGTTTATTGATTTTGTACTATTTATTCTCGTTAAATGCAGAAGGCAGCAGTTGGGGAATGAGTTTGACTAAAAGCGGTAGCAATAGCCCACCACCAGGGAGAATGAAAATGGCTAAAGATGGGATTGATTTACAAATATCCAACAATTGCTGTTTAATTTGCCTTTTCTCTTCTTTTGTTAAATCACGAACAGTAGATTGCCCTAAAAGCAACATAAGATCTTTACTCTCAGAAATTTCTTTGATCAATCGTTTTTTGTTTCTTAAGATCAGTACTCGTACCGTTCTAGAGGTTTGTTGATAAAAGTGCAAAGCAGGATGAGAATACTTAAAGTACGATATGTGTTCTTTATGTGTATTAATGAACGTTTTAACCAAATGAATCGACTCTCTAACTACCGATTCATCCACCTGTAACTCTGCACCTAGTGCTATCATAAATGTTTGCTCTCCGGCATCTAATTGTTTATCATTCCAAACGGCCATACTTGCAAGATCTAAAATGTAGCGTTTTTCTAGCTCATCGGTATAGGCATTTAAAGCGATCTGATCAAAACTAGCCTCTTTATCTACAGATATACTGGTATATCGTACTGAAGAAGCAAATAGTTTAATCAGTAATTCATCGTAATCATCTTGCTCTTCTTTAGAATTTAATGCCAGAAATACGGTATTGGTAAGCATTTCTTCTAATTTTGAAGCATATTCGAACGGATCTTTATCGTGAATGAGATAATAATCAAAAGCCAATACATCGATAAAAAGTAGTGCATTGGTTAATAAATGACTAAAATTTTTTTTAACTGCAGACTCATTAGTTTGAATACGAGTATGGATGATAGCCTCTAATTTTTCGCTTTTATGAACAGGTAATACCTTCGGAAAAGAGAAAAAAGACTTTTTTGTATCTAAAAAACTATAAAATTCTATTAATGCAGTTATGCAATCATCTTGTTCTGCATTTTCGATTGTATCATAATAGGTGGTTGCCAAAGCTGTAAATAAGTTGACTTTGGTTTTTTCCTCTTCAGAATAAATGATATCAGACTTATTCGTGATAGTCGTTGCGATAGAGGTGCCGTATATAAATCCAACTTGTCTAAGATTAGTGTACAATTGATCTGTAGCCCCTGTAGCAATCTGTTGATTATAATCAGGATCTCTTAGAAACTTTTCTATCCAACCAGAAGTTGAAGGATTCATGTGCTGAATTTTGGGACAAAGTTAGTTTTATTTTACTAATTCTTCATCCTGCATATTTATAAGATGAACAGCAGAAGTGATACAATTGTTTTGAATAGCTGCTTTCGTGTTTATGACGCTATAGCACCTAAAACATATAATTGTTCTAGGGTAGGACTTTTACTACCTCCCTCTGGTTCTAAAGTAATACCAAAAGCTTCAGAATCATTTGGGTTAGCTAGAAGGAAGATTTTTTGATCATTTTTAGAAAATTTATCCAATATCCCGATACTAGTGGGCGTCAAAGGGTTAAGTTTTAAAGACCAAACTTGATAAACCTTTCCAGGTGGTGGATCTGGCAGTCCCGCTACATCGATATAAGTGTTTTGTTGTTCTTTATCCCAGTACACCGATGCATAAGCCGTGGGATCTATATTTTGTGCTTTTAAAGGAACACGAATTAAAGTTTTATTGCGTAGTACATCAAGTAAAGATTTGGTTTTGGATGCCTCTTCTTCAGCAATAATGATTTTACTTTCTAATACCTGTTTTTCTATTTCTTGTTGAACCACCTGTTGTCGTAACGCTCTATTTTTGTTAGATTGAAAGAATACACCAATTAAAAGTGCAACCGCTGCCGCCCATCCAATATAGGCAGGCCAGTTTGTTTTTTTTCTGTCTATAGCTATAATACCGCCGGTAGAAGCATCTAAGTTTTGTTCGATTTTTTTATAAGAAGATGAGAGCGTGTTTGGTGCTACCGCGGCCGATAATTGATCAAGTGCATGTTCTATGCGTTTCACTTCTTCTAAGGCTTCGGGGTGCTTTTGTAGTATTTCATAAACCTCTAGATTCTCTTTTTCTGTCAACGAGCCGTAGACATAAAGTTCTAAAATACCAGATGCTATGTATGCTTTTATATCCATATATTACTTACGCTTCTAGGGTTTTCCTTAGTTTATCAATACAAATTCTATTTCTTGTTTTTATGGTTCCTAAAGGAATATTCAATTCTTCTGAAGCTTCTTTTTGTGTAAACCCTTTAAAAAATAAAAGATCAATTACTTTCTTACAAAGTGGTTCTAACGAGGCTATGTATTTTTTTATACCTATAGCGTCGATCTTACTTGAAAAATTATCCTTGTGTTCTAAGATATCTACGAAATAATCGGCAGACTGGTTTTGTGAAGTGTTTTTAAAACTTTTAGATCTCGTTTTATCAATAGCGGCATTTCTAGCAATATTGAGTATCCAAGTAAAAAAACGTCCCTTCTTTTCTGAATAGGAATTTGCATTCTTCCATATTTTTAAAAAAACATCCTGTAAAACCTCTTCAGAAAGAGATTTATCCTTAATAATCGTATAAATAATACCATAAACATTGTCTGCATACATATCGTATACTCGTTTAAATGCATCTTGGTTTTGATTTTGTAAAGCAGCGATAAGTTCAGTAGGTTGCATCATATTTGATTTGACAAGGGTATGAAGATACGATTTTAGTAAGAAACTGTTTTAAACTTTTTTCAATTTGCTCAAAAAAATTGCTGTTTTACATTCATGTTTTATAATTTTCTGAATATCTGCTAAGATTCATATACACTAAAATTATATAGTTGTGAAATACCAAAAATGCGTTCAGCATGAGCTTATGATTAGATTATTTTGCCTAGGTACGAAACCTTTCGTAATCGCACTATCTGGCACCTTCCTATCGGTCGGTTCGGCTTACGTTTAAGTGGGCTTATAGAGGTCAGTTCGAGAGCAGTCGAGAACTTTTCATTTTTGTAAAATAGGTTTCAACTGAGCCTGTACCGAGCTCTGACGAAGAGCTCAACCAGACAGTAGTACTATAGTATCTTATTCCGATATAGATGATGCTTATCACACTCTTCATAGGTTCTGCTATACATTTTTGTCGTATTTAATGTACTTATTGTATGATAGCTCCGCAGCTAATTCTTCCTCCTGCGGCACCGGTTGGTTGTGTAGTAAAGTCGTCAACGCCTTGGTGAACTATGACCGCTTTACCTACGATATTCTTTTTTTTATCATTACACCCTATACACCATTCGTTGGTGGCAAACGTTAAATTTCCATTTCCGTTAGGATCTACCTTAAAATTACCGATATCACCCTTGTGATATCCATCTTTGGCTCCCCACTTACCATGAGCTTCTAATGTAGGATTCCAATGGCCCCCTGTAGATTTTCCATCGGGAGAAGAGCAGTCTGCGTTTTCGTGAATATGTATAGCATGTTTACCTTCACTCAACCCATTAATTTTAACAATCATAGTTACTAAACCCATGGATTCTGTAAACATAATTTTACCAGATGCATTACTATCACTTTTTGGTTCTAAGGAAATTTCCAAAGTTTTTGTTTCCGGTTCTCCTTTTTTCTGAGGTGAACCTTCACTGTGAGAGTCATTTTGCTGATTTTTTTCTTCTTTTTTCTCTCCTTTACAGCTACTACTCATTGCTAAAATGATAAGTACTATTACTTTTAATGTTTTCATAGTTTTTGTTTCGTATGATTAGCGAACTGGTGTACACTTTTTTCAATTTGCTAAAAAAAATGCCGTTTTGCAGGTATGTTTAATAATTTTTGACTTCCGCGGCACTGCTATATAAATAAAAAATTACCTTATCTAAGCACAAAATATTTTACAATCGCACCATGTCAAACCTTCCTATTGGTTAGTTCTGCCTAAATCAAAAAAGTGTAAACCCATTCAATTATTGTAATATAATGCCATTTTAATTGATGACAAAATAATAGATAGAGAATTCAATAGTGAGTAGTAAGTATTTTAGATTGAGAAATATACATTGTATAAATCTGGGATGGTTGGTTTCAAGAAATTTTTGTGTTTATTTTGGTAACATGTCTATAAACATCATATTTTTCTAACCAACTGTCGAAGATCTTGTGTTCCCAAAGCGTTGTTGAGCTACTTGTTCTGGTACTACAATAAACGATTAGAATTTAACGTAGCATCAAAAGTATAGCACTTCTTATGTTTATTCTTACTTTGTTTTTAATGGTTAAACCTGCCCGCCTAGCGGCTGGTAGGCTGGTGAAATCGCCATGTAATCATATCGGTGGGTATCATCCTAATGGTTATGGCTTATTTCATAACTAGATGGCTTCAAAACAAAATCTTAGAATATTTTGTTTAAGCTTACAGTAATTTTATTAGTCAAAATTGCATTTGTAAACATGATTCATCTAAAAGATGAAAAAAAATACAAAGAAATTTTGACACTTTTCCCGTAACATGATAATGGTATATGTATCTCTTCTAATTATCATAATTGAATACCTATATTTTAATCAAATGTAAAAGTTGTAGTATTGGTAAGAGATCAACCTATGCTCAACCATCAATTTAACTAATAGAATTTATATTTTATTTGTAATTAAATAAAAATGTTAATTTATGATAAATTAGTAGGTGATTAGTAGTCATATTGATAAAACAGTTGATTTTTGTTAATTTTGTAAGACACAAACTCAAATACTTATCTTTATGAAAAAAGTTTACTCGTTTGCTTTTGCGTTTTTCTTGACCATGCAAACATTTTTAGCTCAGGACATGAATACCATTGTCCGAAATCACTTTGAAGACGCTATCGTAACCACTTCGAAGTCGGCAGCAACGATTGATGATTATACAGAATGGCGAATTACTGATGAGGTGCCTTCTCTAAAATCTGGTATTACCCATGTTTACATCAAACAATATCTTAAGGGAATCCCTATCGAAGATGGAACCTATAAACTAACGGTTAAAAACGGTGAAGTTACCTATGAAATTAACCAGTTTATTGAGGAGATTAGTGCAAAAGCTACATTTACCAAAGCTTCAACATCGCCAGAAAATGCTATTCGTGCTGTTATTCGAGCGCACAATCTAGCATCGCCCAAAACTCTATCATCAACACAGAGTAAATCCAGAGGCAGTACTATTTACGAATACAAAAATTCTGGAATCACAGCCGATCAGCCCATTAAAGTAAGACAAGTATATATTTTAGAAGGAAACAAACTTCATCTTACATGGAATGTTAGTCTGTACGAAAAGGGAGCTCAAAACTGGTGGAATTCTTATGTGGATGCCGCTAGTAATAAGATTTTGAGAGAAAATAACTGGGTGATATCCTGTAATTTTGATGCACCTCATGGTCATGCATCGCATGATCACCAATCGGCACATAAAAACATAGCGAATATAGGACCTATGACAAAAAGCGAGGCTTCTGCATTTGTAGCTCCCGACTCTTATAACGTATATGCAATGCCCATAGGAAACCCCGATGAAGGGAATCGTTCTATAGCTAGTAATCCTGCAAATACTACTGCGTCTCCATTTGGTTGGCATGATACCAACGGAAGCGCAGGAGCAGAATTCACAATAACTCGCGGTAACAACGTATGGGCTCAGGATGATAGTAATGGAAACAACGGAACGGGTTTTTCTCCTGATGGAGGATCAAATCTGGATTTTAATTTTCCGATTAACCTCAACCAGGCACCCAGTAATTATAGAGATGCATCTATTGCGAATCTGTTTTATTGGAATAACATCATGCACGATGTTTGGTATCAATACGGTTTCGACGAAGCTAGCGGAAATTTTCAGGAAAATAACTACGGAAAAGGAGGAAGAGGTAGCGATTCAGTTAATGCCGATGCTCAAGACGGAAGTGGTACTAATAATGCAAATTTTGCAACTCCTGGTGATGGTAGCAACCCTAGAATGCAGATGTTTCTATGGAATCGCACCAGTCCGGGGCGCGATGGTTCCCTTGATAATGTAATTATCGCTCATGAGTATGGTCATGGTATATCTATTCGTCTAGTTGGAGGACCTTCTTCAAATACTTTAGGAGGATCAGAACAAATGGGTGAAGGATGGTCAGACTGGTTTGGCTTAATGCTTACTATGAAAGCAGGAGACTCTGGTACCGACGGTAGGGGTGTAGGTACTTACGTTTTAGGTCAGGGAGTTAACGGACAGGGTATCAGACCTACTCGTTATTCGACAAACAGATCTATCAACGACACCGATTATGCAGATATAGGCGGATTGGCCCGACCGCATGGAGTAGGATATGCTTTTGCTACAATTTTATGGGACATGACTTGGTTATTAATTGATCAAGAAGGCTTCGATCCTGATTTTTATACAGGGACCGGTGGAAATAATATTGCTATGGCATTGGTAATCGAAGGACTTAAAAATACAGCGAATAATCCTGGTTTTGTATCGGGTCGCGATGGAATCCTGCAAGCAGATCAAGATTTGTACGGCGGACAGTATGCATGTTTAATTTGGAAAGCTTTCGCGGAAAGAGGAGTTGGTGAAGATGCAAACGAAAACAATAACGGAGGATCAAATGGTCAAACAGATCAGACCGTTTCTTTCGTGAATCCTTGTGATGGTGGAGGACCAGGAGGTCCAGGTACCGAAGATTGTAAAGGTGAGATTACTTCTTTTCCTTTTGGAGAAAGTTTTGAATCAAATTTTGGACAATGGGCACAAGCCGAAACAGGAGATGATTTGAACTGGACAAGAAATACAGGGAGCACTCCTTCTAATGCTACGGGCCCTACGGCTGCTGCCGACGGAGATACTTACATTTATGTTGAAGCTTCTGGTAATGGAACAGGATTCCCCAATAAAAAAGCAATTTTATTGTCTCCTTGTTTAAATTTTAGTAATCTCTCGACGCCCTCACTTACATTTCAGTATCATATGTTAGGCAGTGCTATTAACAGTTTAACAGTCGAAGCCAGAACCAATAACGAAGGAGATTGGGTGAGTGTTTTCAATCAAACGGGTGATCAAGGCAATTCTTGGAATGCAGCAAATGTCGATCTATCTGCATATTCGAGTGAGGCTAGCGTGCAGTTGCGATTTACTGTAGTAACAGGTAGTGGTACCAGTGGTTGGCAAAGTGATATCGCCATTGATGATGTACGTATTCAAAATGGTTCGGTTACACCACCACCAACTTGTGAAGCGCTAGACTTTAATGATTTTACTATCAATCCATTCTCAAATCAAGACGCCGCCGGAAATTTTTCAGTTGGAAACGGAGGAGCTTCATTGGTACTGAGTAATAATACCTGGAAGCAAATTGCTCTAAATTATACTGTCACTGCCAATACCGTTATAGAATTCGACTTTAGTAGTACAAATCAGGGAGAAATCCATGGGATAGGGTTTGAAAATGACAATACTCTAACGGCTACACAATACTTTAAACTTCATGGTACTCAAAACTATGGGATTACGAATTATGACAATTATGCAGGAGGGACAACCAAATATGTAATTCCTGTAGGTAATTTTTACACTGGTAGTATGGATCGATTGGTGTTCATTAATGATAATGATACCGGTTCTGGTAACAATTCTACATTTTCTAATGTAAAAATTTACGAAGGATCTTGTGGGGGTACTTTGGCAATAACATCTGATTTCACGGGTGCTACTACCGCTCGTATCGGAGATGAAGATGAAGGTACCTTGTCATCTTTGAGATTATGGCCTAATCCTACAAAAGATAGTTTTACACTATTCATGGGGAATAAAACGACTACAAATGCGACAGCTACCATATACACCCTGCTCGGACGTAAAAAATCGAAAATCTCTCTAAGTTCTGGTAGGAACACTTTCTCTGCTAAAGATTTATCCTTAGGAACCGGAATCTATTTGGTAAAAATTGAGATAGAAGGAGAAAAAGCTGTATTACAGAAATTAATAGTTCAGTAATTGTGGTTATATTAATAAGATGCTAAAATGAACTAAATATAGAAAACTAAAAATTCTTCTAAGTGATTTGTTGAGCATGTCTATATTTATCAAGAAGGCCGTCTATTTTGATGGCCTTCTATTATTTTACTGATAATCAAGATGTGAACGTTTTAACCTGCTTTATGCATTAGAAAAGCCGCACCTGCCATTTTATTAGAAAAAGGCGGGGGGTAAACGTAAAAAATAGTGGTTTACTCATTGTTAGTATTAAATTAAGCCGGGGCGCTACCTAGGAGTTGTTCATTAAATTTCTAAGAACAATTACTTCTTTTTCATGACAATTTTTAATACTTAGGGTAAATCGTTGTTTTGAATACAACAAACCGTGATACGATTACAGGTATGATGAAGTTCTTCCTCAAATTTGTCAAAAATTAAATACGAATGATACTAAAATTGAAAAGAACTACTTTCGGTATATTTTTGTTAATGCTATTAATGGCATCAACGATTTCTTGTAGTAAAAAAGCGATAACACATACAAACGGTTGGCCAGAGTCTTTTGGTTCAAAGAGCTTGAAGATTATAACTAATGTAGATGCTTTGGGTCGTTCATTCCAGCCGTTACACGCTGAAAGTCCTAATGGTCCACGGTACCATACATTAAACGGAAATCCAAAAAACAGTGCTTCATTTACATTATTTCGATACAGTAAAAACTACACGGGGAGTGGTAATTTGCACAATCACACCTATGGATATCATTTATGGCTTGTCGAGGGCCAGATGAAACATTGGAAAGAAGGGGGTAGTGAAAAAACCGCTTCATTGTTGAATCCAGGTTCGTATCTCTATCAACCAGCAGATGAATTTCATGCGGCGAATTGTCTTACTAAGCAGTGTACTGCATATATTCTATTTGATGGACCTATTGAGACAGGATTTCCCGAATAACTATTCAGCACAACCACAAAAAAGCTTTAAATATTAGTTTGTTTTCCTTTTTTTGGTTGTTGAAAGGCAATTTCGTTCTATTTGATATACTAAACAATCAAGATGAAACACGAGCATTTTAAAAACATAACCGATTATCATAAATTTAGAAATTTAAAAGGACCTTCGCATCCTTTGGTGAGTGTAATACATATCCCCGAAATTGAACATCTTAATGTCGATGAACCAGATAAAATTACTCAGGATTTTTATATGATTGCGCTCAAAACCAGTGTCAATGCTAGGATGCGATATGGTCAAACCGAGTATGATTTTAATGAAGGTAAATTGATGTTTGTTGCTCCTCGTCAAGTATATGCCGTGCAAGCTACCGGACAATTATCACATAAAGGTTGGCTGCTACTAATGCATCCGGATTTTTTGTGGAATACCTCTCTAGCCGAGAAAATAAATGGATACGACTATTTTGATTATGCGGTAAACGAGGCAATTTTTTTATCTGATAAAGAGAAAACCAATATCGAGAAGATACTTCAAAACATTGACGAAGAGTGTAAAAACCATACCGATATCTTCAGTAAATCAGTCATTATTACACAAATAGAATTGTTACTCAATTATGCACAGCGCTTTTATCACAGGCAATTTATTACGCGAGAAAAAGAAAATCACAAGATTTTAACTCGATTTGAAAAGATACTTTCGCAAAAGTTTGACGGTGATGAGGCATTTTCTAATGGAGTACCAACTGTTAGGTCAATTAGTGAATCACTTCATCTCTCGTCTGGTTACCTTTCAGCTATGTTGAAGGTGCTAACAGGAAAAACGGCACAGCAGCATATACACGATAAACTTATTGAAAAAGCGAAACAAAGATTAAGCCTTCCTGAAGCTTCTATAAGTGAAATTGCTTTCGAGTTAGGCTTTGAATATTCACAATCCTTCAGTAAACTGTTTAAAACGAAAACAGGGATTACGCCATCAGAGTTTAGAAAGTCCTTTAATTAAAAGAATTTCGCTTTATTAAAGTTCAGAAAACTTTGTGTTCAAAGTTTTCTGAACAAAATTTTAAACTAACCATTTTTTCTTAAGTTCTACTTAAAAAATCTGTTACTTAGTCTATTGGTGAGCTGTCTCCGTGTTTCATCGGTTTAGAAGGTAATTTTGGCCATTGATCTACCGACTTTGTTTCATACTGAAGTCCACGGGATATCATTGCGGCAAAATCAGGGCTACTATATTTAGAAATGATGGCAATCGCACCATCTATTCCAGTAGTAACTCCCGATGTTGTAATGATGTTTCCATCTTTAACATAGCGAACGTTTCGAACCAATTCGGTTTTCTTGAAATCATCTTCGAACTTATTACTCAAAATCCAATGAGTGGTTGCCTTTTTCCCATCAAGTATTCCTAATTTTCCAAGAGCGAAAGAACCTGTACATACAGACATTGTTATATTAGCTTTAGCCGAAGTTTCTTGTATATATTGAGCATACACTGTCTTTTCAACCATAGCCTCTACTTTATCAACTTTGGCTCCCGGTATAATGAAAATGTCGGGCTTTGGCGCTTCTTCAAATACATAATCTGCCCTTATCTCTAAAATGTGACCTTGGGTGGTAATCATATCTTTCGTTTCAGATACTGTATACACCTCGTATTGATTTTTGGTCATCCGGTTTATTTTAATAAAGGCATCCATAGGGCCTGTCATATCAAGTATTGCAATTTCGGGATAGATCAAAAAGGCAACCTTGATTCTGTCGGTTTGATTTTCTGGTATGAAGTCTTTTGTATTTTCTTTGTTAAATACCGCTTTATGATGCTCTTGTTTTCCATTATTACATGAGATCGATACAGCGAATAAGAGTATTAACACGATATTTTTTTGAAGATTTTTCATAGTACTATGTTTTTAGTTTCATACCAAAATTGAACTAATATTTTGGCACACTATTTAATAATTTTTTGAATTTTTTTCTATTTCTGTTTTGCTGAATACTGTAAACAACTTCTAACACTGCTATTGAAAGAAACAACATGGGTTTGCGCCGTCGAATCGAGGACTGCCTAATAAACATATACAGGTTGACCAGGCAAGGTATGGTCTTTGGCCTTTTAATAGGATTATAAGTAAGTGGCATCGCAAAGCCAACACTATAGCATTCTGGAAGCGAAGTAAACTTTTGGCGGATGGAAGATTTCCCGATTTACTTGCTCGTAAGTACCAAAATGATAAAGAGAAAATTGTTTCTTGAGAGACGGTATTTTGTTGGGTAAGGATTTATCTGATATTTTTGAGAAGTCGATAAATTCAGTCTTAGTAATTTCCGTCAACGGAAATTGCTCATCCTCACTTTGTTTAGGTTCATTTTGTTTAAGTTGTTGCATTAAGAAACATTTACCATTACATTGCAATTTTGGTCTTTCTTTATTAATACATAGAAACGCTGCGATATAGTCCTGGTTAACTAAGAATTTAGTCCAGGTATACACATTTTGCATAGGCTGTAAATGCAAACAAAGAAGAAGAAATATGGATATCAACCTATACAATTCAAAATGTTTATACAAAGATAATAAATGGTGTTTTTAAACTTAAAATATCTGCCCGATAATCGATGTGAATAGTTCAAAGCTTGCCTCGATATTAAAATTAGTTTCCAACCTGTGTCTTGTGAATTTGTATTAAATTAGCTTATGGTGTACAAACCTAATACACTTGTGATGCATACAGTTTTAGGCATTTAGCTTGGCAGATACGATCAAACCTATTCCCAATCTGTTTCTATCATCTCTCTATTAACCATGGCACCTGCGAGATTACCTGCATATACGGCTTGAGCAACAGACCTAATAAAAGTTGTGTTATCACCGCAGGCATAAATACTTGGAATGTTAGTTTTCTGGAAAGAATCTACCATAAGGTAACCATGTTCATCCAATGCACAACCCAATTCTGTAGGGATATTTGAATGTTGTTTAAAAGGAACACGTACATAAATAGCGTTTAGTGCCATGGTAGTACTATCCTCAAATTTGAGTCTTTCCATATAACCGTTCTCATGTACTACAGAAGTAATTGGTTTTTCGATAATACTAATATTTTTTTGCTGTAGTTTTCTTGTTTGTTCTTCGCTTAACTTTGATTTTCCATTTGTAAAAATAGCGAGGTCCTTCGTCCAGTTAGAAATGAGTTTTGCAGTTTCAAATGCCTCATCACCATTATTGAAGATTCCGGTTTTCTGTTTTTTTACTTCATACCCATGGCAATAAGGACAATGTATTACGGTTTTACCCCAACAATCTGCAAAACCCTCAATTTCAGGTAAAATATCTTTGATTCCGGTAGCAAAAATAAGTTTCCTACTTTGGAAAGATTGACCAGATTCGGTAATGATTTCAAATCTGTTGTTAGTTTGTAACCCTCTCTTTGCAGTATCCTGCAAGAATTGCACTTTGGGATATGCTAACACTTGCTCTTTTGCTATAGCAGAAATGGATGCAGGTGGAGCACCATCTTGGGTGATAAAATTATGAGAATGTGGTGTTTGTTTATTACAGGGATTTCCAGCATCAATTAGTAGTACATCTCTAAGCGACCTGCCTAAGGTCATCGCAGCAGAAAGTCCTGCATAACTTCCACCAACGATGATTACATCAAAGTTATTATTCTTTATCATTTTATCATTTATTTTAAAAGCCGATAGTGGTAACGGAAGGGTAAAAGCAACTGTTGCATAAAAGCTTTTTGTTATAAATTGTCTTCTACGAGTCATTATATTTAAATCAAATTTTGATGCAGGTCATTCAGGGCACTAACAATAGAGTCGCCAAAACCTTTTAGAATTTCATTTCCTTGAGCGTCAATCAAAACAACCTCGTAATCTGATTGTAACGTAGTAATTTTAAGGTGTTTCAAATCCAAAGGATTTAGAGTACACGTGTTTTGTTGAATAAGTTCATCAGTCATAAAGCTTCGTGTTTGTGTCTCATTTTTGAGACATATAGGATTAAATTTTTTATTTTTTAATACCGCTTAGAAACGATTCCCAAGCGAATTCTTTAATTTTTTCGATGCCCAAGTTTGAATCATCATTTGCATTTACAGTGCTGCTTATTATACCTGCATGCAAATTCTGAATCCAGCTAATAGGCATATCCATTCGTATGATTCCTTTATTTTGTAAATCTGTTATAATTTCATTAAAACGTTTATATATATAATCATAATCGGCGCAATTCTTGTTCTTTTTATTGTGATTATGTCCCTCTTTTTGATGTAATTTGTAGAAAAAGGAATATTTAGCACCACAATCTACACCGGCATACAACATATTTTCTAATTGAACAAGACTATCATTAGAACTTTTTATAGCCAAAATCATCGCTTTTTTACAACTCGTTTCCATTTCTTGCTCACAAACCATAACTAGTTCGTCCCTGTCTTTAAAATAGCGGTGCAGTGTACGTCTTGTTACATTAGCTTTATCGGCTACCTTTTGTAGTGGTGCAGAAAAATCTGTATTAAATGTCTCTATGGCCGCATTGATTATTCGATATCTAGTTTCAGCTATCATAGAGACAAAGATACTTAAAATTTTAAATATGTCACATATATGTGACATATAAATATGATTTTGATATGCCAATTTCTATAACTTAAATTGAAATATTCTATATCTCTTATATTTAACTAAAAGATTTTCATCGGTAGATTTTGGTCTAAGCAGAAGTTTATGTACTTAATCAATGCTTTTTATAATCGTTAATTCTCTATGACGCATTCCCCAATCAATCAGATGATCTATAAGTGTTGACATATTTTTTCCAGACTCGGTAAGTTCGTATTCAATAAGAACAGGAGTTTGATCGTAAACTTTGCGTTTTATTAATGTTTAGAGTATCGGTGAGAGCAACGTGTATATTCTTTAGGACATTGTTTATTTTTTCCGTCTAAGATAAAATTTTCAAAATCAGACATCTAAGGTATCGAGAATAGCTTTTTTAGTGAATACTACTAATTTTGATCAGGTAGGCTGTCCTGTGATGGAGAGATTGATTACGACTTGATATATCGATAATTATGATTACAAAAAGAAATACACAACAAATAGGTTAATAAAAAAAGAATAGAAAACAGGAGGGTAGCGGATGGCATAAACAAAAAAAAATACGTATTTAGCGTGTCATTAAAACATATGAATTTTGAATACATGAAATGAATAGTAATAAAATTTTAATGTGAGAGCATAGCGGTTACATACGTTCTCAATTTTCTAATTATTTCGTTTTCAAAAAATTAAAAATATTTAGGTGTATGAAATCCTCTGCAAGACTTTTAATTTTCTTAGTTTTTTTAGTGTTTATTTTTTCTTCGCAAACCAGGTTTGATCTCAATAAACGTAAAACAAGAATAGATGCCAAAGTAGATTCTTTACTCAGTTTGATGACCCTAGAAGAAAAGATTGGTCAAATGAACCAATATAATGGTTTTTGGGATGTAACAGGTCCTGTACCGCAATCAGGTGCTTCAGAAAAAAAGTATGAACATCTCAAAAAAGGTTGGGTAGGATCTATGTTAAATGTGAGGGGCGCAGAAGAGGTAAGAAAGGTACAAGAAATCGCGGTAAAAGAATCCCGTTTAGGAATTCCTCTTCTTATAGGTTTTGATGTGATTCATGGATATAAAACGTTAAGCCCCATACCTCTTGCAGAAGCCGCGAGTTGGGATCTAGAAGCGATAAAGCGATCTGCAGAAAACGCTGCCTTAGAGGCCTCTGCTGCCGGAATTAATTGGACATTCGCTCCCATGGTCGATATATCGAGAGATGCCAGGTGGGGGCGTGTTATGGAGGGTGCAGGAGAAGATCCTTTTTTAGGTGCACAAATCGCCAGAGCAAGAGTGCAAGGTTTTCAAGGAAATGACCTTTCTGAAAAGCATACGATAGCAGCTTGTGCAAAACATCTCGCCGGTTATGGATTTGCCGAAGGCGGAAGAGATTACAATACCGTAGACATAGGAAATTCGACGCTGTACAATATAGTTTTCCCACCTTTTAAAGCTGCTCAGGAAGCAGGAGTGAGAACTTTTATGAATGCTTTTAATGAATTAAATGGCGTTCCTGCCACAGGATCTGAATGGCTACAACGCGATATTTTGAAAAAAAAGTGGGGTTTTACAGGATTTATAGTTTCAGATTGGGGTTCTATCGCCGAAATGATCAATCATGGTCGCGCCTCTAATGGTAAAGAAGCAGCAGCAATTGCCCTACAAGCAGGAAGTGATATGGATATGGAGTCGTATTTGTATGTAGAACATCTCACCACACTTGTAAAAGAGGGAAAAGTCGAAGCATCTCTTATCGATGATGCGGCTAGACGAATTTTAAAGGTGAAATATGAACTGGGTTTATTCGAAGATCCTTACCGTTATTGTGATAAAAAACGAGAGGATAGTATTATAGGTAATGACCAAATTCGAGAAATGGTACTTGATATGGCAAAAAAATCTATCGTATTACTTAAAAATGATAAAAACCTATTGCCTTTAAAAAAACAAGGTTTACATATCGGCGTGATAGGGGCTTTGGCCAATGATAAAGATAGCCCGTTAGGGAGCTGGAGAATAGCAGCAGAAGATAGTAGCGCAATTTCGGTTTTAGAAGCATTGAAAGATTATAGAGCATCAAATACTATTACATATGCTAAAGGTGCTGACCTTTATACCAACAAAACTTCCTTTACCAATCAGGTAAAGATAAATCAAAACGATAAAAGCGGCTTTTCTGAAGCATTAAAAGTAGCCAAATCATCTGATGTTGTGATTATGGTACTGGGAGAAGTAGGATACCAAAGTGGAGAGGCAAGAAGTAGAACTCGATTAGGACTTCCTGGTGTTCAACAACAACTATTAGAAGCAGTTTTTCAGGTTAATTCGAATATCATTCTGATTTTAAACAATGGAAGACCTCTAGCGATCACCTGGGCAGACAAACACATTCCTTCAATTGTAGAGGCATGGCAATTGGGCAGCCAAAGTGGCAATGCTATCGCAGAAGTGCTATACGGCGATTATAACCCTAGTGGAAAATTACCAGTTTCGTTTCCAAGAAGTGTAGGTCAAGTGCCTGTGTATTATAACTATAAAAATACAGGAAGACCAAGTGAACCGGCTCCAGATGTAGTTTTCTGGTCCCACTATATTGATGAAGAAAATACACCTTTATATCCTTTTGGTTATGGGTTAAGTTATACAGAATTTACCTATGAAAATCTTCAACTTCAAGTTAAAAAATCTAAAATAGAAGATCCCTTAATTGAAGCCTCTGTAAAGGTTGTTAATACAGGTGAGTATGACGGAAAAGAGGTAGTGCAATTATATATCCGGGATAGACATGCAAGTATCACCCGACCCGTAAAAGAGCTGAAAGGATTCGAGCTTGTATCTCTTAAAAAGGGAGAATCACAAACAATTTCTTTTCAATTGGATAGCAATACGCTTGGGTTCTATGATAATAACTATGAGTTTGTAGTAGAGCCTGGTATTTTTGATCTTTTTATCGGGGGAAGCTCAGACACTACCTTAGCAACATCATTCGAAATAACGCAATAAAGTACTACCAAACACAACTATCAAAATCTAGAAGTCGCTTAGATTTATGTGTTCAATGCCTCGAGGTAGTTTACTAGATGAAAAAAATAAAAGGAAGCCTCAATACACGGTACACTGAAGCTTCCTTTTTCTAATTGATTTAAAATATTCTATTATTATTTTACCAAAAGTTTTTCGATAATCGTTTGCCCCTCAATTATAACTTTTATGATTTTAACACCACTTTCAGTAAATATTGATGCCGGCACAATAGCAGCATCCTGATCAGGAAATGCTTCATAAATAATTTTACCAGAGAGATCTGCTACTATTAGACGTTCAATAACCATAGGTGCTATTATGTTTAATGAACGATATTTGAGAGGATTCGGAAACATTTTGATGCCTTTAACGCTCAATTTGGTCGATAATTGTGACACATTTACTTCTTGTGCCCCTTCTTTAGGAACGATCTCCCAATACGTATCGGCATCTAGGGTGGATTGTAAACGTACCCAGCCACTGCCATTAAGACCAACGTAATTATTAGATTGAACATTTTTACAAACACACTTCCCATTTAATTCTTCGAATTCCCATAAATAATTCGAAGTATTACCTGTTCCTAGTTTAATTTTACCGTCATTTCTTCCGTAGGCATGCAGATCATATGCCATATTTTTCAATTGCCATTGTTTATCATTAATTTTTATGGCTTCCCATATTCCGGCATCACTGTTAGAAGTCGAACTGCTAACAGTACCTGTGGCTCCTCTTGCGAATAAAAACGTTCCGGTCAACACATTTTTTAATTGGATAGAACCACCTGTTATTGCGCAAGGTCCGTCTGATACAGGAAGCTCTTTATACATCGCAGTCACCGAAATAGTTTGTGCGGGCATGGTAACTATCGTCTCTGCAGAAGTTTTATCTGCTAAATACGATACATCTCCAGACCATCGATCAAACACAAAGTTATCTGGGGCTTCGTTAGCTGTTATTACAACTTGCGTACCTTCTGGATATGATCCACTTCCGTTACCAGACGCTACAGTGAGCGAATATAGTTCTACATCACTATTTTGAGTTACCGAAATCCTATCGATAAATATGAACTCATCTGCAGCTGTAGTTTTTACAACTACCCGTACACGAAGTAAATCACCATAACGGATAGGAATTTCTACCACTTTCGCATTAATATTACCCGCTGTTTCTTCGTGTTGGAGTACAAAATCACCTCCATCAGTGCTGGTATATATTTTGATATAATCGGCGTATGGACCAGGTCCGTCGATAGATCCCTCAGTATCCATAGCTACAGTCAATGTTGCCGAAGCTGTAGTGCTTATATCAATAAAATTAGTAGTGAACATACCTTCTGACCCAGATCCATTTGTGGTAAATCTATTTCCCTGTACACTAAATGTTCCTGATGTACGTGAGGCGACCCAACCTGTAGCTCCTTTATCGTTATCAATTCCATCTGATAATTGAAAATTTTCAACCCAGGGAAAGGTGTCAGGTGTGGGTTCTTTTACGGAAATTGTACAAGTGGCTTTTACATTTCTATTTTCTGTGCTTGTAACAGTTATCAAAGCTTCGCCGGCAGTTATTGCTTTTACTTTGCCCTGGTTATCTACTGAAGCTACAGCCGGATTATCAGATATCCACTGTACACTTCTATTAGCTCCGGTAGGTGAGACAGAAAAGTTCAATACATATTCGTCACCTATTGTTAACATAGTGTTATTACAGTTGTTGATAGCAATAGATTCTGGTGCAGGTGCCGGAGCAGATTCCCCGATAACAAAGATGATCACATTATCTTCTTGTATCGAAAAACTACGCTCTGTGATAGAAGACCATGAAACTGTACTTTCGCTTCTTCCTCTATTATTAATTACATACTTCTTTATAGACGATGGATCTAGCGGAGCCCACCCATTTGTATTCAGCTTAACGTTTTTTGTACCGCTAAATCCTCTGTTCATCACCGCAACCATAGCAGAACCGTTAGATTGTAATACGGTAAAGGCTTCTACCTGATCTGGTGATGAAGATATAGAACGAACCGCATTTCCAACCGCATGCTCGTTGAACAAATCAAATACATGACCCCCCGGATTAAAACCGTCGAATCGTTTTTTGATCTTGCCGTAGTTACCTCCGGCATCCTCCCAGGCTGTCATTGCAATAACATTGTTGGCCGGTCCATCTTCGATAAGATATTTAAAGCTTAGCGCATCGTATACTGCACCCACTTCGTTCACTTGAAATTCCCATCCCGGGGCGTTCCAACTCCAAACAATATTCCATTCACCAATGAATGAAGGAACATTTGAGAATCCATTGGCATTAAGTTTGTTTCTTACATTACGAGCACCGTTTAGCAATTTTTTAGTACGTTTATATACACCGTCTCTGCTTCCGGTGCCACCGCCTCCGTATTCGTGATACGAAAATAGATCAAGAGGCCGCTTAATATTCTGTAAAAAGGGTACAATAGTTTTATCGCTTGAATTTCTGGTCACAGGACCACAGATTTTAATAGATGGATCTACAGCCTTCATAGCGGTATAGCAAGCATCATAATGTTCCGCCATCTCTATACCACTATATCCTTTGCCATCCCATTCATTAAAAGGTTCCCAATATTTTACATTAAAACCGTGTTTGATATTTACAATACGTACCAGTTCTGCGCACCATTTTGCATAAAACTCGATATCAAGCTTACTAGGCTTTTTCTTTCCTAGAAGCTTCCAAGGTGGATAGTTAAAAACGGTAAGCATCATACCGCTTCCATCAACAGAAAATTCTTCAAGAATATCTACGATCCGATCTTCGTCCCAGGTCTCATTATTACAGTCAATCCAGGTTCCGGCATGACCACATTTGTTGTGGTTCGAAGCGTGAAACCGAACAAAAGATGGTGCCATCTCATCGACCCATTTTTGATAGTCATTATTATTTGCAACGTTTAGTGAGCTTCCGCTAAAAGCAGAAATACCGTAGAGATCTCTAAGTGCCGGGCCTTTGATACCTTCTGTATCAATGTTGATTTCTATCTGTCCCGTAGCGACAATTGAAATCAAGCAGGCCCATAAAATTAAATAGGTTTTTTTCATGAGTTAAGATTTAAATGATTTGAATATGTATTGTTTTACCTGCAAATAACAGGAGGGTTCTAAAGATTGAGTAACATAATTTTTATAGCTAATTTGTAGTTCTGGTATTCGTCTTATAGATTGTAAAAAGTATAAGAATTAAGATCATATGAGATTAGAGAAATATCTACTAAGCTCAAATTTTGTATGTGTTCAAAAAAAACGTTACCAAATACTGTAAAAGAATAGGTTATTAGAAATATTGAAGAATAACCGTACAGTGTATATAAATAGATAACGTCATCAAATTTTTACTTGATAATCTAGATGTAAATGCTCCTGAGCTTACACCCTGGGTTAGTTTACTTCAATTTATGTACGAAGAATTATGATTTTTTTATCATTTTTCAGGTCTAAAGAGTAGTAGTGTTTCTTTGATAAGAGACTCCTTCCTTCTCTAAAATAACAAAGGAAGGATGTCTTTATCTAATTTTGATGATCGAAAATTATTGTATTACAATTTTCGTTTTTCTGGTTCCAAAACTATCTTCAATTTCTGTAAAGTAAACTCCTTTGCTAATTTTCGAAATATCAATGACATCTTTGGCAACAGTACTCTCTCCGGATTGTACCAATTTACCATTTAGGTTTCTTACATTGTAAGAAAAGGCACTTCTCGCCCTAATTATCAAAAACTCGCTGGCAGGGTTAGGATATATGATAACTTTCTGCTCTGGCAATGGTTGCGTTGTTTCTTCTGTAGTAAAGGTATCAAGATTTCTCGCTGTTGTAGTATTGACGGGTATTAACTTCCATTTTGTGCAATCTCCAGTACCTACATGTGTTTCGATTTTTGTCCCGGTCCAGTCGTTGCAATTATCATTTCGCATCTTTAACAAGTTCTTTTCTGAAGATAAAAGGCTCTCAACATAAAAATACCCATTATCAGCGGGGAAAATCTTCCACTCTACGCGCGCACCTTCTCCATTGAAAGATTCTACACTAGTGCCAGCGTTAGTATTACCGGCATCGGGGCTTAGCCGGAATTTGGTCAATACACTTTCTATAAAATATGTGTTTTGCTTACCGCTAACAGAAATAAGTTTGAATCGATACGCGTTGTCAGAACCTGTGACACTACCTAAGTTCATATCACCACCTAAATTATCAGGACTACGCATTCTTTTACCAGAATCTCGATTTTCAAAATAATAAATACCTGATAAATCACCTGGTGTTGGATCAGGATCAGAACCTTGCTCGTACCAGGTTTGTTTTGAATTAGGATTGATACCAGGATCAGCGTTAGATAGATTAGCACCACTACCGATGATAATCTTTTGTCCATTATCTTCGAAGGTGTTATTCCACTGCTTATTCAATTTATTCACATCTGCACCCGACCATAAAAAAGTCTTAATACCTGCATCTTCACAATTTCTCAACGTATTATTTTTTATAAAAACACCTGGGTCATTATAAAAGGCTATACCCGCACCTCTAACTCCTCTAGGATCTTTAACATTCTCTATTACATTGTTTTCTATCCAGGTATTCATTCCGCTATTTGGTGTCTGGCCAGCATATCCCTCGACGCTGATGGCACCCTCAGTGATACCGTTTACCGCACCAGTTTTAATATCGTGACAATACGTATTTTTGATGGTTACATTGGTCGATTGTGGTTTCACATTAATTGCCTCTCCACGACCGGTATCATAGATTTCAACACCCTCTATCCATATTTTATTTGAGGCTCTATCAGCAAAACCTCCAGATGAATGCCCCAAATAGATACCTTCTCCAAAAGAGGCCTGACTACTCATGTTACCAGTATCCCATATTTTTCCACCAATCCAATCTATATGGTGAGAGGATCCGGCAATTTTCAATCCAATTCTGTCGCACTTAGTTATTTCACAGTTGTTAAAAATGATGTGATGAGAACGATCCCATACAGCTACTGCTTCCCAATCACTATTTTGAAATCTTATATTTTCAAAAACGATATAAGAAGAGTTCCGTAAATTGAGTGCTTTGCCCGAACGTTTTGCATCAATAATTACTCGTCCTTCACCCCTAATGACCAAAGGTTTGTTTTCTGAAAAATTTTTGTTTGTAAGTCCTACTTTACCATAGGTACCTGCCTGTATGATGATAATATCTCCTCCACTAGCTCTTCCAATCGCTGCATCAATTTTGTCCCCGGGTTTTACAAAAATTGTTTCTGCCTTTAGCATAAGATTTTGACCAAAAACAGCCAAAACAATTAAAAAAAGATGGTATTTTTTCATGAGTTTAAAGTTTAGTTACGCTTTTGCGTATAATTATTACGTGTGTTTACTTGATAATAGAGATTTACATGCCCTTAGGCATGGCTTGTATAGAATTAGTTTTCAATCAATACCTTACAAATTAGTTTTAAGAGAGTTTATTATTAACTAGCCTCCCGGTTGATAATAGTACTCTTTTGTGCATATGAACTTATTGAGGTAATAAGAAATACAAGCATATACATTTGTGAGTTTTATTTAACGATTTGTTTTCATAAAAAGTAAGCGAATTAGTTTGTTTATAGACAGATTAGTGTAAGCATAATACCGAACCCCACATGTAAGAAAAATGTGGGATTCTGAATCATGGTTTGTTTATTTATATGGTTGTTGTAATTACTATTTTTTCTCGATAATCGAGATTTAGGTGCTAAATGCAGGCTTGCTTTGATATACATATCAAGTTTCAAACCTGATCATTAGTAATGGTAGATTTTTGCTAAGCAAGTCTATTGGCTTAAATCCCAGTGATCATAATCCTCGGTAGGCTGTTGATTGTGATTGTGGTGGCCGCCATGACCATCTCCTAGTTCACCCGGACCGCCTGTAAATGGATCGTCTAATACCCAATCCATATACCCTTTCATATCACCAGGCTTATGATATTTATCTTCGAGATGTTTTGCAACTTTAGCGCCATACTCATAATACCAGTCATAAACCTCTTCATAGCCTTTTCTTCTCCATAAAAAGTTAGTAACTCTGGCCATACCTCTTAAATCATCATTTCTAGAGATATCGCGCGTGTTAGGATCGTCTATCCAGGCAGTGGTAACAAAGTACATCGTCCAGGCTAGGTTGGTCTGCACTTCATCGTACAATTCTTTCCAACCTGTAGGTGCTTTGTATTCTTCTGCATATTTGTCTAAACTACCGTTAAAAAAGTATCCGCGTGGGTGAAATACAGAAGAAGTAGAATAGCTAAACGATCCAAAAGTATCTTTAAAAGTGTCGAAATATGATTTAATAAGAGCGTGCCCTGCATATCCTGATCTTGAAATAGCTAAACGCGAATAACCTGTATGTCGTTTACTATCAAAACCACAGCTGTTAAGCCAAAACCAACTAGTTTGTAAATCATTTTGCATAAAGAAATCAGATTCACCATTGGTTTGATTTGCTAGAGTAAATTCACCAAAACCTGCAGTTTCTAGGAAATCTTGTGCGCTATGTAGCGGATATTTCCCTGTTCGTAAAGACATATCGGGTTTAGGCTTTCTTCCCATATCACCAATACCCCAAATTTCGTTAGTGGGTACCGACAAACGGTATCTGCGATCTCCTTTCGGTTTATCTTCCCACCAGGATACTTGGAAATCCCCATCCTTAGCCTTCGGAATTCCAAAAATTTCCTCTCTTTGTATGTGCATTGCGATCAGTCCGGAAGTAAACTTGTTAATAGCTGTTCGTTTTCCCATTACTCCTCTTCCGCTAACAAGGGAATGATCACAATCTGTATAATTTTCTATAGCTTCTACCAGACGTTTTAAATTTTGTCTAGAAGGATAATCACTATAATTTTTTCTATATAAATCTATCTGGGGATCGGTATCTAGACAAGGCATATTGGGCATCCACTCATCAACATTTCCAAATTGCGAACCATGAAATTGATCACTTGCCCATAGGGGTAAAGGAATCCCTACACGCATCTCGCTTAGATTAATCGCAGCAATCTCATCTCTTACCTTTAAGGCGGTTGTTAGATTATCAACCTTACCATTAAATAAGCTTGGCACCCATCGTGGTAGTTCATTTTTTAAGAAATTATAATCCCTCTCTGCTCTACTAATGCCAGGTAATACTTCTTCGCCTGGCTGAAAAAGACGATGTTGTCTAGGATTTTTAGGTGAAGTGATTTTATATTTTACTCGTGTTGCCTCTATCATGTCTGCAATCGCGATGGCATCTTCTTCTGGAATATGGGGTAATGCTCTCCTAATAATATCTTCTCTTTTAAAATTGAAAAAAGCAAGGTCAAAAGCATCTGGGTTATGACAATTAACACACTTCGCATTATTTTGTATTGTCCCAGGTTTAGAAAATGCGGCAATCCCCCTGTCTATGGTGGCTTCGAGTTCTGGTGTTGTATTAAAGTCAAAATTTACTGAGCCGTCTTCGGTGAAAGCAAATGGGGCAACATAGTCATCAAAGGATTCATTAGTACATGATGAGCATAAAAAGAAAGTGCTAAAAATTGTAGCAACTAAGTTGATGGATTTCATAAAATGTATTTTTGGTTCCGGTTAAATTCTTTATTGTCCATATTACTTATTAGATACCAAATTATTGTGTTAAAGGTGTTAACAAAGCATTTCATAATTGATTTCAGATAATTTTTTTAGCTATTTATTTTTGATTTAAATAACTGAAATACAATATTTTGAAAAAAATAAATGGGGAAATTATAATATTTTGTTTTCTATATTGTTTTTTAAATAAGATTACTGTTAAATTTTCTTCTTAGGTTTATTATGTTGAACGTAACCTTGAATTATCCTACTTTATCAATGAAATTTTTAAATATTAATTATGTAGTTCTTATTTGCTATTTGATAAAATTTCCGTTTTACGGGCAAGAAGCCTCAATAGTAAGAAAAAAGGACTCCTTAAAAATTTATCACTTATTATCTGAAGCTAAAAAACTAAGCAGGCGCAATTTGGATAGTGCAGAATATGATGCAAGGCAAGCATTACACTTTGCAGAAATGAGTGGTTCTCCAAAATTCAAGGCAGATGCTCTTAGAATTCTCTCTATAGTTCTCGGTGAGAAAGGAGGTAAAGAAGATCAATATTGTGCATTAACTTATAACGAAGATGCGTATGCGCTCTATAAACAATTACAAGACACTACTGGAATTGTAGCGAGTCTAAATAATAGCAGCATACTCTATCGACATTTAAATCAATATCCTGAGTCAATTGAAGCCATCACAACAGCAATTTCTTATATTACAAGCACCACCAATATTAAAAATTATAATAATGTTCTAGGAAAGTCCTACGGAGTTTTAGGCAATATTTATAGAAACATTAATCTGAAAGATTCGGCAATAGCAAATTTTGAAAGAGCTAAAGTATGCTTTCAAAAGACGGGCTCTGTGTACCAATACCATGTGGCTTTAAATACAGGAATCGTATATTCTAGAGATGATGATTTTAAAAAAGCTCGGGAATACTATTTATATGCTTACAACGGGTATGTTTCTCGTGGTGATTCTGTCTATATTGCCAGTAGTGCTTGCGATTTAGGTAAAGTTTACATACAACTCGACTCCCTCGAAGTATCTCGTAAATTTTATAGTCAGGCGATCGAGATTAGCAGGAAAAAATCATTACATAGACGATTAGTTCGAGGTTTAATAGGAAAAGGAGAGATCACGTATCGAGAAGGTGAATACAACAAGGCATTAGCTTATGTAGATACAACTATTCCGATTTTAGACACCTTCAATTTTGTAGAATTAAAATATTACGCATACGAGTTAAAAGGTAGGCTACTACGAGAATTAGGAGATACAAAACAGGCTATTATCTATACTGAAAAGGCCACCAGAATTGACGATAGCTTAAGAAAGGCAAAAAATCAACCGGCTATCACAGCATCTTTATTAAAAATTAATGATCAAGAACAAAATAAAAAATTGAAAGTTTTTGAAAATGTTATCTATCACAAAACAAAATGGATTTGGATACTTACATTAACGATCTTACTTATTTTGTTTTTATTATTTAGATTTTATAAAAAGAGTAAGATGCAACTTGCAAATTTAATAGGTTCTATATCTGACCTGAAGAACTCTCTTATCAAATCCAATAAAAAACAAGAACATGTAAGTAGAAAATTGGTCTCTACTTCTGCTAATAATGCTCTTAAATCAGACTTGTTATTGCAAATTGATGGATTATTAACTCAGGTTAAAACCAAAATAGTCAAAAAAAACGATCCTTTGAAGGTTAAAATCGAAGAAACACAAAGTAATATCAAATACCAGGCATCTGTAGATAAAATCTGGGAAGATTTTTTTGCTCATTTTAGAGAAGTTCATCCTAATTTTCTTGAAACACTTAATAAAAGGCATAAATTAACACCGAATGATTTGAAAATTTGTGCTTATATAAAAATGAATTTAACACCTAAAGAAATTGCCAGTTTAATGAATGTGACCCCCAATAGTATTAGAATAACGATTCATAGACTTAAGAAAAAGATGAAACTTCCCAAAGATACCAGTGTTTTTGATTTTATTAAAACTCTTGAAATAGACAATTAGGTATAGCAAGATAACTTACTAAAACTATAAAATTGGTAAATACGCAGTTTTTACAGACTGAAAAATGTTTAACCTGCTTCATATCGTAGAGATGAAGTAAAAAGAATAAAACGCTTTTAAATAGCCAACTAAATAGTTAGCTAACGTATAAATAAAAATCCGTAAAAATTTAGTAGTAAAATGATTACGGATTTTTAATGTGGAGTCGGAGGGTCTAACCAATAGCTTTTAATATACTGAAAATCAAATTATTAAACTGTTTTTTCAAATATAAAGCACCGAATTAAGCACCAGACGAAAATAGTAAATTAATAGTATTTAATAATTACTTTACTAAAGAGTAAATGGTTGTAATACAATAGTGAATAAAAATTGAAAATATAGAAATCAATAAAAGATTTTAGGAAGAGAATTTGTATACAGTATTGATTATCATCTTAAAACTATTTCAAATACCAATAATTATGTAACAAAATACATTGTTAAATTAACATAAATTTATATATGATCATGTTAATTTTTATTTAAAATTTATGTGTTAAAGAATTGGGTAGTTTATCGATCACTACAGTTATTTTCAATTTCTGGCACTTCTGATTTAATTAAAGAGATTTAGTAATCAGTATGTTACGATTTTTTATTTAACAATTTCATGTTAGATTTTTACATAGCTTTACTACATCGATTTTTGGGAAAAGAGATCAGGAAAATTTTGAACATTGGAATACGGGATCCTGATTGGGATCTTACTTTTTAAACTCATAAAACCTGACCCACATGAAAATCAATGTTCTTCTTTTATTGTTATTTCTGGTTTTTTCTCTACGAGGCCAATCCCCTGGAGGAATTGATGGTGAAGATATATGGTTCACCGCAGAAAAACATTTGACACGTACACGAATGGCAGATAGTACTGCTATCGATACTTTACAGGCTCAATCTAATGATTTCAACTTTCATCAAGCCTTAGTTTTCGATGGAAATTCTGGTATTAAAGATATCTTATCTGCAGACTTACATAATGTAAAAAAAATAACGGCTTATCTAATTTATAAAAACTATGGAGCTCCGCAAGAACAACCCCTTTGGAGTTTACAGACCCCTACGCTTGACATTACGCTAACCACCGATAGTATCACCAGCTTCAAGAGAAGTATTCCATATACCGGTGGGCGTACGGATAACATAGTGATCAACCGCTATTACGAAAAGTGGAAAAGATTGCCCGAAATGTCTGTTCAACGGGACAGTAGCTTTTTCTACCTGGGATCTACAGAAACAAAAGATTCGCTTTCTAAAAAATTCAAAGGGGGTATTGCAGAGTTTATTTTATACAACCGAAAATTAAAACCTAAAGAAAGAGCTGTGCTAGAAACGTATTTAGCTTTGCGGTATGGTGTTACTATGAATGGGGATTATGTAGATAGTGGAGACCAAAAAATTTGGAATGTCGAAGATAACGATCCTTACCTGCACCGCATTTCAGGAATTGGCAGGGACGATAAAGCCAATATTTTTCAAAAACAATCAGGGTCTAGTGATGACCAGGGGAGTTTGGTTATTTGTGCGGGATCTTTACAATTATCAAACGAACTCAATACTTCCTCGATGAACCATGGAGATTTCTTAATATGGGGTGATGATAATGGAAAAAATGAAATGACAGAAGCCCTAAGCAATTCCTTGCCGGTATTAGATCGAAAATGGCTACTACAAGCTAGTGGAGAAACCTGTCACCGTATAAAAACCGAAGTGTGTATAGACCCTCACTATTTTTTCCCGAATACTGTCCAGGAAGAGAACGATTATATACTAGTTATAGATCGTAAAGGAAGTGGGAATTTTGAACAAACAGAAACAGAAATCGTATATGCCGAACCGGATACAACACGAGGCACGCAGGTTTTTCGAAACATAGTATGGGATATTGACAAATCCGGGAATGATAGTTTTACGTTTGCCATGCTACCAAAATTAAGACTGACCCTGCAACCGGATGTAAAAACGGATTGTGAGAGTACTACAAAATCAGAAACGATTACTTATAGTGTAACCGGCGGATTACCACCCTACAGCTATGAATTGATAAATACAACGGGCAACCACCAGAAACAATGGAAAGATAAAGAGAATGAGAATTCTGTGAAGGAAGGAGTATCAAATACTTCTGAAGCCGGTCTATACCGGTTTACCGTTACCGATGTCCTGGCACACACGACAAAGGATACGCTAACTATTGAAGCATACGTACCACTACAAATTGATTTGGGAGAAGATAGGGCATTAGCCGATGCATCGATAACATTAGATGCTGCAACCCTGATCAAAGAAAAAAGCGTAACATACCTATGGCAATCTGACCAGGGCCTTTCTTACAATACCCCTAAAATCGAAGTGAAGGAAGCCGGAACGTATACCGTAACAGCAACCGATAGCTATAGCTGCACCGCAACCGATGAAATCACTATATTCCCTTCTATAATCGAACAGTTTGTCATATATCCTAATGTTTCAAAGGATGGAAGTTATACTGTCCAGGTAGCACTCAAAGAGCCTTCGCCCGGCCTGAAACTCGATGTTTATGACCTGCAGGGACAATTGCAACATACTCAACAAACAGATCGTAAGAATACCTATTTTGAATTTCGTGGAAAGGTAGAAGGCGCATCGGGTTTGTATACCATACACATTTCATCATCCACAATCACTGCCACAGGCAAATTCATAAAGGAATAGTAAATATATATTTTTTAGGCACTATCCTTTTGAAGTATAACACAATTTGACACTAGTCGTACACCAAACAATTAATACTCATGAAAACCTTAACACATATTCTATTATTATGCTGTCTTTTGTCAGCCTTTTCGCCCTTACGAGCTACAGACCCTGTCAAGACAGACATGAACAACACTCCGGAAACTCATTATTATCCGTCCACCCGGTCAGAAGGTTGGATAGGAAAGAGCCTTGGTAACCCACTGGACAGCCCGATAGATAATATTTTTCAGGTTGAGATTGACGCTTCGCTGTCAGATAACGATATCGTTTGGCTTACCTATGAGTTGTATGGTATTACCCATACTTCAGGGGTATCCAAAAGTATTAATGAACAATATTCTGTAGGAGGGGCTTTTGTCCGGTTCAACGATAGCTGGACACCACAACAGGAACAAGTCAAAGCAGATTGGCTACTTACCGGAAAAAATATCATTCGTTTCACCCTTCCGGAGGGAGTGCAGTACCACTATAAAATCCGAAACCTGGGGATAAAAGTTCAAAGATCAGTTCAAGAGCATAAGCGCTCGCTTATTATCAATTCCCACAAGGAGGGGTTGTACTTCGAGGATAAAGCCTATCTTCACGGGTTTGTCTACGGTAAAGATAGTGAAGACGTGTGCTTATATGTCGATAACACCGAAGTAGATTCTTATAATGCTGCTTTTGAACACATTGTTGCTAAAAATACAAAAGGCGACGTATGGATAACCACTGTAAAAGCCATATTTCCTGATGGAGAAACCATAGAGAAAACAGTTAATTTTGGTTGTAATGAAAAAGCAGATCAGGTAAATATCCTAGATCAACCTATAATCACACCAACACAAAAAGAAATGCTCTCGGGTACTGGTCTTGTGCGTTATTCAATTCAGGGCGCATCGGTTACAATAGATCAGAAAGACAGTGATATTGCGGACACGCCAACAGGAATAATTCCTTTGCGATCTATTGATATCCCTGCCCTTAATAGCGGTATGGTAAATGTGAGTCGCTATCATGGTGGTTACCGGTTAAGTCCGCAGCATGCTTCTTATGATAAGGCAGCGACTGTGTATATTGCCTATGACCCTGATAAAATCCCTAAAGGATATAAGCCCGAAGATGTACGTACCTATTACTTTGATACGCAGCATAATCGATGGAAGGCCTTAAGAAGGGACTCCATAGATGTGACCAACCATAGGATCATTTCCAAGACGATGAACAACCAGGATATGATCAACGGTATTTTAAAAGTACCTGAATCGCCGGAGTCAAATGCGTATACACCTACTTCTATTAAGGATATTAAGGCTGCAGATCCTTCTGCGGCGATCAATATGATGCAACCCCCTTCTGCCAGTAATATGGGTGATGCTAATTTGGGGTATCCTATTAATATTCCGCCCGGTAGACAAGGGATGCAACCGCAGCTTGCTATACAATATAATAGTGGTGGCGGTAATGGCTGGCTGGGATTGGGCTGGAACCTGCAGGTACCTTCTATCAGTATCGATACCCGTTGGGGTGTACCACGTTATGACCTTCAAAAAGAAACTGAAACGTATCTAATTAATGGTGAGCAGCTAAGCCCTATTGCCCATAAAGGAGAACTTGTAAACAGAACTACAGACAAACGATTTTACAGGCGTGTGGAGGGGGCTTTTGACAAGATTATTCGTCACGGAAATAGCCCTGCCAATTACCATTGGGAAGTTACTGATAAGATGGGTACACGTTATTTCTATGGGGGAGAAAGTACTGTGGATAACAATGCAGTGCTAAAAGATGCCCAGGGCAATATTGCCTATTGGGCACTGGTTAAGATCCTGGACCTGAATGGTAACTTTGTAACCTATAACCATAGTATACAGCAAGATGTTGGTGTAGCGGGAGGTACCGTTATGGGGCAACAGTTGTACTGCGAAGAAATTTTGTATACAGGAAGCTCAGGGCAAGATGGAAAATATAAAATAGTCTTTACCCGGGATAGAGAACTGGGAGAATCCTTACGGGTGGACAAAAGTATTGATGCCAGATACGGATTCAAAAAAGTAACTGCTGATTTACTTAGGAAAATAGAAGTACAGTTCAATAATCAAAATATTCGTAGTTATGAATTGCGATATACCGCAGGAGCCTTTTTTAAGACCCTACTAACTTCTATCGAAGAATTCGACGCTGTTGGAAACCCTTTTACAAGACATGAACTGGACTATTATGATGATGTACGGCCAGGAGGAACTGCCTATCAACCATTCTCTGCTCCTGAATCCTGGAATCCTGGAACGGACAATGTAAGAGGCAATTTTTTAACACCCGATCTTGTCGACGATTTTAATGATAAAGCGTCTTCATTAAGCGGTACTTCTACCGGTGGGGGTGGGGGTGGCATTGCTGTGACTTTTGGAATCTTTGATGGTAATTTAACAGGAAAAAGTAATACTGTAGGTGGTAAAGTAGGGTTCTCAAAAAGTGAGGCTGAAGGGATGTTGGCCATGGTCGATATCAATGGCGATGGATTGGCTGACAAAGTTTTTGAAGATGGTAATGCGCTTTATTTTCGTCCTAATCTGTCAGGTCCTGACGGTACAGTGGTGTTCGGGGATCGATCCCAGATTATTGGGGTAGATCAATTCAGTCGTTCAGTTACCAATACTACCTCAGGAGGATTCGAAGCTCATCCGCTGATTGCATTTATCGGATTTGATACTGCCAAAGCCAAGACCATCGAAAAAACTTATTTTTCAGATGTTAATGGAGATATGTTGCAAGATATCGTGATTGATGGCCGTGTATATTTTAATCATATTGATGATAACAATATTCCGGTATTCACACTTTCCAGTTCAGATACCCCAAGTCCTATTAATGAGACAGGAACTATTGATCCTTCTATTATCACAGTGGACCCTGATGAGCAAGAAGCATTAATCGATCAATATCCGCTTCATGATGTCGTAAAAACTTGGATTGCCCCTTTTGGTGGGATCATCTCTGTAGAAGGGGATGTTTCGTTACTTCAGGGAGTGCAGGCAGATACCAATGATGGCGTACGAGTTGCTATTCAGCTTAAAGGATCTGAACTATGGGATACAACCATTGGGCCGACAGATTTTTTGCCTAAAACCCCGGCGAATGTTAGTAATATTAATGTAACCAAAGGAGACCGACTTTATTTTAGGGTACAATCGATAGAAAATGGAAGTAACGATTTGGTACGCTGGAATCCAAAAGTTACCTATACTGATAGGGCTAATGACCAAACCGATGCCAATGGCAAAATAAGATTTCAATACCCAGCTGCTGAAGGTTTTCTGTTGACCAATAAGCAGGCAACGACGACTCCTATTGACGGTACCATTCAAATTAGTAGTACATTTTCAAAGCCAGTCACTACAGATGATATAAAAGTTGTGATTCGTATTGAAGGTGGTGAAATACTAGCCGAAAGATCATACGCCTGGGATGCAATTGTCAACGAACCTATTGAATTGACCAGAATGGTCGCCGCAGATACTTCCCTTATTTTTGAAGTACTTTCTGATACCAATATTGATTGGAATGCTATTTCTTGGCTCCCAAGGTTATTCTATACGGCTTCAACAGATCCTGCATATCCATCGGTGACAGATGCACAAGGGAATCCGTTAATAGAAACTTTTCCGGTAGTGGATTATTCTATATATGCAGATCATCGTATCGCAGGAGAAGTATGGGAAGCTACTGCCGATGGTACGGTAAACGTAAGTGGTATTCTGTCTGCTAATCCCGATGCCAATGGAGAAGTAACTTTTTCAATTAAGAAGCTCAATGAATTGATCACCAAACAAACAATTGAAGTAAGTTTAGGTACCGCAGCATCTGATACTTTAGCGGTTCAAGTAGTTCAGGGAGACCTACTGCATATTGAATTTCACATAGCAGATCGTGAACTTGCCAATAAGATTAACAGTACCACAGGTACAGTTGATACTTCTTCTTTCCCAGCAGCTTTGTATACCCAAATAGCAGCAGAGGATCGTATTTTTGGACATTTGTTTCAACATTGGGGGCAATTTGTATATAAAGGTAATCGGGATCGAGCCAATCTTCCTATTGATGAATCTTTATTACAACTAGATGATGCCGTTTCTAACCCTCTCGATCCTAATGATATCAATGATCCCTCTGGTTTAGATGGGATTTATGATCCTACTCAGAGTGATTTGGTATTGATGATTCCGGTACCTAATGAACAACTATGGCGGGGGTATGATGACTTTACCTATATTAAAGCTGAAGAACTAAGTGCTTCGCGATTAGGGCTTGATGACATTTCGGTAGTCAGTCCAATTCCATCAGGAAGTGGAGTGAGAGCCATAAACAGGGTAACCGAAAGTACCACCGAAAGTTTTGCAGGAGGAGCAGGAATTTCACCAATAAGTGGAAGTTATAGCGAATCTACCAATACCACCAAAAATATTACAGAATTTCTGGATATGAACGGGGATAGCTATCCTGATATTGTGACCGAAGATGGGATTCAATATTCAAATGCCGATGGTAGTTTGGCAGATACCGCAACGCCTTATTCGATAAATGGCGCAGTCGTTGCCTTAGGCCTTAATAGAGCAGAAGCTAAAGCTGAAGGAGGTACACTAGGAGGTACGTATATCAATGCAAAAACCAACAATACTGGTTTCTTAACTTCTGCAAAAGCCTCTGTACGCCAAATGAAGACTTCATTAAAAGGGGAACAAAAAGCGGTGGACAATGCTACTAAAGATGCAGCTACTTCGGTAAGTATTAGTGCTAATTTCTCTGAGAATGATGATGAAAGTAAAAATAGCTGGGTAGATGTCAATGGGGACGGGTTACCAGATAAAGTATATCAAAATGGAGATGTGTCTTTAAATTTAGGGTATTCTTTTGCTGCACGTGAGCCGTGGGGATTTACTGAAATACGTAATGGAGAAAGTATCGATGTAGGCGCCGGACTGGGCGTGAATATTGGGAATTGGAGTATCGCTGCAGGCGTTTCCTTTTCGCGATCTGATAACAAAGTAAAAACAGCATTGCAAGATGTAAATGGCGATGGATTACAGGATATCTTGGCGGGTGATGGTACCGTTATGGTATATATCAACACTGGTAATGGCTTTAATGCACAAGGCATTCCCTGGACCGGAGCCGAAAAGATTAGTGCAAGTTCTTCTACAGGAGAATCAATTAATGTTGCTTTTACAGGCTGTATTCCGCTACCAACACCAATTACCCCGGTCACAAAATTATGTTTTAACCCAAGTGGTATGGTATCACAAGGTGCCAGTAGACAATTGTATCAGATCAGTGATATTGATGGCGATCGCTACCCGGATGTATTAGAGTCTGACGTAGATGGAAATCTCATGGTAAAACGATCTACTATCGGAAAAACCAACAAATTAAGGTCTGTAGTACGCCCTTTGGGAGCAAACTTTACTCTGGATTATCAACGAACCGGTAATACTTTCGGGCAACCTAATAGTATATGGACACTTACCAGCGTGTCCATGTTCGATGGGGTCGAAGAACAAGATGGCGGTGCCGATACCATGCTCAGTACCTTCGAATATGATGGTGGCTTTTACGACCGTAACGAACGTGATTTCTATGGGTTTAAAACCGTAAAAACCCGTCAACTGGATACCGAAAATGGAAATGCCGTATACAGAACCGTCGTGCAAGAATTTATAAATGATAACTTTTATGAAAAGGGGTTGTTGGCAAATGAAATATTACAAGATGCCAATGATAACAGATTTACAGAATCTTTGAATGTGTATAGCCTAAAAGATGTAGAGACTGGAGCCAGCTTACCTGATTCGGTAAAAGAAGATGCTACCGCAGCAGCGTTTCCGGCGATGACCGAAATGGTCAATAATTTTTATGAAGGACAAGCTGTTGCGGGAGAAACTACACGAATGACCTACCAATATAACCCCGTAGGAAATGTTACCGGCTACACCGACGAGGGAGATAGTGGTAGCGATGATGAGATCAGTTCCCAAATACAATACCACCCAGAGACTGGAGGCAATTATCTGGTAGGTATCCCTAGTAAAATAACCGTTACCGGAAATGGCAAAACGCTTCGGGAACGGGAAAGTACGATTGATAATGCTGGTAACATTACCCAGCTACGTAAAAAACTGGGCGATGGTGCGACTGCGTTGTTTGATATGCAATATGATGCAACAGGGAACATCACAAAGATGACTCGTCCTTCAAATCAATCAGGAGAACGCTTGTTTTTTGAGTATCAGTATGATCCTGAAGTACAAACCTATGTTGAAAAAGTAGATGATGCCTACGGGTATTCCTCAACCTCGCAATATGATTATCGTTTTGGCCAGTTACTCAATACCACAGATATTAATGGTAACCGTTTGGAATATACCCTGGATGATGTAGGTAGGGTAACCAAAATACGCGGACCGCTAGAGATCGCTGCTGGAGTTGATTTTACGTTAAAATTCAGCTACAATCCCCAGGCTGATATCCCCTGGGCATTAACACAGCATTATGATCCCCAGTTTCCTGGTAACGAACTAGAGACCGTAACCTTTATCGATGGGTTGGCCAGAGTACTGCAAGTGCAAAAAGATGGGGCAATTTATCAAGGCGTCAATAATGCTGATCAGGAGATGCGTATCGTATCGGGTAGGTTGAGTTTTGATGCTTTTGGTCGTACAATCACGTCTCGTTATCCTACTACCATTACAGGAGCGGCAGGGACATTTGCCGCTAATCCCGATACGGTAAAACCTACCGAAACCGAGTACGACGTATTGGATCGCGCCACTAGAGTGACCTTACCCGATGGTGCCGTTACCCAAACGCAATACAATTTTGGTAGTGACCGTAACAGCAACCAGCAGTTTAGTACCCTGGTGACTGATGCTAATGGCATACAAAAAGAAAGTTTTACCAATGTACGTGGGCTTACTACTTCGGTAAGGGAGCAGTACAGCCAGGGAGGCGATATCTGGACTTCGTACAACTACAATGCGATTAACGAATTGATCGAGGTAACAGATGACCAGGATAACCGGATCACCTCGGCCTACGATAATTTTGGAAGAAGAACCAGTGTAGACCATCCCGATGCAGGGCTCACCAGTTTTACCTATGACCTGGCCAGTAACCTCACCAGTAAAGTGACGGCCAATCTTAAAGCGGCCGGGCAGGCTATAACCTATACTTATGACCGGGAACGGTTGATCAACATTACCTATCCACAAAACCCAAGCAATAATGTGAAATATACCTACGGGAACGCTGGGGATCCCGATAACCGTGCCGGGCGAATTGTCACCCAGGAAGATGGGGCTGGTAAACAGGAATTTTCATACAATCCTTTGGGTGCGATGGTCAAAAATAAACGTGATATTATCGTAGCTGGTGAAAATCTAGCTTCTTTTACCACGTCCTGGGTATACGACACCTGGAATCGGGTGATTAATATCACCTATCCTGATCAGGAAGAATTGACCTATAGCTATAATCTGGGCGGACTCGTACAAAGTATGTCGGGACAAAGCCGATTTGGAAATTATACCTACGTAAAACAATTGGGCTATGATAAATTTGAGCAACGTGTCTATATGGGGTATGGTAATGGTACCGAATCTTTTTATAGCTATGAACCCGATCGCAGAAGACTCAAAAACCTGATCACCGAGTCTGCAACCAACCGCAGGTTGATGGATAATGAGTATACCTATGATAAAGTGAATAATATTCTAAGATTGGTGAACAGGATGGAAGTCTCTACCAGTGATGAATTATTAGGTGGCCCCAGCGACTATAATTATAGCTATGATGACCTATATCGATTAACCAATGCCACAGCAATTTATACCGATGAAGAAGATAACCATAGGTTTAATTTGGATATGGAATACAACAGTATCCATAGTATTACTAAAAAAACACAAGTAACCGAATCCAAGGACCAGGCGGATAGTGACAACGATTGGATCGAAGAACCGGAGGTTACCTACGACTGGGAATATCAATATGAAGATGCGCAGCCCCACGCGCCGATCCAAATGGGAAAATTTACCTATCTTTATGATCTAAATGGTAATTTAGTGAACCGGCCAGAGCGTACCTTTAACGATGACCCTGATAAAGAACGTGAAAACCTGATCTGGGATGAGGAGAATCGATTGACCGCAGTAACCGAAGCAGCCGATGATGAAGTGGTATTGTATAACATCTACGATGCAGGGGGCGAACGGGTATTAAAGACCAATAATGATAATAATGTAGAGATCACGATTAATGGTACAGTAGTTACCCCACAGCCGGTGGATAAACTGGATGATTATATTACCTACGTAAACCCATATTATGTGTTGCGTAAAGACTACTTTACCACCCATTTTTATATCGAAGGGGAGCGGGTAGCGACAAAGTTGTCTGAAGAAGATAAGGATCTGGGATTGTATTGGCACCACCAGGATCATTTAGGCAGTTCTGCATATACGACCGGAGTGAGTAGTGGTGAGACGACACAACATATAGAATACTTCCCATTTGGGGAGACGTTCATTGATGAAAAGGAAGATGGTCGGGATGAAGATGCTGGGAAGGATAATCCGTATCGATACAATGCAAAAGAGTTGGACGTTGAGACGGGGCTCTATTACTACGGTGCCCGATATTATGATCCAAGGACGAGTGTGTGGCAGAGCGTGGACCCGCTGGCGGAGAAACATCCACATATGTCTCCTTATGCATATGCAGCCAATAATCCAGTAAAATACATTGATCCAAATGGAGAAGATTGGTTTATGAATCAACAGGGATTTTTAATATGGTCTGAAGAGACTTCTGTTCCCGGTTTTTCATATGCTGGTAATGTTCTTCCCGAAGGTGTACATAGGTATAAAATACTTGTGAATGTTGATGGTAAATTATATCATAAAAATACTGGTAACATTTTTGCTGAAGTTGGTAATTATTTTGGAGGTAATTTTATAGAGCATAAAGAATATGATCCTGCCTCGGAGAATTTTTTCAATGAAACTGTATCGATGGCAGCTGGATACGGAGTTTTAAAAGCCGGAGGATTAGCTTTCAGCCTTTTAAGAAAAGCCGGAGGATCAATTTGGAAAATGGGATGGTCAACCAGAGGCTTCGTATATGAAGAAATGCTTAAGGCGAATCTTAGAAATATTCCAGGTTATCCGGTTATAGATGATTTTGCTAGAGGAATTGCTACCAGTATAAAGACTTTAGATTTGAAAGCAAAGACTTATCAGGTTTCTGGTAAAGTGTATTCTAAACTTAAAGGTTATATTGACGATCTAGGCAATTTTACAGGTGCAAAAAGAGGAACAGTTGATACTACAGGTGGGGTTATTAAGGAGAAAGTTTTAGAAGTTGGTGTTCCAAAAGGAGCATCACCAGCACAAGTAAAAGAAATTCAGAAAGCAGTTAAGTATGCAAAAGACACTTATAATATTAAAGTTAATGTTCGAGGTGTTGATTAAAATTTAATAAATAATCTCTAGTGTACTCATAAATATATTTATGAGTACACTTTTTTCATATAACCCAAAAAAGATGATTAAATCATGTATAGTACATAAAACAAATAAAAACTATAAAATTATAACTCAAAGCTGGACTGATATAGGGTTACGTTTGAGTACAGAACCGATATTCATTTTACCTTTAGATTGTAAAATTGAAGATTTATTAGAATCAATATTTAAATCACTAGCTGGAACAAAAGAAAATGTTATAGCACCCTTAGAAAAAGAAGAGTATAAAAAATATGTAAAAAAAATGATATCATTATTGAAGGAGAAATCTTTTGATTCTCTTGATAAAAATTCCAGTAGTTGTAATATCTCTCAAGAAAATGAGCGGCTAGTAATAACACCATACACATATACCGTTAAAGGAGGTTCAACTTTGATTGAAGAAGAAAAAGTAGAGTTCAATTTAGTTGATCACATCAAAGAAGAGATAGTTTTAAAAGTAATAGAAATCTTGGATAAATTTTAATTATTTATTGAGGTGCGATTATTTTTCAAAATTTTCATACTAATATCAACTATCGAAGCCCCCCGCTGGTCCTAGTGTTGGCTCTCGCTAGTTTGTAACTAGTGGCGGTAAAGCTTGGTAGCGGATGGGTAAGCGGGCAAGGTTATAGAAGAAAAAAGAGCCCCCCAGATGCCGCTAGTATGCGCTCCCGCTAGTTTTCAAAACTAGTGGCGGTAAAGATTGGTAGCCCCCGTTGGTCCTAGTGTTGGCTACCGCTAGTCTGTGACTAGTGGCGGTAAAGATTGGCAGCGAACAAGTAAGCGGTCAAAGGTTAGAGAATATGAATCAAAATCCACAACACTTCTTTTTTATGGGGGAGTGTTGTGGTTTTATAACATACAAGATAGATTTACCTATCTTTATGACTTAAACGGAAATTTGGTGAATCGGCCTGAACGTACCTTTAATGCAGATCCCAACAGTGAACGGGAAAACCTGATCTGGGATAAAGAAAACAGGTTAACTGCCGTGACCGAAGCGGCCGATGATGAAGTGGTGCTGTTTAACATCTATGATGCAGGTGGGGAACGTACGTTAAAGACCAATAATGATAATAATGTAGAAATTACCATTAATGGTACTATAGCTACTCCGGTAGCAGTAGATAAGCTGGATGATTATACGACTTACGTAAACCCATATTATATATTACGTAAAGATTATTTTACGACCCATTTTTATATAGAAGGAGAGCGTGTTGCGACAAAGCTGTCAGAAGAGGATAAGGATTTAGGGTTGTTTTTTCACCACAAAGATCACTTAGGTAGTCAATCCTTAAGAATATTATTAAGTTTTGATTTTTATTTACTTACAGGTTTAAAAAGGATGAATTTGGTATCATAAATTGCAAGGTTTTCTTTAAATTGGATAAAAATTCTTGCAAATAATGTTAGGAAAAACAAAGCATTCTCCGCAAAAAGACCTGTTCAAACCGCATCTTATTGACTTCATTGATATGGGTCACGAGCTGGTTTTGTTAGCTGATAAGATTGATTGGGATTATTTTGAGAATAGCTTTTCGGGGCTGTATTCAAGTAGAGGACGCCCTTCAATGCCTGTACGTTTAATGGTGGGTTCATTGATGTTAAAGCGGATTTATAATCTTGGAGATGAAACCTTAGTCAACGCCTGGGAACGAGATCCTTATATGCAGTACTTCTGTGGGATGGATCATTTTGAATTTTCCTTCCCAACTGATCCTAGTGATTTTGTTCATTTTAGAGAACGCATTGGAGAATCAGGAGTTCAGAAGATATTTGCATATTCTGTTAGTTTTCATGGAAAGGCTTCTCAGGAAAAAGTAGTTCTTTCTGATACGACTGTTCAAGAGAATAACACTACTTTTCCAACAGACGCCAAACTTGCCAAAAAGATTATAGATAAGGTGAATACTATTGCAAAAAATGAAGGGGTACAACAGCGTCAAAATTACAAAAGGGTAGCAAAGCAGTTAGTACGTGACACCTACAATCCTAACCATCCCAAACGAAAGAAAAAAGCAAAAGCTGCTTCGAGAAAAATCAAAACCATAGCAGGCAGATTAATCAGAGAACTAGAAAGGAAATTGACTGATAGCCAGAAAGTCAAATATGAACAAGAGATAGCTCTTTATTGGAAGGTACTTGAGCAAAAGCATTCTGACAAAAACAAGATCTATAGCCTTCACAAAACTTTTACTGCTTGCATAGCAAAGGGTAAAGCACATAAACAATACGAGTTTGGAAATAAAGTAGGACTCACTCTAACTTCAAAATCACTTATCATAACGGCGATAAGCAGTTTTGAAGGAAATCCTCATGACAGCAAAACTTTAGAACCTTTGCTGGATCAAATTAAGTCAAATAAGTTACATACACCAAAAGAAATTATCTACGATAGAGGAGGAAAAGGAATAAAGCAAATAAAAGAAACTATCATATCAACACCAGACAATAGACCACTTAAACGGGATACAGAATATCAAAGAAGGGTAAAGAGAAAGAAATTCAGACGCAGGGCAGCTATAGAGCCTGTTATCGGACATTTGAAAACGGACTTTAGAATGGGACAAAACTATCTACATGGGAACAAATCCCCTCAAATCAATGTATTATTAGCTGCAACAGGTTGGAATCTAAAGAAAATGATGAAAAACCTAAAAGAAGAGTTGAAAAAAAATATTCTATACCTAATTTTAAAACTAATAAATCCTTTACTGCTAAATCAAAAAGCCATTTACTAAGGATCGACTAGGTAGTGCAGCCTATACCACAGGAATTAGTAGTGGTGAGACCACGCAGCATATAGAGTACTTCCCATTTGGGGAGACGTTCATTGACGAAAAGGAAGATGGTCGGGATGAAGATGCCGGGAAGGACAACCCCTATCGTTATAATGCTAAGGAGTTAGATCAGGAAACTGGTTTGTACTATTATGGAGCCCGATATTATGACCCACGCACATCCGTGTGGACCGCCGTAGATCCAATTTCTACCTATGATCCGGTGATGAACCGGGAACATTATCTGGATGGCCAGCACAACACCGGGGTATATGATTCTGGAAACCTGAATGTATATGGATACACCTACCAAAATCCTATAAAGTATGTAGATCCTAATGGGAAACAAAACATTCCTGGCCCTATACAAGGCGTTGGTGATGGCCTGGCCAGGAGTGTAGAGAGTGGTATAAATAGTTTATCAAAGACGGTAGAAACTGTTGCTGTTGTTTTAACAGGGCCACTTTTACTGGTATCGGATTATTTGGCCAACAGAGGCGGAGGGTTTAATTTTACGACTAAACAAAACAACAGTGGTCCAGGACCAGATCGTAAAGGGGACCGGGATACTGAATCAGTTGATGGTGATGCCATTATACAAGCTGCTAGTAATCAGACCGGTAAAGGGCCGCTCAACAAGGCTAACACCATAAAGGGCGGTGCTGAAATTGTTAAAACTGTTGGGGAAGGCATGGGCCTTGGTGCTGACATAGTAGATAAAGCCAATCTTGTAATCAATGAAAAAGATACAACCTTCACTACTCAAAGAGCTGGAGAAATAACAACTACAGTTATTGATGAGAATCAAGTTAGTTCTAAAGGAAAGGTTTACGATGTAAAAGTAACAGTACCTATGTCAAAAGTTGATAGTGTTATAAAGGCATCTCAAGAGTCCATTCAAAATCAGTCTCAACAGATGGAAAACATTAATGAAAATATATTAAATAAAAGTTAGTAATGAGCAATAATTCGATAAATTCAATAATCGTTTTGTTGATTTGCTTTATTGTTGCTTGTAATAATACTAAAAAGAAAAAGTATTATTATTCTACAGGTGAACTACTATCTGAAATAACCTATAATAATAAAGGTATTAAAGATGGTGAGTTAAAGCAATATTACAAAAGTGGAGAACTTAAGGCTATTGAATATTATGATCAAGGTAAAATAGTAGATACTACTAAAAGATTTTCTAAAAATGGAAGTCTTATTGCACAAGAATATCAATTAAATGGTCATAATATTTATGAAAAATACTATGAAAATGGCAATTTAATGTCAAAGGGGAAGGTTATAGACACTTTGCTTACGGGCTGGTGGGAATATTATCATAAAGATGGCAAGCCAAAAATGAAAGTGGAATATATGGATGTTTCCAAGGATAGTTTGATCAAAAACCCGCTGTATACAAATCAGTTGATTTATTACGATCAATATGGGAAGGTCTTAAAAGACAGTAGTAATTATTTTACAATCGATCTTAAAGATACCATTTTGAGAGAGAAAATATCAATAGGATATCTTGACCTTCAACCCTCCGTTTCTAAGAAAGACGATTTTCACATGGTCTATTATTGGCAAGAAGATGAGCAAGGCAATACTACAAATGTTGATTCTACATATGGAAAGAATGAAAAGAAAGCAATGCTACGGATAATTCCTAAAATCATAGGACAGTATAAATTGAAAGGATATGTTCATGAAAAAGGAAGATCGGTAAGGGTCAATAAAGAGGATAGCACCATGGCCGATATCACTTTTAAAGAACGTAAGCTATTTTTTGAGAAACCTTTTGTTGTAGTGGATTCTGTTAATGCTATAAGCAAGTAAGCGGTAAACGAGGCAAAAGCGTAAACCAAGAACCACAGCATTTCTTTTTTATGGGGGGGGGTGTTGTGGTTTTTTATGAGTAACATAAGTAACAAATGTTACCAATAGTACACATTTGTAATTTTATTAAAATTGTTTAATTTATATTAATTCTAAATAATTAATTTAAAGTGTAGCAATATTTTGTTGTAGGTAGTCCTTAAAACGTTTTTTAGAAACAAAAGTCTCAATAAGCTTAAGCAATATGTTTTTTTCTTCATGAGCATAAAATTAATATTCTATACTTAAAGGCTTTTATTTTATGTCCAGTGAAAGGTAGTAATTCCACGGTGTTTTTGCTGATCTCTAGGCTACGTGCGATGGTTTTATAGCCATCACCGTTTAAATGCATCCTTAATAGTTGTTTTATAAGACTCATACGTTTAGGTTTTCCTGCCATAAAGTATCTTTTGATGGTGAATAAAAACCATCAAGGAAAACCAAAACCTAATAACCAAAGGGGTCAACTTAGTCCAGAATAATGACTCATATAGTTCAAATAGGGGTCCATATGCTCCAAAATTTTACCAAAACAACTCCGAAAGGGGTCAGCTTGATCCAGAATTAACAACACTACCTTCGCAAAAAAGTACTCTGAACTTAATCTATCGATCTCAATCGACAAAAATTGGCTATCTCTTTATTAGTATAGAGGGATCAGCATCCGACAGAAAGACAGTTATAAACCATCTTATAAATTAGTGCTTCTGAAGGGGTCAGCTTAGTCCAGTGTATCCATTTTTGACAGCAAAATACCAATATTTAGAAGTTAGACGACTGCATAATCAGGTTCGTACCTCACTCTTTTTATAAGTCTTACTAATTCTAAATATTGAAAATGTATAAGCATCAAAAAAGGTAACAGTGAAGGCTCTATGGGAAGTAAATCTAAAATGAATCTTATGAAATCGTACAAAATCATCAAAAAGGAAGCAGAACCAAAGTTAAAAAATCAAAAGAAGGAAAACGCTCTGGATATAATAATTCGGTGAGTAATCTTATTTTGAAAAATCACGCACCGAATCACTCACCATTTTTGGTCAAATTATGACCTTTTATTTGATGTCAGATGATATCAAATAAAAGGTAAAAAGCCCGTAAACATTTAATTTACGGGCAAATGATATCATTTGATATCAAATTTCAGTGGAGTCGGAGGGATTCGAACCCTCGTCCAAACAAGGAATATAACAGCTTTCTACACGCTTAGTTTTTGTTTAATTTTCGACGATAAGAAAGACCAAAAACCGCCAACCTATCGCTTATTCTTGTTTAAATTTCGAAATTATATCAAGATCCTACAATTTCTAGGTTTACTTTTACGAAGACTCAAAATCAATCGCCGCAAACCAAGGCTATTGGGAGTCTTCCTGCTTGCTCACCTTGTGAGCCGAGGCATTATCCTACTATAATTCGGATTATGCAGCTAGGGCGTAGTTATTCTCGCCGTTTAAAAAAGTGAAATATGATATTTACGAGCTATATTCCAGCGCTCGACGTGCTTACTATTCTATTCATCTCGCTGTCAAAACCAGTCGACCCCGTTAAGAATTATGAATTTAGAATTGTGAATACAGAATTTAGTATTAAACCTATTCCATGCTTATTCAAAATTCTCAATTCTAAAATGGAAGGCGAAGATAAACATAATTGTCATATCTTTGATTGCAATTTTAATCAACAAAATACATACCAAAAACACTATGATCAAGTTCGGTATTATCAAAGAGCGCAAAAACCCGCCAGATCGTCGTGTTGTTTTCTCTCCGAATAGTTTACAAAAAGCAAAATCTCAATTTCCCGAAGCATCTTTTGTTGTGGAAAGTTCTACATTACGAGCGTTTAAAGATGCTGAATATGAACAGGCCGGATTTCAGGTCACTACAGATGTTTCAGATTGTGATGTTTTGCTTGGTGTGAAAGAGGTTCCTGTGTCAGACTTGATTTCAAATAAAAAATACTTTTTCTTCTCACACACCATAAAAAAACAACCGTATAACAGAAAGTTATTAAAAGCGATACTTGAAAAAAAAATTGATTTATACGATCATGAAACAATAGTTGGGCCTCATGGATTTAGACTTATAGGTTTTGGTAAATATGCTGGTATTGTAGGGGCTTATAATGGCTTTAGAGCCTGGGGAATAAAATTTGGCACTTTTACTTTACCAAAAGCAAATACACTTTCAGATCAAGGTGAACTCGAATTAGAATTATCAAAAATTTCATTGCCCAATATCAAAATTGTCCTTTCCGGAAAAGGAAAAGTTGGTGGCGGAGCAAAAGAAATTCTGGATGCTATGCGCATAAAAGAAGTTACTGTTGATGCGTATTTACACCGTTCTTTTGAGGAGCCGGTATATGTACAAATTGATGTTTTGGATTATAATAAACGTAAAGACGGGCGCGTACTTGACAAAAATGATTTCTATGCAAATCCAGAAGCATATACTGGTGATTTTATGAAATTTGCAGAGGTAAGTGATCTTTATATCGCTGGTCATTTTTATGGAGAAGGTGCCCCTTACATGTATACAAAAGAGGATGCCAGATCCAAGGATTTCCAAATAAAAGTAGTCGCAGATATCTCTTGTGACATTGATGGACCCGTGGCAAGTACCATTAGGCCTTCAACAATAGCTAATCCCGTGTACGGTTACGACCCTAAGACCGAAACAGAAACCGATATTAGTAATAAAGATGCTATCGTTGTAATGGCGGTCGATAACTTACCTTGTGAATTACCAAAAGATGCCAGTGAAGGTTTTGGTGCGATGTTTTTAGAACATGTGCTTCCTGCTTTTTTTAATGGAGACAAAGACAAAATTCTTGAAAAAGCTAGAATTACAAAAGACGGTAAATTGACAGAGCGATTCAGTTATCTTCAGGATTATGTAGACGGCAAAGAATAGCATTATACTTAAAAAGATAGAAAAGAATGACCACCCAAGAATTAGTTCATCATATACATCAGAAGCAGTCATTTTTATGTATTGGTTTAGATGTAGATTTAGATAAAATACCTGAATTTTTAGTCGAGAAAGAAGATCCTATTTTTGAGTTCAACAAAGGAATTATCGATGCTACGCATCATCTAGCTGTAGCATACAAGCCCAATATTGCATTTTATGAAGCCTATGGTGTAAAAGGATGGAAATCGTTAGAGAAAACCATAAACTATCTTAATGAACAGCATCCTGAGATTTTTACCATTGCCGATGCCAAAAGGGGAGATATTGGTAATACAAGTTCTATGTATGCTAAAGCATTTTTTGAGGATCTATCGTTTGACTCGGTCACCGTTGCACCATATATGGGGAAAGACTCTGTCGAGCCGTTTTTAGCTTTTAAAAATAAACATACCATCTTATTAGCCTTAACTTCTAATGTAGGGGCATTTGATTTTCAAACTAAAACTAGTAACGATAGTAAGTTGTATAAGGAAGTCCTGAAAATTTCAAAAACATATAAAAACTCAGAAAATCTAATGTATGTTATCGGGGCTACTAAAGCAAAATATCTCGCCGAAGTGCGAAAAATTATACCCGATAACTTTTTATTGGTTCCGGGAGTAGGTGCTCAGGGTGGTAACTTGCAAGAAGTATGTCAATACGGGCTTACTAAAACTGTTGGATTATTGGTCAATTCGTCCCGGGGTATTATTTATGCATCAAATCAAGCAGATTATGCAGAGGCAGCTTGTTCAAAAGCAAAAGAACTACAGGTGGAAATGAAAAAAATACTGCAAGCAAAAAATTGAAAAACTCAAAATAATATCCTTAGTAAACAGAATTTTTTAACAAATTGAGAAAAGTTTAATTCGGGTTGAAGGGTCTTCAAAATGAACAATACCTAATGATGTATATCGATCAATTGCAAAGAGAAGTAAAACTTACAAAAATTCCTACACGTATAGTTTCTTTGGTTCCTTCTCAAACCGAATTATTGGTTGCTTTAGGTTTGGAAGAGGCTATTTTGGGAATTACAAAATTTTGTGTACACCCTAGTCATCTGCGAAAAGAAAAAATAGTTGTAGGAGGGACCAAAAAAGTTAATTATGAAAAGATACGCAGCGCAAATCCAGATATAATACTATGTAACAAAGAAGAAAATACCAAAGATATCGTTGAATACCTTCAAGAAGATTTTCCTGTTCATGTATCAAATATTTTTACGATCAACGATGCTTTAGAACTAATTAAGCAATACGGGATTATTTTTACTAAAGAAAACGCTGCGCACCAACTGGTTTCTCAAATTAGCAAGGCACAAAATTCACTAGTAACAGCTATAGCACGTTTCAAAATAAAGAAAGTTGCTTATTTCATATGGAAAGATCCTTGGATTGCTGTAGGAAATCATACATTTATTAATCACGTATTGCACATCAACAGGTTTATCAATGTTTTTGAGCATAAAGACCGATACCCCGAGATTAGTTTAGAAGAAATGAAATCATTGCAAGAAATAGATTTTATTTTACTATCTTCAGAACCGTATCCGTTTTTAGAGAAGCATATTGCAGAAGTACAACGCATGAACAAAAAAGCAAAAATCATTTTGGTTGATGGAGAATATTTTTCATGGTATGGCTCTAGACTGGTCGATGCATTTTCATATTTTGAAACACTGCATAAAGAAATTTCAGGATAAACATTTCTATATGTATTGTTAACCGTTGGATAAATGCAAAATAAGTTCGTAGTTTTGATCAACTAAATACAAATCATTGTTAAACTATTCTTTATACCGTCATCCTGAACATACAGATTGGGTCACTTTTGTACATGGTGCAGGAGGCAGTTCTTCGATTTGGTTTAAACAAGTTCGTGAATTTCGTAAACATTTCAACGTTCTTTTGTTAGATTTACGAGGTCATGGTAATTCTAAACCTGCCCTAAAAGATGCTTTCAATTCTAAGTATACTTTTGATTCTATTACTGAAGATATAATTAGTGTTATAGATAACGAAAAAATAAAAAAATCTCATTTTGTTGGAATTTCTTTAGGCACAATTTTAATTAGAAATCTAGCCGAAAAATACCCTAATCGCGTACAAAGCATGATTATGGGTGGCGCTATCATGAAATTAAATTTTAGGTCCCAGGTACTTATGCGGTTAGGAGTTGTATTCAAATCTGTAATACCGTATATGTTGCTATATAAATTTTTTGCATTTATCATTATGCCTAAAAAAAACCACAAGCAATCCAGGTTATTATTTGCCAACGAAGCGAAGAAATTGTACCAAAAGGAATTTGTACGTTGGTTTAGGCTTACCTCAGAAATAAATCCACTATTACGCTTTTTTAGAGCAAAAGATATCAAAATCCCTACATTGTATGTTATGGGTGAAGAAGACTATCTGTTTTTACCATCAGTTAAGAAAGTTGTTGCGGCTCATCAGTTATCCTGGTTGTATGTGATCCAAAACTCTGGACATGTTGTGAATGTTGAGCAGCCTGATATTTTCAACAAAGAAACCATAAAATTTATTGGTAAATACTAGTCTAAGGATCTATCTAAAATATAGATTGACTTTCTATTTTCTTTATTTGGGCAAGTATTTTATTTGCTTTCTCGTGTATTTGATCGCTTTTTTCTTTATCAGTAAGTGCTAATTTGTAAGCGTTCTTCATCATTTTACAATAATCGTTCTGTAATTTTTGTAAATGCGTTCTATGTTTAAACCAAGCCAACATGATCCTTATTTTAATCCGTCACAAAGATATTTGATAAAGCACACCAAGTCTCTTAATACTCAGTTAACATTGCCTAAAGTTGTAATAAATATTCCCCGGTTTTTTAACGCCTGTTCAACCCGGTTGGTGTATTCGAATAATAGAACTATTTATCCTGTAAGGCAAATACACGACGTAGTATATCTGATGTTCTAGAACTAAGTTTAGTTCTAATTTGTTTTTCTTCTACAGCAATCATCTTGTATACACCTTGTAATGCTTGTTGGGTGACATAATCGGTAAGGTCTGGATTTACATTACCAGTAAGAGGTAAGGCATTGTATTTGCCAATAATACTAGACCAGATTTTATCTGCACCTACCTTAGAAAAAGACCGATTAATAACAGGATTAAATTTAGCATACAACGCTCTATTGGTTTTATTTTGTAAATATGTCGTTGCCGCGTTGTCATTCCCTAAGAGAATTTGTCTTGCATCTGTAAATGTAATTTCTTTTACAGCGTTTATAAATATTGGGGTAGCTTCTTTTACCGCGTCCTCAGCAGCTCTATTTAAAATCTTCAGACCTTCATCAGCCAATTTACTTAATCCAATATCTCTTAGCGTTTTGTCTACTTTTTGTAATTCTTGCGGAAGAAGAATTTTAACGAGTTGATTTCTATAAAACCCATCTCTTTGGGTAAGCTTGCTAACTTGTTTATCAATACCCTTATCTAAAGCTTGCCTTAGGCCATTAGCAATATCAACGTTGCTTATGCCAAACCCACCACTAGTAGTTTGGGGCAGATTATTAACTACCTGTTGCAACTCTGCACAGCCAGAACATACGATTAGAAGGCTAAGTATTAAAATTCTTTTCATGATTTTTAAGTAGTTTTGAGGTTATAAATATCGCGTATGAATTCAAATGTAATTTTTTTAATAGTATTTCTTCTTATTATTTCTTGTAAATATGAAAAAGAAAGTAATAAGCAGCGTCGTGATCCATTAACTTCATCTCAACAATATATTACAATTTTAGGAACAGCACAAGATGGAGGCTTTCCACATATCAATAATTCTAATGAATTTGAAGACGTCAAAAAAGGAGAAGCTACAAAAGCATTGGTAGTTTCACTCGGTGTCGTTGACCATGAGGCAAAAAAGAAATTTTTATTCGAGGCTACACCAGATATGCCCGAGCAGCTAGCTATTCTGGATAGTGAACATCTTCAAAATACGACTATAATTGATGGTATTTTTTTAACACATGCACATATAGGGCACTACACAGGTTTGATGCATTTAGGAAGAGAAGCGATGGGAGCCAAAAATATTAACGTATATGCTATGCCAAGTATGAAGGTTTTTTTAGAAACTAACGCTCCGTGGTCACAATTGGTAGATTTAAAAAACATAGATTTAACACCATTAGAAAATGATACTGCTATTCGGGTTACAGATAATATTCAAGTTGTTCCGTTTTTGGTGCCACATAGAGATGAATTTTCTGAAACTGTTGGCTATAAAATTATTGGAAAGCATAAATCTGCCTTATTTATACCCGATATTAATAAATGGTCTCTTTGGAAGAAAAATATTGTAGAAGAAGTGAAAAAGGTCGATTATGCACTTATTGACGCCACATTTTTCAAAAACGGAGAAATTCCTAGACCAATGTCTGAAGTTCCACATCCTTTTATAGAAGAGACCGTTGCTTTATTCAAAAAGGAATCAGAACAAATCAAATCTAAGATTATCTTCATCCATTTCAACCATTCTAATCCAGTATTACATAGCAATAGTAAAGAACGTGCTTTATTGCAACAACAAGGGTATCGATTTGCAGATTTTGGTGATACGCTGCCTCTATAAGAAAACTTACTGCGTATGTTAAGAATATTAATTGTGGCATTTTCCAAACCTGATAACGAAATTCTAATACATAAGCCAGGTTTAGCTATAGGCAAACTTATAGCCATGTATTTGTAATTATTTTAGTAAATTCAATTTGATTTTTGAGAGTCCCTGAATATGGCTAATAGCGTATTGCGAACAGCGTAGCTTTATTATATTATTTTAAAAAAATAAACGTTTTTGATGCATATTTCATAAATTAGCGGTATTAAAATCCCTTTTTATTATCAATGAAACAAATTTCACCGTACACCCCTAAAAATAAAGTAAGAATTGTAACGGCAGCCTCTCTTTTTGATGGGCATGACGCTGCGATTAACATTATGCGTCGTATTATACAGGCTACAGGAGTAGAAGTCATACATCTTGGTCATGATCGTAGCGTAGAAGAAGTGGTAAATTGTGCTATACAGGAAGATGCGAATGCCATTGCGATGACTTCGTATCAAGGCGGGCATAATGAATACTTTAAGTATATGTATCAGCTATTAAAAGAAAAAGGGGCAGCGCATATTAAAATCTTCGGAGGGGGTGGAGGTGTAATACTTCCCGAAGAAATTAAAGAGCTGATGGATTATGGAATTACCCGAATCTATTCTCCTGATGATGGTCGCGAACTCGGGTTGCAGGGTATGATCAACGACTTGGTGAAACAAGCCGATTTTCCTATTGGTAATAAACTTAATGGCGAAGCAGATCATTTGGTAGAGAAGAAAATAGGGGCCATTGCCAGGGTAATTTCTGCTGCAGAAAACTTTCCTGAAGTTGCGAAAGATACGCTACAAAAAATTCACAAGAAAAATAAAACCTCAAATACACCGGTTTTGGGAATTACAGGAACCGGTGGTGCGGGAAAATCTTCATTGGTTGATGAATTGGTAAGAAGATTTTTAATTGATTTTCCTACTAAAACGATTGGGATCATTTCTGTAGATCCTTCAAAACGAAAAACCGGAGGGGCATTACTCGGTGATCGCATTCGGATGAATGCTATCAACTCCCCAAGGGTATATATGCGCTCTCTTGCTACGCGTCAATCTAATTTGGCATTATCAAAATATGTAGCAGAGGCAATCGAAGTACTCAAAGCTGCAGAGTTTGACTTGATTATTTTAGAAACTTCGGGGATTGGCCAATCTGATACTGAAATCCTGGAGCATAGTGATACATCTTTATATGTGATGACACCAGAATTTGGAGCAGCTACACAGTTAGAGAAAATCGATATGCTTGATTTTGCCGATCTCGTGGCCATCAATAAATTTGATAAAAGAGGTTCTTTAGATGCACTACGCGATGTGAAAAAACAATATATGCGCAATCATAATTTATGGGAAATTCCGCAAGACGAATTACCGGTTTATGGTACTATAGCTTCGCAATTCAATGATCCGGGGATGAATACGCTCTACAAGGCAATCATGGATAAAATTGTAGCCAAAACGGAAGCAGATTTACAGTCTGATTTTCATATTTCTAAAGAAATGTCTGAGAAAATTTTCGTGATTCCCCCCAGTAGAACAAGATATCTGTCTGAAATTGCAGAAAATAATAGGTCATATGACCTAACGGTAAACGATCAAATAGAGGTGGCTCAAAAGTTATACGGAATATTTCAAACCATAGTATCTGTAGCAAACTTCTCTGGAGATGAAGAGCAATTGTTAACCAAAACAGGCATAGACCAGGAGAACATCATGGCTGCTAACCAAAATGATGATACCCGGGTTTTTTTAAAGCTTTTGTTCGATCAATTTGATAAAGTAAAATTAAATCTTGACCCACACAATTGGGAGATTATTATTGCATGGGCTTCCAAAATTAAGAAATATAAGGATCCTATATATGCATTCAAGGTACGTGACAAAGAAATTAAAATCGAAACGCATACGACATCTTTGTCGCATACACAAATTCCAAAGGTAGCATTACCAAAATATAAAGCATGGGGAGATATCTTGCAATGGTGTTTACAAGAAAATGTTCCCGGTGAGTTTCCATATGCTTCCGGATTGTATCCCTTTAAAAGAACAGGAGAAGATCCTACCCGTATGTTTGCAGGTGAGGGTGGACCAGAGCGAACCAATCGTCGTTTTCATTATGTAAGTTTAGGTATGCCTGCCAAACGATTATCTACAGCTTTTGATTCTGTCACTTTATACGGGAACGATCCCGATCATCGCCCTGATATTTATGGTAAAATAGGTAATGCCGGAGTTTCTATTTGCTGTTTGGATGATGCTAAAAAATTATATTCCGGGTTTGATCTTACGCACGCGATGACATCGGTAAGTATGACGATCAACGGTCCCGCTCCTATGTTATTAGGTTTTTTTATGAATGCTGCCATTGATCAAAATTGTGAAAAATACATCAAAGAACAAGGTCTTGAAGCCGAGGTTGAAGCCAAAATCAAGAAAATTTATAAAGATAAAGGGGTAGAACGTCCACAATATCAAGGTGATCTACCCGAGGGTAACGATGGTTTGGGATTACTGCTGTTAGGTGTTACAGGTGATCAAGTCTTACCAGCAGATGTGTACTCAAAAATCAAAGCTGAAACCTTACGTACGGTTCGTGGTACTGTGCAAGCTGATATTTTGAAAGAGGATCAAGCACAAAACACCTGTATTTTTTCGACAGAGTTTGCATTGCGTTTGATGGGAGATGTACAAGAATATTTTATTGAAAATCAAGTTCGTAATTTTTATTCGGTTTCTATTTCAGGATATCATATCGCAGAGGCAGGAGCAAATCCTATAACGCAACTTGCTCTTACATTAGCCAACGGATTTACTTACGTAGAATATTATTTAAGCAGGGGTATGGATATCAATAAATTTGGTCCCAACCTGTCATTCTTTTTTTCAAACGGTATCGATCCCGAATATGCGGTTATCGGACGAGTTGCGCGCAAAATTTGGGCAAAAGCATTAAAGTATAAATATAAAGCTAATTCGAGAGCGCAAATGTTAAAGTATCATATCCAAACGTCCGGTCGGTCTTTACATGCGCAAGAAATTGATTTTAACGATATTCGTACAACATTGCAAGCCTTATATGCTATATATGACAACTGTAATTCGCTACACACTAATGCGTACGACGAAGCAATTACAACACCAACCGAAGAATCGGTGCGTAGAGCAATGGCAATTCAATTGATCATTAACAAAGAACTAGGCTTAGCCAAAAACGAAAATCCGATTCAAGGGTCATTTATTATTGAAGAGTTAACCGATCTTGTTGAAGAAGCGGTGTTAGCCGAGTTTGACAGAATTACAGAGCGCGGTGGTGTGCTGGGAGCAATGGAAACCATGTATCAGCGCAGTAAGATACAAGAAGAAAGTTTGTATTACGAAACATTAAAACATACGGGTGAATTTCCAATTATTGGCGTAAACACCTTTTTGAGCTCCAAGGGATCACCTACTGTAACTCCGGGAGAGGTTATTCGTGCTACCGAAGAAGAAAAACAATATCAAATCACTACACTGAATAACTTACATCAAGCTAAAAAAGATAGAGCCTCGCAGGCATTAAATCAAGTGCAAGAGGCGGCCATTCAAAATAAAAATATATTTGAAATACTAATGGAAGCTACAAAAGTATGTTCGTTAGGGCAGATCACTGCGGCATTATTTGAAGTTGGCGGGCAATATCGAAGGAATATGTAATAGCAATAGACTTGTGTCTTCTCGAAACGAAAGACTTCGTGAATGCTTATTCCAAATTTATTTTAAGAACTTACAGCATTCTAAATTCGAATGCTTACATTAAGTTATTAGTACAGATGTTATAAGATGTATGATTTGATGTTAAATTATGATCGATTTGGTGCGATTATAAGAGTTTCTTTATCTTTAACACAAAAGGATAGTTGTGTTTAGCACGATTGAGTATACGGTTACGGCTATTGTTTGTTTAATTTCAGCAATAGTGATTCAGCGAATTTTTAGTAAAGAAAAAGGTCGAGTTGCCGATCAAAGCACAATACAAGGAATTAAGTGGTTTGGTCTTGCAATTTTTGTTTGGGGTATAGGGGCATTAGCTAACCTTATCTTTGTAAATGGCCTATACTGGCTACCTACAAACAGAGTTCTGATTTATCTTGGGGTATTGGTATCTCTTGCCAATTCATTATTTATTATATTATCACTTCCGTCTATAGAACATCAACAAAAACCAGGTCTGATAGTTCGGTTAGTACAGCGTTTTACTATTAAAGAATTCATTATAGTGTACTGTGGAGTGTTGGGTATGATTACTTTCGTTTTTGTTATGGCTTCCTATGGAAATTCTGAAATAAGTAATAATTTTATATGGCTTATAGACATTCCAATTTCTATAGTGGTTGCTATTTCGTTACTTTTTGAGCTCAATAGAGCCTTTATGGGCAGGCAAATGAAATTTATGTACTTACCCACTTTTGTTCTTTTTATTTTAATCATTATTGCAATTTCGCATAGAATGATTCCGCAGGATAAAGCTTTAAAATTCATAGATCAACAATTTTGGAGTGTACTAGGAAGCATAACTGCCATTTCATTTAAATTCTTATTTATTCTTTTGTTTTCAATTCTTTTGTATAGCTGGAAATTTCTTTCAGAAAAAGAAAAGCAGCAAAGTTTGGTTAAAGAATTAGAAGTTCAAAATAGTGATTTTAGAAAGAGTATTGAACAATTAGAATTAGCAAACGAAAGTCATTTAGATACTATAAAATCACTAAAAAAGAATGTGAAGAAGCTCGAGAAAACCTCAAAAACCGAATTTTCTGAACGTCAGAAGGAAGTTTTAGGGTATTTAGCGCATTATGGTAATCATAAGTCTTATACTGAAATTGCTAATGAGATGCATATTAGCGTTGATGGGTTTCAAACTCATATTTATCAAATAAAAAAAATGCTTCACATTAGTGGTGCCGACGGAAAGAAACAACTCATAACTTTTGCACAAGCGAATAGCTTTTCAAAATACATCTCACTAGAAGGGGATACTTAAGCATAAGGTTAAGCAAGTAATACTTAAAATTTGATTATTGTTTAACCTTTTCAAGCTTATATTTTTCTTACAATTTGCAAAGAAAAATAACTCATGTCGTTTTTACTTTCTATTGTGCAACAAACCTTTGATGATTCTCTTAATAAAGCCTTTGGTAATGCTACGGGTTGGTTTGTAGATGCCGTTTTAACAGAAATACCTGTTACTGAAGCTATTGGAATTCCATGGGTGTTAGTAATACTTTTTGGTGGTGCCTTGTACTTTACTCTTTATTTTAAAGGTGTTAATATTAGAAATTTTTTTACTGCAATACAAGTAGTATATGGTAGATATGATGCCCTAGAGAATCAAAAAGAAGATAATCAAAAGTCACTTGTAGGAGAGGTTACTCATTTTCAGGCGTTGACTACTGCGGTATCTGCAACTGTAGGATTAGGTAATATTGCTGGAGTAGCAATAGCACTATCTTTAGGAGGACCGGGAGCTACCTTGTGGATGGTTTTTATAGGTTTGTTGGGGATGTCATCCAAATTTGTAGAATGTACGTTAGGTGTTAAGTATAGAGAAGTCGGTGTTGACGGAAAGATTTTCGGTGGTCCCATGTATTATATAAGAAAGGGGTTTGAAGAGAAAGGATTTAATAAACTAGGCAAATTCATGGCAGCATTATTTGCAATAATGTGTATGGGAGGATCTCTGGGGGGTGGAAACATGTTTCAAATTAACCAGGCATATAAATTATTTGAGCATGTAATTATCCCCAAAACTTCTTTTTTACATGGTCAAGGCTGGATATTTGGTGTCATTATGGCTATTCTGGTTGGGATAGTCATTATTGGCGGAATCAAAAAGATAGCTAGTGTAACCGATAAGATTGTACCTCTTATGGTAATTATATATCTCATTGCAATACTTACAATCCTATGTATGAATATAGCTGAAATCCCAAATGCCTTTGTAATCATTTGGAAAGGGGCTTTTAACGCTGAAGGGGTATTAGGTGGATGTGTAGGAGTTCTAATTCAGGGATTTAGACGAGGAGCTTTTAGTAACGAAGCAGGTATTGGTAGCTCATCTATAGCTCACAGTGCCGTAAAAACAAAGTTTCCTGCTAGTGAGGGATTAGTGGCTATGCTCGAACCTTTTATTGATACGGTAGTAGTTTGTACTATGACAGCCTTAGTTTTGATCATTACCGGACAGATAGAGACAGGAGCAGAAATTAATTCGGAACAAGGTGTTTTGCTAACATCGGCCGCACTAGAAAGCGGTATTTCCTGGTTTCCTTATCTATTAACGATTGCAGTAGTGCTTTTTGCTTTTTCATCTATGATCTCTTGGTCGTACTATGGGTACCAGTCCTGTAGCTATCTTTTTGGAAAAAGTAAAGGCATTGAGTATACCTACAAAATCATTTTTTGTTGTTTCACAGTTGTTGGTGCTGCATCTACGTTAACATCGGTTACAGATTTTAGTGATACTATGATTTTTGCCATGATGATTCCTAATATGATAGGATTATTTTTATTGCGTAATAAAGTCTTAGAAGAACTAAAACGCTATCAAAACAAAATAGCTGAATTTTTAGCTTTAAATTAAATATGACCTTATGATTGCGAAGCACGAAGCAATCTTTTTATTACAAGTAGAAGTATAATTTTTAAAATTGAAAGACTATACTTCATCGTATCTTCTCGTTATAATGAAGATATCTTACAACGTCATCATCCAGTTTTTCTGCAGGTGTTTAAACTTTTTTAATTCCTTTCTTAGAAGTGGTAAAAATTCTTTTCCATTGCTTTCGGTTTGTTCTAAACGCTCGCAATTTCTATAAATTTTATTAGTGATATGAATTAATGAATTCGCCTGTCGTATTCGGTCATCCTGAAATATTTGATTTTCTGCAGTAATAATTTTTGGAGCTAATGCATCAGATTGCCTTATAATATCTCCGGTAAAATATATAGTAGGATCTTCCTCGCCATTATGTTGTAAAGACGCCATGTCATGAACTAGGTAACTAGAAATATTCTTAGATAGTGTAAATATCTCAAGAGCCTTTCTATAAAGTCTTTTATTTTGTGGTTTGGATCTCATATCATATAGTCTTTCAAAAATAAGGCTATTTTAAAGGTTATAAATTTTAGATTTAAAGTAAAACAGATAATTGACTTTAAGTATTAACGAAAAATACTATTTTTGTTTTAAAAATGAAGTGTAGTGAAAATTGATGCCACAAATTGGGGAATTCTTCATTGTTTACAAGATAACTCGAGACTCTCTAATGCTGAAATCGGAAGAAAAGTTGGCCTAAGTTCCCCGGCAGTAGCCGAGCGTATTAAAAAAATGGAGGATTTCGGTATCTTGAAAGGATACAAAGCCGAGGTTTCTTATACAAAAGCTGGATATCAACTTAAGGCAATGATTACGCTTAGAGCGTTTATGGGGAGATTACAGCCTTTTTTATTGAAAGTTTCATCATTTAGTGAAGTAGTAAATTGTTACCGAATAACAGGTAATGAAAATATAATTATGGAGGTAGTGTTGCGAGATCAAATCCATTTACAAGAATTTATTGATGTATTGATTCCGTACGGAGAGGTTAAAACACATATTATATTGTCAAATTTAATAGAGAACAACCCTGTTGTAAATGCGTTAACATCAAAAAAAACATAGCGCTATCTTTGGCATATGTTTTGTAATTCAAAGGGTATAAAACATAATATCTTGTGTGAGGACATTAGTTAGGGAAACTAAAGAGAGTACAAGAAATGAAAAAACACCTGATGGAATTCAGGTGTTTTTTTATGGTACTATCAAAAGTGGTACTATTTCGAGGCTTGCCTTGACATTGGTACATTAGTATCTGATGAATGCTTCGTGGACTTACATCACGGTAGTTTACAGAAAATGATCAGTTCAAAGTCACAATTGTTTTATACATTTATACAAGTTTTGTTGTAGATTCATTTTATAAAGGACGTATCTATGCACCTTGACGCGCTATGTACAGAAATACCAAACAAGAATTTTATAATTACAATCAAAAGAAAATGCAAAATATGTGGGGTGGTATCATTCTACAATCATAAAACTAAAATATAATTGGATATCCGCTATACATCATAAAATTAACTTTACTGTCTGGTCGAGCGCAGTCGAGACCTGATTTAGAGATCGTTGGATTTACGAACCTCTCGACTGCGCTCGAGGAGACAGTGCGATATGATTAATTACGGATATTCATAAAATATAACTATTCTATTGTGAAAAAAGTACTTCATATCATAAGTTACATTGTGTTTTTGCTTTTTTTGCCTCGATTTGGATATGCTCAATATACATTAAGTTTTAAAAAAGGAGTAGTTATTGATTCTCTTAATGTTCCAAATACAAAAAATACGTTTAGTCTTTATTTACCCACTAATTTTGAAACTGATAAAAACTGGCCCATAATTTTCGGCTTTGATTCTAATAATAATGTAAGTAGTAGTACACGATTATATAAAGAAGCGGCTGAAGAGTTTGGGTATATCGTAGCGATTAGTAATTTCAGTAATGCACAAAATCTTGAAGAAAAGGCAACATATATAGCTACTTTTATGGATTATGTGGCCTCTATGTTTCCTATTCAAAAGGGTAGAGTATATGTTACTGCGTTAGATGAAGATGCGAGACTTGTAAGTTTAATTCCTGCGCTTGATAATAAAAATGTGTTCGGAACTATTGCAATCGGTGATAGTTATTTTTACGATTCTAGAATCAAAATAGCTAAAAATTTCTCCTATTTCGGAATTGTAAATAAGAATAATTATCGGTACAAGGATTTTACCAGAACTGTAAGATATCTTAAAAGAAAAGCCATAGAGGCAGACCTCTTTACATTTAACGGCACATCAGATTACCCTTATCCGAAACTTTTAAAGAAACCACTTTCTTCATTTACACTGCATGCTATGCTAAAAGGTCGAATGCCAATGGACTCGGTTTGGGTCAAACGCGAGTTTCAAAGAGCATTAGATAGTGTAGAGAAAAAACTTAGAAAGCAAGAGTTTTTATATGCATATAAAGAGCTTAGACGAATTCAATCTCAATTTCATTTGTTTTTTGATACCGATTTTCTTCGTGAGAAAGAGAAAAAGATCAAAAGAAACAAAGAATTTAGAAAGCAAAGGAGGTTAGAAGCAAAATATAATAGTTTAGAAGATAATTATAGACAAACCTACTTGTTTTTGATCGAAGAAGATATACGAGGAGTATTTTATGAAAATATGGGTTGGTGGCAATATCAAATGACAGAACTAGACTCTATTTATAAAAAAGATGGTCTGTATTCTCAAAATATGGTAGGCAGAGTAAAAGGGTATCTTAAAAATACATTATCTACCTACAAGAGCAAACTCGCTAAAAAACCAAAAAATTTTGAAAAACGTATGTTTATTACAATTTTAAGTACGATCGTAGACCATAAGGATTATGAATCGTATAAAGAGATTATATCTTTAAGTGCACAGGATCAAGATAACACCACCGCATTATTTTATCTTGAAAGACTTCTTAAAAATGGGTATGAACATTTCGAAGCTTTATACCAAATCAAAGGCACGCTGGCACTTCGAATGTCTAAAGAATATAATGCGCTAATAAAAAAATACTTAGGAAAGTCTAAATACTTTTTTGGAGATTAATGCCTGGTTGTTACTGCGTATATTTGTCAACTAATAAAATAAAAGTAGCTCTTACCTGCAATCAATGACCGTAATAAACCAGTCTCAACATGTTTTATGCATTTTTTTGTAATTCTTTCAAAACATATTGAAAATATATGAATTTGAGTATTTCATCGATTTTTTATGTTTTTAAACGTTGTATTTTTGGAATATTAATTTCTTTTACTTTATATTTACCCAAGTTAACTCATTGATGTAGTGTCTGAAACTAAAATTTTAACCTGTTTGATGATTCAGGTTAAAATTTCAGTTTTAGAATGCATCAGGGATAAATTAAGTGTGAGGACATTAGTCTAAAGACCTCAAATCTTGAAGCTAAAGAGAGTACATAATTTGCCCGGATACAGGAAGCGCTCGTAAGAGCGCTTTTTTTTTGACCCGTAAAATAGCACTTTCTAATTTTAGCGTTGAGCTAGTATAAGAACTAGATGTCATTGGTATAGAAATGAAGCTTATTTACGCGTATACCGTAATTTTAATATAGAAGAAGCTTACTAGTATATTTCATCAATTTTGTAGCCAAATTACTAGTATAAAAATGTATTTTAATCTTATTTGCTAAAAAATTGTGTATTTTATCGAATATATTTGCTTTTTATCTTTTAATTATCTTATATTAGTAATGTACAAAACGGTACAGATGTTCTTAAAAAATTTGAATTTAAAAGGTTATGACGATAATCAGGCAAATAAAAATTTTTGAGTGCATCCGGTAAAATTAAGTGTGAGGACATTGGTTTAGAAAACCCCAAATCGTAAACTAAAGAGAGTACGTAATTTTTGCCCCAAAATTAAAAAAGCATCTGCTATCCCCAAAAGCAGATGCTTTTTTAGTAAACTAGTTTAACCCGCTTTATGCATTAGAAAATTTATTACGGCTTTAAACTGTTGCAAAACCGAGTACTACGTTGTGTTTTTAAGTTTCACCGTAGCCCTTTGACTGCGCTTATGGTGGACTGTTACGCTGAAACTTAGAAAACACATCCAACGCTACATTTCGCTTAAAGCAGTGCTTTGTCGTGGCATTTTCAACCCTTATAACGAAATTCTAATGCATAAACCGGGTTTAATCTTTTAGTTGAATACCTGTTAAGTGTGTATGCGTTTACTTAGTTAAGATAGAAGCGCCTCTCATGCGTTCTTTATTTAATTTATATATTACTAATAAGAGTAAGAGTATTCCAATTACCGAGATACATGACATTACTATCCAACTGTCTGTGTATCCATAAGCGTCGATAAGTTGCATTCCCGAATTATGACCAAAAATGTGCGCGATTGAAAATGACATAGCATATAACCCCATATAAGCTCCTTGTCTTCCTCTTTTTGATCGATTTAAGGCAAATGCGTTTCCAAACGGAAATGCAATCATTTCACCCAAAGTTGCCATAATCATTCCTATAATCAAGATGCCAATCCATGGAGTAACCAGTAAAAGTATAAAGCTTACCCCAACACAAATAAAACCACCAATCACATACCCTACTTTAGAAATATTTGTTTTTTCTAGATAGGTAATCAATGGCATTTCAAATAAGAAAATTAGTGCACCGTTTAGAGCAAGTAATAAACCAATACTCTCTTCAGTAAGTTGATGCACTTCTTTATAGTACAAAGGAATGGTAGAAAAATACTGTACAAAGATAAAACCAAAAAGGGCTAGAGCAATCAAAAAAAGTAGATATGTATTATCCTGATGTGCAGCAATAGGATGTTCTACTACAACTTCTTTATCCAGTTCTTTGGCTTTTTTAGGGTTCAATGTCTGTAGCATTACCAAAGAGGCTATGATACAGGTAACTCCGTCAACCCAAAATAGTCCATGATACCCGATTGTAGCGATTATGAGTCCGCCCAGTGCTGGTCCCAAAGAAAATCCTAAATTAATAGCGAGTCTTATAAAAGTTAGTGACCTGGTCTTATTTTCTGGTTTACTATAGGCACTTAACGCTACAAAAAACGCTGGTCTTGCAGTATCTGCTACAGTAATCAGGATGAAAAAACTTAGACAAATACTCCAAAAGCCTGAGAAATACTGTACAATCAGAAATGAAATCCCTGTTAAAAATAACGAACCTAAAATAACTTTAAAATATCCTATACGGTCACTTAATTTTCCACCAAGCCAAGCGCCAAAAAAAGAACCTAAACCATAGCTAGTCATTACCCAGCCAACTTGTTCTAATGAAAAACTAAGGGTATCGGTTAGGTAAAGTGACAAAAATGGAATCACCATCGCTCCGGCTCTGTTGATGAGTGTAATCAAAGCCAACCACCAAACTTCTTTAGATAAACCCGAAAACGAGTCGATATACTGAAGTAAAATTTTTTTCAATTGCTTATGATTTTTGTCAAGTGCTTCAAATAGTGAATAAAAGTAAATTTTTTATAGATGATTTGAGTACAATTTTTTGATTAGTTAACATAGAACTGTTTTACACTTTTTTCAATTTGCTAAAAAAGTGTAAACCAGTTCTCATTGTAAATTGTACTTTTGCAAAAAAATAGCACGGTGATTCGATTATTTTTGATAGTATTTTTTCTTTTTGAGAGTATGATGGCACAAAACCAACCTCATATTAGAAGAATATTGTCATTTCAGCATGATTTAAACAAAAAGTTTGCAGAAGAAGAGAAATCACCTTTACCGCCAAAGGATTTTGAACAATTTAAGGAATTAGACTTTTTTGAAGTAGATACTTCGTATTGTATCGTAGCCAAGTTTATTCGCACACCTTATGAATCTCCATTTATTATGAAAACCACTACGGGTACAGAGCCTTTATTTGTGAAGTATGGAGAAGCGCATTTTTTGATACAAGAACAATCTTTTGTTCTGAATATTTACCAAAACCAAGAATTAGTAGGAGAGCCGGGTTACGATAATTATTTGTTTTTACCTTTTACAGATACTTCTAACGGAAGCGCTACGTATACCAACGGACGCTATATAGATCTTAAAATTCCCGATGGAGAAACCATACTGCTCGATTTTAATACCGCCTATAATCCTAATTGTGCGTATAGTGATCGATATTCATGTCCTGTGCCACCAGAGGAAAATCATCTGGACATCGAAATATTAGCGGGAGTTCGAAAATTTAGAAAGCATCCAGATAATGAATGATGAAGGCATTTCAAGCCATAATAGATTTTATTATGCATAATTCGGGTTAAACCGCGTGAAATTCTATGTCTTCTATCAAAACTAAATCAGCACGATCATTAGGTTCTTATCTAATGATCATGCTGAAAACAAGAGTTGTATTAGCATCGTCAAAGGGTACGATACCCAGAGTCTTGACTCAAAATTGAAAAATTGCTTTCAACGAATGCTTTGTGGGCTTGCCTCGAGATAGTTTACTACCAAATCTTGAAGCTTGTACTTTGGTATACTAGTATTAACGTATACTTTAGAATTTGTAAATAGCTCCTAGTACAAATGAAGAAAGACTACTGGTAACTTCTAAGTCATTATCAACAAAAGCATCGTCAGAAGAATCAATTCTTAATTCTGGTTTTATTATTAAATTACCAATATCATAGCTTCCTGTAAGTGTAACAGCGATTACTTCACCATCACCTTCTTCATCAAATGCTATAGGAGAAAAGAAATCTATGCCATTTGTGACGACCAAACCAAAATTGTATTGCGAAAAATATTCGGCGCGCAATCCAAGTGTAAATTGCTCTGATGTTTTGTACTGGGGATATAATGCAAGTCCGTAAAATCCTGATGCATCAACATCACCTTCATTTTCGGTGGATAAATACGTAGCATTAACACCGAGATAAAAATCTGCGGTAACATCCCATCCTGTAGTTAAATCCACTTGAAAAGTAGGTTCGACATCTTCAGGTTCTCCTTCATTACCATATCTAAAATTCAAAAATGCACTTCCGCTATCATCAATATATCCTAATTGTGCGCCAAGAATATACGTGTCGAATGGATTGTTTTCTGTAAAATCTGTAGGGTTCATGACAGCAAGCATGGCAGTCCATTTGTCGTTAAGCGTAAAATCAGCTTTTAGTCCGGTATGCGAAAACGGACCATAAGAGAACATGTATGATGTAGAATAATTGAAATTTCCAACGGGAGAAATAACTTCGTACCCTAAAAAAGTATTAAAATTACCAAAAGTAAATTTTATGTTTTCAGAAACGTTCCAGTAAACATAAAGTTGATTAACGATTTGAGCAGAATCATCAGAGTTAAAAACTGCATCTTCTCCTCTTTGCCCAAACACAAGATCGGCTACAAAACCCACTTTTTCGCTTTCAAAGCCAAGTATAGTATTCACCATCCCTAGCGCAAAGCCGCTTTCGTTAGCAAAAGATGTACCCGGTGCAACAGTATTATCATTGGGCGCTCCTATGTTGTACCTATAGTAACCATCTACAGAGCCACTTATTGAAAAATTGTCAAACCATCCTTTATCGTCTTCCTGTGCTTGGCAGATATAACTAGTAAAGCCTAAAAAAATAAGTACATACGTTTTAAAAAAATTTGTTACGGTTTTTGTTTTCATAATTATTAATCTAATAGTTTTTAATTGGTTTTGTAAAACTATGTTAAAATAATATTACCCTTATAAAAAATAAGGTATTGTGGTTAATTTTTATACTATTGATAGTTTATACCTATAAAAAATAAGGGTTTAACTTTTATTTTAGTAAATTTTAAGAATTTAAAAGTAGTTTTTGTACGGTTTTTTAGTAAAAATCTCTTTTATTTGGAAACAAATAGCATAGAAGTGCCTAAATTTTAGGTTTTTATAAGATATGCGAATGAATAATAGGTAGTAAATAAGTATCGTGAAACGCGTAGTAATGAAATTTTTAATAAATATCCGTAATTTAACCTAAACGGTTTGCGTTAAGCTGAACACTGTAACGAGTTCAGCACAGGCTCGTTTCAGCTTCTCATCTCAATGTGCTGACAATAAACTTAATGAGATCCTGAAATGAATTCAGGATGACTTCTCAGTTAAATTTTGATTTGCGAACTATAGTTTCTATTTTCTTCATAAACACGAATTATTTGGTAATAAATATACCTAGAAATACAAAGAAGAGCGCAAGTACTAAAGATCCAAAAGTATAAATAAAAAAGTTAATAAAATCGCCTGATTTTAAAAGCATGTGATTCTCGTAGGCAAAAGTAGAAAATGTCGTGAACCCTCCACAAAAACCAGTAGCAAGAAGAAGTATTGTATGTTGAGAGAATGTACTGTTTTTAAAAGCAACTCCCATAATAATACCTATTAAAAACGAGCCCAAGATGTTAATAGTAAATGTGCCAAAGGGAATATTGGTCGTAGCTGTATTGAGATATTTGCTCATCAGATAACGGGCTATGCTTCCTGTACCTCCACCGACAAAGACCAAAAAAATTTGCTTCATGATTTCTTGTTTGAAAAATGCAATAATCCGTTATATGTTCGTACGTTTTAATTCAAAATTTAAATATTCGCTATACATCATAAAATTAACTTTAATGTCTGGTCGAGCGCAGTCGAGACCTAATTTAGAACAGGTTGGATTTACTAACCTTTCGACTGCGCTCGAGGAGACAGTGTAATATGATTGATTACGGATATTTATTATTCAAAATTCGTAAATTATACAATCCTTTTTTAAAAAAGGTGTATTACGTTGTCTTATACTATAGAATAGGAATATAAATCTCGGTCACCCATTCTGCCGGATTAGATTGCGAGGTTTGTTCTACCCGGTATACCTCGAATGCCGGAGAATTTTCATTAAGCTCCAATCCATTTTGAGTGATGTACGTATACCCGGCTTCCCAAGCTTCTTTTAAATTTTTATAATCACCTTTTAATGTCGTTTTTACAACTTTTTGCTTCGGAAGAAGGTCGCAAAGCACATCACTATCTTTAGGTGTAACTACTTTGTCTTTTGTTGGTATAGCAGTAGAAAAAATAGAAGTGCCTTGTTCTTCATTAAAAGTATTGTAAATGGTAAATGGCATTCCTGTTTGCGGTAAGTTATTTTGTTTCATATAAGCGTCTACTGCAGGCAGCATTTGCGTCATTTTTTCTTGAATAGCGGCGATCGAGGATGCAGTTGCGCTATACATATAATACCCTCCGTCATGTTCGGTCACACCATCTACATGAATTGAATATTTTTTCATTGCTTCGCTTGCGTACGAATCTAATTTTTCAAGACCTCTTTTGTACATAGGTCTAAGTACTTGCGTTAAGCTACTATCTTGAGTCGCCCAAAAGGCTTTTTCCATAAAAGATTGTTCTCCTTTCATACCCCATGTGACTTTAGTTTTTTTGGCATCGATTTTTTCAAATTTCCAATAGACGTCACTTTTGCTTTCTCCCATAGGAGTTATAAATACAATATTTTGATCGATACTCGAAAAGGGAACAGCCTTTTCAGTTTTCATCATACCATCTCCCTGAATTTCACTTTTCCAGCTATACGAAGCACCTTCACCACTAGTTTTTTCAGCATACTCCATAATTAAGTCATCAGACTCATCCATCCACGGCCCCCATTTTTCCCAAGTCTTGTACTCATTTACAGTATCGAATAATAATTCATCAGGGGCTTCTATAACTCTACTTTCTTCTATTTGAAATTCCCCATCGATGGTTGCGACATATACAGCTCCTCCGATAATTACTAATAATAATAGAAAAAATAGATATTTAATGATCTTCATGTTAGTCGGTTTAGATATTTTGATTAGCTAATATAACTAATTTTTGCGTCCTATTATTTTATTACATTTGCGCAAACTTTTAAATATTTACTATGAAACTCAAAACGATCCTATTTTTTATGGCTATTATTTTCATAATTGTAGCTTGTAAAAAAGATCTAAATAATCAAAATCAAACGAACTTGTCTGCACAAGAAAACGAAGCGATTAAAGAAAAATTTGATTATAAAGTAGAGCAGTTTGCCGATATAAAAATTTTAAGATATCAAATTCCGGGATGGAATGATCTTACCTTAAAAGAACAAAAGCTTGTCTATTACCTGGTGCAAGCCGGTTTAAGCGGAAGAGATATCATGTGGGATCAAAACTACCGCCATAATCTCACCATAAGAAAAGCTTTAGAAAATATATATACTCAATATGATGGAGATAAAAGCTCTGAAGAATGGAGATCATTTGAAACGTATTTAAAACGTGTTTGGTTTTCTAATGGAATTCACCATCACTACAGTAACGATAAAATAAAGCCCGGGTTTAGCCGGGATTATTTAAGTAAGTTACTCATGGCGACCAAGACCAAAATTTCTAAAGAGGCTTACGAAGTTATTTTTAATGATCAAGATGTCAAAAAGGTGAATCAGGCCAAAGGAGTGGATAATGTTGCTTTATCTGCTGTGAATTTCTACGGACCTAATGTTACCAATGCCGATGTAGCATCATTCTACAGTAAAATGAAATCTCCTAATCCCGAGAAACCCTTGTCATATGGTTTAAATTCTCAATTGGTAAAAGAAAACGGAGCACTTAAGGAAAGAGTATACAAATCAGGAGGTTTGTATGGTACTGCGATAGATGAAATTATCAAATGGTTAGAAAAAGCAAAAGAAGTAGCTGAAAATAAGGCTCAAGGTGACGCTATTGGATTGTTAATCGAATACTATAAAACAGGAGATTTGCAAATCTGGGATGATTACAATGTTGCCTGGACTGCGGCAACCGAAGGTAATATCGATTATATCAACAGTTTTATAGAAGTATATAATGATCCGTTAGGCTATAGAGGGTCGTACGAAACCATAGTACAAATCAAAGATTTTGATATGTCAAAAAAGATGGCGGTACTCTCTGAAAATGCGCAATGGTTTGAAGATCATTCGCCACTAATGGAGGAGCACAAAAAAGATAGTGTAGTAGGTGTATCCTACAAAGTAGTTACAGTAGCAGGAGAAGCCGGTGATGCCTCTCCAAGTACACCTATCGGCGTAAATCTGCCAAATGCGAATTGGATTAGAGCTGCTGTAGGTTCTAAATCTGTTTCTCTAGGTAACATCATCGAAGCCTACAACAATGCAGGAGGATCTGGACGTTTAAAAGAATTTGTTCATGATGATGAAGAATTTGAGCTGGAAGAAGAATACGGACAATTAGCAGATAAACTACATACTGCTTTGCACGAAGTAATAGGTCATGCTTCGGGACAATTAAATCCGGGAGTGGGTGAAACCAAAGAAACATTAAAAAATTATGCCTCAACTATGGAAGAAGGTCGTGCAGATCTAGTGGGGCTGTATTACTTAATGGATCCAAAATTACAAGAACTTGGTTTGGTCAATGATTGGGAAAAAGTAGGTAAAGCTTCATATGACGGCTACATTAGAAATGGCTTGATGACCCAATTAATTCGTTTGAATCTGGGTGATGATGTAGAAGAAGCTCATATGCGAAATAGACAGTGGGTAAGTGCATGGGCGTTTGAGCAGGGTAAAAAAGATAATGTGATCGAAAAGGTCACTAAAAACGGAAAAACATATTATAATATTAATGATTATCAAAAGTTACGTGAGATTTTTGGCCGTTTGCTTCGCGAAACGCAACGTATTAAATCTGAAGGAGATTATAAAGCCGCAGAAGCCCTAGTAGAAGATTACGGAGTAAAAGTAGATCAGACGCTGCATGCCGAAGTCTTAAAACGCAATGAACAATTCACATCTGCACCATACAGTGGTTTTGTGAATCCTGTATTAGTACCAGAGATAGGCGAAAATGGTGAGATTACCAATATCAAAGTAACTCAACCACAAGACTTTACTTCACAAATGTTGAAATATAGCGAGGCGTATAATTTTTTACCTGAGGTGAATTAAGAAACTTATAGAATTTTTGTAAGAGCCTTTTCATAATAGTTGAAAAGGCTCTTATTTTTATATTAAACACAAAAACTATTTCTAATAATTTTTTTGATTATCCGTTATTATACCTAAAATTTAACTGAGAAGTCATCCTGAATTCATTTCAGGATCTCATTAAGTTTATTTTCAGTACATTGAGATGAGAAGCTGAAACGAGTTCAGCTTGACGCAAACCGTTTAGGTTAAATTACGGATATTCATTAATTTTTTATCAATTAGAGGAATACTACATTATTTTATAGATTAATTTAACAGATATTGATGGTAAATATTCTTCCTTAAAGAATTTAGAATTGGTGATGTCCAAGGCTGTTAAAGTTTCTTCGTTTATCGTTGTTTCTCCATCAATAGTAGTCTCTCTTATCGCTATGATTTCATTGCCCTCTTGATTAGCTAAAAAATTCCTAGGTTGAACTATCGAATTAAGCTCAAAAGAAAATCCTAAAGATAAAGAAGGATTTATACTATAAGCTATACCAAGTCCTCCACTAATTTTTTGATTGAATATAGTATTATTAATAGCACCATTAAATTGAGAAATATTAACTATAGCGATGAAGCACCACTTAGAATAGATGAATGCTTTGCCCACTGGATCTCCATTTCTATCGGTTTCTCTTTTAATAATATATGACTTGGTACTGTTACCGTTTGATATTTTATATAAGAAAGGGAATGAAACAATTGATGAAATTACAAAAGAACTTAATTGATGATCAGATATGATTAGGGTTCTGTCTATTGGCGAAATCAATGCTTCTTTGTGTTTTTCTATTAATAGATTGAACCCAAGACTCAAACCAAAATTTATTCCTTCTTTTTTTAATCCATAAATTTGTTCTATAGCATCTTTATCCGATATTTTTTGTATTTTTAAAGTATCTTGACGATCGTTTATTAAACCATTTTTCTTATAATTTTTTGTAATCTCCTTTCTAGCTTTTTCAGCTAGATTATGAGAATTTATTTCTACTTTTTGAGCTTCAGTTTTTATGGCTAAAAGCAACAGTAGGATTAAAAATATCTTTTTCATTTTTGTAGTTATTTAGATTTCTCTCAAAATTACTACACAACGAAGCATAAGAGAATACCCGTTTGCGGGTATATTAAAGCTCTTCATTAATTTATGCTTCTACTTTATCACGATAAGCTCGGAAGGTTTTCAGGTGTACTTCATCGATGCTTTAACGGGGTTATATAAACGTTGAATGCATTTCGTCGATTTTTAGATAAAGTCGGTATCCCCTTAAATACACTTCGTCGATAGTTGGATAGGGTCAAAAGGTCTTTGAATACATTTTATCGATGCTTAAATGATATATAAAAGACCATGAATGAGATTCGTCGACGATTGAATAAGCTTTTGCAGCTTATAAATATGATCTAAAAATCATACTTTTTCTCAATCGCATACCGTAAGAGTTCACCTTTTCCCTTTAAACCGAGTTTACGAATGATGTTCTTTCGGTGCGTCTCTATGGTGGACACAGAGTTAAAACGAATAGCTGCAATCTCAGAAGAGGTTTTGCCTTGGCCTATTAATTTTAGCACCTCCCGTTCACTTTTTGATAATACTAGCTTTTTTTCTTGAGGTTTGGAATCCTTGGATAATAGCAAAGGATCTATAGCGGCATCAAAGTAAGTGCCTCCTTGAGCAACTTGTTGTATAGCAGTTAAGACTTCTTCTAATGGGGAGTTTTTAAGTAAATAACCTGAAGCTCCGGCTTCGATCATTTGGCGTACGGCATCTTCCTGATCAAACATAGAAAAAGCAATGATTTTAACGTGAGGTAGTTCTTTTTTAATGATTTTGGTAGCTACGATGCCATCGATTTTAGGCATTCGAATATCCATTAAAACGACTTTAGGTTGTTTCAGCCGTACAACTTTTAATAATTTTTCACCATCATTAGCCATACCCACAATACTGATTTCTTCTTCATACTTTAGGAGAAGATCTATTCCGTCAACAAGCGATTGATGATCTTCAGCTATGGCGACAGTAATCATATCGGTATATTAATTATAGTATTCGTTCCTTTTCCGGGAGTAGTATCAATTTCAAAAGTGCCTTCAAGATGTTCTACTCGCTTTTCAATGTTTTTTAATCCCATACCTTCTTTTTTATGTAAAACCTGAGGATTAAACCCTTTTCCGTCGTCTTCTACAATGATATTTAATAAAGAGTCATGATTGGTCAATGAGATATGCACTTCTTTGGCATTGGCGTGTTTAATAATATTTGTGATTAATTCTTGAATCATCCTGAAAATTGCAATCTCCAGAGTATTGTCCAATCGCTCTTCTAATCCGTAGTCTTGCACTTCAATTTTTAAACCGTCTCCGTTGGATGCTTTTTTAGCAAGGTTTTTAATGGCAGGCAATAATCCTTGATTCGCCATGACACCACTATTTTTTTCGTGTGCCATAGTGCGCACTTTTTGGTAAGCTTCATCCAAAAGGTTATCGGTTTTAGTATAAAGTTCTTCCAAATTATTTGCTTTTGGATTGTCTAGATTGTTTTGAAGGTGATTAAAATGCAGTTTAAGGGTTACTAATGTGCTACCTAAGTTATCATGTAAATCATTAGCCAAGCGTTGTCGTTCTTTTTCTTGTCCGGCTAACATCGCATCAATCCCTGCTAATTCCTGGTCTTTGAGTAGTTTTTCGGTTTTTTGTATTTGGATTTCGCGTTCTTGTTCGGCGATGCGTTGTTTGCGTTTGGTGTTTTTGTAAACAAGTAAGCCAATACTGCTGCCGAGAATAAGCAAAGAGATAGAACTTATCCATAATATTTGTTGTTCACGTTCTTCTCTTTCTAAAGATGTTTTTAGAAGAATATTTTCTTTTTCTTTTTCTGCTGTTTCATACTTGATTTCTATTTTATTCAAAGCTATGGCATTTTGATATTCTTTTAAAGAATCATTATATATTCGGAACTGTTTATTGTAGTAAAACGCACTATCGTAATTTTTAATTCGTCTATAATGATTAAATAAGCAAGAGGAAAGTTTTGATAAATTCAAATAATTCTTTTTCGGGAATGTATGTTTTTTTGCTTTTTGAAAATGTGAAAAAGCGAGATCAGGTTGATTATTTTCTGAATAGAGTATTCCTAGATTTGTATTTATAGCAAAAATTGGTTCTTGCGTAAATTGAAAAAATGCCCCCTTAAAGATTTTGTTTGCCTTTTTGTAATAGAATTCTGCACTGTCTTTTTCTTTTAAAAAATAGTTGAAGTTGACTCCTAAAAGCTGATATAATTTACCTTCAATGAATCTATTTTTACTTTTCTTAGCAATTACAATAGCTTTTTTGTAATCATTGATATATTCTCTCTGGTGTATACTGGCATTGATTGTAGCTTTGTAGAATTCTAATGTTGCTTTTTCACTATAATCAATATAATATTTTTCATAAATATTAAAATACTTGAAAAATAGATGTTTGGCTTTTCGATTATTATATAAGAGTTCTATGATTTTTCGAGTAGTGAAGCAAATTAATAAAGAATCACTATTAGACAATGCAATGTCAAGAGCTTTTTGATAAGCTTCGAAAGTCTTTGAATAATTGGGGATTTCATTTGATATAGTAATATCTCCTTTTGTCAGGAATATCAGTACTTTGTCAAAACTTGTTTTAGTTTCGAATTGATCCAATGATGGGGGATTAATTTGTTTTTGTTCTATATAATTGATTTGATTCAATAATAAGGCTCTTTTGTTGGGGTCATTGATTAATCTAATTATGCTATCAGCATTTCTTATTTCATAGTTTTTAATTCTTATAAGAGCTTTTCTCCATTTGTTATCTTGCTGAGAAAAGCTCTTTGTCAGCATAAAAAAAATGATGGCTAATGAAATAATCTTTATTTTGTCCAACTCATTAAATTATATAAAATCTGCATATATGATTACCTAAATCAAGAATCATTTGATGTTTCCGGATAAATGAGATTTTATCTGTCTTTTCCTCTAGATCTTCATTAAAAAGTTTAACATCTATTATATATTCTTTTTTAGAGGTTCCAACTAATCGGGATTTGTAATTGCTAATACCTTCTTGGTTAATCTTAAAAAAGGACTCGTCATTTGGATCAGGGTTTGCTATATGATCATCGTAGAACTCCATTTGAACCAATTTTGAAAACTTAGGATTTTTTACGGGTTTTGTTTTTGATATCATTTTGATTTTATATTCGTTATAACTTTTGGAATCTTTTTGAATATCAATTTCTCTTTTAGCTTGAATAATTTTTGCATGAGTAATTCTAAAAGTTTGGTTTGCTTGATCGAAAACAAATTTACATACTATAGCGAAGTCGCCAAGAACACTTACATGAATTGGCTGATAATCTACTTCATTAAATGAATCTACTATTAGATAGAAATCCTCATTCATTTTTTTAATTTTTTCCATGATTTATATTTTGAAAGATTATATAGTTACCCCAAAACTCCTAAAAAAGAGTACACTAATCCATACCCAATACCGGGTAATTCTTCTCACTCCAATTCAAAAACATCAAAAAGGAGTCATGATCAAAACTTAAAAAGTCTTAATCAAAAATGCATTTATACGATTGAAAAACTAGGGGTGTATACGGTTTACTCGGGTTGTAAATACGTTTTTAACGCAAACAACAATACAATAAATATAATAAAACCAATTAAAATAAACAGGCTGCCCTTATAATATTTGCGATGTAGTTTGATATCTTTTCGGTAGCTAAAAATCATTAAAATTATAAAAGCAATCACAAAAAAAATGGCAAATACTAACTGACCCTGACTAAACATAAATTGTTATTTTTACAACAAAGATAAATTACATTATGCAAACTTTTTAAATTAATTATACAAACCTTAGTCCTTTCTTCTTTCGGGAGAAATTAGAATGAGGGATTATAAAAAATGTATGATTAATTTAAAATCTTAAAGAATAAAAATTCATGAAGGATAAAATTGCTGCTGTACAAGAATTTCACACTGCATTTAAAATAGGATATAAAAATGAACCTGTTGCTGATCTTGGTGCACAAAAAAATTTATTACGCTACAAGTTAATGAGAGAAGAGAATGAAGAATACCTGGAAGCGGCCCAAAATAATGACTTAGTCGAAGTTGCCGATGCATTAGGGGATATGCTATACATTTTGTGTGGAACAATTATAGAACACGGAATGCAACATAAAATAGAAGAGGTTTTTAATGAAATTCAGCGTAGCAACATGAGCAAACTAGGTGAAGATGGAGAACCTATCTACAGAGAAGACGGAAAAGTACTTAAAGGCCCAAATTATTTTAAACCTAATATCAAAGAAATATTGGATCGATAAATAATCATAATAACTCAAGATAACTTCATCATAAAATTTTAATTGGCACCTCCAAAGGGTATAATACCCTCTAGGCTTGCCTAGAAATTGAAAAATTGTTTTCAACGAATGCCTCGAAGGCTTGCCTCGAGGTAGTATACTTTCAAGATGTTTTGAATAAGATGCTCTAGAATAAGATCGCGGCTATTTTCTAAACGATTTTTATATTAAATTTAGGTCACTTTAGTCTAATATTTAGTGACAATTGAAAAGAAAAAATTAAATTCTGTACTTCCCTGATTAGCGTTGACCGTTTTTAGGTTAATACTTCGTTGTTAAAAATAGTCATTGTTTTCCTTTGATGGCTAGCCATCAAAGGAAAGTTTTTTTCGAATTCCACAGGTGTCATTTTATCGATGTTGTT
>NZ_JAGKIK010000130.1 GCF_017897595.1 Aquimarina sp. U1-2
GATGGTTTGGTAGAATATTTTTTAGAGCATAAGGTGTACTGGTTAAATTCTGATGAAAAGATTGAAGCATACAACAAAGTATATTTGCCTTACAATAACTCTTCAGAATTAAAAATTAACAAGGCTAGGGTAATTACTAAAAACCATAAAATCATTGAGCTAGACGAGAGTAAAATTTTAACCGCGCAAGACGAGGAAACTGGTAGAAACTACAAATATTTTGCATTTGAAGGCGTAACAAAAGGTAGTTTTATAGAGTATTTTTATGTAGTTAAACGCTACCCTAGATATAGTGGTAAACGGCATACCCTTCAAAAAAGCTACAACATAAAAGATTT
>NZ_JAGKIK010000131.1 GCF_017897595.1 Aquimarina sp. U1-2
TTTGCAAATATTTTGGCACAGTAGAGTTTACATCTAGCGTTATAAGATCTAACATGGCTTAAATAGTTTTAGTCATGTCAAAATTATTAAAGCTTAGTAAACCAAAAATCTTAAATAGGGTAACTAAAAGTTTTTTTTAATACATCTTGTGGTTAAATTAATACAAAATTATGCTTTTATTACCTCTTTTATCTATTTTTTCCTAGGAATATCGTTTTGTAAAAAAGGGCTTGCGTTTCTCGGAAATTGGGTTTCTAATAAGCGTTTCATTATTTCTTCTACCTCTTGATACTCTGGCTTACCTGATACATTTACAAAAGACAATAAACTATTTTTAT
>NZ_JAGKIK010000132.1 GCF_017897595.1 Aquimarina sp. U1-2
CGTGATACAAATTAGTAGAAATAGTTTTCTCATTTTATAATTTTAGTTTTTAGACAAACCTAACTTTTAAGGTTTAAAAATTACTTTGGCGGATTAGCCCGCGTTAGGGATTGAACGGCTTGTTTGAGCTCCTTGAAAAGAGCGAGTAGTGAAAGCCCGACCCCTTGTGGGTAACGCCCAAATTAATTACTCTTGCACTGGTTGTGGAGATTGTACAACTGGCTTAGTATCTCCTACGTTAATCAGTTTTCCCTTTCCTTCATTAAATCCCCCAAAAGGAATAGCTTTTTTCTTCTTGTCTAACATATAATTATATTTCTTTAAATAAAAGCTGCGT
>NZ_JAGKIK010000133.1 GCF_017897595.1 Aquimarina sp. U1-2
GCCTGTTCTGTTATTATATAAATCATCCGTACAGGTAACCTTTACCCATTCCCCTGAAATAACAGTATTATCGTCTTTAACATCAAGCTTTAAATTGGTGCGTTCAGTAACTTCCAGAGCGGTACCGTAAACTAATTTATCCACACGCTTTGATCCTTGATTAGGTGTTTCCCTTAAAAATAGGCCATTATCAGCGTTTACGTATCTAATCTCTTGTGCGTTAACTGCATTAAACCCTATTAATACAGCTATTATATAAATATATGTTTTCATTGTTTTTTTGTTTTATGTTACCTGTTGCGTATGTATTTTGAGCGTTACCACAAGGGTCAGGTCT
>NZ_JAGKIK010000134.1 GCF_017897595.1 Aquimarina sp. U1-2
AACAAACGTGGATTTTTAGATGATTTAATTTCAGAAGGTGTTTTTTCTAAAAACCTTTTTTGGAATAGTAAGGACGATAAATACGAAGAGGGCATTTATTTTTCCTATGAAAGATTTGAAGACCATTTAAAGGCTAAATTCCTTTTAACCAATATTGAAGATATCGACTCTGCCCTTAGTAAAGAGGGTACACTTTTTAAATATATTGAAAATGGAGATGCTTGTTTGAAAAACAAAGGGTTGTTAGAGGCCTTTTCTATTCAAATACCTGAAACGTATAGTAAAGAACTTCATGACTTTCTTGGACACATAGAAGATTGGGCAGACTATCATACT
>NZ_JAGKIK010000135.1 GCF_017897595.1 Aquimarina sp. U1-2
CTATTGGTGGGTTACTGCTACTGGTATCGTAAAAATTAGATAAATTAGGTAATACCATATTTAAATCTGAAGGGGAAACTCCAAACCAAAGTGCTAATTCTGCCATGTACAAATCTGCAGCTGTTGTTGGGATAAGTACCCCACTTCTTAAATCTAAATCACTGTCTAGTGCAAGGGTAGGGTAGTCTCCGTAAATGTCTTTCCCATTTACTGCACCTCCCATCACAAAAGCATTGCCACCCCAAGCATGATCTGTTCCATTTCCATTTGATGTTAAGGTTCTCGCAAAATCAGATACACTAAATGTTGTTACGCAATCACTTGCATTCAATT
>NZ_JAGKIK010000136.1 GCF_017897595.1 Aquimarina sp. U1-2
TAACTTTTTTAATGCCGAAAGTGAAGCAATCATTCCTTATTCTCAATATTTAAATCAGTTTGCCACCTATTTGCAACAAGGCATTATGGAAAGTAATGGAAAAAGTGTGGATAGAAATGGTAACCCAATAAGTTATCAAACAGGAACGTTAATTTGGGGAGAACCAGGAACCAATTCGCAACATGCGTTTTTTCAATTAATACATCAAGGTACAAAACTTATTCCAGCAGATTTTATTGGTTTTGTAAAATCACTGCATGGAAACCAAGATCATCAAGATAAGCTTATTTCAAATTTCTTAGCACAAACAGAAGCGCTTCTTAATGGAAAA
>NZ_JAGKIK010000137.1 GCF_017897595.1 Aquimarina sp. U1-2
TGCAAATACACCAAATACGTTTTTAAGTACAGATAAAATCTATGGAGATTTTATTTTTGAGATTGATTTTAAGGTAGATTCTACCATGAATTCTGGTATTCAAATAAGAAGCAATACGTTGCCATATTACAGAGATGGAATAGTTCATGGTTATCAAATAGAGATAGATCCTTCCAATAGAGCTTGGAGTGGAGGTATATATGATGAAAAAAGACGTAAATGGCTGCATCCTCTAGAAAATAACACCAAGGCGCAAAAAGCTTTTAAACAAAATGAATGGAATCATTATCGTGTTGAAGCTATCGCAGATACTATTAAAACTTGGAT
>NZ_JAGKIK010000138.1 GCF_017897595.1 Aquimarina sp. U1-2
GTTCCAACCTACATAGGTTTTCTTGAGTTGTACTTGCTCAAAATCGGTTAATATGGCACCTTTTAAGCTTTCTGGTTCTAACATGGCTAGCACATCTGATGCATAGGAATTATCCCAGCTAATGGTATATGGCCAAGTACCTACTGCCCAAAATACATCGGTTATATAATTCGGGTTTTCGTAACGACTCATCATTACAGATAGTAAACAGCGATAATAATATTCTTGTAGTTGTTTGTTAGAACTGGTTAAAACAGGCATTTTTTCGTAAGCCCAAGCTAGCATATCGCGGGTCTTTTTATCTGCCTGTTCCATACGTTCTTTAAT
>NZ_JAGKIK010000139.1 GCF_017897595.1 Aquimarina sp. U1-2
TTTAGTATTGGAGGAGGCGCATTTATCAATCCCGAGCAATCTAATGTAAGAGAGCGATATGTATTTTACACAGAAGACAATGTTGGTAACCCCAACCTTCAATGGGAAACTGCCATAAAATATAATTTTGGTGCAGAAATAGGTTTGTTTAAAAACGCAATTAGTGCAGAGTTTGATTTTTATGGAGAAAATCGAAGTGATATTTTGATACAAAGTGATGATAGAGCTGTACCAGAATGGTTTGGTGCTAGACCTCCAGCCTTTAACAGAGGGAAAGTAGAGGTAAGAGGTTTTGAACTTGTGTTATCTGCAAATCATACCTTTG
>NZ_JAGKIK010000013.1 GCF_017897595.1 Aquimarina sp. U1-2
AGAAAATTTATTTCTTTCACAAACTGCCTCCATAAATCAAGAGGTAGTTGAGAAAGAAATAAATTTAGCGCAAAGGCATGATGTCGGATAAGTAACAACTGTCAGATCAAGTAGTGGCTACTACACCATAACTTATAAAAACTTGAAGAACTGCTGCCAGGATATCAAGAAATTCCTGTAACGTAGTTGCTCGGATGCTTACAGACAAATAATATTTTAAAAATTATTCAATTTGAAGAGAAGCATCCTGAAAACACCTATTTTTCAGTATCTTATTCTTCATAAACTTCAAATTTTTGCAGCATCTATTAGATATTTAAGCGAGAGGTAGAAAGTCAAAAAATTAACATCCATATATAAAAACTAAAGTAATTAAAATAAGAAAAATAAAACTAATAATACGAACTTCTCTATCAGCTTCTTTAAATTCTTGCTCCTGTTTTCTTTTCCATTTTCTAGCTACCTGTTTATTTTGTGATTCATAATTTGTTTTGAGTTCTTCCTCAAAATCTGACATATAATCAATGAACTTTTTGTATCCTTCGTATATTTGATATTTATCAGCATGGTCAGAAGTTAATTGAATTATTAAAAAGGTATCCAGTACGGCATATCCACTTTTGCCTCGAAGTTCGGTGTATGTACTTTCCTTAATATTTTTTTTAATAGAAAATTCTTTAAATATGTTTTCAATTTTCAAAAAACTTAAAATCAACTGTAATTTTTCCCGGTTACCGCTGTTTGCATTGATATTTGATTTATAATTATAAGACAGGATATCCAAAACTGCTTTATCAACAGCAGTAATAGTTTCATAAGGTTCTTGGAAAGTGTACTTATCAAGTTGATATTCATGTGTTTTTTGAATCGCTTCCATATTGTGGTGGATTTTCAATAAAGTACGATAAAATCATTCAAAAAACAAAACTTCACTTTACACTCAAATTAAAGGTAATATTCTTAGAATTTTATAATTAAATACTCATAATTACACACTATCACAAAGTAAGGCTTCATATTTATGCTCATAGGCTATTTTATCCATTTCCAGTTTATTTTTGTTGTGAAGTAAGTCTCTCCTGATTCGAAAAATATCTTCTTCAAGCTCTTTGATATTCTTCTTTGATTTTGTAATTTTTCTTTTAATATCAGATCCTGTAACTAATCCATCATACACGATATCTATGAATTTAGAAAACCTTTTAATGGTGATGTCTTTTTTGACAATATAGTCGATGCCTATGTGTTTACATTCATTCACCAAAGTGGTCAGATAAGTCTGAATTTGAGCAATGAGTTTTTTTGCACCATCAATTTTAGAATACTTAACCCCTTTTGATACCCCACCATCACCAAACATATCATATATGGCCCAGTTTTCTGCTCCGTTTAGTATTGGTTGGAGTTTCCTGATTTTAGCTAAAACTATATCGGTGATTTTAATAGTCTCAGATACTTGTTCCCATTCTATTTTAATAGTACTTATCTTCTCCAATATAGAGTGAATTTCTAATGATATTGAGATATTATGTTCAAATAAATAGTGTTCTTTCTCTTTGAGAAGTTGCTTATACTTGTCATCTATGTCGGCCATCGAGCTGATTTTATGTTGAATCTCTTTAACTCTTTGATCTATCAAATTAAGAGCTTGTTGCGATGTTTCAACATCAAGTTTAGCGGCTAAAACTTTTTGCTTTTTTTCTTTGAACTTTTTTGCTCTTATCCCCAATATAAAAGTAAAGATAGAAGTCAAAGAAAATCTACTTAAAGCATTAAGTTCTCTTTGATCTTTTAGTAATATTTTTTTAAGACCCAAATCAATAACCATTTTAGAGACTTGTTTCTTCTCAAGCTCAGCTAATTCTGATGTTAACCTCCTGAGGGTTTCAATTTTTTCTTGGGTAATGCTTAATTGTCTTTCGTTTGAAAACTGCATACATACAAATTAAGAATTTTTTTCTTTATGTTCTTAATACTTATACTATTTCTGATGTAAAACAACTCAAATAAAAAAGTATAGCTTTTTGCTTAAGTTATAAAAGAATATACAAAAAGTCTAAGCTATTGTTGTTCTCTTTCGTATTTCGTTCGATAACCAGTATTAGTCTCTGGTCTTAGAGCATTTGGATAATGAATATCCGTTTTAATATCTAAGGATGTTTGCTTTACCAATTTGAAAATTTCATAAGGATTTTTAATTCCCAGCCATTTATCATAAATTTTCGTAGTAGTTCCTTCGTATGTTTTTGTTCTTCCACTAAAAAACCGGATTGTTCCCACATCATACATTCTTTCGATCATATTCACAGTAATTTCAATATCCGAAATTTTGTCATAGTCTATAATTTTAAAGTCGGTACCCATAAAACCTGTGCGTATCATCACTCTTTTGTTTGAGTACGCGTAAATAGTATTTGGGTAAGAAAATAGTTTGTTTAGAAGTGGGTATAATCCTTGCGCTATGGGGATTAAACCAATCAATGAAAAATACTCGAATCTTCCATTAGTACCTTCGGGTGCGCTATTCATACTTACTAAAATCCAAATCACCCCAAAGGCAATAGGAATAAGTCTTTTGCCAATTCCTTCTAGTGCATAGGGAATAAAGATAGGTTTCCCCGACCAGATAATATCTTCACCACTATCTTTTATACTGTCAAATTCAGGTAAAATATTCTTATTAAAAGTTGTACTCATACTCACTTTTGTTGAAATTACTAACTATTCAAAAAAAATGGTTATTATGCTGTTCGTTTTTAAGATAGTGATTTTAAAAGCAGTTTTGTCATCACTCTTGTTATGATTTCATCAATTTTAGCTAAATAAATAAATTACAGAAGCTTAACATTAACCATATCATAAAACTCAATTTTTTTTTGTAACTTAAAGAAAATGGACATGAAGAATACTACTAAAACAGAATTACCCTGGTTGGCGATCACAGTTTTTATAATAGGCTTGCTCATTCTAATTGGTTATGGGGGAGGTTATGCCCGATTTGCTTTGATTATGTTGAGGGTGATAGGAGTGGCTGCCTTGATTCCTGTTTTTTATGCAGTATACTTACTCCTTCCGGCTTTGATTGAACACTTTTTCTTTACATTAAAAATCGAAGGAAACAATAATATTAAAAAGAGGTGTTTTTTCTTAAGTCCATCAATGTAACCTTGTAAATGATAAAACAACCTAAAAATAAGAGTCTTACTAAAAAACCGGTTCCAAAAAATCTATTAGACGATTTGGAAGATGATTTAGAGCTTTACAAGAACTACAACAGAAAATTAAAAGATGTTTTTCAGCGGTTTATTTTATTGGTTTTTTATTTTTTCTAATGCTTACATACAATATTTCTAATACTGTTTTTCAATTTCCTTTATCATGGTTGCTCATATCATTGATTCCTTTTTTAATTTCATTGATATTATTTATTGGATATACTAAAACGATCAAACGAATAAAGAAACACTATTTTTTTGAAGAGGGGCATTTTTTTGCCAATCCTGATTATAAAACCACATGGTTTAAAGATGTAAAAAAGTGCATGAAAAAATAATGTAATAATAGTACAAACCTAGTTATGAAGAAGGAAATAATAGCAGATGGAGTTTATGTCATTAAAAATTTTCTCTCTGAAGCAGAATGTAATAAATTCATTAGGCGTAGTGAGAAAATAGGTTATGAAGAAGCAACAGTAGCCACTTCAGAAGGGCCTAAAATGATCAAAGGTATTAGAAACAATCAAAGAGTTACTATTACTGATAAAGTGCTAGCAGAAACATTTTGGAAACGAATTCAACCTTTCGTAGAAGAAAGATATGAAGACTGGGTCCCTACTTCTGTAAATGAGCGTTTTAGATTTTACAAGTATGATATCGGTGAGCGGTTCAATAAGCATAGGGATGGTAGAGTAAAAATTCATGATTGGAAGGAAAGTAGGTTAACCTTTATGGTATATCTTAATGGTGATTTTGAAGGAGGAGCTACAGAATTTGAAAATTTTTCTATTCATCCGGAGGTTGGAACTGCTTTAATTTTTGAACACGAAATAAAACATAAAGGTTGCCGGATTATTAAAGGTAATAAATATGTAATCCGTACAGATATATTTTTTGAAAAACCTGCTTCTGATCAAGAAAGTAACATAACAATTGATATAGAAAAAAGCCTGAAAGCGTATTTTAGCTTTATTAAGGATTATGGATTTTCCGATTTTGAATATGAACAATTTGGATATGGTATAAACTATGTTGCAAACAAAGACAATCTAGCTATCAGGATATACGTTGAAATGATATGCTCATCGTATATATGGATTTCTATCAATGATTATTATATTACCCACCTTGAACCTGACAATATTATTTTTAAATCTTATGAAGAACAAAGAGAACAATTATATGGTAGTCTAGAGGATCGAAGATCAAAAATGGAAGCAGAAGGTTCAAATAAACTTTGGGAAAGCTACTATGCTTATGGTAAAACTATTAATGACGAGTATTTAAAAGGAATAAGTTTACTTTTACGAAAATATCCCAATATACTCAATGGAGATTTAGAAATCCTAAAGGTAAACGAAAAAAAAGCTAATCTAGAGTACGAAAGAAAAGAGACCGATCAACGCAAGAAGAATAAAATCTATACGCTAAGATTTCAATCTGTATGGTTTGAAAGTGATGATTATGAGCTGTTCAAAGAATTCGTCTCGATAAATGATATTCAAGTTTATTTAAAAAAAGAAACTCATATTACTAATTATAAGATTTTTGACTGGAATATGAATGAAATTGATATTGGTAGTCCACCAGGTCAAGTAAAATGAATATAGATTTGGGTTTGTTATTACAAATCAGAGTAAGCTTAATAATTTAAATTATTGTTTATCAAGGATTTACAAATTAATTTTTGTTTTTTTCGCTTTTTTACTAAATCTGAAGTTTTGACCCACTTTATGCATTGGAAAATCTATTACGGCTATTAAACTGCTGCAAAACTAAGCACTACGTTGTATTTTCAAATTTCACCGTAGCGGTGCTATGCCGAAACTTAGAAAACACTTGGTTTTATGGCATTTTCAAACCTCATAACGAAATTCTAATGCATAAAGCGGGTTTAAAAAATAGAAGTGCTTAAAAAGTATCCAATTCGGTCAAACCATCAACCATCAACCATCAACCATCAACCATCAACCATCAACCATCAACCATCAACCATCAACCATCAACCATCAACCATCAACCATCAACCATCAACCATCAACCATCAACCATCAACCATCGACTATTGACCATCAACTATAAACAGTCTCACCTACGTCGATATCTGCTTATGTACCCTTTGTAACGCTCTGGATCTTTTCGAAAGGCGTATTTACCAGTATCTCTAATTTCATCTATAGCTTCATTAAGATGCGTGAGTGCCCGATCACGAATGTCTTTGGCCTGAGAGTTATCGAGTGAAGCACCGTTTGCTTTGGCTAGTAAATCTGCAAGTTTATCTGATTTTTGTTCTGCAATATCTAATACCCTTAGGTCGTATTTGATCTTTTCTAGTTCAGATACATTGGCTTTGCCTAGAACACTAATATCCATTAGATCTTGGATCATATCAGCGTTGCCCTCTCCGTTAGCTATTTCGCGAACACGATTCAATACATCTGGTCGTTTTCTAAAAGCAAATCTCATATCGGCCAATAAGTCATCCCTGAATTCGTAAGCTTTTGGTGATTCTTTTTTCCAGGATTTGGTCGCTTCCTCTTGGCTATAGCGCTCTTTAACCCATAGTGCTTGTGCATATCGGCAAGCACCTGTGCGTACAGGAAGATCGGCTACAAATATTTCCCAGTCTAAACCTTTACTCATTAAAACTTCTTTATCATCTTGTATCCAAATAAACAGGTTTTCGGCTTCCTGTATCGTTACATCTACAGGTTGTGCCGGTGCTTTTATAACCTCTTGGGGTAAACGTTCTAGTTCCGCTAATTTGGTATCAAAATTTTCTTTTGACATAGTAGTATTGTTTTATTTTGTTAATAATATGCAATAATACACACCACCAGTTTCATTTTTTGAAACTGAGGATTTTAAATGAACCTAAGTTTTGATATATGATTTTGTTTTAAAAAGCCGTTAGATCTATCTCCGTTACATTTTGAAAGGTAGATTGAAGCCGATAGCGATAAATTATTGCCGCTTTTGGATGTTCAAACTGAACTATGAGAATAAACTTCCTAATATAAATGATCCTGACAATGTAAGTTCTCCATTATCTATTAGAACATTAGAAATCCTCTTTGATGAAGTATCATAAAATGCTATAATTGTTTGCCCTCTAAGAATTTCTGCAAAACGTAGATCTGCATCAATATTCGTTCTTCTTCCTATTTGTAAGGGTGTATGTACTTCGGCTGCATAAGGCAACCTAAGATTAATAATAAATTGACTAGGGGTTTGCACCAGGGTATTGATGTCGTTAAAAGAAATAGAAAACGTTAAAACATCACCAATTAGTGAATAAAAAGCTCTAGTGTTTTGAACTGAATATTCGTTAGAAAAATTTCCTAGTGTTGGATTAAATTTTTGCTTAATCCCCTCGCGAATAGTTGTATTATCGTTATATGAAATATGGTTAACGTATATATCTTTTGGAGCAATTTGTGTATGACCTTCTCCATACGTACCTTTTCCTGATTTTAAAAAATAACTATTTGATCTCATGCTAATAAATGATTATAAACTAAGGTTAGGTAGAAATTCGCCATCACTTGTATCACCAATATCAAATTCGAAAACAATATTTTCGTCATCTGCAACTACCAGCGGCGGATCAAAATTATTGATAATGTTAACAATCTCTCGCTCTATTTGATTTCGAAAAAAATAGTCTGAAGGTGCTATTCTCAAGTTATCCTTAGTTTCTTTTATAGCTAATTTTTCTGAAGCTAGCACCATATCGCGATTCCTGTAGACCACTCCACGAAATGGATTGATAACGCCTAGATCGATGACTCTAATTTTATTATTTGAAGATGAAATAGGCGTTGAGGCTTGAACCAAAACAGATGCTCCGTTAGAAAAAGTTATCTTTTCATTTCCGTCGTCAAGAGTATCTACATCAGTTACCAATAAACCGTTATCAATATGATGATAGCTATCTATTAGATCAGCAAATTCATCTTGTGTAGGTTTATCACCTGTTTCAAAATAGGATTTAAGCTTTTCTTTTGGTTGTTTCATCTGTTTCTTTTTATTGTTTTTTAATAGTCAGACAGAATCGCCATTTAATCATGTGGGTAAATATCATCCTTATGGTTATGGCTTACTTCATCAGTTGATGTATTTTACTTAAGAATACAATAAAGCTTTATAATATGATTAAAAGAGATAAAAGGTTATTTATGTGGTTTTAACACTAATCGTCATCATCTTCATTATTTTTTCTTTGTACTTTAACTTTAACGATATCTGATATTATTTTATCTTGATCATTAGTCACAGAGAGCTTAAATTCGTAATACCCTCTTTTTAGATCAGTAACTGTAGTGCTTAAGCGATCGGGGGCTTTTATTTTTCCTCCACTACCTTTTATTTTAGACCAGGTGATTGATTTTATTTCTCCTTTTTCTGGAAAAACATCACCATTCAGATTGGTTTTATTATTCGGTAACGTAATTGTTCTCGATCGACCTGCATCTACTTTGGTTATCGAATCTTTTTTTAGTGCTTTATATTCTTGTTTTAGCTTTTCAAAGTCTTTTTTTAGATCAGATACATTTTCATCCAATTCTTCTGCAAGTTGAATATCTAGTAGTAAAGATTTAAGTCTTTTCTTAATACTCTGTTGTTCAGGAATTTTTTGATTTTCAATAAACACTGTATCAAACTCATGTTCGAGTCTTTCAATATTTTCTTCTTTAATAAACTTTTCTTCTAGACCTAACAACAACTCAGGGTTTTCGACGTCTGCCTTAACCATTTTTGTTCCTTTAGGTAAATTTTTGCTATCAATTTCATCACTATGGTATCCAACAATATTACCGTTTTCTACTTGAAAATATACTTCTACTTTCTCCATATTGCTAAATAATTTATAGAGGAACTGCCTCTATTTTCTGAATTTTGAGCAATTACTCGCACTCTATCTGTTCTTCTTTGATATCTACAATACAATAAATCATTCCCATCGACATCACCACTATATTGAATCCAACGCATACTTGGTATAAATGCCAAAAGATTGGACATTATAAATCCAGATGGCGGAAAAACATCTGCATAATTTGTATTCCAATCCCGATATCCTTGTTGGCTTCTATTTCTGGTTGTAAGACTTCCATATGTAAATTTTAAATTAGAAGATAAATAATCACGTACTCGACGTGGAGTCATTATTTTCGAATTATCTGTACCGGCTATAGCTTCATTAAAGTTTGCTAATTCTGCAATACCTCGTCTAGACGTAGTAGCTATTCGATTATGTAATTTTTTGGGGGTAACAAAACGTGAATCATCGGTAGAACCATCGGTTTCAGTTTGAGTAGCTATTTCAGCCTTTCCTCTTACTGTTTCAGTTGCATTAGGTGTTAAAATACTTTCTCTAGATATTCCCACATCACCAGAGGTGTTGATAACCAATGCTTTTTCTTCCTTAACCGTAACTAGAGGTAAATTTCTAAATCGCAGAAAACTATTCCCTGCGTCTATATCTAGGTTTCTAACTGGATTATCGACTCCAATTCCTACACGACCGTCGGTTTGAAATCTAAATCTTTCTAACCAGGAAGTTCCTCCAGATACAGAACCGCCTATAGTCAATGCATCTTTTGAGCCTGACTGCGCGTTATCACCTATTGTAATTCTAAGTTGAGATACATCTGAAGATGGAGTAATTTTACTCATATAAACTCCATCAGTATTGCCGGATGTACCTCTGAAAATTAATTTGTTTCCTTCCTCTCCTATGGTAAGATTTGGTTTATCTTCACCCAAAGACAAATCCCCTGTCATTGCTTTGGATCCATCTCTAGGTAGATAGTCTTCCTTTACGTCATTGATTACCGTAGTAATATTTGAAATATCTGTGGTTAATGCGATGATGGTTTTAAGTGTAATTAACCCGGTAATGACCACGTTATCTGGATCTGAAGGAGTAGTGACATACTGCCCAACCCACTCTTCGTATACTCTTTTCGTTTGACCATCGGCATATTCAAGATTCCCCGTGTTTTTACGTAAATCAATAATTTCTACGTTCGGTTTTGTACCACCATTAAATTTTAACCGAAGTAGTTCTGGTTTGGTAACTGTAAACGTATTCCCAGTTTGTGCATTTATTTCTTCTCTCGTAAAGGTTGAAACTATCCATCCGTCTTCGCTCGTACTAGCTTCTTTAACTAAATAGTTTTGATTTGGATCAATTCCCCACTGACTCAATAATGCTTCTAACATATCATCTGCATAAGCCCTTTGCAAGTGAATTAAAGTTTCCTGCTCTAAAGGAAACCCTCCTTTATGTCCAAAATTGACTCTTTTCATTATTCTTTATTCTTTATTTTTAACTGAAGGTGCGTTACTTAAATTTGAATATTCGTATTTTCTGGTTTCATAACTCTTCGCTACCAATTTGTAGAAATTAACCACTTTATGAAATCTTGGAGTGGTTATTTTAACCGCATTTGGATGATTGGTATACAAATGACCCGGTTCAAAACTCAATTTCTTATCAACGTTTTGTAGCATTTTATCTTTTATAGGAGTTTGTACCGAAGTAGTACTTAATGACTTTATCTCGTTTAGAATAGCATTTTTAGATTCAAGAATATCAGAAGGTATGTTGATTCTAAAGTTGAAATACTCGGTACTGCTCAAATCCAAATCACTCGATAAATATAAAAAGTAGTTAAACTCTTTTTGATTATCATCTGGGTTATTTGTGTAGATCAATATGGGATCGTATCCAGCTTTGATCTCATCATTTGTATACAAATATTGAACCGCAGGACGATCTGCATCATCGATAAAGATAAGACCATTTTGAGCCTTTTGACTTGTGAATGGATAACGTTCATAGTTGCGCCTTTTATTAAATAGCTCATTTAAAACTTTTTCCATATAAATCACTTGTCCGTTGTGTTGCATCTTATAAAGCGTGTCTTCATAAGTCTCACTCAAAGGTTTTAAAAGTGCCTGTAACCATAGCGCATGTTTTCTCTTTTTTAAGACAGGAGGAATTAACATCAGTAGTGTGCGCTTCCAATCAATGGTGGTATACTTTGGATACGTTTTTTGCATACATCAAATATTAAAGCTAGGATCTGTTTGTAGGTTGTATGGATAATACGTTATGTATATACCTTCGTCATTGGTTGTATCAAAATTTGTGTTGAAATATCCCGAAGTTGGTACAAAAAAAGAGGTTTCTTTTCTATTATCAGTATCATCATACACCGTGTTGCCCGAAGAAAAATCCTGATTAAATGCGGCTATTTTTACTTGACGTAAGAGAGGGAGTTTAACACCTGGTACGCTTTGAACTCTATCAATTAAAAATGTTGGAACAAAAGCGCCATTAAATTCAAGATTTCTTAGATAACTCAATATTACATCCTCTAACGGTTTTATTGAAGAATCACTAATCAAAGCACCAGCATTTACTCCTTGAGTATAAATGACTAAAGGATCTACATAAACTTCCATCACTATTCGTATTTTGTCTCCGGCAGTTGAAATAATACGTAGTTGTGTCCCAGCATCTTTTATTTCATTCATAAATGCGATAAATGGCAGCCTTTCACCCGTAGTTAATTGAGCAGGGATCCCCCCTTCTTCTTTGGCAACTTTAATAGTAACAATTCCTACTTGGTTGTAATAGTATTCTTTGATTAACTCCTCTGTATTTTGAGTGACATCTTGATCATCTGTAAATATATCACTGAATAATCTCTCAGAAATAGAACAATATTTGATAAGTTTTGCAGCTTCGACATCTCCTATGCCATTAGTATCAAATTGAAAATATCCGTCTTTCCAAATTAGGTCTGCCCCTGGTATATAGCTAAAGGCTTGTTCACGGTACCAGTTTAAGGTGTGTGGTCTTGATAGTAAGGCATTACGTTCAACTATATTTTCATGTAACCAAATCGCTGTTGAAATTATAAAAGTCCATAACCTCCAAATAGCGGTCTTTGAAGTACTATTTAAAACATCTAACTCGACATACTTTTCTTTTTCGGTAAGAATGATCTGTTGTATTTCTGTAATGGTACGTGCCATAGTACGATGCTAGCTTTTAAGTTTATTCTTTATTTTGGATCTATAGACGAGTGAACAATAAAATCATCTTCTACGGTCATATATCCAATCCCATCTGGTCGATCTTGTACATCAAGTAATGTTAAATCCTCTTTCGAAATACCATTTGCAGGTAAAATATTTCTGGATACGTAAAATGCTTTTATATCTCTTCGTGTGGGACTACTGTTGATTCTCAGATCTTCATATACCGATAGTTCTCTATCAACCTGGTAAAACCCATTATCATCTAAGAGGCTAAAAATTCCTTCTACTCCTCCATATTCTTGAAGTGCAATATCAAAAATGGTCTGATTTTCCTGTGGTTTAATAGTTGCCATCGATTACAATATTTTCAATATTTGTTACATCAATAATTCTTACGTTAAAATTATCGTGAATCAGTTGTTTCTCTATCTCGGCTTCAAGTCGTAATCTATTCACAGTTGTATTGCCTTTTAAAAAATCTGCAATACCTACTCCTAAAAGGGGATATTCTTTATAAGCACCTTTATGAGATAATAAAATGTGCTCTACATGTTGTTGACTTGATTCTCCAATTTTGAAATCACCATCTTCAACTATAATATCGTTGTTTATCACAAAATCATCCATTATGAAATATTAAAATTCTCTATAAAAATATCTGAAACTCTATGAGATATCAAGGTTTTCATTAAGGCCTTCCTGTGTTTGCAGTAGATTTACAAAAGGCTACTTTGGTTTTACAATACCTCCAACAGTGCAAGGAATAGTTGACGACTTCAAAAGAGCCTTCGATCCTCCTATATTAACATCAGGTTTAGTGGCTAGCCAATTTGTTACCACTGGAGCACACGGCCCACTAAGAACATTACATGTTCCAAAAGTTGGGATATTAGCCCCCACAATCTTATCGGTTTCATTGGCACAAGATTTACTTTCTATAGTCACTTGTTTTCCATTCGTAGTGGTTAAATTTGCTGGTGCACTTCCTTGATTGCATTCAAGTTGATCTCCATTTTTCAAATACTCTGTTGATGCTGTCATAGTTTTTAATTTATATTTACGCTACTACCAGAAATAGTAACTGATCCACTTGCATCTATATTGATATTAGAACCACTTTTCAAAGTAACCCCTGTATTTTTATCAATACTTATTTCTTCGGTACCACCATTAGTAGTAATAGAAGCTTTATCTTTTTCAATTACTGCTGTGCAACCGTCTGCAACTTCGATAGTAACTTTTTCTTTATTCAATTTTGTGGCAAGTGTCTCCTCTTCATTTTCCAGAAAACTAACATTTAGATTTTCCTGATCTGCATGTACCGTTGCTCTTGGTTTTTCATCATCATCCAAAAAAGTGATGTATAAGTTATCTTTTACATAATTCACTTCTGAAAGTATCTTTTGCGGTGAATTCTCATCATTCTCTTTTGGTTGTAAAAATTTAATGTTGAATTGCTCTTTATTAATATGGGTTTCAAAAAGATCCCCAAATTTCATATCGAAAGTATTGGCATTAAAATCTACTTCGAAATATTCTGGTTCTTCGTTATCGTTAGATGCATTAGGTTTTAGTGATTTGTCAATTTTTACCAGAATGCTATCGATTTCAGAAAATTGAGAAATGAATAATTTTGATGAAATATTATCAATTACAGAGACCAGTACCCAACTTCCTAATTTGGGAATTATTATCAAACCTTGATTAATATCGTTAATGGTCGATTTTAATCGTACGTTTTTGTATTCTATTTTAAAATTGCTTTTTCTAGTAGGATCGATATTAGACTTGTCATTATCCTTTGTGTTTACTGAATCACTTTTGTATGATGAATCTAATTCTGTTTGAAGATTATCGTATTCCTGTCCAACATTGGCCAACTTTCTTACGGTTACCGCATATTCCTTTTTACCATCTACTTCTTTTATTTCGTTATCTGTTACAATAGCCGCAAAAGTGGTGACAGTATCAACTTGGCTAGCTATTTTTTTGATTATATCACCAATTTCACTCATAGTAAATATTAAATAGTATAATTTTAAAAAATCGAAAAATACTATTATAGTATCATCTTTGTTATTAATTTTAGAACATATTACAGTAGTTTCAGTTGTTTCGAATTTTACCAAAAAAATTAGGTTTTATCTTTTTTGTTAAGGTTATTCTTGTGGCACAAACTTTGAGAAAGAGGATTATTGAATTAACTTTAGAGAATAAATAGCAACCATGAGAAATATAATTCTTTTTCTATTTATAGTATATTCAACTTTAGTTTTTGGGCAAGAACCTCATACAGAAATCAGAAACGAAATATACGAAACGTATGAGGATGGAAGCATCAAAGAAGAGCGTATTTATAATGGTAAACAGTGGATAAAATCTATAGAGTATGATGAAAAAGGACAAATTAAAGCAGTATCTAGAATTGATAATGAAATTAGTCAAGAATACGTAAGATATTACAATTATAACGCTAATCAAGTAGAACAACACGTTCTTGCGTACTCGAACGGAAAACCGGATATCAATATCTTTTATGATCAGAAAGGTATTCCTACAATGATATTCTTTTTGAACAAGGAGGAAGGACGAAGATTTGAAGTTTTCTACAAAAGAGGAAAGCTGAACGTAATCAATTTTTTCAATAATTTTGGAAAACTCATTAAAAAAATGAGCTTCTACAGTACTGGAGAATTAGAGAATGTAGGTTATTTTCTTCAAGGAAAACCTCATGGAGTATTAAAAAAGTTTTTAAAAGACGGTAGTCTACTGGAAGAAAAATTTTACTCAAGAGGTTTATTAGAAGGACAAGGAAATCTTAAAATTTATGATGGATGGGAGGAAGAAATTGCAGAATTTGATAGTATACCTTTTTTACAAAAAGAACTCCGTAAAAAGTTAGAAAAAATCACACCAATTTTAATGAATTCTTCTAAAACGGTAGAACACGAGTAAAAGATTTTTCAATCTTCTCTTTGCCTAGTTGAATTTTTTGTCTAAATCCACCTTGCCCGAATGAATAGCCTACGCCATCTACAAAATACATTTGATTTTTTTTATCCTCAGGTACACCAAAAATTAAGTCTTGTTCTTTAAATTGAATGTAATTGCCGTGTTTTACAAAACCTCCTATGTTGGCTTCCATCTTTTCATCTTCAAAAAAAACATCCCCAAAAGTTGTAAAACTACCTCTAAAACCATCATATTTTATAGTCGCTAGCTTTTGTTGTGCTAAAAGTTGTAAATTACTTATAAGTAGGTTTTTCTGCTTACTATCAGAAAAATCTTTAGTGTTTGCTGGTAAAAAAAATTCAAAAGAAAATTTTTCCACATCTCTTTCAAATGCATCTTCTGGACTAACTATTCTAACTTCATCTGCTTCGTTCTTACCTTTTGCAATATATTCTACTTGTACCTGTATATCTTTTTCTAATTTATATTCAAGCTCATCTTCTATCACATTATTATAAAATATAAAATTGCCATTAAATTTAGTATTTACTTCGTCATACTCTTTGCCTATAACTAAGCTTGTATTACCATTATCATCAAACCGAATAAAACTATAAAGCCCATAATCATCCCGCAACTTCTCTAAAATCTTAACAGGAGACATTGGCTTTTCGGTAATAAAAGTTCCTATTCTAATATCCTTTGCGTCAATTTGAATCTTTTTATCAATTGTTTCATCAATTACCGTAGGGAAATCATCTATTAATTTTTGTAAAGTAGTGTCATCATTTGAAAATTCTACCAATCCTGTTTTAAAATAGTACATGTAATCCTCGCAAATCAACTCAACCGGTACTCTTCCTTTTATGTCGCGTATCACTCCTTTAAATGCTAAATGCTTTGGAGTACCATACCCCAAGTAAATCTCAATGGGCGGGTGGTATTCTGCCCATAATAAAAGACGATCTCTAAAATTTTCTTTTTGTTTATCGAGATCTTTAATGTCAGCATCTACAAATCGTGGTAACAAAATAGTCGCAGTATCAGTAAACTCTCTCCATGTACTTTCGATTTCAATTTCATTAGCAAAAGTAATATCTATTGTTTCTCCATTAGATTTACCATTTTCATCTACTTCATAAACCCTAATCAAACAAGCCAACTCTAACATAACTATTTTTATAAACGAGACGCTAAACCTTTCAAAGAAGATTCTTTAATGTTCTCTAATGTTGATTTTAAAGATTTTTCTGCTTGTTGCTTTTTGATTTCGAGGGGTTGCTCAGAAAGTGCATTAAAGCTGAAAGGCTGAATATTCTTAAGCCCTTCGTTACTAGGAAATTCATAATCAGTAACTACGAGTTCAAGAATACCCATTCTTTGCAATAAAGCATTAGTTACTTTTAACGATCGATTACTATCAAGAATATTTCTCAATTGTACCACTTGGTTAGTTGGATAACCTCTACCTTGACTTGCTAAAACACCATTTACAGTTATAGTGTGATCTCCATTAGAAATGAATTCTTTTACTGTATAATTTCTACCTTGCACCGCAGTAGTAACTATATTTTTACTTCTGCTTACGGCAATAGATACACCATCTATTCTAAATCCAAAAGCAGCACCAGCTAATTCTGTAATGAACCTTTCATCATCAGATTCTAAATTACTAGTACCACGAAGTCCTTTGATATTTAAAATTTCATCTCTAGGAATTTCGATAATTAATGGTGCAAATACGGGTAAGCTAAATGATCCACCCGACATAAAGAATTCATCAATTTCTGTAAGGTCTTTGATAGGTTCTAAAAAGAATTCTTCTGTCAAATTTTTTAAACTAGATACATAATCGTCTTTCGAACTACTAGTTAAAATGTTGGTTACATTTCTCACCAGACTTCGACTTTGCGAAATCTTTAATGAATTTAGTAAATTAGGTATGTTATATGAAAAACTCATTAACTGCTTATCTATTAGTTTTAGGAATAACAGCAATTTCAGTATCTCGTAAAGCGTCTAATAAAACTTTTTTGACGTGATCTTTTACTTCTGCCGATGATTCCCTCAAATTATTTACGTTTATATTTAAATTTTCTACAAGAGATTGAACATTAATAGTTTTTCCTGACATTTTCATAGAACCTCCTGCACTATTGAACCCTGCTGGAACCTTTACAGGGGAACTTTCAATAATTGCAGACTTTTTCTCTTCCTTTTTCTTATTGGGGTTGAGACTTTCAGGAACCGAGAATCTAAAATTATTATCTACTCCTTCTTTATACCCTTTATTAAAATTAGTAACGGCATTTCTACCAGCATCGACAAATTCTTCCGCTGCCTTATTAGCACTTTCAACTCCAATTAATTCTGTAACTGCTTGCTTTCCAACTTGCCATGCGCCTTCCCAATCTCCCTTAAAAAATTTAAGAATAGCTGCTCCAATTCCTGTTATTCCGGAGAGAAGTTCTTTAAATCTATTGATTACATAATCTTTAATTACTGTGCCAAAAGATTTTAAAACTTCCCACATACCAATAATAGTACCTCTAAATCCTTCAAAATTATTCCAGGCATACATTACGACTCCCACTAATGCAACAACACCTGCGATTATTAAACCTATCGGATTTGCATTCATTGCTACATTTAATGCCCATTGCGCTCCAGCTGCAAGCTGTTGTGCTGTAGACATAATTGTAATTACTGCAGTTAAACCAGTAACAGCTCCATTCAAGAATTTTGACTCAACTCCCGCATCTTTTAAAATTTTTGTTGTACTTGACAAACCATCCTTTAAACTAGTCAAGCCATTTTTTGCTTTTAATGCTCCTTCATTGATTATCTTAAAACCATTTTCTAAACTTTTACCTATGGCCTTTGGGTTAATCTTTAAACTTTCAACAGTTTTCTTAAACTTTTTAATAATACTCAAAGCTCCATTTGTGACAGAGGTTACTCCACTTCTCCAAGCTTTCTTTATATTCGTCCAATTTATTTTGCTGAGCGCGTTCATTCCTCCTTCCAAAAAAGCCATCAGACCTTTATCCATCATATCAAAAGCAGTTCCAAAAGTATTTGTAAGCACAAAAGTTACTCCTTTAAATCCATTAACAAGTGTTCCTAAGGTTGGTCCATATCTTGAATAGTTAGCCATTATTTTAGAACCTATTTTACTAGCGTGATTTCCGATATTTGTAAAAACTTTTACAATCGAGTTTGCTGCATTAGATACTCCCCCACTTATACTTTTCCATACATTTTTAAAAGTTATTTGGGTTTTAAATGCCAAAAAAAGTACTTCTATAATAGCGTCTTCCCATGCGTTTTTAAAAGTTTTTATTGGGTTTTTAATGGCTGTTGAAAACTTTAGTACAGAATTTTCTAGCTTAGTTAGAGAAGATATTATAGAAGAAAAATCTATATTTCCAGCTATTTGTTTTTCTGAGTTAACAACCTCGCCACTAGCTCCATCTAGGACCGGTTTACCTACTACTTTTTCAATAGACTTAGAAATGTTAGTAGAAGTACCATTTAAAGAATCCAAGGATACTTTTATTGATTTTAAAGTAACATTAAGTTTATCTATAGCCTGACTAACCTTATCATTTGAGCTATTGTTCATCGCCAAACACTTTTGCTATGGCATTTGCCATATTATATTCTTGTTTTTTATCTAAATACTCTTGTAACCACATCACTTCTCCCAGATGACGATAAAACTCTTCATCTGAAAGCTGATAGGGGTCTATCTTAAAGTAATAGCGTATAAGAGCTGCAGCTTTTAAAAGTTCGTCCTTTCCCTCTTCATCAGAAATAAGGAAAGGAGCTAAATCTTTTTTGCCTTAGCCTCTTTGGGTTGTGTCAAATCTGCGAAAGCGGTTATTACAGAAAGTTTTAAGTCATCATCTTGTACGATTTCTTCGTTACCTCCTAAATAACAATTCTTAAACAATACCTCAAGAGCTTTAAACTCATCGGTCTTTGATGTTTGCAATACCGCTGCTCTGGTAGACATAGTAGGTTTTCTGAAATATGCAAAACACATTTCTCCTTCATCGTTCTCGACTTCGACCTTAATTAGCTTTCCATACTTATTTTTCCAGGTATGCAATTGTGATTCGGTAATATTACCGTCGATAACTTTAGCGGTATTATTTAATTCTATTGTAGGTTCCATAATTCTTAGTTTTTTAGAACATCAAGCTTCAATAAAAATTATTGAGACTTTAAAATCCTTGTATTAATTCCATTCTATGTGAGATACGATGAGGTCTAATTGAACTTCAACTTTGGTATCTCCTTGTTTCATATCTCTCTTATTGGTTTTGAACTCGCAATTTCGAATGACGTGAGTAATTACATCGTCGGTTTCATCTAGAAAGCTAACCTTTACATCAAAAATGGGTACGTCTTGTAGTCTTTTTCCTTTAGGTAATGCCTTTTGTATGGCTTCGACTTCGTAATTATATAAAGTTAGAGATGCTTTCGCTTCATATTTACCCCTTCCTCTAAAAACCGGCATATCGCCAGCCCCATAGTGGTTCTCTTTTACCTGAGCATCATCGTAACTAATTGCAGTGATCCCTGTAACAATCCTATCTAATACATTTACCTCTATGGATGACCAACTGTGTCTTTGTCCGTTTATTAATGGTACTTGTGTCATTTTAACAAATTTTATTTTTAATTACTCAGTTAATCCGAAAGGATTTTTGAATCCTAAGCTTACTTCAATCCTTCTGGCTGTTCCGGTTGGTACTACTTCTATTTGTACCTTTAAAATAGAATCTGCAAGAATATTTTGTAGTGGATCTACAAATACATCAATTTCTGAAGCTTCACCATTGGCCACCATTCTTTCTAACGCAGATCTGCATAACGTTTCATACCCTTTAATTACAGAGGGTGGTAGTGTTCCAGATTCGGGATCAACTAACACTGGTGCATTTACTTTAGGTAATAATGCTGCTCTTGACAGTCTTGCAGCTTTATGAATGGTTCTATTCGATTCAATAAAGGTAAAATCTGAAGTGGGCTCGGTACAGGTATGGCTATCATTAAAATAAATTCCGCCAATTCCTATATGAGTTCTGGTGAAAATATACTTAGACTCGTCCAACGTTTTTTGTACTCCTTCAGAATTCAGTGTTTCACCACCTACAAAACCAACTGATCTAAATCCGTCTCCTGTAAGGTTAAACCTCTCGATCCATGCTATATTTTCAGAAACTTTAGCTTTTGAAACCGCACCTAACAATACTCCTACCGCTGCAGTATTTTTATAGGTATCTTCTTTTGCTTTCTCGGTATCCATAGCTATTACAAGAGATACATTTTCAGCATTCAATTCTGATAAATCATCAAAACTGGTTGCTGATGCATTAAACCCCTTACCTTCTAAGAATAGTTCTACAGGTCTATGATTAGTAAAAGCTTCTGAAGCGACTACTTGCGCTTTGCCGATAGCTGTTTTTGTAGCATCAAAAGTTATTGTATTACTATGAATAACTGCTAATTGTCGTATTTGACCATCTGCCTTCAACAACATTGTTTCTGCTTCCTCTACTAAAGTTGCATACGTACTTTTGTCTGATTTCATAATAAAAAGATCACCCGACGGATTTAGCCTAAAAAATTGGGAGATTTGGTAATAGATTGATACTCCTGCTGTATCATATGAAGATGTAATTCCGAGACCTTCAGCATCATCTACTGAAGCTAATCTATATAATTCATCATCTTCTAATAGTACCTCGGTTGTATCATCTCCATCATCATCTTTTACAAAAGTGTCTGGACCGTCAAACAACAAGCCCGAAATCATGTCTTGGTCCGGAGTCCTTCTCCCCAGACCCCCTGATAATTTGGTAATGACTACGTCATTGAATAAAACACCCATATTATAATTTTTTAGTTATATAAATTTTGACAAGCAAAACGCTATTATTGATGATAAAAATAATTTCGTCTATCAAAAAAAACCAAAAAACAGCTGCTCAAATACAGTAGTTTCAGTAATTTATGCCACTTCACTTAAAATTGGATTCTGATTTAAGATATTGTATATGGTGCGTTCTGATAAAAATAAACGTTCAGAAAGTTCTGCAACGATCAACTTCATTTGCTTATGTTGGTTTTGTAAAACATAATTCTGGACAAATATTCTTCTTTTTTCGAGTAAGCTATTTTTTCTTTTCATGATTGAATGAATTAGATTTTTGATTAACTATTATTGATTATTTAATTGAATTTCTTTTATGTCATTAAAGGTTAGCTGTTCATTAATATCCTTATAAATCAGTAAATCTTTACCGTTATATTGCATTTGGTAGTAATCATCCAGATCATACCCTAATTTTTTTAAATCTTGCCTAAGCAAAGTTTCTTTTTCACCATTATCAATATCAGATGATTCGAAAAATGTATTGGTAATCATAGTGTATCTCTTCTTATACGCTTTTTCTATTAAGGTAGTATTATAATTAATCTCCCATATGTAGAAATTGCTTTTTTCCCAGTATTCGTTTTCGAGTGTGTATTGTCGCTCTCTTACTTTTAAAGAAGAATTAGTGACTAATTCTGTATCGGTTACACCAGTCCTAAGATCTTCTTTATTTTTTTCAATTTCAGACCTGTTGGGATGTAGTAAAATGGCCTGGTCAACTTTGTAAGCTAGTTCAAAACTTTCGATATAATCATTTTCGAATGAAGGTTGCATCACTATAAAAATGCTAAAATCTACGTCGGCTTTATACTCTTTTTCTGAAGAGGTGCTCCATTCTACAGTATTGTATTTGAATAAAATAAGAGGAAATTCTAACGAATCATTTTTAAAAACCTCGTCATTGAATAAACGAACAGTAGTATTTATTTGACGATTAGGGTAAACCATCTCATGAATTTTCTGTTTTTTCTGTTCATAATAACGTTGAAGTATCATAAGCTATAATTTTTTCTTTCTTTTCAGTCTTTTAACTCAGAATAATTTTTAAGTTCATATATTTTAAATACTTTAGAAGAAAGATATTTACCCCATAAATATACCAACATATTACGGAATTATAAAACATTTTACAGAATTTTAATGTAAGATTAGTATTACGTTAATACCATGGATATTCACGAAAGATTAAAGGAAATAATTGAGGAATTAAATTTATCGAACAATTCTTTTGCTGCTAAAATTGGAGTTACAAGTACTACTATTGATAGTATTACCAGTGGTAGGCTTCAATCTGACGGAAGTAGAAAAAGAACCAAGCCCGGTTATGAGGTTTTGAAAAGTATTGTTGAAATTTTTGATGTTAACCCTTATTATTTATTTTCTATGAGCCAACAAATGTTTAGAAACAAAGAATTGGAGAATATCGACATCTCTGCTTTATCTAATGATCTTGACCTAATTAAAAAGCGTTTAGAAAAACTAGAACTTGACTCTAACGCGCTAAAGGCATCCCCTAGATCTTCAAAATAAATTAATACATTTTTGTAATTAGGATCTATTTTGAAAATATCGCAATTAAATTATAGTAATTATCAATTTTAATCAGGTAAATGTATCGTGCCCGTTAAAGCCATGATTTAGCTTTTATGATTTTTTTATGTTGAAATGAACGAAGGGATAGACATTACTAAAATGATCTGCTTATTGTTCTTTTACAACAATAAGCGTAGCTTTTACACCAGTGGTAAGATTCCATTCATTATTTGCGAGAAGTACCCCCTGATCATCATAAAGATGAAACTCTGCGGTATTAGGCCCAGATTCTCCCTGATTAAGAGCTTGAATATCGATTTTATTAAATCCTTTAAGCAGATCAATTTTTAAACCTTGAAACGAAGCAGAAAGAAAGACTTTAGAAGCTATGACGTCGTCATTTACAAAAATTCTTACCAAGTCCCCATCAACAGACCCGTGGTCCCGATAAATCAATCTAACAAAACGTCCTCCACTTTTAAAATCTCCAAAATATTGATCGCTTTTGTAAGCGTCTTTAATTTCCTTTTCTTTTTTAAACCATTTGGGGGTTCCTTCTACCTCAGGTTTATAAAATCCGTCATCACCGTTCATACTAAAGGGTTGACGATTACGGCGCGAATACTCTTTAAGTTCTTTGGGAGCAGTATACAAAGTAAAATCTTTGTTCGATTTTGAGGTAGACACATCACCAGAAAGTGAAAATTTACTCATTTCTGGCGCTGACTCTCGATCTATACGAATAGAAGAAGTATTTTCGATCTGCGCTATCAAAAAGTTACTGGTTAAACCAAAAAGCAATATCCATATTTTTTTCATCCTTGTATATACATCATTTTATCATTTATAAAGATATAAATTCTATCATGTAAGGTTGTTAATTACCTGTAAAACTTTGGATTGTTTTAATTTTTGGATGGTTTGCACCTTACTTCTTGTACGATTAATCTTATATTTGTAACAAAAGGAGTCCTATGATCGAATATATTATCGGAGGTATATTTGTGGCTATGTTTGTGTTTTTGTTGATACAATATAAGCGTGCAAAAAAAGAGGTTAAAAGTAAAGATGAAGAATTACTTTCTTTACAAAAGAAAACCGAAGAGCAACTGCTTTCACAACACGAATATATTTCGCAACTTAGTCACGAACTCAGAACTCCGCTGTACGGTATTATGGGGCTTACAAATTTAATAGCTCAGGAATATCCAGAACTCGCAAGCGACAAAAAACTAAAATCGCTCAAATTTTCAGGAGATTATCTGTTAACCCTCATCAATACTGTATTACATGTAAACTATCTAGAAGCGAAGGATATTCAAATCAATAACAAATCATTTAACATAGAAGAACTTGCTCAAAATTTGGTAGATTCTTTTAGCTACGCTACAGAAAATAGTGATAACACATTACATTTTGATTTTGATTCAGAAATTGATCAAAATGTTGTGGGGGAGCCTGCAATTCTTTGTCAAATATTAATGAATTTATTAAGTAACGCTTTACGTTTTACCCAAAACGGAAATGTATATTTTTCAGTTCATCTTATTAAAAACAAAAATGCTTCTAGTACCATTTCTTTTAAAGTTAATCACGATGGGGCTCAGGTGACTAAAGAAGACGAAAAATCAATCTACCGGGAATTTATTGACATTGGCAATGCTAAAAAGTCTTACTTGGGTGTTGGAATTAATTCAAAAATTTTAAAAAGACTAGCCGATGCACTACAAGGTGAGGTAATCATACAAAATAGTCCGCATAACGGTTCTGAATATGCTTTTGTTGTAGATTTTGAAAGAATAAAAAAAATAGACAATACTACGACTTTTGAAAGCTCTTCTACCAGTACAAAACTAAAGGCATTAATTGTAGACGATAACAAATTAAATCTATTGGTAGCCGATAAAATGCTATCTAAAGAAAATTTTGAATGTACCACAATTGATAATGGTTTTGATGCGATTACTTTGGCAGAGAATAATCGTTATGATATTATTCTTATGGATATTAATATGCCAAAACTAAATGGTATTGGTACTACAAAACGAATACGTAAATTTAATCTAAAAACGCCAATTATTGCGCTTACAGCGGTAGATGTTACTCAATTAAATAAGCAAATTATTCATGCCGGTTTAAACGATTATATTTTGAAGCCCTATTCAAAGAATCATCTTTTAGAGATTATAAATAGGTATTTGCCGGTTTCTACACTTTCATGAATTTGGTATTATTGTGCCGCGCTCACTATGAGCTGCTGTCCTATTTTTAAAACCTGGTTTTTTCGAATTGCATTGATTTTACATATTTCTGTAATGGCTATTCCGTGTCTATTTGCAATTCTATATAATGTATCCCCTTTTTTGACTGTATAGATTTTCTTTTGTTCTTCTTTATACAGATCTATATCTTGTAAAGAAGTATGTACGACTATTCTACTTTTTTTATTGGATCTATGATAATGAGGGGTCGTCCATTTTCTAGTAACCATAAAAACATTAGACCGTACAGGTGTTTTATCAGTAAAATCGAATAGGTACTCAGGATTAATACTTTTGCCGTGATATCTAACCTCTAGATGTAGATGACTACCTCGCGCATTTCCCGTTATTCCACCCTTTGCAATGGGTTGACCACTTTTAACTTCGTCATTTTCTTTAACCAAGAATTTGGATAAATGGGCGTATACCGTTTCTAATCCATTATAATGTCTTACTATTACAGTATTTCCGTGACCACCGTGATAGCCTACATATCTCACTTTACCTGGCAATATAGACCTCACACTATCACCCACCCATAGATCAATGTCAATACCGTGATGCGGTCGCCCTTTTCTCCAACCATATCGTGAGGTAACTACCATTTTTTTATCAACGGGTGAAGAGAATTTTTTTTCATCGAAATCTAACTGAAAAGGAATACTTACATTTTCTCCGTAATACGGATTAAATCGCACATTATCCCAATATTTTTCAAAATCTTGTTGATGAATTTTCCTAAAATCGAGAGCGGGCTTATTATTAGAAATACTATTCGAATACACTGGAAACTGTAGGGTTTTCCCATTGATAAAAAGCTTCTCGTAATGATGTATACTTGTTGTTCTACTACTTTGTTGACTATATGATTGACTCGTCATTACCAGTAACCAAAATATAGCCATCACTATATAAGATACTTGCCTTTGTACTATAAAAAACATATGCTAACCTTAGAATTTTAAGATAGATCAGGGCAAATCTCTTTTTTTCTATGGAACTGGTTTACACGTTTTCGCCTAAATCAAAAAAGTGTAAATCACATTATAATTTAGAACCGTAAAAATAATATGTTGTTACAATATATTGTTGCTTTATTGAAAAAATATCGATTTCTGCTTCAATTTCCTATGGATCTAAAATGCGGAGGTCCCATAGCCATTACCATTGTAAATTATCAGTATCTGTCTTCGACCTATAAATTTTCTTAACGCATTATTAAGAAATGAATGTGAAAACATTAATAATTGTATAAGCAATAAATAAAAAAACCTACAGTTAACAAAACGTAATTATTAATTAAATAACCATGAAAAAATCGTTTAAACTTATTATTTTATCAGGAGTCGTAGTTATGACTTCTTGTGTTTCAAAGAAAAAATACGTAGCTCTAGAGCAAGAATTGCAAGACACACGTAGTACATTACAAAAAACTGCGGTAGAAAAGGATGAATTAGAAGATAAATTCGCAAAGATTGAAGCTAGAGTAGCAGATTACAATGCTAAAATCAATTCTTTAAAAGAGGAAGGTGATACCAAAATGGTAATGGTAGATGATATCGCAGCAATTTCTAACAATTCAAAAGAAAAAATGCGAGAAGTACTTACTAAAGTCGATCCTAATAAATTACAGCAGGCAAAGACATTAAAAGATTCGATGAATCTGGCAGTTTCTCATAATTTAAAGAGTTCTTTGGATGATAGTCTTAAAGAAGACGAAGATATTTCTATCAATATCGATAATACTGTTGTCATGATTTCTATTTCAGACAAAATGTTGTTCAAAACAGGAAGCTATCGTGTGAGTAACAAAGCCAACGACATTTTACAAAAACTTGCTGGTGTAATTAATTCAGAGCCTAGTATTGAAGTTATGGTAGAGGGACATACAGATCCACGTACTATTAGTAATGCGGTGGTTCAGGATAACTGGGATTTAAGTGTAAAACGAGCTACTTCTATCGTACGAAAATTACAGAAAGATTATAGTGTTGCTCCTGAAAAATTAATAGCTTCAGGAAGAAGTAGTTATAAACCACTAGTTGAAAACAATTCAGAAGAAAATATGGCAATTAACAGACGTACCAAAATCGTTTTATTGCCTAACATGGATAAGTTTTTTGCGTTACTAACTGCTTCTAATTAATTCAAATTTATACTTCTAATCTTAATTTGAGTATAAGATATCAAAAGAAATAAAAAAGATTGTCGTTTTACGTTGCAACATAAAACGACAATCTTTTTTTAGTAATAACCACTTCATATCTTAACTTTATTTCTTCTTTAGAGATTTTATAACTTTTATAGTAAACTAACCTCACAGCGAGCTCATCATATATGGGTTGGAAATTAATTTTATGACCAGGTAAGCCTGGGAGCATTTAAATTTCTAGTATCCAGTCAACAAAATATTTCCTGAGTAAGAAGAAACAATAATCAATACAAATACTATATATTTATATTAAAAATGGTGTATCCCAGGATTGAACTTAGAATACACCATTAATTGAACTTCAATTTTTGTGCAATTTAATTAAGTATAGGTTATTTTTTTAAAGCGGTAAAATAGTCTTGAATTTCGCAGGATTATATCTTGGTAATTTCGCTTTATATTTATCTTCTATTGCCTTAGATATTTTGTTAGAAATTATAGCATTTAGTCTTGGAGTAATATGAATACCATCTAAGGAAAAAGCTCCTCCTTTAACGAATTCTGAAGTAACTCTAACATCTCCTGCAGAGATTCCTCCTCCTGTTAATTGCTTTGTAAAGTTGTTAGCATCGAAAAATGCCAAATTTTTCTTGTCTGCTATATTTCTAATGATCTGATTATATTGCCTTTGCGCATTTCTTGCCTTTCTGATTTCGTTAGAAGTTAAAACAAACATATCTTCTAGAGGAAATGTAATTCCTTGATATAAACCTAACGTTGCCGGTATAGTACCGCTACCATCTGGCAAATTAATACTTGGTAATATTTTTTCCTTTCCTAACGCCTCTGCAGCCTCCAAAACCAGTAGATCATTTCTATTGGCTTGTCTAGCTTGTGCATACAATACGCCTAACGGTAAAGCTTCTTCTAGTTTCAAACCTTCATTCGTAATTAAATCTCTTACGATTTCAATTCTAATATTCTTAAGAGATTCATCTTTAATCAATACTGGATTAATTCGCTTTGATGATAGAAGTTTTAATTTTCTATTAGTACGGTTTATTCTCTGAAATACTCTATTTAATAATCGATATGTGTTATTTGTTTTACGATTAATTCTAGAACCTATTCTTGGTATTTTGGGATTTAATGCATTAAAAGGCACTGTAGTAAGATATGGGATCGTGGTAACATCAGGTATATTGATTATTACCCCTTTTGCCTTATCCTTGGTTAGGGCATTAGCCAGACTATTTAAAGAAGATCTAAATACATTTACATTAGTAATATCATTAAATCCATAAGTAGCTGGATTAGTATTTCCAGTTTCGTTATGATCGACGCCATCACCTCCAGAAATAGCATAAAGTAAAACATCATTATTTCCTACCCATAAAGTAAAAAATGTTGGTGACTGTACCAGTGCATCACCTAGAACCGATGTTTCAGGTTTTGAAGCAAATCTTACAAAATAAGGATTAGCAGTTGCGGGATTAGAGCTTAGTCCGTTTATATCACCATATCCCGGTGCTAAAAATTCGTAACTTTTGGCTGCTGGTACTCCTAGATTTTGAAAAGGTCCTTTTAGAATATTTGATATCCTAGTAGTTGGTGTAGCGGCAGCCCTTCTAATATCGTATACCGTTGTTTGCACCACATTTCCCCCAGGAAGCGGAACTGGTATGGTAGTTTGACCTTTTAGAACCAAACGATTTTCTAGAATTTGCTGTCCGCCAAGTAAAGCTCCACCTAAATTATCACCCCATAAGGGTTGTTTAAATGCGCCTCCACCTACTTTCTTAAGTTGATCTGAAAGTAATTTTGGGAAAGAAAAACTTTGTGCTTTTCTATACAAAGCCCAATCTGAAAAGCCAGCCGATAACGAGTTACCAATAGCTACATATTTTGAAAAATCTGCATTTCCTTCTGTGAAATCAGCAGTTTTCGAAATAGTATCGATAGTATCCGATTCTAGTTCTTCTTCACAAGAAGAAAATAATAATAATAAGCCAAGAAATATGACCAAATTGTAAATAAAACCAGTTTTAAAATTCATAATTAAAGATTTTAAGAGTTAAAAAGAATTAATAAAATTGAAGTTCAAAAAAATTATAAGAATACCGTAAGCTCTACTTTCTTAAGACAAAGCAGCTAGTTGATTGTAGTGTTAATATGGATAAAAATCAATCGAAAGATTTCACATAATATCATAACATTGTTACTTTTGTTAAAAAGTTACTATTAAGAATTTTTGATTGATTTTCAAAAACAGTTGGTAAAATCCTTTATTCTGTTTAGATAGTTATTGTGCTTTTCTTCTAGCTTCGTTGTATTGCTATTTTTGCAGCAACTTGTATTTCTTCATATGATTACGCGTTAACAGAACCTTGAAAAAACATACAGATGTATTTATTGTTTCAAGTTTTAAAGAAGAAGTTTGAAGATAATAGGATTGGATAACACAAAAAAATTGAAATACGATTGTGTCTATCCAATAATTTTGATTTTTATGATTTGAGAAAGTTTTCATGGTTTTAAAAGTAAATTAGTTACATCTCAAATGTAGTCATTTATAATAATTATGTACTTGATCTAAATCAAGAAATCGAATTTTAAAAATCTGATCTAATTCTACTCAATGTTTCTGGAGACATCCTTAAAAAAGAAGCTATATCCTTAAGGGGTGCTTTTAAGAACATAGTGGGCTCTTCAGAGAGCAGAGCCTTGTATCGTTCTTTTGCAGAATCCTTTTTAAGATTGGCAACGAGCGATTCTAATTTGCTAAAATTAGATTCCATAATTTTAATAATGATTTTATTAAAATCAGGATGTTCATCTCGCATACTACTAAAATCGTTAAAAGACAGTCTACGAATTATTGATTTTTCTATAGTTTTAATATTGTACATGCTGGTCTTTTGCATAAAAAAAGAGTCTAAACACCCAACAAATGAGTTATCTATTCCGATTTTGGTAATTACTTCTCCTTTTTCTGAATTATAATATTTCTTTACAACACCTTGTTCTATAAAATATAAGTAATTGCAAAAATTTCCCTCTTTAATTAGATATTTATTTTTATCTGGGGTAATAAGATCCCAGTATTTTATAAAATAGTTGATAGTTTTAGAGTCCTTTGAGAATAAAGAGATAAAAGAATACAATGGATTATTGATGCTATACTTTTTTGGGGTATTCATTATATATAGAGGTTTTAAAAGTTAGTTTTAATTATAAATTGGTATAAATTTTTTCAATTTGCAAAAAAACAATTCCTAATAGATATAAACTTAAATAAAAAGTACCCAAGATTACCAAAGATAAAGGGCATAGTTTAAGACTTAAATTTGAAGATAGTCTAACTAATTATACTGTTATCGTATAACGTTGTAATTCGGTTTTTAGCTTAATAAAATTATTATTATTTCAAATGGCTTAGCGTCAATACTGCTCATTTATTTAACAAATAGAGTAAAATCCATGAATTAAGCCTGTATTCGATTTTTTAAATATTCAAATATCCGTTATACGTACTACTGCCAAAATTGTGTCATGCTGCATTTCTTCCAGTATCTCATAAATAACAATATTTCAATACTTTATGAATTGAGATCCTGAAACAAGTTTAAGGTGAAGTAAAACCCCGAGTCTTTACGGATATTCTTTTTTTTTAGCTTTATTTTTAAAAATCACTCAATTTAATGGCTTTTAGTAGTCTTAGATACTTATGTCGAATTCAAATTTTATACTTATTTATTTGTGATCTGATTCATAATTTAAATATAAATTATCACCAGCAATCTCAATCTAAACAATAATAAGCACACTTAAGGTAGGCTCCTTCTGCAAAATTGACAGGATGATCAATATCATGGTATGTTTTTTCCAATATCATATAGGTACGCCCCATACTGCTTATATTTTCTTCACAGATCTCAAAAAAATCTTTAGCCAGTACTCGCGAAGAACATGATGCCAATACCAAAATACCCTGATTATTAACTAATTTTGAACCCAGTCTAGCAAGTTTTGCATAACTTTTTAGTGCCTTTGATATTTCACTTTCTCTCTTTGCAAAAGAAGGTGGATCAATAACTACTACATCAAACTTTTTTTGATCATCGATCAAATTTTGAAGACCTTCAAATGCATCTACGGTAATAGTATGATGTTTTCCTTTATGATGATTTAAAGATGCATTTTTAACAGCCATATCCAGGGCTTGTCTACTAATATCAAGACTTAAGACTTCGGTAGCACCGTTATAGAGGGCATGTACCGAAAACCCTCCGGCATACGAAAATACATCCAGCACTGTTTTGTCGTAAGAAAGCTCCCCCACTCTTTTTCGATTATGCCGATGATCTAAGAAATATCCGGTTTTATGGCCCTTAATCACATTTGCTGAAAATAATACGCCATGTTCTCTAAAAATCACAGCTTCATTTTGAAGCTTTCCAAATAGAATCGAACCATCTTTTAAATTGTAGATATTTCCGTTGGATTGTAATAATCGACTTAATCGCAATACCATAGTCGAACATTGGGATACTTTAAGTAAATAAGATAGTATACTATTAAGATAAGGAAACCAGATATGAGAATACAGTTTAATCACTAAAACCGAATCGTAAACATCTGCAATAAAACCTGGAAAACCGTCATTCTCACCAAAGAGCAGTCGGTAACTATTGGTATCAGTCTCTAATAAAGGCTTTCTAAGATTGTAGGCGTTATCAATCTTATTTGCAAACCATTGATCATTAATTTTTGCTGGATTTTTAAATTGAATAAGTTTAATTCTTATGGGAGAAAAAGGATCGTAGAAACCACAGGCAAGAAAAGTATTCTTTTTTGTATCGTAAACAATAGCCAGATCTCCTGCTTTTCCTTCTGCGCTTTGTTTACTAATACTATCAGCAAAAACCCAAGGATGTCCTCTTTTTACCATTTTTTCAGCAGAAGGTCTCAACTTTACCGCTAATCTTTTGGTAGGTATATCTTTTAGAAATTTCATACGAATAAACTATGTTTAACGGATTGACTTCAAATTTTTTAGCCAAAATTCTTGAACATTTCCTTAAGCTTACTTCCCTATTTTTTATTCATTTTCTTTTGTAGAGGCGATTACCTTGCCATACCTAATCCCTCCATGAGGGTTTCATACGTTTAAATTTTTTTAATTATTTGAAAATGAATTAATTATAAAATTAAGAACGTATGTAACCGCTATGCTCTCACATTAAAAATTTTATACATTCCCTATGGGGAAGTAATTTTTAAAATTTTTTAATGTTCGTTTCATAGAAGAAGATCCACTCACTATTCCATAAATAACTGATTGATTTTGGATCTAAGTTTTCTTTTGTAATCCTCTTCTAACCAATCTCTATAGTTTTTGGTACTTTTACTAATACAATACGAATATCTTTTCACCCTAAATTCGATATCTTTATCCAGTAATCTACTAAGAATACGGGCATCAAAAACATCTTCACTGTTTTCAATACACATTTTGGCGTGCTGTTCTATAGATTTTTCTAAAACGGTAAGGCTTCTTAGATTAAATTTCTTGGTTTTAGAATACTCTTCTTCAACATCAAATTCAATGTCAGACGATTTGCCAAACTCTTCTTTTATATCATCAGGCATAATGTATTTGAAATTTCTTTCAATTTCTTCATCACCTACCAAATTATCATAATAAAAATCAGGAGATCGAAATATAGATTGCCAATCAATTTCGGCATTCCACAATCCAAATCTTGCCGTATTATTACCCATGTCGACGATAGTAAATTCGGGTTTGGTGGGTAAAATACGTGACCCTCTACCAATCATTTGAAAATACAGCGTCAACGACTTTGTCGCTCTATTTAAAATAATACTCTCTACGGTTGGTTCATCAAAACCTGTCGTTAAAATACTTACCGATGTTAAAATAGCATCATCTGTATTTTTAAACCAGGTCAAAATATCTTCACGTTCTTGTTTGCTATTGGTATTATCAAGATGTCGAATAGGATACCCCGCCCTTTTAAAAGTATCATATACGTAGATAGAGGTATTGATCCCGTTATTGAAAATAAGTGTTTTCTTACCTTTACAACGCTCTTCATAAGCCTTTAAAAGCTTATCCTGCATCATCATATTTGTATATAACTCCTCAGACGATTTAACGGTATAATCACCATTCATCCCTATTTTTAAAGAACCTAAACCAACATCATAGGTGTAGGTAACGGGTTTTGCTAAAAAACCGTTAGTAATTAGAGATGTGATAGTGTCTCCCACGATGAGTTCATTGTAATTGTCTTTCATAGGGAGTTTCATATTAGAGCTAAGCGGCGTAGCTGTGACTCCAAGAATAAAACAATTACCAAAAAATTTAAACAATTTTCTGAACGAGTTGTAATGTGCCTCATCAATAATAACCATTCCTATATCGGTAAGCTCTAATTGATCATCATTAAGTCGGTTATTTAGCGTCTCTACCATAGCAACAAAACACATATATTCACCTTGATCGTACAACTCTTTAACGGCGCTGTTGATGATCTTGTTCTTCACCCTAAATTCGGTAAGCATATTAGAGGTTTGAGCGCAAAGCTCTATTCTATGTGTAAGTACAACTACCTTTTTTTTGGTAGTTTCTATGTAACGCCTCACAATTTCTGAAAATATAACCGTTTTACCTCCACCGGTGGGTAATTGGTACAGTAAATTATAACGTTCAGGAAATTCTTCGACGCGACTAAAGATTTTGTCTATATCACGCTTCTGGTAATCATACAGAACTTTTCGTTCTTTCTTTTCTATCTCTATTTGTGACAAACGTGGGCTTTATTAAAAATAAGCTACAAAATTAAGCACTTTTATAGGGTATACGAAACAATTCCTTAATTATATTTCAGCATAATAATATTGTAGAATGTTAATTGTTCTTAATTCTTCATATTAAAACCTGGTGTTCTAGTACTTTTGAACTCAAAATTTTCAACTATTTCATGGATTCAACGCAAAAAGATTTGATTCCGGTTCAGGCGTTATTGTTACCAAAACCAATCTTGTATACGGGTAAATTTTTAAATTGGATTTCTCCTTTTTTAGCGTCGCGATTTGCAGCTCGAATTTTTTTAACTCCATTTGGCTATAAAATGCCAGAGCGAGAAAAAAAGATGTATCATAAAAGTAAAAAAGCGTATGTGTATATAGAAAAAATAAACCGGAATGTCATGGTGTATCACTATGGAACTTCAGATAAAAAGATCCTATTAGTACATGGTTGGTCTGGCAGCGGAACACAACTTTCAAAAATAGCCGATCAACTTCTAAAGCAGGGGTACAGTACTGTAAGTTTTGACGCCCCGGCACATGGCAAATCACCAGGAAAACGAACAATGATGCCGCACTTTATTGAAACAATACATCATTTAGAAAAAACTCATGGTCCGTTTCATGCTGCGGTAGGGCATTCATTAGGCGGAATGTCACTACTAAGAGCAACTCGGTTTGGTTTTTCTATTCATAAACTGGTGATTATAGGTACTGCTAATAGCATTACTGCTATCACTAAGAATTTTGCGAAAAATTTACAATTGGATAAAAAAGTAGCCCGCTTATTAAAATCATATTTTGACTCCCGATTTGGAGAAGATCTTGATAATTATTCTGGAGCAACATCGGCAAAGTACGTTAAAACACCTACTCTGGTGATACACGATAAAAACGATGTAGATGTGCACTATAGCGCTGCGCACGAAATTGCAGAAGCTCTTGACAATAAAGAACTTTTACTAACTGAAAAATTGGGGCATCGAAAAATTCTAGGGGATAAAAGAGTAATTCATAAGATTATCGAATTTATAAATGAATAACAATATTAATTGATTGTTCTTTAGTATACCCAAAATTTAACTGAGAAGTCATCCTGAATTCATTTCAGGATCTCATGAAGTTTATTTTCAGTAAATTAAGGATGAGAAGCTGAAACAAACCTGTGCTGAACTCGTTTCAGTATTCAGCTTGACGCAAATCGTTTAGGTTAAATTACGGATATTCACACAATATTATGTATTAAAACACATATTTTTTCGACCAATACTTTAATTTAGTGAACTGGTTTAAACTTTTTTGATTTAAGCAGGACCGACCGATAGGAAGGTGCCAGATGGTGCGATTGCAAAAGATTTTGTGCTTAGATGAAGTGATTTTTTACTTGCATAGCGGCGCTACGGAAGTCAAAAATTATAAAATGTAAGTGCAAAACGGCATTTTTTTAGCAAATTGAAAAAAGTTTAAACCAGTTCAGTATTTAAATGATGCGCTATGCAAAAATTATTCATGTTATTTATAGGTTTTCAACTAATGAGCTGTAGTGGAACGGCTCAAAAAAATCAGAATACCGAAACAAAAACATATCCGGTCTCAAAAACAAAGGCTGAATGGAAAGAAATATTATCACCAGAGCAGTTCTATATTTTACGACAAGTAGGTACCGAAAGACCATTTTCGAGCCCATTAAATAAAATTTATAAACCGGGTACATTTTATTGTGCAGGTTGTAAAACACCTCTGTATGAAGGTGAACACAAATTTGATAGTGGTACGGGATGGCCTAGTTTTGATCGAGCTATAGAAGGTAGTGTCGACAAAGATGTAGACTATAAACTAGGATATGCTCGATCTGAGTTGTTATGTAGTACATGCGGGGGTCATTTGGGACATGTATTTAATGATGGTCCAAGAGAAACTACAGGAATGAGACATTGTATCAATGGTGATGCATTGGTATTCGAGCCTAAAAACACAAAACATGAGTAAGTATCCCATACAAAAATCGGAGGCCGAGTGGAAAGCACAGTTATCTGAAGAACAATATCGAGTGTTACGACAAAAAGGAACTGAAAGACCTTTTACCGGCGCGTTCAATATGCACTTTGATAAAGGAACGTATACGTGTATGGCCTGTAATGCTGCTTTATTTGAAAGTAATTCTAAATTTGATTCGGGTTGCGGCTGGCCAAGTTTTGACGAAGCTATCGATGGAAGTATTGAATACGTAAGAGACACCTCTCATGGGATGATACGTACAGAGATCCTATGTGCCAATTGCGGTAGTCACCTGGGTCATGTTTTTGATGATGGCCCTACCCAAACCGGTCAGCGATATTGTGTAAACTCGGTAAGCATTGATTTTGATAATTCGTAACCAAATTTTGGAACACTTATTGATAATTAAATTAGAACTATTTAATATTATTCATTATGAAAAAAATTTTCGCATTAGTTTGTTTTACAACGCTACTATTAACTTCCTGCTCAAACGATGATGATGCTATCGATTTTGATACTATCGGAACCACAATAGATTTAGATCCCGTAACTTTTGGAGCGCCTGATTTTGCAGTAACCTTTTCTTTTATTGATAATAATATTGAAGTTTTTGATTCGGATGTTGTTCAAGTATTTCGTAGAGAAGGAACAGCTAATGGTGAACCTTTATGGGAACCTTTGCCTACTGCTTCTTTCTTCTTTTTCAATGAAACAACAAATAGTGTGGACGGTTTTTTAAATTATCGATATAATTTCACTATTGATGATGTAGAAATTGTTTTAAATTTTGACGTGGCAGATGGTAATCTAGTGGGACCAGAATTTACAACCAATCAAATATTTAGGATAGTTGTTCTACCTTCTGCTTTTGCAGAAGATAATGGTATTGATATTCAGAATTATGATGCTTTATCTTCCGCTTTACAGCTAAAATCGAAAACTATTCCAAAAATGGCAATTCAACAGCAATAACATTAAAGATCTTAATATATCTTAACGCTTTTTTCTATGAAAAAAGCGTTTTTTAATTTATCCAATGTTTGATTGTTAGGGAATATGTAATTCCTTTTTTGGTTCGCACAATTATCCTTAAATTCGTGACTTCAAAAAATTGGAATTTATGAGCACATATGATATCATCGTTTTAGGAAGCGGCCCCGGGGGTTATGTTACAGCTATAAGAGCTTCGCAACTAGGTTTTAAAACTGCAATTGTAGAAAAAGAAAGCCTTGGCGGAGTTTGTTTGAACTGGGGATGTATTCCAACAAAAGCACTACTCAAAAGTGCACAGGTTTTTGACTATCTAAAGCATGCTTCAGATTATGGACTTACCATAGAAAAATTTGATAAAGACTTTGATGCTGTGGTAAAACGTAGTCGTGGCGTTGCCGAAGGAATGAGTAAAGGAGTTCAGTTTTTGATGAAAAAAAATAAAATTGACGTTATCGAGGGCTTCGGTAAACTCATATCAGGCAATAAAGTTAGTGTCAAAGATTCAAAAGGAAAATCAAGTGAGCATGAAGCCAAACATATTATCATTGCAACCGGTGCTCGATCCAGAGAACTTCCTAACTTACCACAAGATGGTAAAAAAGTGATTGGTTATCGCGATGCAATGACTCTGGCAAAGCAACCTAAAAAAATGATTGTTGTGGGATCTGGAGCTATTGGAGTTGAGTTTGCTCATTTCTATAATGCCATGGGTACCGAAGTTACAATCGTAGAATACTTACCCAATTTGGTTCCGTTAGAAGATGAAGAAGTATCTAAGCAATTCGAGCGAAACTTTAAAAAATCAGGTATTAAGGTAATGACCAATGCTTCTGTAGAAAGTGTAGATACCAGTGGCGAGGGTGTAAAAGCTACAGTCAAAACTAAAAAGGGCGAAGAAACATTAGAAGCAGATATTCTCTTATCTGCTGTTGGTATTAAAACCAATATCGAGAATATTGGTCTTGAAGAATTAGGAATAGCAATTGATAAAGATAAGATCGTAGTCAATGATTGGTACCAAACCAATATCCCCGGAGTATATGCTATTGGAGATGTGGTAAAAGGCCCTGCTTTAGCTCATGTAGCCTCTGCGGAAGGAATAACCTGTGTAGAAAAAATCGCCGGTATGCATGTAGAACCTATCGATTATGGTAATATACCAGGATGTACGTATGCTTCTCCTGAAATCGCCAGTGTCGGAATGACTGAAAAGCAAGCCAAAGAAGCTGGTTTTGACCTTAAAATTGGTAAATTTCCTTTTTCTGCATCAGGTAAAGCCAGTGCTGCGGGTACAAAAGACGGTTTTGTAAAAGTTATTTTTGATGCCAAATATGGTGAATGGTTGGGGTGTCATATGATTGGTGCAGGAGTCACAGATATGATTGCCGAAGCAGTTTTAGGTAGAAAATTAGAAACTACAGGACATGAAGTACTTAAAGCAGTACACCCACACCCTACAATGAGTGAAGCAGTGATGGAAGCTGTGGCCGATGCGTATGACGAGGTCATCCACTTGTAATAAAGAAGAAAATCTTATTTGTATACACTAAAGAGGGTGTCTAAAAAGTATTAAAAAACGTCATTACGAAAAATTTTAATTTTGAAGTAATCTGTTTATCAAAAATTTAAGTTCAACAGATTCCTTCGCTTCTCTCGGAATGACAACTTTTTAGACATCCTCTTTTATCTTTTAGGCACAAGATCACAATACCAGAAAGAAGTGTCCCAACTATGATCCTGGTTATCTGTAAAACAATCGTCTTTAGTATCTGTTGCCGGTTGATAGCTACGAAGTACCTTCTCTCCTATTTCGAAATGGATAGGATTGCTAAAAATGGGACCGTCGAAAACAAAGGTGTGAAATTCACCATGTTCACCACAAGGATCTACATTTTCTGGCAAATCATTTAAAAATTGTTGATCCAAAATCCTTCCGCAGAAAGACTCATCCAGATACTTTGCATTTACACAAACAGTGATGGCTTTAAATCCTAACTGTATACATTCCTGAAAGACCTCTTTTGTATCTCGTTTCCAAAGTGGAAATATCGGTTGAATACCCACTTTTTTTAACTCATTTTCTCTATAATCACGCAAATCTTCCAAAAAAATGTCACCAAAAACGCAATGTGTATATCCACTTTCTTTTAGAGCTTTTACGGCAATGGCCATGGTTTTAGTATAGGTTTCCATAGATACCTGTGCAGGAAAAGGTATGGTTCTCAAAGATATACCCAATTGCCTGGCTTGTTGTTCTAGTAATGCTATTCTTAAACCATGCATTGAGACCCGTTTGTAATCTTGGTTTATAGTCGTAACTAGTTCAGAAACATGAAATTTCTTCTGTTTTTGTATATGATATAGCGAAAGAGCAGCATCCTTACCACTACTCCAATTCATATAGGTCTGATTCATTTTTGATCTATAAAACTTTGAATGGCAAGTACGTAGCTTTGCAATCCGAATCCTAGAATAACACCTTTGGCATGGGGTGATATGTAGGATTGATGTCGAAATTCTTCCCTTCCGAAAGTGTTTGAAATATGAACTTCTACAACAGGCGTAGTAATAGCCTTGATCGCGTCAGCAATTCCTATAGAAGTATGCGTATAGGCTCCTGCATTCAGGATAACGCCCTCATAATCCTCATCGGCCTCTTGTATTTTGGTAATCATTTCTCCCTCTATATTGGATTGAAAATAAGCCAGTTCAACTTCTTTGAATTTAAATTGAAGGGCTGTAAAGAATTCAGTAAATGTCTGATTTCCATAAATTCCCGGTTCTCGCTTTCCTAACAAGTTTAAGTTGGGGCCATTAATAATGATGAGTTTCATTCGCTATATGTTTGTAAAATTGAGGATTAGAGATTAGCCGGTTATATTTTTTGTAATGTCAACTTCTATCTGTAGCGTTTATCATTTTTATTTGGAAGTTGTTTACTTCCTTATTGCTGTACAGCCGGTTGTTGTCTTCGGTTATTTTTTGTTTTGAATAAATAGCCTACAGATAACTGAAACATCGAAGTATTTGCCGATATATCTAGAACATTGGTATCGATTACTTCATTAATGCCCAAAACATAATGAAGCTGAAAAAACAAACCACTCTCCGCTTTATATCCAACTCCAAAATTCCATCCAAAATCAAAATTTTCGAAAGTATCAAAAAACGCGTCGGTTTCTTCTCCTTCTGATTGCGAACTACTGGCTAGAGTTGCAAATCTAGGGCCCGTTTCGAGACTAAATCTTGGGGTAAAATAATACTTAGCAATAATAGGTAGTGCCAAATAATTAAGACTTACTTTATTATCTATACCGTTTTCATCTACTGTATAGCCCTGTGCCGAATATAAGATTTCTGTTTGAACATAGAATCGTGAAGAAACCGGAAATTCGATTACCGCCCCTAGGTGCATACGTATTCTTGCCTCTGTGTCATCAATATCTCCTGCTAAATTGGCATAATTTAATCCGATTTTAAATCCAGCTCGCGTATACAAGGGATCCTCATCTTGTTGTGCCAAAACTAAGGCCGAATACGTAAGCATAAGAATGAATAAAACAGTCTGTTTTTGCATAACATTTTTGATTACTACTCAAAAGTAGGTTTATTTTTTAAATGTAGCCAAATAAAAAAGCATCTTGATGAAAATTCAAGATGCTTTACAAACGTTATTTAAATAAGGTATTAGAACTTATATCCTACAGAAATTTGAAATACATTGTTGGATATTCTATTGTCATCACCATCTTCCCTGTCATCGGCAAGATCAGATAACCCTAAATTATAACGAGCATCAAAGAAAATACCCGCTGGTAGTTGATATCCTGCACCAAAATTAAGACCTAAATCTATACTTTTGTAAAATTCATCGATATCTTCTTCTGCATCAATACCTTCTCCTTCAACTTTTTCTTTAGCTGAAGTTAAAAATCCTATTTGAGGTCCTGCCTGAAGACTAAAACCTTCAGCGGCATAAAACTTAGCCATTAAAGGTACATTAATGTAATTTAGCCTAATGGTATTTTCAGTAGAAAACTCTTCACCACTAGTAGAATCGAACTCAAAATCATCAAACTTTGCACCTTGAGAGGAATAAAGCAATTCTGGAGCAAAAGCAAATTTTTCTGAAATTGGAATTTCCACTATTGCACCTAGATGAAATGAGGTACGACCATCAAGATCATCAGTCTCATCACCACCAATACTAGCAAAGTTTACTCCTGCCTTGGCTCCAAATCTAATGTTTTCTTCTTGCGCAGTTGCTACTATACCTAGTGAAGCTAAAACTGCAAATACTAAAATTTTTTTCATTTTATGATTGAATTATAAATTAGTCGGCAAAACTACAGTTTTTGTCGATATAACTAATTTTTATGTTACTTTTTTTCACAATTTAACAAAATTTGATAGTTATAGTATTGATTATCAATACCATTATAATCTACAATAATAATCATAAAATAATATAAACTTTTAAGCGTTTTTTACCAGATAATACTAGTTAAGTACTAATATTTAATAAACAACAATCATGAAAAAAGTAATGTTAACTGCAATGGCGGTAGTAAGTTTTGTAACTGCAAAAGCTCAGGATGCTATTGGATCTGAAGGATTTGCTAATGGAGATGTCTTTATCTCTGGTGCCGTAGGCTATGGATCAACTAAAACAGGAGACACAAAGTCAAATACATTGACTTTAACACCTCGTGTAGGGTATTTTGTTGATTCCAATTTCGTTATTGGATTAAGAGCCGGATACGTGAGTGAGTCTTTGGAGAATACGGTAATTGAAGATACATTTGTAGAAGAATTAGATATCAACACACTAGAAATAGGTGGTTTTGGTAGATATTATAGTACCCCTGCCGATAAATTCTCATTCTTTGGAGAACTGGCAATAAGTTATTTGAGTACTGATACTGATTTTGGAACCGGAGATTTTAAAACAGATGGTTTTGGTATCGGTTTCAGCCCTGGAATAAACTATTTTCTTAGTCCTAATATAGCTATAGAAGCAGCTTGGGGTGCGCTATCATACGTTACAGTAGAGCCAGATTTTGAAGGTGCTGAATCTACAGACACTTTTGAAATTGGATTAGACCTGGATGATATCACTTTAGGTCTGGTCTATAAATTTTAATAAAAAATCTTTACATTTAAAAGAGCCATCCCAATCAGGGATGGTTTTCTTTTTATCTTAGCTTCATGAATTGGAATCATGCCATTAAGGATTATATACACTATTTAAAAATAGAACGAGGCCTTTCTGAAAATTCTATTATCAATTACGCTTTAGATCTTCAACGATTGCTAACATTTTTAGAAAAATCAGAAATTAAAGATTCGCCTTTAGCTATAAATAAAGAAACTTTACAACAATTTGTCTTCGAAACGGCAAAATTGGTCAATGCACGTTCACAATCCCGGATTATTTCCGGATTACGAAGTTTTTTTAATTATCTGGTTTTCGAGGACTATAGAGAAACGAATCCGATGGATCTCATTGAATCTCCAAAAATTGGCAGAAAACTGCCTGATACCTTATCTGTTGATGAAATTGATAACATCATTGCACAAATTGATCTAAGTACGCCTGAAGGAGAGCGTAACAGAGCGATTATTGAAACGTTATATGGTTGCGGACTTCGAGTTAGCGAATTGACCGAACTAAAATTATCGAATCTATTTTTTGATGAAGGTTTTATAAGTGTCACAGGTAAAGGTGATAAGCAACGCTTTGTACCTATTGGTAACACCACGCAGAAATATATCAATATCTATATTCGTGAAATAAGAAATCATATGGTCATAAAATCAGGTCATGAGGATACGCTATTTTTGAATCGTAGAGGCAGCCAGCTCACTAGAGCCATGATTTTTACCATCATTAAGAGATTAGTAGCACAAACCGGACTTCAAAAAAAAGTAAGTCCGCACACCTTTAGACACTCTTTTGCAACACATCTTCTTGAAAATGGAGCTGATTTAAGGGCTATTCAATTAATGTTGGGCCATGAAAGTATTACAACCACAGAAATTTACATGCATGTAGATCGAACCCACCTGACTGAAGTGATGAACACTTTTCATCCAAGAAGGTGAATTAAATAACTATAGTATTTAGTTCTATAGACATTCTTTTACCTGCTTTACGCGATGCTTACAAGTAAAGTATTCTAGGGCTTTCGAGGTGATAGCACCAAAGTGCTATTTTTAAAAACCGATTTGTTTAAAATCAAACTTTGGTTAATACCTACCTGGCAGACGATACAAGATTAATAACACAATCTTATAGCCCATCAATAACTATGTCTGTAAAAATAATAATTGTAATTAATGGGCTTGAAATGCTCTTTTACCTGCTCCTTTTAAAATGTAAAACAAATTAGAAAAATCATATGCTATGATTAACGTCTAACACTACCTGTAATGAAAAAATTGTTTGTATTCATACCATTCAATTCATTAGCTTGCGCATTTTGAAAGGATAGCAATTCGATGTAGAATGGTTCAGAACTATTATCAGAGGTAGTAGGTTCTATGGTAATAAATCCACTTTTTCCAGCTAGATTCACGGGAACATCAATATTAATTAAATTTCCGGCAGCTTCATTAAGAAAGTCTTCACCTGGAACAGAAGGTCCATCAGTTTGCCCACTAAATATATCACTAGTATCACTTTGATTAGCTTGAGAAAATTTTCCTAAAGAAACATTAAGATTAGCACCGTTTCGATCTTGTAATACTACCCATGCTTCATAACTCCATCCCGAAGACAATTGGGGAAGATTTAAACCGGGTGTTATGGTTTGAGATCCATTTAAGGTGTTGGTAAACCAAATTCCGTTAGGATCGCCATTTGCTGTGGCTCCCGTAAAGGTTCGTAATACGAAGTTTCCACTAATTCCATTAAAATCCCCTATGGTTTGCAACGAACTTAACTGTGCTGTGTTACTACTGCCGTTAAAACTCGCTGAAGCAAGACGAGTGTTTGAAGGGGTATTGCTAGCGCTACTTTCTATGGTAATAAAAAATTCATTTGCATTATTTAAATCCTCTGTTAACACACTAAAGGTCTTTGGAAAACTATTGTCTTGAAAAGTTCCTAAAGAAATAGTGTTACCGTTTGTTCTCAACCAAGCTTGATAAATAGCTGATCCTTGTAACGTTACCACATTTAATGCATTTACTTCTAGAGTAGATGTTGGTGGTCCATCATCACTAGAACATGATACAGCAAGTATAGCAACTGCTATTATAAACATCCTTTTGATCATCGTTTTTGCTTTTAAGATTATATATATATACGAAAATAACTCTAAATTATATATTAAATTGTTACTATAACCATAATATTTAACCTGATTGCAACGGGGCTATGGTGCTATTTTTTGGATTGTTCAAAAAGCTTCAAATAAGCTGCTCCCAGGTTAGTAATAATGTCGCTTGCCAAAGTAGCTTCAAATCCTTGTTTATAAGCAGCTAAATCCCCGGCACTTCCATGAATATAAACTCCAAACATCGCGGCGTGTAAAGGTTCATAACCTTGGGATAATAGACCCGTTATGATTCCGGTTAAGACATCACCACTTCCTGCCGTGGCCATACCTGGGTTTCCTGTGGTATTTATATATAATTGATCTTCGTAAATAGTGATAGTATGCGCTTCTTTGGCAACAATAATACAGTCATATGTAGTTGAAAACGCTTTGATTTTATTCAATTTATCAAAATCGTCTTTCCATTCACCTATTAACCGCTCTAATTCCTTGGGGTGCGGAGTTAAAATCGTTTTTGGTGGTAGTTCTTTCAAAAAACCAGGATTTTTTGCTAGAATGTTAAGGCCATCGGCGTCGATAACCATAGGTGTAGTATTTTTTTCTAAGAATTTATAAAAAGCTTTTACTGTTTTCTCATGCGTTCCCATTCCTATTCCGATCCCTATGGCAGAAACTTCAAAATCCAAATGAATTTCAGATAATTCATCATCATCATCTGTGATTACCATAGCTTCTGGCACTGCGGTTTGCATCGTAGTATAACCGCATTCTGGAATATAAGCCGTAGCCAGACCAGTACCGATTTTTAAAGCCGCTTTAGTGCAGAGTAGTACACTTCCTATTTTACCATAACTTCCTCCAATTAACACACAATGCCCGTAAGTACCTTTGTGAGTATACGTATTACGAGAACGATAGAGAGGCAATACCTCATTTTTACCGATTAATTGAGCAACACTTTCACTTTGCTGAAGAAATTCTCGATCTAACCCTATATCTATAACCTCTATATCTCTGGTATATATTCCTGTATTTGGTAAAAAGAATACTAATTTGGGAAGTTGAAAGGTGATTGTACTATCACAATATAGTATACTTTCTGGATCATCGGGCGCTTTATCGGTATACAAACCAGAAGGAATGTCAACAGCAATAACAAAACTTTTAAACGTATTAATATGTTTTATCAATTGCTTTACCCAGGGCACCAAAGGCCTATTCAGACCTATTCCAAACATGGCATCAATTACGATATCGTGCTGTGAAAGTGTAGGAAGGTCGTTCTCAGACCGTAATTGTGTCGGCCATTCTTTTGACATGCTTTTAAGCCTATCATAATTCGATAAGAAATTTTTTGATCTATTTTCACTAAAGTTAACGATGTATGTGCGCACGTAATAACCGTGTTCTTCTAGCAACCTGGAAATAACAAGACCATCTCCCCCATTATTACCAATACCGCAAAAAACATGAATATGCACAGGAGCACTTTGTAGACGACGATGTATAGTATCGAATACTTTTGTGGCAGCGCGTTCCATTAATTCTAGAGAACTTATCTGTTCGATTTTAAGCGTAGCTTCATCAGCTTTTCGCATTTGTTGTGCAGACAATATTTTCATATCTTCAAAAAGTAGTGCTATTTCATTTCAATTTTAAAAATTATGCAATGAATTTTGAAATATAGCTTCTGATTAACAAAAATTTAAGGTTTATACGTATTTAATTTTCTGTAAAAATAAAAAAGTATACATTTGAATCAGTTTTAGAAACTAGTAATGATGAGTACCTTTTACTTCAAAAATTTGTCTCTTTTGTCAGAAACTACTGCTGGATCTGAGATTTCTGCTATTATTGGTACTTCTACGAATATTACCCTTAGGGGTTAATTATATGATATATCACCACCGCAAAAAGTACATAAGTTTATCATAAACGTAAGGTACAGTAGAAAATTTACATCATCAATTTCAATCAAAATTTTATTATGAACGTTCTAAAATTTGGAGGTTCTTCAGTAGCCAATGCGGCAACCATCGAAAAAGTGATAGCTATTATTAAAGAACAAGCAAAGCGTGAATCTTTATTTGTCGTGGTTTCTGCCCTGGGCGGGGTAACCGATCTGCTTCTTTTGGCAGGTAAACAAGCTTCGAGTAATAATGAGGAATATAAAGATACTCTTGCCGAAATAGAAAGACGCCATTTTGATATCATAAAAACGCTCATCCCGGTAGCTTCTCGAAGTGCCATTATGAGTAAGGTAAAAGCAGAATTTAATACTTTAGAATCACTATGTGAGGGCGCATTTTTATTAAGTGAGTTATCAGAAAAAACTGCTGCTGTCATATCAAGTTTTGGCGAATTACTTTCTTCATATATCATTACAGAAGCTGCCAAAGTAAAGGGACTAGATATCGCATTAAAAGATGCACGGGAGATCATCGTAAAAACACCCGATTCGAAAGTTGCCGTAGATTATACAGAAACTAATAAAAGAATCACAGCCTTCGCATCGCAATTTAAAAATGACATATGTCTACTTCCTGGCTTTGTAGCCAAAACGTCAGATGGCGAACCTGCTACGCTGGGTCGAGGTGGGTCTGACTTTACAGCAGCGATACTGGCTGCAGCCTTGAATACAAAAGAATTACAGATCTGGACAGACGTTAGTGGGATGTTTACCGCAAATCCAAAGCTTGTAAAGCAAGCAAAACCAGTCGATCATATTTCGTACCACGAGGCTATGGAACTTTCTCATTTTGGAGCCAAAGTGATCTACCCTCCTACCATTCATCCGGTACTCGAAAAAAATATTCCTATTCTCATTAAAAATACATTCGAACCCAAAGATAAGGGTACGTTGATTACTCGAAACGTTGAAACCAGAAAAAAATCCGTAACCGGAATTAGTCATATTGATCACATTTCTATACTTTCTATTGAAGGGAGCGGCATGGTAGGTATTCCTGGATTTTCAAAACGTTTGTTCGAAGCCCTGTTTTTTGAAAATATTAATGTGATTTTGATAACACAAGCTTCGTCTGAGCATTCTATTTGTCTGGCTATCGAAACACACTATGCCGAAAGGGCAAAACATGTGTTAAGTACAACTTTTGAATTTGAAATTTCTAAAAATAAATTAGAACCTATCAAAATTGAAAATAATAACGCAATTGTTGCTTTGGTAGGTGATAATATGTATCAGCATCAGGGTTTGAGCGGTAAAATGTTTAGTACTCTAGGAAAAAATAATGTAAATATTCGAGCAATTGCACAAGGGGCTTCCGAAAAAAATATATCGGTAGTGATTGAAGATAAAGATATCAAAAAGGCATTGAATACCTTACATGAGCGTTTTTTTGAGGTCAAAACGAAACAATTAAATCTATTTGTCACCGGAGTCGGAAATGTTGGAAGCAAACTTTTAGAACAGTTAGATCAGCAAAATGAGTATCTCAAAAATAAATTACGCCTAAAAATAAGAGTTGTGGGTTTATCCAATTCCAAAAAAATGATTTTTAAGGAAACGGGGATAGCCCTAAATCAGTGGTCAGAATTATTAAAACAAGGTAAGAAAGCAAATGCACAGGAGTTTTTCGAAACTGCCAAAAAAATGAACCTAAGAAACTCTATATTCGTCGATAACACTGCAAATCCCGATATTGCCAAAATCTATAGGTATTATTTAAGTGAAAGTATGGCTGTGGTAACTTGCAATAAAATAGCTTGTGCAGATGAGTACAGCAATTATGAAGAGTTACAAGATCTATCTAGAAAGTTTGATGCCTCTTTTTTATACGAAACTAATGTAGGCGCAGGTTTACCAATAATAAACACCCTTAGCAACTTGATTGCATCAGGCGATACTATTCATAAAATACAAGCAGTACTATCTGGTAGCCTTAATTTTGTTTTTAACAACTACAAACAAGGTACAAATTTTTATGATATTGTAAAGCAGGCACAAGAAGAAGGGTATACAGAACCTGATCCGAAAATTGATCTAAGTGGAATCGATGTAGCGCGCAAAATACTTATTTTAGCCAGAGAAAGTGGTAGAGTGATGGAGTTGGAAAATATAGAGAACGATGCCTTCTTACCGCAAGAAAGTCTTGATACCGATAATGTTGACGATTTTTTTGATTCGTTAAAAGCGAATGAATCTCATTTCAACGAGCTATTAACAAAAGCTGATGAGCAAAATTGTCGACTAAAATATGTTGCACAATATGAAAATGAGATGGCAAAAGTTGGATTACAACACATTTCACCAGATCATCCTTTTTATAATCTCGAAGGAAGTGACAATATCGTATTATTTTACACTGATCGATATGCAGAACAGCCATTAATTGTTAAGGGAGCAGGTGCCGGAGCAGAAGTTACTGCTTCAGGAATTTTTGCAGATATTATTCGAATTGGTAAAAAATAAGAAAGAATGACTACAAAAAGCCTAAAAGTATTTGCTCCCGCAACGGTTGCTAACCTTTCCTGTGGATTTGATGTTTTGGGTTGTTGTCTTGACACCGTTGGAGATGAAATGGTAATTGCCTTAACACAAGACCCAAATGTGACTATTACCAAAATTGAAGGTGCCGATCTTCCGCTAGAAACCCATAAAAATGTAGCCGGAGTTGCAGTCGAAGCATTATTACGCCAATATGACCAAAACATTGGTGCAACTATAGAAATCTATAAAAAAATTAAAGCAGGTAGTGGAATTGGAAGTAGTGCTGCCAGTAGTGCGGGGGCAGTTTGGGCCGTGAATTACTTACTTGGTCGGCCATTTACCAAGCAACAGCTCGTTTCATTTGCTATGGAAGGAGAAAAATTAGCTAGTGGTAACGCCCATGCCGATAATGTGGCTCCTGCCCTTTTTGGCGGATTTACATTAGTTCGAAGTTATCACCCCTTGGATATCATAAAACTGAATACTCCAAAAGATATCGTGATGACTATAATCCATCCACAAATCGAGGTGAAGACTTCTGATTCCCGATCAGTAATTAAAAACAAAATTTCGTTACAAAAGGCAATACAACAATGGGGAAATGTTGGTGGATTCGTTGCTGGTTTGTGCACTAATGATTACCAGTTAATCGGTAGAAGTTTAGAGGATGTTATTATTGAACCCCTGCGATCTATCTTAATTCCAGAGTTTGAAAAAGTAAAGAATATTGCGCTCGAAAAAGGAGCTTTAGGTTGTGGTATTTCGGGATCTGGACCTTCTATTTTTGCATTAAGTAAAGGATTACAAGTGGCTAAAAACGTTGCAGAAGGCATCGATCATGTTTATAAAAAAACGGGGCTTGAATTCGATATTCATGTTTCTAAAATTAACACAGAAGGAGTGAAAATTATTTTATAAGATGATAGAAATTAAAAAAATAGCCAGCGGTGCTCCATGGGAAGAAACCGTAGGCTACTCTAGAGCTATTAAAGTTGGTAACAACATAGAGATTGCCGGTACGACTGCTCAGGGAAAGGACGAATATGAACAAACCGTTGAAATTATTAAAATTGCGAAAGATGCGTTAGAAAAATTAAATGCGAGCTTACATGATGTTGTACGAACAAGAATCTACTGTACTAACATTTCAAATTGGAAACAGATTGGTACTGCGCATCATGAGTTTTTTGGCGCCATAAAACCAGTGACTACTATGATCGAAGTTTCTAGATTAATTACTCCGGAAATTTTAGTAGAAATCGAATTTTCTGCAATTGTAAACTAATTAATAAAATGAAAAATGCGTTATTACAGTTTAAATAATAAAGCTTCAAAGGTATCTTTTTCAGAAGCTGTAATTACTGGTTTGGCACCAGATAGAGGTTTATATTTTCCTGAAAATATACAACCGCTTCCTTCTTCATTTTTTGAAAATATTGAAGAAATGGATACTGTAGAAATTGCGTACCAGGCCATACAACAATTTGTTGGAGATGAAATTCCAGAATCTGAACTAAGAGCTATCCTTGCTGATGTTCTTAGCTTCGAATTTCCTGTAGTCCCTATTGAAGATCGTATAGGAACCCTAGAACTATTTCACGGTCCTACCATGGCTTTTAAAGATGTAGGGGCACGTTTTATGGCTCGATGTCTGGGGTACTTTAACCAAAATAATAAAAATAATGTCACAGTATTAGTTGCCACCTCTGGTGATACTGGCGGTGCAGTGGCAAAAGGTTTCTTGGGAGTACAAGGTGTTGATGTTGTTATTCTGTATCCAAGTGGAAAAGTAAGTACTATTCAGGAAAAACAATTGACCACATTAGGACAAAATATTACAGCTTTAGAAACAGATGGAGTTTTCGACGACTGTCAGGATATGGTAAAAACAGCATTTTTGGATAAAGAAATAACGAATCAGAAACAACTTACCTCTGCCAATTCAATTAATGTAGCCAGATGGCTTCCGCAATTGTTTTATTTTTTATTCGCCTATAAGCAAGTAAAACATAAAGGAAAAAATATTATTTTTTCGGTACCTAGTGGTAATTTTGGTAACATATGTGCCGGTATAGTTGCAAAACAACTAGGATTACCAGTAAAGCATTTTGTCGCTTCTACAAATAGTAATGATACTGTAGTACGCTATTTAAAAACCTTAAATTATGAGCCTAGATCATCAAAAGCAACTATTTCTAATGCAATGGATGTAGGAAATCCCAGTAATTTTATTAGAATACAAAAACTTTTTAATCATAATTTTGAAGAATTAAAGCATTCTTTTTCGGCCTACAGTTTTAGTGATGAACAAACCAAAGAAGCTATGAAAAATATCTTTAATACCACAGGATATATAGCAGACCCTCATGGCGCCGTAGGTTATCTAGGACTTAAAGAAAAAGGGATTCGCGAAGATGAATTTGGAATTTTTCTAGAAACTGCACACCCTGTAAAATTTTTAGACGTAGTTGAAAATACATTAAATATAGAAATTTCTATACCCGAACAGATCGCAGAAATTATTCATAAAAAAAAGAAAAGCATCTCTATACATAATTACGAAGAGTTAAAAGAGTTCTTATTAGCATAAGAACCCTTTTAAAATATGACACTTCATTATTGCGTGGCGTATGCTCTCATTACTTTATACACTATTTCAGTAGTTGAGGCGAGATATTTAAAATTGACCGTTGTGTATTTATCTTCGCTTTGACGAACAAAAGGAGAGTTATCTGCATTTTTGAGCTCTGCGGTTAGTGTAACCGTATCATAACCAAAATTAGAGAAAAAACGACTTTCTGGCGTCGCTACAATTCTTTTATAGATGGGTACGGGTGACTCTAAGCGGTATTGAGATTCTAAACTTAAATTAGAGGCGAGCAGCTCAATCGCTCGATCTTCATCGTTATCCCAACCCATATAATCTGATCTATGCATAGAATGTACATTATAACCGTCAGTTTGTAATTTCTTGGTAAATAATCGCGTTCCAATCATATTGCTTTTCCAATGATCAAAAAATACGACCATAAAATTTTTATTTCGTGTAGGTAGTTCAGCTATTTTTTTAGCTACATAGTATGCAATTGCCACTCCAGTAGCATTATGAACTGCGCCAGGACTACCTTCTACTGTATCATAATGTGCACAAATAATGATCCATTCATCACTACCATTAGTAGCAGGTATTTCAGCATAAATATTTGTACCGTTATATTGATTTTTTTTCTTGTCTTGTACGTTATATGTATGCCTTTCTGGTTTAAGACCCGTATCTTTAAGAGACTCGAATAGAAAATCGGCTACTAGCTTTCTCTCAGATTTGCTTGCTCTACTAGTCAACTTCTTTTTGCCCTTAATAGGTTCATGACCGGTTAATTTGGCCACAATATCTTTTTCGATATTGATAATCTCAGCTTCTCTTCGATCTTGTTCGGTTTGCGCCGGAACGGTTTGAAATATTAGAAAGAAAAGCAGCAAAAGTGTTTTAAAATTATTCATTTTGTAGATTTTGTATTCCATGCTATTAACACAAATTTAGGAAAATTCTAATATATTACAATTTATTAGGTTGAACTGGGTTTATGTATTTTCAAACCGTAATAGATTTTCCAATTCATAAAGCGGGTTTAATACGCTATAACGTAATAAATATGAATTATTCAAAAACCATACCTTTTTTTGTGATACTTTTATTAATTACACAATGTAAAACACAAAAACAAGTTAAAAACTTACTTCTTGCACCAAATGATTGGACTGGAGAAGTATTGCAATTTCCATTAAAATTTGCACCTTCCCTACCATATTCAGGTACAAGATATGTTAGATTTGCAACAGGTCGAGCGTAAACATCAGAGACACAACTTGTGTACCACGTAATTAACATTTCATTCTATATACTATATCCCCTTATCCATAGATCATCCCATTTGGAAAAAAATGAATATGATAACTATAGATATAAACTGCGAGTAATTGTGTATCGAAACACATGAGAATGAAATACCATATCGTATTACAGTTTCACCAATTTATGCAGTAAAAACCATTGTAAAGCAATTATAGATTTTGCGTCTTCGATTGTGGCCGATTCTAACATCGATACTATAGTATCGATAGGGTATTTACATATTTTAATATCTTCATCTTCATCAGAAGCGCCTCCGCCTTCATTTTTCTGATCACTTTGACAGACTTCGGCATAATACAAATGCATCTGCTCTGATGAAATGCCAGGTGTTAAAAAACAGCTAAAAACATGCTCAAGTTGATTTATGACATATCCTGTTTCTTCTTCTACTTCACGTATTGCACTTTGCTCTGGATTTTCTCCTTCTTCTATTGCACCCGCCGGAATCTCCAGAAGCCACCCGCTACCCTCTTTTATAGTAGGATATCTAAATTGTTTGATAAGAATAATTTGCTCTGTATCTTTTTCATATAGTAAAACGGCAGCAAAAGCTCCTTTATCCAGAACTTCTCGACTATATGTTATAGAACTACGATTGTGAAAGCGATCGTGAGTAATCAAAGCCTTTTTAATTTTTAAAAAACCATTATAAACCAAGGATTCTTTACTTACTTTATATTTCACACGTTTGAATTTTAATATTTGTCTGATATATTATTCTAATCGGTAATTCAATATGGAATAATTCTGGTTATTTATCAGTGGCATATCCAAAATCTTTTCCTTTTTGCGTTCGAGAAACACCTTTGGTCATCCATTCTGGTGCTGATTGACCTTTTAAATAATGATCAAAAAACTGCATCATTCTAATAGAGAGATCCTGTTTATTTTTTACTTTTTTAAGATTGTGAGCTTCATCATTGTAAACTAATAACCAGACAGGTTTTTGAAGTCTTCTCATGCCCATAAACATTTCTATACCCTGATAATATGGTACAGCACCATCTTTATCATTATGCATCATCAATAATGGAGTTTCAATTTTAGGAATTCCAAAAAGAGGGGAATTCTTCACATAAAGATCAAAACCTTCCCATATGTTTTTTCCTATACGACTTTGTGTTTTTTCATACTGAAAAGCTCTACTTAATCCCGTTTTCCAACGAATCCCACCATAAGCCGAAAACATATTACTCACCGGGGCCCCAGCCATTGCAGCTTTAAACTTATCGGTCACAGTTATTAGATAAGCCACTTGATATCCTCCCCAACTTTGTCCTTGTAATGCCATATTATTAGTATCTATGAATCCAAGCTTTTCGACAGCCTCTACACCAGAGACAACGCAATTATAAGCACTTGGACCAGGTTCTCCTTCTTTATAGACAATATCAGGAACAAACATAATATAATCGTTACTTACTAAATACGTTGGATTAACTGTTGAGGCACTTGGTTGAGGAGCTATGTAATTATGGTATCTATCAGAACGCTTTTCGTAGAAATAAGTGATCATGGGATATTTTTTTGATGCATCAAAATTTTCTGGTTTATACAATATCCCTTCTAAAGGTGTACCGTCATAAGCTGTCCATGAAAATAGCTCGGCACTACCCCATTTAAAGTTCTTTTGCTGAGAATTAATAGCTGTAATTTTCTCGTAAGTATCCAAACTCTTTTTTGAATAATAAAGATCGGGGTAGGTATTAAAATTTTCTTGTGTAAATGTCAATACATCAGCATCTTTTGCTTTGGTGAATCTTCTAATTAAAAAGTTTTTTGGCTTAATTTTCTCTATTAATTTACCTTTTTTTAGTACAAATATTCCTGATGCTTTTGAATTTTTATCAAATCCTGAGATTAATAAGCCGTTGTTAATATAAGAAGCATTGTTCTCATACTCAGGATTTAGTTTTTTTGTTCTATATTCAATATTTTTTTTTCTTCCAGTTTTGGTGATATTTTCTGGAGATTTGTCGCCTTTTAGAGACACTCTCCAAATGTCGAATTTATCAAAAATCAACGCACGACCTTCTGTATCAAAACCACCAAAACCATGTGGATATGGTAGCATGGGATGATCATCATCCTCGTCATACAGGGGAACTTGAATATCTTTGGTAAGATTTTGAGTTTCTAATGTTTGTAAATTAAGCGAAAACCAATGTTGCGCACGAATGTCGAAATATAACGCATATCTGCCATCTTTTGAAATATAGGGTCTTAACGGTATGTTTTTGATTCCTAAGCGTTTCTGACCCGTTACTGTATTAATTACATAAAAATCCCGTGACCAAGGGCTATTCCATGAACGTTCGATATCGTATGGGTTTCCTGTGGCTCCTAAAATATAGGCCTGATTCTCGTCTTTATCAAAAATAAGCTCATCTATCTGCTCATCTTGAAGATGTACCACTTTATCATTAGTAAGAGAATAATAAGAAAGAAAAGCTTTTTTATCTAGCTCTTTGGATTTTGATTTTTGTTCTGGTTGTATCATTTTGTCCTGCCAGTGCCAAACATCAACCTGAGGAATTTCTTCTTTTAAAAGTGTAGTGTCTCTGTTGTATTTCTTTTTCGGTTTTGAATAAAAATAAAGTTTCTCTTCGTTTTCAGAAAAAAATGGAGCCTGATCACCACTTAGCTCCCAACCTTTTACTAGATTTTTTCCTGAAAAATCAACCAGTTTACTCAATGTTTCTTTAGTGTAATGAAAAAGTTCGTACGAAAGAGAATCTACGGCAGTCGAGTCTTTTGCAGAAATATAGGTAAAATGATTTCCCATTGTACTGAGCGCAAGTTGACTGTACAAGTATTTTGAGGTGTCTACTGCGGTTTCTATCGCTTTTTCGACATTGAATTGATAAACGCCAAGATCTCTTTCTTTTGCTTCAGCTGTTTTTTTTGAACTTTTGGAAGTTCTCGAAAAATAAAAGACATTACCTTTTTCGGGAATGGTTAAGTCTTTTAATTGTAGAAGAGTATCTTTTCTTTTAGTTTCAAATGTATATACCAAACCATACTTCTGTTTAAAATCCAAGGGAACCTTTTTCTTAGCGGTAGTGTCTTCTATTTTAGTTTTTTTAAGAACGTTTTTTTTATTTTTGTTTTTAAATTTCTCTATAATCATCCATTTTGATGATTTTTTGGGTAAATTATATTGAGATACTCTAGAAATAGAATCATGAATCCTAATATTTAGCACATCATAAATGAACAACTTATCCTTAGGTAAATCTTCTTCTTTGACCTTTTTCTTGCTTTTTTTCTTAACATTTCTAACGTCTTCATATTTGGGTTTAACTTTGAAAACCACGTATTTTTCATCAAAAGAAATTGTAGGATCATAACCGTTAAAAAAAGTAGTTTTTTTTGCTGTCGAGGTATCATATATTTCGATATACCCGTCTCCTCTTCCCGTAGTGGTTTCTATTACAGAAACAATTAATTTACCCTGATCAGATATAGTAACTTTATTAATTTTTTTCCAGAGATCGTAATCCTTATGTGTAATAGGTTTTTTTTGTGCGATAGTGATTACAGACGTTAAAAGTAATAACAGCGTAATTTTTTGATAAGCCATATTAATATTGTTAAAATAGTCACCCGCAAATCCTATGCGATTGATTACATTCGAATTGAAAATTATTTTGATCTAAAATAAAAACTCTTAATATAAAAAAACCGATAAAGCACAATTTAGAAGCTTTTTTATGCTTTTTTTAACTAATAAAGCATACCTGCCAGTCATTAAACGAGTCCAACCCATTCTTGTGTATAGAATAAATTGAACTCGTTACTTTGGGCTAACTCAAGTTGTTCAAAGTTAAATCACTGGATTCCTTTTATTGAAATAGAATCCAGTATGATCATTTCAGAGGTGGCTCCATTTTTCAAAGTAATTACAATTCTACCTGTATCTAATCTATCATCAGGTATAGGAATACGAAGGTTCTGCCAAACCCCAACTCGACTATCTACGTCATCATCTAATAGAGATAATAATGGCTGGCCGAGCCCCTCATCAGTTTCGAAGAAAATAACTATACCATCTTCTGCTTCGTAGGTAGAATTAACAAAATACAAGCTCACATCCAGTACCGCACCGGTAACCTCAGGGTTTAAGCCTGTAATCTCATCAAAGACTAGAGTTAATGTTCCATCTAAATCAGAGCTAATAAAGGCTTGATTTCCTTCAACAAGATTAGTTTGAAAGATGCTACCATTACTCTCAATCACCGTTGTATTGTATACCCCAACGTATTCATTTTCTATCACAGGAGGATCTGCAGTATCAGCATAAACATAAGAAGCGGTAAAACCTAACTCCTGGCTTGAGTTGGTACTGATATAATTTACATAAGGCACATTTGAGGTAGGATCAGCATCCTGAATATTAGGCAAAGGATCTTGTGATTCTGCAGGTCTTGGATACCTAGTAAGCATATTAAAAGTTGGAACTTCTTCAAAACTGGTATATCCAAATTCGAATAAATCGTCTTCTTGAATGCTAATCTCTACACTCTTAGCGGCTCTTAATCCGGGTCTTCCTAATGATAAGTCACCTGAAGGTTGAAGCGTAAAAACTATGGATCGTGTTCCGGAAGATATACTGTTATTTAAAATTTTTATAAGAGGTACATCAACTATTGCCTCTCCCGCAGGGAGGATAAAGGATGATGAATCAGATATTAACTCATAATCTACTCCTTCTTGAGCAGCGTTTGTAGCAGGAGACGAAATAACATAATTAAATGTCATATCCTGATCAAACAAAGTAGCAGAAGAATAGATAAATCTAGCAACAGCTATTGAATCTTCATTGTCTTCAGCAATAGATATTTTATCACTTTCAAAAGAAATGTAATCAAATTGTGGAGATGGTAAAATTGGGGTATTTTCTGAATCGGTATCGCAGCTACACAAAGAAAATATCATAGCGGCAATGCAACCATATAAAAATAATTTCATAATAATTCAAATTAAATTAGTAACCAGGATTTTGTTGATTTAATTCACGAATTGCCGTGTTTCTATTAATTTCATCTAAAGGAATCGGTAATATTGTAAAGTTAAAAGGAGCATCAACTATAATATCATCTTCGTTAATTCTAAATTTGGTAAAAGTTGACATAGTTCTCGTAAGATCAAATAATCGCAACCCTTCAAATGCAAGCTCTTTTCTCCTTTCTAATAATATCCTATTAATAAGAGTATTACCCGTATCTGTTATAGGTGCTGCGTTTTCATCTCTAGCTTGTATTACTTCGTTTAGCGCATCTTGAGCCTGCGTATCCTCCCCTAATCTCGCGTGTGATTCTGCTTTAAGAAGATAGACTTCAGAAATTCTAATCACAGGAATATTATCGGTTCCTGCTACGTTGGGAAATTTCGCCATTCTAAATTGTCCGAGATCTTCATTAAAAGGATATAATGATTTTCTTATATCACTATCAGTAAAAGTGTCTATGAGGTTCTGAGTAACAAAAGCCTCATCATCTCCAAGAAAGAAAAATCCTAAAGAAGCCTCTCCTGGTATATCTTCTGGAACAGTGACTAGCGATAGTAGGCTTTCTGGACTCGCCCCTAAATTCCATTGCTCTAAGTATTCCGAAGGCTCTTCAAGAGATATACCTGAAGAATTAATCACTTCAGTGGCAAGTATTTCTGAGGCTCTCCAATTTTCCATATGAAGCATTACTCTAGACAATAAAGCACGCACAGCATTTTTAGTGAATCGCAGATTACCATTTCTATCATCCATAAGACGTATTGCTGTCTCTAAATCCTCTACAATTCGTTGATAAACTTCATTGGTCGTAGCTCTTGGTGGAAATTGTATTTCAAATCCAACTAAATCAAAATTAGGTAAAATCGCTCCTAAATGACTTGCTTCTGTAGTGAAATTATAAGGTTGCGAAAACATTTTTTGTAGTTGTAAATAGGATAAAGCTCTAAGTGCGTAGGCTTCACCAATAAAATGATTCGCTTCTTCAATATCGCCTTCCGGAAATTCTACCTGGCTACTAAGATTAATGACAATTGAACTTTGCGAAACAGCTCTATATAGATCATTCCAGAGATTTGTTGCCCTGGCATCATTTGCTACTACTGTATATGTATCATATTCGACAAATCTTCCTCTATTATCAAAAGGGTCTATTGACGCTTCATCAGACAATAAAGAAGCTATTACAATAAGCCCTCTTCTATATACATCGCCATCAATTAATCTCGTATATATACCATTTGTAGCTATTTCTAAAGATTCAAGATCAGTAACGGTATCACTTATTTCTACTCCGGCGGGAATAGTACTTTCTAATGTGTCTTCGCACGATAAAGCAAAAACTAATGCAAAAATCACTGTAATATTTTTTATAATAGTATTCATATGTTGTGTAGTTTAAAAAGAAACATCTAATCCAAAAAATAGGGTTTTGGATATAGGGATATTTTGGTTCAATCTTCCGCTAAAACCAGCCTCAGGATCTCGTTCTAATCGATCATCATGAATATATGTCCAAAGGTTATTTCCTTTTACATATATGCGAAGTGAGGATAACCAAATATTCTGGATTACATTAGGAGAAAAAGTGTAAGCAATCTCTGCCTCTCTTAATCTAATATAACTGCCATCATAAAGAAACCTAGAAGAAGCCATACTCGAAGAACCTGTTTGTGTATTACCAAAAACAAAAGCAGGTACATCTGTAACATCGCCAGGCTGTTGCCATCTTCGCTCATAGGTTCCTCGATTAACATTACCTGTTGTAGATGAAGCACGACTCCCGTCACTGTTCGTAAAACGTCCCCAAGTATCATATATAGAGCCTCCCCAAGCTGTATAAAATTGAAATGCTAAAGAAAAACCTTTATATCTAAAGGTATTTTTTAAAGAACCGTAAAAATCTGGAGTAGCATTACCGGCAATAGCTTGTTCTGCCTGACCGTAATTATTTGTAACGTCTGTTCGACTCCCATCGAGATACCAGAGCGCTTCTCCATTTGAAGGATCAACTCCAGCGTACAGTGGTAAATAAAAGGTATTTATATCTTCGCCCACAGTAATTATACTCGTTCCCTCTACAATCGGAGCGTTATCATTTACAAGTTTAACTACTTCATTTCTATTTGTGCTAAAGTTAATATTTGTATCCCATTCAAAACCACCAGTATTACTTACAATATTACGACTGGTTAGTTCGAATTCAAATCCCGTATTTTCTACTTCACCAACATTTCTTAAAATCTCCAGATCCCCGTTAACCGTAGGAATTTCTACATCTTGTAACAAATCTTTCGTATTTCTTTTATACCAGTCAACACTACCTTGTATTCTCGAATTGAACAAAGCATAGTCTAGACCAATATCAAGAATTTCGTTTTCTTCCCACTTAATATCCGGATTTCCAAGTTGAGTTAGAACGAAGGCTGGATTATTTGTGTATATGTCACCATTAAAAATAGTCCTGTTGCGATTATCAGGTATGTTGTCGTTACCGTTAATACCAAAACTCCCTCTAAACTTCAAGTCATTAAATAGACTTTGATTTGACATAAAACCTTCTTTTGCTATATTCCAACCCACTCCAACAGACCAAAAAACCCCATACCTATTGTTTTCTCCAAATTTTGAAGAACCATCTCTTCTAAGAGAACCACTAAGTAAATATTTATCAGCATATGAATATTCCCCATTGATGAAAGCAGAATTTACGCCTTGTATCTGTCTTCTTGTTCCTGCTTCGATTTTTTCTGCTCCTGGCTCTAAATCGGGAAATACGTCTAAAATGTTATTTACTACCACGTCTGTTCGCTTATTTCGAGTTTTATTAACTTCATAACCAGCAAATGTGGTGAGCGTATGATCAGTATCAAAATTAATAAAGTATTTAACCAAGCCTCTAGCGACATAATTGAAAAGAATGTCGGTATCCTGTTCCCCAATACCCAACACGTCTGCAGAATCGCTAAAGTTTCTTGGAAGCCTTATAAAATTATCCAGAATAGTTGTATTCATATTTGTTGTTGCTTGAAAGGTTAGCCCTTTAAACAATTCGTAATCCAAAGTTATACCCCCTAAAATTCTATGTCTGGTATTTCTATACACTTCTGTTCTTCCCTCTGCTATAGGATTATGTTCATCATTAAAACTAAGATTAAAAGAACCATCTTCGTTAAAAACTGACTGATCTGATCTCACACGATATAATGATCTTATTGGGTTTTCATCATTGCCACCAAGAGGTCTTTCGTTTTGAATATCTTTATTATACGAAATGTTTGCATCTAATTTAATTCTATCATTCAATCTATGATTTAACCGCAATCGTGCGTTCATTCTTTCGAAATCTGTAGATTCAACAACTCCTTCTTGCTTAAAATACCCTCCTGATAAGTAAAAGGTAGTTTTTTCAGACCCTCCTGATATAGATAAATCATGCTGTCTATAGTTTCCCGTTCTAATGATTTCTTCATACCAATCGGTATCTACATCTGGATTGAAATTGGCATTATTAATTACAAATTGTAAAGCCTCTTCATCTGTATTTACTCTACCTGCATTAATTGCTCCTTCTTGCAATAGTTCTAAATGCTCTGCTGTCGAAAGTGGTTTAAATCTAGAAGCAACTGTTGGTGTACTGAATCCTGTTTGAGTACTATATCGAATAACGGTAGCCCCAGATTTTCCTGTAGAGGTAGTAATTACAATAACACCATTTGCCGCTCGAGACCCATAAATTGAGGTCGCGGCTGCATCTTTTAAAATAGAAATATTCTCAATATCCCCTGGATTTATGGTAGCTATAGTAGCAGCGCTTACTTGTAAACCATCCAAAACGTATAGTGGACCTGCTTCGTCTATATTATCAGAATTATTAAAAGATCCTACACCTCGTATTCTTACTGTTGGATTAACACCCGGTTGACCAGTAAAAGATGCCACTTGCAGCCCTGGAACATTTCCTTGTAAACTTTCTTGTACCACAGATCTAGGATTACCTTGAAAAACTTCAGGTTTAATAGTTACTGCGGCTCCTGTAACTCTAGATTTTCGTTGAACCGCATACCCAGTAACTATCACTTCTTCTAATGAACTTACATCATCCTTTAATGTTATATTAATAGATGAAGAGGTGCCTATTGTAATTTCTTGCGTTTCAAATCCTAAATAGGAGAAGACAAGAATATCTCCACTCTTAGCTTCAATACGATAATTCCCATCAAAATCAGTTTGAGTTCCTGTACTAGTTCCTTTTTTAACAACATTTACTCCTGGCAAAGGCATTCCATCAGAACCTGTTACGATACCTTGAATTAGATTTTGAAATGAAATATTATGCTTCTTTCTATTCTCTGATTTCTCTTTATTGATCGACTTGAGTAACTCTTTTATCTCTTTATTAGAGGTCTTCCGATTTCTAGGAAATAATACAATATGATCTTTATAAATCCTAAAATCAATATTGGTCTCTTTTAAAAGATCTACCAATACCGAACTCATTTTTTGATTGGTCACTTTGAGAGAAACTTTTTTTGTAATGTCGATTAAGTTGTTATTGTAAAAAAAACGATAGGAACTGTTTTCTTCAATTTTGTGAATAGCTTCTTTTAAAGTAACGTCATCAATAGAAATGGAAATATTTTGCGAATACGTATTAAATGAAAATAACTTTGACATCGTGAGACAAATAAGAAGAGAATATATTTTCATAATTCTTATTAAATGTTTTCTGTATAAGAAAACATCTGAACGTTTTTTTTTCATAATTTTGTTTGATTTTAATTATTCTGTACTGAGTTTAATTAGATGAACTATAAAGAGGATGTTGCAGCATCCTCTTTCCTTTTTTTATTCTGAGTTTAACATAATTTTGTTTTTTACTATTTTATAATTTATGGATGATGAAAGTTTGAGAAAATCTAAAACTTCGGTTAGATTTAAATTATCAAACTCTCCAGTATATTTATATTTCAGTAAGGCGTCTGATTCAATAACAAATTCTACATTGTATTTTCTCTGAAGATCAAGCACTACTTGTTTTAAAGGTGTTTGATCAAAAGTTAACTTTCCTTTTTTCCAGGCTACTACATTTTCTGAATTCACTTCGTTTATTCTAATATCCTTTTTTTCTTTATCAAAAATTGCTTTTTGGGATGGTGCCAGAACGATAGGAATCTCATTGGCCTTTCGTAATACTTCGACCTTTCCAGTGACCAAAGTAGTTTCTACGCTTTTATCAACTGGATATGACTTTACATTAAAAGAAGTACCTAAAACCTTAATTTTTAATTGATCTGTACGAACAATAAATGGTCTTGTAGTATCTCTTTTTACATCAAAAAAAGCTTCTCCAGAAAGTTGTACTATTCGAAGCGAATCAGAGAAGCTCTTAGCATAACTTATATCGCTATTCGAATTCAAAATTACTGTAGAACCATCGGGTAATGTAATAGTTTTATGAGCTCCCAATTGAGTGGTTACAGTTTTGATAGCAGAGCTTTGATAATGTGTACCTGTCCAAAAATTATTCTTTAGGGAACCTGTAAAAGTATACCATGTGAACAACGGTAACAAAATAGCCGCAGCAGCTATAGGATAGTATTTTTTTTTCTTTTTCGAATTTTTTCTTTTATAGAAACTTTCATAGGCAACTTTAGTGTCATTTTTATCAAAACAATTTATGGTAGATGCTATATATTTTGCCTTGGTAACATTGAAAATTTTTTGATGACGGACATCCTTTCTTATCCATTCTAGTACAGATGCTCTTTCACTAGAGCTTAATTCTCCCTTAATATATTGTAGTATTGTCTTTTCTTGCATTAACTTTTCATCTTATATATTATAAGACGAAAAAAAAGATAAGTCCCCCTACATTTTTTTTGTTTTTAAAAAAAAGATAAGAATTCACGTAAATGAAAGCGCATATGTCTTAATGCCTTCGACATGTGATTTTCTACAGTTTTTATTGAAATATTCAATTCATCAGAGATTTCTTTATTTTTTAATCCTTCGATGCGACTTTTTATAAAAACTCTTTTACATTTTTCTGGAAGTAATTCAATACCATTCTGTATCGTTTGAGCCAACTCTTCCTCTACAATTAAAATGGCACTATCGTCTGATAATGCAGAAAGATTAATAAATGTTTCTAGTTGACCAGTACTTATAATTTTACCTAATTTATATTTTTTCGATCTGAGATAGTCAATACACAGGTTTTTAGTCATTTTAAATAAATAACCATTGACATTAGAAGTGATTTTTTTTCTCTTTTTCCAGGTTTTCAAAAATACATCTTGTATGATCTCTTCGGCATCTTCTCTATTGGTAATATAGCTTTGTGCAACGTATAAAAGTTTGGGATAATACAATTCAAAAAGAATCTTGAAAGCTTCTTTATTGCCCTCATTTAGATTTTTTATAAAATATTTGTTTGTTATCTGAAATTCCCTTTTCACCAAAAACTAATTCTTGATAAAGGTAAAATTTTTTTTATTTTTTTAACGTTTTGACAACAAATAATTAATAAAAAATATTAGATCCCTATTTTTATTTATGATTTCATTCGAAATTCTTGAACTTTACGTATTTTAACATAAATTCGATATATGAGTGCTTATCTTGTTTTAGATTGTATAGGCATTAAAATAGAATCAGTAAGCTTACAACAGTCATTACAAATGTGATATCTTATAATGGTACTTTCAAGTCATCTTCAGTGGATTTTACCCCTACTACTGTTGTTTCATTTTCAATTAATAGTTACGTAAATGCCATTACACATTTTATATCCTATGCTATACTTTATTAAAGAGGTATTGTGACATTCAACTCTTTTTAGAGTGTAAAATAAATAAACCATTGCATAATTTTCATCATGATTTTTATATAAAAATAATAATCCATATTATCGTAAAAACCATTGTAAACTTAATCAAAGTTTTTTACTTTCGGCATCAATTTGAAAACACTAAAATCATCTCACTATGCAAAATACGGCTTTAACACAAACGCACATTCAACTGGGAGCGAAAATGGTTCCTTTTGCAGGGTTTACTATGCCCGTCTCATATTTAGGAGTTACTGCAGAACACGAAACTGTGCGCAAAGGCGTAGGTGTTTTTGATGTTTCTCATATGGGTGAGTTCTTAATAACCGGTCCTACAGCGTTGGATTTGATACAAAAAGTCACTTCTAATGATGCTTCAAAATTAATCAATGGAAAAGCTCAATATAGCTGCCTACCCAATGATAAAGGAGGAATCGTTGACGATTTAATCGTTTACAAAATTGAAGAGGATAAATACCTATTGGTGGTAAATGCGTCTAATATTAAAAAAGATTGGGATTGGATACGTAGTCACAATACTATGAATGCGGATATGCGTGACTTATCTGATGAGTATTCTCTACTTGCTATCCAGGGTCCAAAAGCCGCAAAAGCAATGCAATCATTAACGTCTGTAGATCTTGAAGCTATGAAATTCTACACTTTTGAAGTCTCAGATTTTGCAGGAATTGAACACGTTATTATTTCTGCAACTGGATATACGGGTAGTGGTGGATTTGAAATTTATTGTAAGAATACTGAAGTAAAGCAAGTTTGGGATAAAGTTCTGGAAGCAGGAGCAGATTATGGAATACAACCTATAGGTTTGGCAGCCAGAGATACACTAAGGTTAGAAATGGGATATTGTCTTTATGGTAACGATATTAATGATACCACCTCTCCTATAGAGGCTGGATTAAGTTGGATTACAAAATTTTCTAAAGCGTTTATTAATTCCGAAGCTTTAAAAAAGGAAAAAGAAGAAGGACCTGAACGAAAACTAATTGGCTTCGAACTTAATGAACGAGGCATCCCACGTCACGATTACAATATTGTAAATGAAAATGGTCAGATTATAGGCGTCGTAACTTCGGGAACTATGTCACCTTCTTTAGGAAAAGGAATCGGTCTAGGTTATGTTCTGACAGAAATAGCGAAATCCGGGAATAAAATATATATTCAAGTACGAAAAAAATCAATTCCTGCTACAATTGTAAAATTGCCTTTCTACAAGGGATAAGAACATGAACAAACTTTTTCTAATTTGCTAAAAACATGCGGTTTTGCAATCGTACCATCTGGCATCTTCTTATCAGTCGGTCCTGCCTAAATCAAAAAAGTTTGAACCAGTTCTATAATAAAAAATAATAGGTTAAGTTTCAAGGATGCATATGTATAACTGAAACTAAATTTTTATACCATATTTTGAAAAGAATTTTAATCATAGGAGCTAGTGGTTTTGTGGGAAATGCTCTTTATAAAGAGCTAAACTCCTATTTTGACACCTACGGAACATATAAGACCGACAATACTTTCTATGAAAAGAATCAAAAATTTTTTCAATATGACATGGAACTCGAAGACATTTCCATTCTTTTGGATAACTTAAAACCTACCCTCATAATTTCAGCAATTCGAGGGAACTTTAATTCACAATTGGATGCCCACCAACGTATGATCTACTGGATACAAAAACATACCTGCAAACTCATATTTACATCTAGTGCTAATGTTTTTGATTATTTCAGCAATTATCCTTCCTACGAATTTGATAAAACATTAAGCGATAGCGTATACGGAAGATTCAAAATCAAGATTGAAAATGCTCTTATGCGCCTACCTTTACATAAATATGTAATTGCCCGAGTTCCTATGATTTTTGGCGCAATGACTCCCAGAGTACAAGAAATAAAAACTTGCTATGAGCTTAAAGCACCTATCGAAGTATTTCCAAACGTAATTATCAATACCACATCGATGGTTAAACTTTCTCAGCAGATTCATTATATCATTAATAGAAACAAGAAGGGAATCTTTCATTTAGGTAGTACTGATCTTATCTATCATTTTGATCTAATTCAAGAAATTTGCAGTATTCTCAATCTAGATGACCCCATTTTTAAACAAGTTTTTGATTCTAACAATGATAGGTATCTTGCTGTTTTGCCCAGGGATAACAAACTTCCGAAAAACCTTCAAATTACCACGCAACAAGTCATAGATTCTGTAATTTTGAAGTGATTCTTAAATAACTCTTAATTGCGTATTTAAAAAAATGAGTTCAGTATCTTTGTAATATGGTTGAAGAAGGAAAAAAAATAATCTTGTTTGATGGTGTTTGTAATTTATGTGATAGCGCTATAAATTTCGTAATTAAGCATGATAAAAATGATGTGTTTAGATATGCCTCTCTTCAAAGTGACATAGGAAAAAAATTAATTTCAGAAAGAAGTATTGATAGTGCTACAATAGATTCTATTATACTAATAGATCCCAAATTGGCATATTATCATAAATCAACAGCGGCTCTACAAATTACAAAACAATTATCAGGCATTTATCCGGTGTTTTCGGTATTTCTTATAGTTCCTAAGACCATAAGAGACTGGGTTTATGATTTTGTAGCTAAAAACAGGTATAAATGGTTTGGTAAAAAAGAAAGTTGTATGATTCCTACCCCAGAATTAAAAGCACTATTTATTGACCAATAATTGTTGGCTCTTTTCAATTTGATCCATATTATCTATATGAATATAACCTAGACAAATCATCGTAAAAAATAAAAGTATTGCTGGTATCAGTATTCTTTTCATTATTTTGGGTTTTAAGTTATTAAGGATCATTAATTTTTAATGATAACTCTCCAAAACTAATAAGACCTAGGGTTACAATCGGACTTCTTTACTATTCTCTTTAACTCTATTGCTAAATACTATAGTAACACTCATTTAGTATGAATTAGTGATCGAATCTAGTTCTGATCTTCATCTAACTTGCAAAACATGTGTAGAAGAATCCTTTATCTTGATTTCAGAATTTGTTTTACGTTGATGTTTTTTTCTTAACTCTTTGGATTGAGCATCCAGTTGATTAACATTATCGATGTGTATGATCCCCAGACATATGATTGCAAAAGTAATTAGAGCAATAGGTAGTAATAATTTTTTCATTTTTTTGATGTTAACTTGTGTGATTACTTAAGCTAAATCAATATAAAATCGTAAGTGTTTTTTATTTTGATTTAGCTATACATCAAAAATATAGATAAGAATAACACAATATTAGGGGAGTATAACTGATTTTCGATAGGGGAAATTACCCCTACTCTAATGTGTCAATCAAGAAAGATGAATAAACGTGCTAGCGTTGAAATATAAATTTCAGTCCGTCTTTAAATGATTCTGTAATATTAAATCCGTTCGCAGTACGTTCGAAATTACCTCGATTAATATCATCAAGAATAAATTCTTGATTACCTCTCACAGATATAATAGAATACCTATAGGTTCCTGTTGGCAATAGGTCTTGTATGGTACTATCATTATTATTATTTACAATAGTTACTGTATTACCTGTATCATTAAAACTCCACACCACTACTCCCCGATCAAAGTTATGATCAAGCCCTACAAATCCACCACTGACATTTATTAGATGCCATTGACCATTAAAATCAAGAATATTCGCATCGGGATTCATAGACGAATTATCGTCGTTACTACAACTTGATAATGTGTGTAGGGCAATACAAATTAATAGAAAAATGCGATTCATAAGAACTGAGTAATTATACTATTTAGCAGTATTATATTATATAACTACAAATGAATCATTTTGTTATGTTCTTTTCAAACAAAATTAGTAACATGATCGTATACTACTAAGATGCAACCAGCATTTCAATAAAATCTAATAGTGCAATAAGATCTGATTTTTGGGTCAAGGGATTCATTATAGATGTTCTTAAATACACATTTCCGTTAAGCCGGGTTTGTACAATATAAAATTTACCAGAGGTAACAATTTGTTCTCTTAGTTTAGAATTAAAGGCATTCAGATTTTCATCTTTCGCAGTAAGATACCTAAAATTAACAATATTTGCTTCAGGTTGTAATGCCAGTTCAAAATTTGGTCGTTGTTTTATGAGTTCAGCAAATAATGAAGCTAAATTATATAAGGTATCCACATTAAGTTCAAAAACTTCTTCACCATATGTTTTAAGGATAGCATATATTTTAATTGCCATCATCGATTTGGTACATTCAAAAGTCCTTTTTCCCGAGTGATACCATTCTGTTGTATGCTGCGAATCCCATAAATATTGCGCTTTTTGTTCAAATGTTTTATAAGCATCCTCAGATCTCTTGAAAATAAGCCCTGTATTTAATGAAGGAACCATTAACATTTTATGAAAATCGATGACTACAGAGTCAGCACGCGATATCCCATGAACCAAATGTTGGTATTGATTAGAAAATAGTACAGCTCCGCCATGCGCCCCATCAACATGAAACCAAAGTTGATATTTTTCTGCAAAATCGGCTAGAGCATTTAAGTTATCATAAGATCCTGTCGAGGTTGAACAAGAGCATCCTACGATTGCGATAACTGTAAATCCATCTGACTTTGCCTGTTGATAATAGGTGTCGAGTATTTTAGTATCTATCCGAAAATGATCATCGACAGGAATCTTGATAATACCATCACTACCCATCCCGAGAATTCTCGCAGCTCGATCTATACAATAATGTGCTTCTTCAGACACCAGGACTGCCAATTTCTCCTGATGGCCATCTTCCCAAATCGCAGAGGGTGCTTTAGCCTTTCTGGCCGCTAAAAGAGCGGTGAGATTAGCTAATGTACCTCCAGAGGTTAAAAAACCCGAAGCTTGCGTGTTGTACCCAATTCTTTTTGCTACTAGATCGGTGATAATTTTTTCTATGGCGTTCGATGCCATCCCCATTTCATAAACTCCTGTTCCATTACTTAATGTATCAGACATAAGTCCTGCGATTCCAGAGACTAGTGCTGGCACAGAAACTTGATGCCCGATATAGCGAGGGTGATGAACGCTAATAGAATGGTCTAGAATATTTCTAAATACTTCTGAAATAGTTGAATTTGAAGAAAAATCTTGTTTCCAAAACTCTAATTCTTTTTCCGGATCCTGATAATTAAGAACAGGATGATTTATGTCTGTTTGCACCTTTTCTATATGATCTGCAATCATATCTACCACTTGATGCCCCAATTTTCTGAAGCTAGTGGAATCATATACATCGTGTAGTACTTTTTTTATTTCCTTTTCTTTGTGTTGATGCATTAGTGAAATGACCTATTTATGATGTAATATATAGTGTAGTCTTCTTATTTCTTACTTCACTTCCTCATAGTGATCATCCCATTCTTTAACATGAGGTTCACCTAGTTTTCCTACAGATTTTGCTACGATCATAGACACAGTTGCATCTCCGGTTACGTTAATTACTGTTCGCATCATATCCAAAGGTCTGTCTACTGCAAAAATCAAAGCAAGCCCTATAGGTAATTTATCAGAAGGAAAGCCAATGGCTTCTAAAACAATCACCAGCATTACCATTCCTGCACCCGGTACCGCAGCAGAGCCTATTGAAGCTAATAGAGCGGTTAACACTATGGTAATTTGATTACTAAATGTTAATCCCTCTGGCCATAATACCTGCATAATAAATACCGATGCTACCGCTTGATAGAGACTAGTACCATCCATATTAATCGTTGCACCTACGGGCAATACAAAACTCGATACTTCTTTATCTACTCCAATATGCTCTTCAACTCTTTCCATAGTAACAGGCAGGGTCGCCGCACTAGAACTTGTAGAAAATGCTAATAATTGCGCAGGACTTATCTGTTTTAAAAACCAAAATGGTGATTTTTTAGTGATTGCTGAAACGAGTAAACAATAAAAAACAATCATTAGTAATAATCCCGTTAATACAACAGCAGCATATTTTAGTAAGGCTAACAAAATATCAGGATCATCAGAAGTTACTACTACATTAGCCAACAGTGCAAATACGGCATATGGAGCAGTTAACATAATGAGATCTACCATCTTAAGAACAACTTCATTAAGACTATCAAAAAAGTGTTTTAAAGGTTCTGCCTGCGTTGGATTAATAAGAAGCATGCTAATACCCAAAAATATAGCAAAAAATATGACTTGCAGCATCAACTTATTGTCACTCATGGCGGCAACTGCATTTTGGGGAACCATATCTACTATAAATTGCAGCGGACCGCTTTCCTTTTGTCTACCAGCTTCATTGATACGTTCTGTAATTTTAGCGTTATTAGCATATTCTGAGGTCAATTTATCTATGGTCTCTGTTGTGATTCCGTTACCAGGTTTGGTCACATTTACTATCAGTAATCCTATAGTAATGGCTATTATCGTAGTGATGATGTAAATACCAATAGTTCGCCCTCCTATAGTTTTGAATTTTGAAATATCTTTGAGGTCTGAAATTCCTTTGATCAAAGAAGCCAGTATCAACGGAACAGCAATAAGCTTTAATAAATTCACGAAAATCGTACCTAGTGGTGCAATCCAGTCACCGGTAAATTCTTTTCCCCAGGAAACGGTGGTCATTAAAAATCCAAATACGATGCCCAGTAGCATTCCGATCATGATCTTCCAATGTAACGCAATTTTTTTCATGTGAATGTTTAAAATTTTTAGCCTAAAGGCTTCGAAGATATAAATTAAAAATAAAAAAACGATAACACTTTTAGTATATATACATGTAAGCGTTTCATCTGAACGTTATTGAAAATTTGAGTTTTAAGACATGATTTTTGGCGAGTGTATTATAGTAGCATAGCCATACTAGAGTACCGTAAACGTGATCTGTCAAGGTTTGAGAGTGTTTTGGGCAGTTTTAAGCTTATTTCTTTGGAAACTCTGAAACTCAAAGACTCAAAGGCTCAAAGACTCAAAAACTTTGAAACTCTGAAACTCCAAAACTCCAAAACTCCAAAACTCCAAAACTCCAAAACTCCAAAACTCCAAAACTCCAAAACTCCAAAACTCCAAAACTCCAAAACTCCAAAACTCTGAAACTCAAAAACTCTGAAACTCTGAAACTCTGAAACTCTGAAACTCAAAAACTCAAAACTCAAAAACTCAAAAACTCAAAAACTCAAAAACTCCAAAACCAAATAAGCCCACTCCTACTTCTTAACCGTTCTGTTTAGTAACCAATTATCAACTACAACCAATGCAGCCATAGCTTCTACAATAGGAACTGCTCTGGGTACTACACAAGGGTCGTGTCTTCCTTTACCTTGCATAGTGACAGTATTACCTTTGTTATCAATTGTTTCTTGATCTTGCATAATCGTAGCTACAGGTTTGAATGCGACATTGAAATAAATATCCATTCCGTTAGAGATCCCTCCTTGAATACCTCCGGACAGATTGGTTTGTGTAGAGCCATCGGCATTGAATAAATCATTATGTTGACTCCCTTTTAGCATTGCACCTTTGAATCCACTGCCATATTCGAATCCCTTAACAGCATTAATTGAAAGCATGGCTTTACCCAATTCTGCATGAAGCTTATCAAATACGGGTTCTCCCAAACCAATTGGCATACCGCTAATAACACAACTTACTACACCTCCTACGGTATCTCCTTCTTTTCGTATTTGTTTAATGTACTGTTCCATTTGACGTGCCATATCCGGATCTGGACAACGCACTGCATTATCTTCGGTAAGAGAAAAGTCTAGTTCGGTGTGTGTCTTTTGTAGTTGAAGCGTACCTACGCTGCTTACATAAGCATTTATTTTGATATCAGGCAAAACCTGTTTGGCAATTGCTCCTGCAACTACTCGGCTAGCAGTCTCTCGAGCCGATGATCTTCCTCCACCTCTGTAATCACGAATGCCGTATTTTTGGTCATAGGTATAATCGGCATGCGAAGGCCGATAAGAATCTTTGATATGAGAATAATCTTTTGATTTTTGATTAGCATTTTGGATAACAAATCCAATGGGGGTTCCCGTTGTTTTGCTTTCAAAAATACCAGAATAAAATGCTACGGTATCTGGCTCTTTTCGCTGGGTTACAATCGCTGATTGACCAGGTTTACGACGATCCAGTTCTTGTTGAATAGCATCCAAATCAAGTTCGATTCCTGCCGGACATCCATCGATAATTCCGCCAATGGCTACACCATGAGATTCACCAAACGTAGAAAGTTTAAATAGTTTTCCAAATGAGTTTCCGGCCATAAATTATAAATTTTCACAAATGTAATTGTTCCAATCCAAAAAGATCATAGAAAAATGTATATTATTACGCTACTAATCCATTGTAGATTTTGAAAGAACGAGTAACGTAAAGCGTCAATTCGAAATAGATAACAATCTTATCATATTAACTTAACAAATTTTTTAAAATTGAATAGTTTATTTGTAAGGCCAAGTATCATCTATGAAAAAGAGAATTGTCGATCTTGTGGTTATATCAGATGTTCATTTAGGAACTTATGGTTGTCAAGCCAAAGAACTACTTCAATACCTAAATAGTATTAAACCGAAAAAAATTATCTTAAACGGCGATATTATTGACATTTGGCAATTCAGGAAACGTTATTTTCCCAAATCACATTTAAAAGTGATCAAAAAGATCATATCTTTTGCTGCTAAAGGTACCGAAGTTATTTACATCACTGGAAACCATGATGAAATGCTTAGAAAATTTAGTGATACCCAAATTGGGGATTTTAAATTGGTAGACAAACTGGTTCTGAAGCTTGACGGAAAAAAGGCGTGGTTTTTTCATGGTGATGTTTTTGATGCTTCTATTCAAAATGCAAAATGGCTTGCAAAATTAGGTGGATGGGGATATGATATGCTTATTGTATGTAATCAAGTTATGAATTGGGTTCTCATACGTTTGGGTAAAGAAAAATTTTCATTGTCAAAAACTATAAAAAATAGCGTAAAAAAAGCTGTAAAATACATTAGTGATTTTGAAGACGTTGCTGCAGAGTTGGCTATTGAAAATAACTATCAATATGTAGTTTGCGGACATATACACCAACCACAAATGCGAAAGTTTACTAGTAAAAAGGGATCATGCGTTTACCTAAATTCTGGTGATTGGATCGAAAATTTAACTTCGTTAGAGTATCATGACAAAAAGTGGAAATTAGTTCATTATCAAGAAGAACAGTTTGCCACGAAAACAGATGTACAAGATGATTTGAAGGATATAGATCATCTAGAATCAGAAATACTAGTAGCTACCATTCAACAAATAGTAAAAGATTAATGTTGTTCTGTTTCATCGCATAGCGCATTTCTAAGAATACTGGCAGGATGCAACGCCTGGCGTTTGGTTCCGTCCCAAATTTGATGCCTGCAACTGGTTCCTACAGCAGCAATCAAAGTGTCGTAGCTTGCTTTTCGAACAGCCGGGAATAAGGTTTGCTCCCCCACTTTCATACTAAGGTCATAATGCTCTTTTTCATAACCAAATGATCCTGCCATACCGCAGCAACCCGAGGGAATAATGGTAACTTTAAAATTATCGGGGAGATTTAATATCGTAAAACTATGATGTATGTTAGAAAGTACCTTTTGATGACAGTGACCATGCAATTTTATAGTAGCAGCTTTCGTGGTAAACTGATTAGACGTTATGACACCTCTAGAAATCTCAGAAGAAATAAATTCGTCTAGCATGAAGGTGTTTTTTGCTAATGATATAGCAAGTTCCTTATGATCTGAAAGTCTTGAATACTCATCTCTAAAAGTTAAAATAGCTGAAGGCTCAAGACCAATAAGCGGACTTTCATTTGTAACTATATCTGAAAAAATAGTAACATTATGATTTGCTATTTGCTTGGCTTGCTCTAGCAAACCTTTAGATATAAAAGATCTACCGCTTTCTTTATGATGCACTACGCGAACTTCATAATTTAACTTTGTTAATAGTGTAATAGCATCAATTCCTATACCAGTATCCAAATGATTAGTGAACTCATCTATAAAAAAGTAAATACTTCGAATCGGTCTTTTTGGTTGTATGCTTTCGAGGTTTTTGCTACACCAGGTTTCTAAAGATTGCTTGCTTAAACGAGGGAGAGTTCTATGTTTGGATATCGAAAAAACCGTTTTAATAAGGCTAGAAGTGAGTTTATTCCCAAGCATAAAGTTGGTAAGGCTTACTGCATTTCTTCCCAGCTCGTTTAATTTTGTATTGTAGGCAAAGAGTTTTGTTCTTAATGAAACTCCGTTTTCTTTTTGATATTGATACTCAAACTCTGCTTTTAATGAGGCTACATCTACTGTAGAAGGACATTCACTAGCACATCCCTTACAACTAAGACAAAGATCAAAAACTTCTTTAAGCTCTTTATGATTAAACTTATTTATTTTATCACTAGTGGTTAAGAACTCGCGCAATGCATTTGCTCTACCTCTTGTAGTATCTTTTTCTTGTTTGGTGACTCTATAACTAGGGCACATGGTACCCCCGGCTTCTACTGATTTTCGGCAATCTCCACTCCCGTTACATTTTTCGGCAGCTCGAAGAATTCCTAAAGAATCGGTAAAATCGAAAAGAGTAGTAATTTCAGGTTCTTTGCGATCTATCTCATAGCGCAGTTTTTGATCCATAGGAAAGGCATCTACAATTTTACCTGGATTTAAAATACATTGGGGGTCAAAAGTGTTTTTAAGACGTTTGAGAATTTCATAATTTTTTTCTCCGATCATTAGCGGAATGTAACGGGCTCGAACGATACCATCCCCATGTTCGCCACTCATAGAACCACGGTATTTTTTAACTAAAGCAGCAACATCATCGGTAATTTTCTTAAAAAGCACTACATCTTCATTCTTTTTCAGATTTAAAATAGGCCGAAGATGAATTTCTCCGGCTCCGGCATGGGCATAATATACCGATTGTTGTTGATGTTTTTCCATCAAAACGGTAAACTCGGCAATATAATCAGCCAAATCAGATATAGCCACCGCTGTATCTTCGATACAAGCCACTGCTTTCTTGTCACCCACAATGTTTCCTAATAAACCTAAGCCTGCTTTGCGCAGTTCTAACGCTTGATTGATCTCTTTATGTTGCAGTATCGGGTTTGCATAACTAGAAGTAAAATTATTCAATGTTTCTAATACTTCATGTTGCTGATGCTTAAGTTCCTTAATCGTATCACTTCGCAACTCTAATAGCAGAATAGCCATAGGATCATCAACAATAAAGAAGCGATTTTTAGCCTGCTCCAAATTATTTTTGGTACAATCTAATATGGTTTTATCCATCATTTCGCAAGTGAACAAATTATGCTTCATCAAAGGTGCAACAGCATTCATACAATCATCGATAGTAGCAAAATGTGCTGCAATCATGAGAGTTTCTGTAGGAGGTAATTCGTCTAATTGTACTGTAATTTGCGTTGTAAATGCCAAGGTTCCTTCGCTACCCGTTAATAACTTGCACATATTGAAAGGTTCACTATTAGTAGCAAACACTTCATTATCAATTAATTCATCAATGGCATATCCCGTGTTACGACGATGTATTTCTGGTTTTGGAAAACTATCCAGGATATGTTGTTGTACTTCTTCTGAAGAAAATTCATTAGCTATGTATTGATAGATTTTACCTTCGAGTGTAGGCAGTGCTTTCTTTTTATGAAACGCTGTTGCAGAAATTTCAGAAAAAACGACATCACTTCCGTCAGACAAAATAGTATGTAGTTCTAAAACTTTGTCTCGAGTGACCCCATATTGTATCGATGTTGTTCCGCTACTATTATTACCTACCATACCACCAATCATACATCGATTAGAAGTAGATGTGTTAGGACCAAAAAACAGACCATAAGGTTTTACATATCGATTAAGATCATCGCGAATAACTCCAGGTTGTACAACAGCCGTCTTTTTTTCTGGATCTACTGCAAGAATTTTAGTAAAATATCTCGATACGTCGACTACAATACCATCACCTACACACTGACCAGCAAGCGAAGTCCCGGCAGTTCTTGGGATGAGACCTATAGTATTTTCAGAAGCGAATTTTATCAATATTTTAACATCCTGATCAGATTTGGGAAATGCGACAGCCAAGGGTATGCTGCGATATACAGAAGCATCTGTGGCATATAAAGCCTTACTAAGATCATCATAACAAAGTTCTCCTTCTAGTTGTTGATTTAGTATTTCTAATGCTTTTCTATTCTTCATGATTTTATCGTGTTACAGTACCATCCTATGAAACTTGTCGCTTAAAAATGAGTATCAAAACAAATAAAGCGATCTGTTCCTGCCACACCTTCCCCACTGTAGGATTGCTAATTTATACTCAACTTAATGTCAAAATATACCGACACGTTGTCAAAACTAGTAATTTTACAATGAATTGGTTTAAACTTTTTTGATTTAGGTGCAAAAACGGCATTTTTTTAGCAAATTGAAAAAAGTTTAAACCAGTTCAATATATTATCTTGTATAACGTATACAATAATTAGGATTGTGAAAATTTTGTTTTATTAATTAAAAATACTGTAAAATATGAAAATAGCTACTACTGATTTGTTTCAGGAATTATGGAAGCAATATGTAAAAAAGACACCCTCTGCCTTAAAGGTAAAAAAGATGTTTGAAGAAAAAGGAGAAACTGTACAAAACGACCATATTGCCATACGTACCTTTAATGATCCAAGAGTAGGTATTGATGTTCTCGCTCAACCTTTTTTGGCCATAGGTTATGTACCAAAAGGCGAATATCATTTTAAAAAAAAGAAACTGTACGCGAAACATTTTGAACATCAAACGGATGCTTATGCACCAAAAATTTTCATTAGTGAATTACTAGTTGAAAAATTTTCTGAAGAACTTCAAAAACACGTTCATTTGATTTTGGATGAAGTCGATCCTCAACTATTTGAGGATGAGAAGCTGATTTTAAAAGGTCGCGTTTGGGCAACTCCTTCACTTCAGGTATATGAAAAACTTTTACAGGAATCTGAGTATGCCGCCTGGATGTATGTTAACGGTTTTTGTTCTAATCATTTTACCATAAACATTAATTCTTTAAAGTCATTCAAATCGCTACAAGAAGTAAATGATTTCTTGAAGTCGAATGATTTTAAAATGAATTCTTCTGGTGGTGAAATAAAAGGGAGTCCGTCTTTACTTTTAGAGCAATCGAGTATTTTGGCTGATACCGTGACTGTAAAATTCAAAGAAAGTGTTAAAGAAATCACCTCATGTTATTATGAATTTGCGTTTCGTTACAAAAAACCGGATGGTACTCTTTTTAATGGGTTTATAGCCGATTCAGCCGATAAAATATTCGAAAGTACAGATATGAAATCACGATAGAAGAATAGAATATTAACAAAAATTTAAGATTGCAATTGGCATAATACAACATTTGTCACGTTATATTCGACGCGTTTAAACAACGAAACCAAATTTATTATTATGAAAAAACAAATTTTAATTATTGTAGTTTTCTTTATTGCGTTTACAGGGATTACAGAAGCACAAGAAAGTTTGTCTAAGAATGCAATTGGTCTTAGATTAGGTGATAAAGACGATACGGGACTTGGTCTAGAAGCAACTTATCAACGTATGGTAAGTAGCGACAACCGTATCGAATTAGATTTTGGATGGCGCAGTGAAGATGAAGGAGGCTTAGATTTTGATCTTTATAAACTGACGGGATTATATCACTGGGTATTCGGGATTAATAAAGGGCTATATTGGTATGTAGGTCCAGGTGCCTCATTAAGATATCTTACTTTTGATTCTGACTTTACTGAAAGCGACAGCGAGTTTGATCTTTTTATAGCAGGTACTGTAGGAATTGAGTATAACTTTGCCATCCCTCTGCAGTTATCTTTTGATATTCGACCAGAATTTGGTGTTACTGATAATACTGATGATCTTGAAATTGACTGGGGATTATCTGTTAGATATAAGTTCTAAGTAAGTTAGACACTCTTTTTTAGATATATAGAATCGTTCCTAAGTTATTGCTAACGCACTTTCGTATAAAGCAATATATTTAGGAACGATTACATTTACATCAAATTTTTGTGCCTCGTGATACGCATTTTGTTTGAATTTTTCCAGTGTGTAGTCATCCTTAAGGATCTCGATTGCATTTTTAGACATATCGTCAATATCGCCTACTTCACTTAAAAATCCAGAGATTCCGTGATTGTTTACTTCAGGAATTCCACCGGCATTGCTCGATATAACAGGAACTTTATTGACCATGGCTTCGAGAGCAGCTAAACCAAAGCTTTCTCTTTCTGAAGGAAGTAAAAATAAATCTGAAAAACATAGGATTTTATCGACTTCATTACTATTTCCGAAGAAAATAACTTTATCCTTTATCCCCAATTCTTTACATTTTTCTTCAGCCGGTTTGCGCTCTGGCCCCTCTCCTATCATTAATAACTTAGCCGGCATTCTTTTTTGTATCGTATCGAAAATAGCAATAATGTCTTGTATTCGTTTCACCGCTCTAAAATTGCTAATATGTGTTACGATACGTTCTTCTGGTGTGGCCATAAGCTCTCTCTGACAATCGGTAAAATCAGTTTTTTGATGACTTACATCTATAAAATTGGGAACTACCTGTATCTCTTTTCGAATTCGGAATAATCGTAAGGTGTCTTCTTTCAAATTTTGAGACACTGAGGTTACAATATCACTATTATTAATACTAAAGGTTACTGCCGGTTTGTAATAAGGGTGATTCCCCACTAAAGTGATATCGGTACCATGAAGTGTGGTCACCATAGGAATATGTATTCCCTCTTCTTCTAACATTTTTTTTGCCATATATCCTGCATATGCATGCGGGATGGCATAGTGTACATGCAATACGTCTATCTTATATTTTTTAATCATACCTACTAGCTTGCTCGACAAGGCAAGTTCATATGGCTGATAAAGAAACAAAGGATACGTAGGAACGTTTACTTCATGAAAATGAATATTGGGATTCAACAAGTCTAGTCGAACCGGTTGTTTGTATGTTATAAAATGTACTTCATGATCTAATTTGGCGAGAGCAATCCCGAGTTCGGTGGCGACTACACCACTACCCCCAAAAGTAGGGTAACAAACAATAGCAATTTTCATGATATTCGTTTTCTTTTGGGCACAAGGTACAAGAAAATTGAGAGTAAAATTTGATGGGGTTTAAACTTTTTTATCAAATTAGTAAGTCTACACTATCTATCTATTTAAAAAAGCAGATCATAAGCCGGATTCTGTTTCCTGAGATACCACGATTTCAAGACCCTTATCATTTATCTAGGTTAGCAATTACTTACTAGCTCTAACCGCCTACCCTCCAACATTGGGCGCGCAACCCTCTAAAGCTGGTTTACATGGCGTTGCACCGTATAGAGTTTACCTGGTTTCACTACAGCATTACCTGTACATACTTTCTGTTGCACTTGTCCTCGTCTTGCGACGGACGGGCGTTACCCGCTATACTGCGCTACGGTGTCCGGACTTTCCTCGACCAAAGCCGCGATAAGGTGATCTGCTTGGTGTAAAAGTATTATAATAATTGTATTAGATGATTAGACTTGCCATATTTTAACAGATAATGTAGACAACATTGTAAAAACACTTATTTTATCTATACTTTTGTAGTAGTATTATTTTATAATATTATAGTTTTATGATAAAATTATCATGAAAGCATTTGGTGAAAGATTATCTAGTAATCAAAATGAAAAAAAGTTTTCTTAAGAAGAATTGGGGAAAATGATCAGTATGGATAAGAAGATTGTCTCCCGGTATGAGAACAATAAAACAGTACCTGTAGCTACTACCGTTCACTATAAGATAAATTAAGCTTTGTTGCTTACTATAAATACTTTTTTAAAGGATTTTAAAACCAAAAGAGCTTACGCTTCTTAAAAATTTAAAAATTATGGATTTACAATATATATCAGATAGCAATGGGACACCGAAAAGTGTAATTATACCCATAGAAGACTGGAATAGAATTAAAGAAAAATATAGGGGTTTAGAAAAAGATTTACAGCAAGATGTCTATATCCTTTCTGACACGCAGGAAAAAGCTATTGACAAGGCCTTAGAATCGGTTAAAAAAGATGGAGGAATGTCCCACGAAGAAGTAATGAAAGAGACCAGAAAACGATTTCCTCAACTATTCAAAAACAGGTAATGACAGCAATTATTTGGTCTAGCCAAGCCAGTTTGGAGTACTGGAACAATATCAATTACTTACTTGAAGAATGGACCATTAAAGATGCTGCTGCTTTTGTGGACAAAGTAGAAGAACTCATCGAGCAGGTAAAAACTGGCAACATTATCTTTAAACCCACTAATCGTGAAGATATCTATCATGTAGTGGTCGTAAAACAAATTACCCTGTTCTATGAAGTACAAGCCGATACCATTACATTGCTACGCTTTTGGAACAATTATCAAGACCCGCAAAAATTGACTTTTTAAAAAACAAAAACTGCAACCTATATCAATTATATGTCGTGGCTGTTGTAACTACATTTTTATCACTCTTACCTTGCCAAGCTGTACCGCCACTAGTTTTGAAAACTAGCGGTAGCCCATACTAGTGGCATCAGGGGGCAATGAAACAAAGCTCTGACAACTGGAACCAGCGGTAAAAACAAAACCACGACCTATTTCATAAATAGATTATGAATATTTCTATAATATTTCTTACTCTTGCCGCCCATTTTTGACGGCATCAGAAACATTCTGGCGCGAGCGAGGTGATAATGGCTTGAAAATTAGGGAGACTCTCACGCAGCATTTTCTTATTGGTCTCAAAAGTAGTTAGAACTATATACTTAACGTCAGATTAAAAAACTTCAGATACTTTAATTGATACTGGTATATTTTTACGCTATGTGTAAGATTATATCCATATTTTATATATTAAGTGTTCATTTAACGATTTGATAGATGCTATTAAAACTGAATTATGCATTATAAAATCTATTACGGGTTAAAATACTATGTTGATAACTACCGTATAAAAAGAATACGACAGGATTTTAAGTTTAACTGCAATTTTTAACTTTGCTACAATGGAACATTTTATAGTATCAGCACGTAAATATAGGCCTCAAACCTTTGCAGATGTCGTAGGGCAACAGGCTATTACCAATACACTGCTTAATGCTATAGAAAATAATCACCTTGCTCAGGCCCTACTATTTACCGGTCCGAGAGGTGTGGGTAAAACCTCTTGTGCAAGAATTTTGGCAAAAAAAATTAATCAGGACGGCAAGGAGCATCCCGACGAAGATTTTGCTTTTAACATTTTTGAGCTGGATGCTGCATCTAACAACTCTGTAGACGATATTCGAAGTCTTATAGATCAAGTGCGCATCCCACCACAAGTAGGAAAATATAAAGTGTATATTATTGATGAAGTACACATGCTATCCCAAGCTGCTTTTAATGCATTTCTGAAAACACTTGAAGAACCTCCTAAACACGCTATATTTATACTAGCAACTACAGAAAAGCATAAAATCATTCCCACCATTTTATCACGTTGCCAGATATTTGATTTCAAAAGAATTACGGTAACAGATGCCAAGAATCATTTAATGAAAGTAGCAGCTCAAGAAGGAATCAATGCGGAGGAAGATGCGCTGCAAATTATAGCTCAAAAAGCAGATGGTGCCATGCGGGATGCTTTATCCATGTTTGATAGAGTAGTTAGTTTTAGTGGAAAAAACTTGACAAGGCAAGCCGTTACCGAAAATCTAAACGTACTAGATTACGAAACGTATTTTGAAACAACAGATTTAATTTTAGAACATCATATTCCGCAGTTGTTGGTGCAATTTAATGAAATTTTGGCTCAAGGTTTTGATGGTCATCATTTTATAGCAGGGCTGGCTTCGCATTTTAGAGATCTTCTTGTTTGTAAAAATCAAGTGACCATCGATTTACTAGAGGTGGGCCCTCAGACGAAAACAAAATATTTAGAACAGTCGCAAAAAGCCACTCAGCAATTTTTGATTAAAGGTATTGATATTGCTAATGATTGCGACTTGAACTATAAAAACAGTCGGAATCAAAGACTGTTGGTCGAATTGTGTTTGATGCAACTTGCCTCTGTCCATCATCAACCGGACGGAGAAAAAAAAAATGAGCAACCCTACATAATTCCTCCTTCCTACTTCAAAGATAAGGGAATTAAAGCTGTTAAAATTCCGAAAGACGTAAAAGAAAAAGCTGATTCGCAACATCGAGAAATAATACATCATCTTGAAACTGCACCTTCTCAAACAATTGAAGAAAAAACTAATCTGGTAGAAACAACCGAGTCGCTACATTCAGAAGAAACTCAAATAGCAAACCCGGTACTACTAGAAAAGAAGCCAATGATTACCCGAGAACGAAAAACGTCGGGACTTTCATTGAGTAGCATTAAAAAGAAAAAAGAGCACGAAGGTAAAAAGACAGATAGCATAGTTGATCCAAAAAATTTACCTACAGAGGATTTTACCGAATCTGAAATGCAGGCTGTTTGGATTGAGTATGGTAAAATACAAGACAAGAAAGGAGAACGTATTTTAGGTTCTATGTTTGCCATGAATATTCCTGTGCTCAAAGAAGATAAAATTCATTTAGAACTCCCTAATCAATCTATGAAAGTTGATCTGGAGCAAGCACTACCAGGTTTTTTTCATTTCTTATATAAAAAATTAAATAATTATAGTGTCGAACTTGTTATTACTGTTAACGAAGAAGCTTCTAAAAAGTATGCCTTTACACCGCAGGATAAATATGAAAAGCTGAGAGAGAAAAACCCGCTTATTGATAAATTAAGGTCATCTTTTGACCTGGATATATAGCTACACTCGTCTACTTCAATGCTAAGCCATGCTAATATTATTCTAATATTATTATACCTTTGCTAAAATATCGTGTCTTAAACCCGAATTATACATTTTAAAATCCCCGCCTGCCATTTTATTTAGAATAAGGCGGGCAGGTATTACAGCTTAACATACCAAAAAAATCGAATACAATGCTTGGCTTAAAACTTCCTACCGACCCTAGATGGGTGAATATCGTAGAAAAAAATATTCAAGAAATTCTTACAGATCATGCGTATTGCGAACAAAAGGCGGCTGCTACAGCGATATCATTAATTGTAAGTTTTCCAGAATATACAGAACTCGTACAAGAAATGACAAAGTTGGTTAAAGAAGAAATTAGTCATTTTAAAATGGTTCATGACAAAATTATAGAACGAGGTTGGGTTTTGGGTAGAGATCGTAAAGACGATTATGTACTCAAATTAGTCACTTTTTTTCCAAAAGGAGGAAGCCGAACCACTCAATTAGTCCATAGACTCTTGTATGCAGCGCTTATTGAAGCCAGAAGTTGTGAACGTTTCAAATTATTATCTGAAGAACTGAAAGATCCGGTATTGGCCAAGTTTTACAGAGATCTTATGGTAAGTGAAGCTAACCACTATACGATGTTTTTAAATTTTGCAAGGCAATATGGTGATCGCAAAGAAGTAGATCTAAAATGGCAGGAATTACTTACTTTTGAAGCTAAAATTATGGAAGGTCTAAGCACACAGGAAACTATTCACGGTTAGTCATAATACCATTTCCTCTTTAAAAGTTTATGGTAATGAACTACTCTTAGGCAGCGCCGCCTGGGATATTAGAATAAATATCGCTTCGCTTTGAGAATCAAGAAACTAGACTATCTTTTTGTCTCGGCTCTTGATTCTATAAGCCTTAATGTCTGTTCACTACAAACTAAACAGAGTCTCGAAGGAATTCTATTGATTACAGCCTATACCCAAACGACAGCTGTATATTTCGATTATTTCCTTCAAATCCATCGGGTATGCGTTCTTCATCGAATACATTAGTTAAACCAAAACCATAGCGAAGGTCTGCAAAGAAATTTTCGGTAAGGTTTACACCCAATCCTGCAACCAGTGCAAAATCAAAAGTAGAAAAGTCTGCTTCTAATTCACCATCTTGTTCCCACTCCCATATTTTAAGTCCAACTTGCGGACCAAGATGTATATTAAATTTATCAGCAAGATGATATTTAAAAAGGATAGGTACTTGCAAATAATCTACACGCAGTGATTCATCATCATTTCCTTGAGCAGAGTATTGAAACTCTGGTTGTATACTTAGTCTTTCAGACATAGGATACTCAGCAAGAAATCCAACAACAATTCCGAAACGGCTATCTTCCAGATTTTCAGGGATATCATCAGAGTTGATACTGCTAAGATTAGCACCCAATCGTACTCCGTAAGAAGCTTCTTGTGCTGTAATTAATAAAGTAGCAAATACTACAAATAAAGTTGTTACTAGTAATTTTCTTTTCATAAAGCTAGATTTAAGTTCATTATATACTGTAGATAATGGGTTGTTTACACATAAATGATCATGGTTTTTTGATATAGCTTGATCCATAGTAAGCTCTCGAACATTTACGAATTACAAAGTAAATATACTGAATTTAAAGTGAACCCATTTCTGGGTTTAAATTATTAAACGTTGTCAAATTAAGATATTCAAGAAACTTAATTGCAAGAAAACTAAGTTTTACGACTATTTTGCTCTTTCAATTTACTATTGTACAAAGATTTGATAATCCCATCAGACAGACCTATTTTAGGTACGAAAATGTTTTTTGCTTTACTCCATTTCATTGCAGACAAATAAATACGCGTGGCTGGTACTATAACGTCTGCCCTATCCTGGTTGAGATTGAGTTGCCAAATTCTATCTTCATACGTAAGTGAATTTAATAATTTATAATACGAACTTAAGTATAAAAAGGAAATAGGTTTTCCCGGGCTTTTCCCACTATTCTTAAAAATATTATTAATATTCCCTCCAGAACCTATCAGGGATACCCTTGTGTAGTTTTTGGTATGTTGTGTGATCCATCGTTCAACATCATTCCATATACTTTCTTGTACCAAACCTTCAAGTAGCCTTACTGTTCCTAGTTTAAAGGACTTGGATGTAATTGTTTTTCCATTATGATATAATGTAAATTCGGTACTTCCACCACCTACGTCGACATACAAATAGGTGGCATCTGTATTAATAAGTTCGTGAAGATCGGTCATTGCAATAATAGCTGCTTCATCTTTTCCGTCAATAATATTAATATGTATTCCGGTTTTTTCTTTAATTAAAGCGACCACTTCTTTGCCGTTTTCAGCCTCCCGCATAGCCGATGTGGCACAAGCTTTATATCGAACCACTTTATGAGTCTTCATCAGTAAACGATACGCTTGCATCGTATCAATCATTCTTGTAATATTTTCTTCTGAAACACGGTTGGTTTTAAATACATCGGTACCCAAACGAATTGGAAGCCGAATGAGACTGGTTTTTTTAAATCGTGTGGTTTGACCTTCTTCTTCGTGAATACTACTTATTAGTAACCGGATTGCATTAGAGCCTATGTCTATGGCTCCATATTTTTCTATAGTCAACAAAATAGTTAATTTCCTAATTTATTAAGATAATAGTCATAAATAGCAACTTGTGACCTTATTCTCGTCTTATCATTTCGAATGTACGCATTATCCTGATCTTTAGAAAATCTTCTTGCCTTTACGTTATCATTCCAACTAATATCAAACGTTTCTATAAGCTCTTGCTTGATATCTTCATCATAAATAGGGCATGAAATCTCAACTCTTCTATCAAGGTTGCGTGTCATCCAATCTGCAGATGAAATATATACTTTTGTTTTGCCTCCATTTTCAAAGATGAATAAGCGTGGATGCTCCAAAAATTTATCGACTACACTTATTGCTCTAATATTCTCACTCATTCCTGGTATACCGGGTATCAAACAACATATTCCGCGAACGATCAAGTCTATAGTTACACCTGCCCGACTAGCCTCATACAATTTATCAATCATATCATAATCACTCAAGCTATTTAGTTTCAATTTGATAGAAGCCGAGATTCCTTCTTTACTGTTTGCAATCTCTTTATCGATCAACTTCACCAAAGAAGACCGCGTGTAATGTGGAGAAACCAATAAGTGCTTGTATCGATTTACTTTATAATTTATTTCAAAAAACTTAAACACTTTGTTGGTTTCTTTTAAGATAGCTTCATTGGTAGTGAATAGTGTATAATCAGTATATATTCGCGCAGTAGATTCATTAAAATTCCCAGTACTTATAAAACCATATCGTTTTAATTTTCCATTTTCTTCACGTTCAATTACACAAGCTTTACAATGTACTTTCAACCCAGGAACTCCAAAAATCAAGTGAATGCCTTCTCTTTGCATTTGCTCGGCATATGTAATATTGGCAGCTTCATCAAAACGGGCTTGTAGCTCGATTTGTACTGTTACTTTTTTTCCGTTTTTTGCGGCGTTAATTAATGAACTCGCAATGTGAGATATAGAAGCTAGTCTGTAAATCGTAATTTTAATACTCTTTACTTTGGGATCGATAGCCGACTCTCTTAGAAATTTTACTGTATATGAAAATGTATGATAGGGTGTGTATTGTAAAAAGTCTTTTTTTGCAATTTTATCCAAAAGACTGCCTTGTAGCACGAGCCCAGGTATAGCTAAGGGTGTAATTTGCTGATAAACAAGATCTTGATTTCCCAAATCTGGAAAATTCATATAATCTCTACGATTATGGTATCGCCCACCAGGAATAATACTATCGCTATTATCTACTCCCATTTTTTGCATTAAAAAATCAAGGGTATCTTTTTCTATAGTTTTGTCATATACAAATCTAACGGGTTCGCCATCTCTACGGGATTTTACACTACTTGATATTTTTTGAATAAAACTTTTACTAAGATCATTATCAAAATCCAACTTAGCATCTCTGGTTATTTTTATCATATGAGCTGAAGCTCTATTATAATTAAAGATACTAAAATTGATATGCATACAATATCGTATGAGATCATCTAGCATAATGATATATTGCTTCCCTTCTTTTTCAGGAAGTACCACAAACCGATCTGTATCTTTTGGTATTTCGATAAGCGCATAGATTCGTTCTTTAGTGGTTTGCTGCAAAATCTTTGAGATTCTTCCTTCCTTTGGTATTTTTTCATTCAGCACAAGTTTTACGGCAAGATATGCTACACTGTCTTTAAGGTGAGGAAGCTGTTCGAGATCATTTAAGATATAGGTAACTAAGGCAGGACTAACCTTACTTACAAAATAGTTTCGAATAAAAGCATCCTGATCAGGAGCTACTTCCTTCTCATCAATAATAAAAATATGGTGATCCTTGAGTTTGTTGCGTATCTCTTCAATGGTTTCTAAACTTTGAGCCTGTTGTTTGATCACAATATCTGTAATTCTTTCCAACAGATCGCTCGCCGTAGTTCCCTTTAATACGTTTTTTCCATCTTTACCAGCGAGGTCTATTCTTTTAATTGTTGCATATCTCACCTTAAAAAACTCATCAAGATTGTTTGAGAATATTCCAATAAATCGTAACCTTTCTAGTAGTGGAACACTATCATCTGCAGCTTCCTGAAGTACTCTGGCATTAAATTGTAACCAGCTTAATTCTCTATTCACATATTGATTAGTAACAACATCTATCATTATCGCAATGCTTTAGGAAAAAGTATTAATAAGGTTTTTCCTACATTAATCTTTTGCCATTTTTCCACATCAAACTGCAAAACGACTACTCCTGCTGTTGGCACATTGTCGATCCTTTCGCTCCCAAGCATATTTACGATAGAAGTAAAGGCATGATTATGCCCAAAAATCATCAAATCATTAATATTGTCGTCACAATTTTTAATAACATCAAGAACCTGATTGCCTTCAAAATCGTACAAATCAGAAATTACTTCTAAAATTTCTTCAGGAAAGGATAAGTGCTTCACTACTATTTGAGCTGTATGATGTGCTCTTTTCGCAGGACTACTCAACACCTTATCTATCGATTTTACTATAGTCCCTAGCTTTTCACCAATTAAATCGGCATCTCTTAACCCTCTTGCATTAAGAGGTCTTTCTTTGTCTGACACATCAAACTCCCAAGAGGATTTAGCATGCCTTATCATGTATAAAGTCTTCATTTACCTATTTTTATTTTTTATCAATATTCCAATTGGATTCTTTCCAGAAATCTTTTGATCAATAACAACTTCAACACCAGGGTTTAGTTTATCTACCAGATACTATTTTTTCAAAAAAAAAGTTATAAGAATACAAGTTTAAGCATAAGGTTTAACAATTCTAAATATTTAGATTATAAAAAGCGTTCTTTAAGAAAAGGTAAACAGTTTTAAGACTGTAAAGTTGAATAAATTAATATTCAAACTATGATTTTTATAAACTAAAAAGGGCACAAATGATTGAAAATGAATACCATAAACATCTGTTTTTAATCGATAAAAGCATCACTTATATCGAAAAACATGTTTTTTCCTTAAATTATTAAGTGCTATCATATAAATTTACATACGGTTTTCCCTCAGATTAAAGTGTTTCCCAGCGACAGTTTGAATAGTAATTGTCATTATCATTTAAAGGGTAAAAAGATAGAGAAGTGGAAAAAGATAGAAAAATAGTAAGAAGTCAAGCCCGATTTCAAATCATACACCTACTCATAGCATACCTCGTATGTTCTTTTATGAGTCATGGGCAAGTAGAAGTTCCTCTAAAAAAGCGTACAGAGTTTACTTTTAGAGGAGATTTTAAATTTGTATCCAATACTATTTTAGGCAAAGTAAGCAATGATGATGGATCAGGTATTTTTGATCCGAATAAAAGCTATAATGAAGGAGGACTGAATAATCAGTTTCAAATGGGCTTTATCGATATAGATAACGATCCTACCACGTTTAACTCTAGTAGTGCAGATTTTGTGATTGATGCACAGTGTAATGCTATTAAGCATGTAGGCTTATATTGGACGGCAGCTTACGCCGATGAAAAGCGTGATCATGATATTACATCCATCAAAATAAAATACCCAGATCATCAATCATACTCCGATATTACTGATGGGCAGATAATTCATGATTATTATAAGGATAGTGATGCTTTATTTAAGCAATATTCTTGTTTTAAAGATATTACTGAAGAAGTTTTAGATTTAGACAATCCTTTTGGAACGTATACGCTTGCTAATATTCCTGCAACTACATCTGAGGTGAATAACGATCAAACATTAGGTAATGGTCTTACAGGTGGTTGGACTATGATTATTATTTACGAAGATCATACAAAACCTAGAAAAAGATTTTATGTATACGACGGTTTTGTAAATATAGATTCTAAAGCAAAACCTGTAGCTTTTTCTTTTGATAATTTTCAAACCATTCCGAATGGAGCGGTACATGGAAAAATTGGAGTGATCGCTTTTGAAGGTGACAAAGGGATACGAGGAGATCGTTTTCAAGTAATGTCAAATGAAACTCATAAATACAAAAGCTTGACAGACGGTGCCAACCCAATGAACAATTTTTTTAATGCTAATATTACCGAAAATGGTAGAAATGTAAGAACTAGAGTTCCTGCAAGTTCTAACACCTTAGGATACGATGCCGATTTATTTGAAATAAAAAATATTCGTAATAGTATTATAGGTAATAATCAAACGGAAGCTAAATTTAGGTTGTCTACAGACAATGATGGGTATTCGGTAATGGCTGTTGCTTTTAGTGTCGATATTTATGAACCTGCCATTCAAATTATAAAAAGATCACAATACGCAGATAAAAGTTATGTACATCCTGAGGATGTTTTATCTCCAAAACAAGAACTTACCTATAATCTTACTATTTACAACGATGGTAATGATGATGCAAAAAATACGATCATCAAGGATGTGCTTCCAACAAACGTTATTTTTTCTGAAGAATCTCTTGTACTTCCATCTAAAAAAATAAAAACCAAATTTGATAAAGCTTCTGGTACGCTAAGTTTCATAGTTCCGAATAAGATGGTAAAAATGGACAGCGAACCTTTTCATATAAAGTACAACGTGGTTGTAGATACCTCCTGCGAATCTATTGATTCTATAGACGATATCACCATAATTGATCAACCTGTAATTGCCGAATTTAATGGTACTTTAAATGAAACGACAAAATATTCAAAAGGGTATAATCATATCAATGCATGTAATTTACCTGATTACTACCAATTTAGACTTGCTATCGATATAAGCACACTTAACTGTCCAAATGCAAGCAGTTTGGTTGCCATCCCTAAAAAACAGTTAGATGGCAAACTTGCACAGGTAGCACCAGGAGATTTTGATAAGACCAAAAAATCCAATCAATCTGATAATGGCGGTATACAACCCGAAGACATCGTACAAGTTAAAAAAGATCCTGAGTCATCTTTAACGTCTCGATTAAAATTAACTAAAACTATTAACGACCTTATTCATCTTAATGAAATTTATTTCGACTTTGATAAATGGGACATCACCAAGAAAGCTGAAGTAGAATTGGATCGTGTTGTGGAGGTAATGACTCAACAATATCCTGAAATGATTATTAAAATAGAAACTCATTCAGACAGTCGAGGAGGTGAACATTATAACTTAGATCTTTCGCAAAAGAGAGCAGAATCTATCTATAACTATCTTATTAGTAAAAATATATCTAAAAACAGAATAGTATCTTATATTGGTTTTGGTGAAAGTCGCCCTGTTAATGATTGTAAAGATGGTCAGGACTGTTCTGAAGATGAGTATCAGAAAAACCGAAGATCAAGTTTTGTAATCATGTAGGACCAACTTATCTACTACACTATTTAAATGACACCATTAACGGGTATAATACCCTAATGATTAGTTTCGAAAATTAAAATTCAGTTTCTTACCAATATCTTGCTGGCTTGTTCCGAGGTAGTTTACTTTGATTTTCGAAAGTATAGGCGGAGTTTCCCTAATTTAAGGAGCTAATCTATTTGTTATCCATGTTTTATTTTCAAGGGAATACAGAATACGATCATGCAAACGATTTGCTCTGCCTTGCCAAAATTCTATAGTATTCGGGATTACCCTAAACCCTCCCCAAAATGGCGGTTTCGGTATATCTTTATTTTGATACTTATTTTCTAAAGACTGCAATGCTTGTTCAAGAGATTCTCTAGACGAAATAATAGCGCTTTGGTCTGATGCCCATGCACCAAGTTGACTCCCTCTGGGTCTGGATGCAAAGTATTGCTCACTTTCTGACGTAGCAAGCTTTATAGCCTCTCCTTTAATGATAACCTGTCTTTCTACATTGGGCCAAAAAAAAGATAAACAAGTCTTTGGATTTTGCAATAGTGATTTTCCCTTTTCTGAACTGTAATTTGTGTAAAAAACGAAACCCTGTTCGTCATAATGTTTCAACAACACTACCCTATTTTTCGGAAAGCCATCTAGACCTATAGTGGCAATCGTCATCGCATTAATTTCTTCAACACCACCGTCTTCTTCTACCTCTCTAAACCAATCAGAAAAGAGTTTCCATGGGGTATCAGGTAAATTGTCTTCACTTAAGGTATTTTTCTCGTAAGATTTTCTATAATCAGTAAGATCTCTGTTCATAATATGTCATTAGTATTCAAATGTACTATTTACTTGTGTAAATCGATTCCAAATATTATGATTTTAACCCAAATCATATGTAGAATTGGTATCACTTGTTTTAAAAAGTAAAAACCTTACCATCATCAGCTATTTCAACACGATCAAAAATCGTTTTTGCTTCTTCGCGGAATAACTCAATATCACCATAGCGCGTAGAATAATGCCCTAAAATAAGTGTTCCTACATTTGCTTTTTTTGCAATTAAAGCAGCTTCTTTTGCAGAACTATGACCGGTTTTGGCACAGAGATGTTGATGTACCTCTAAAAATGTAGATTCATGATACAATACCGAACAGTTATGCAGTAACGGAACTTTAGCTTCATCGTACTTCGTATCACTACAAAACGCATAACTTTTTACAGGTTTTGGATCTTCGGTAATATTTTTGTTCAAGACGACAGAACCATCTTGTAACACCACGTCATTCCCTTTTTTTATGGATCGATAATAAGCGACATCAATATCATAATTCAGAACTTTACTCATCAACAGTTTTCTATCCCCGGGTTTTTCCTGAAACAGAAATCCATTGCAATATACCCTATGCTGTAAAGGAATGGTGCTAACTCTCACTTTTTCGTCTTCCAAGATCACTTCAGTATCCATATTGGTAAGCTCATGAAAATGCAACGGATAGTCGGTCCATGAATTGGATAATTTTAATTGTAATGTGATTACTTCTTTAATTCCTTTAGGTCCATAGATATGTAAAGGTGTTTCCCTGGTTAAAAGTCGAAAGGTCGATATCAAACCTATTAAACCAAAAAAATGGTCTCCATGCAAATGTGAAATAAAAATATGCTTTATTCTTGAAAACTTAATTTTGTTTCGTCTTAGTTGTACTTGTGTGCCTTCACCACAATCAATAAGAAAGATGTGGTTATTGATTTCTAAAACCTGGGCAGTAGGATTGGTAAATGTTCTGGGTGTCGCCGAGTAACAGCCTAATATGGTAATTTTCAAATTTAAGTTTTATTTAGAGCTAAATCAATATAAAATAACACAAATCCTTATAGAAAAAACTTCGAATTTTTTCGTTAAAAAGCCTCGGTGTAATTAAGGCTAGCAGACAATCATTTAGACTATTCGAAATCTAGATCCCTTTCGATTTCCTCCATTTCTACCAAATCATAAGCTTCTTGTAAAGAAGGTACTATAGTAATCTCTTCTGGCACCTCTTCGTAAGAAACTTTATCGGTAACAATAACAAAAGAGCGTTTGGCTGCTTTATGCTGGTTAGAAATCCTTAAGAATTCTTGAATATCCTTTGGTGAAATTTGCTGTAATGAAAAGAGATTAACAATGATATTATCGTTTTTAAGAACATCATATTTATTCTCTAGACCTTTTACAAACTCTACGATGGTTGTTTTCTCTTGGGTTATAATTGTTGTAGAACCTTCCTTATTGAAAATCATAAGTTTATCGTTTAATTTTTGACGCTAAAAGATATATAACTGCCATACGTATTGCAACTCCATTTTGTACCTGATCTAATATAATGGCCTGATTAGAATCTGCCACATCGCTCGTAATTTCTACGCCACGATTGATGGGTCCCGGATGCATGATTACAATTTCTTTATCTAAACTATCCAATACCTTTTTATCTACTCCAAATAGTTGTGTATATTCTCTTGATGAAGGAAAATAACTTATTTCCATTCGCTCATTTTGAACACGCAACATGTTTGCCACATCACACCAATTAAGTGCTTTTCTCAAATTGGTTTCTACCGTAATACCAAGCTTGTCGATATATTTTGGCAATAAGGTTTTAGGACCACAAACTTTTACTTCGGCGCCTTGTAATTGTAGCGCAAATATATTCGATAGCGCTACTCGAGAATGGAGAATATCCCCAACTATAACTACCTTTTTTCCTTTTACTTCACCTAATCGTTCGCGTATAGAATACGTATCTAAGAGCGCCTGGGTAGGATGCTCATGTGCTCCGTCCCCGGCGTTTACAATACTGGCCCCTACATGTTTAGAAAGAAAAACACCAGCACCCGGATTAGGATGTCTCATAACCACCATATCTACTTTCATAGATAAAATATTATTGACCGTATCAATAAGCGTTTCTCCTTTTTTAACTGAAGATGAGGCTGCAGAAAAATTAACAACATCGGCAGAAAGTCTTTTCTCGGCCAATTCAAAAGATAATCGTGTGCGCGTACTGTTTTCAAAAAAAAGGTTAGCAATAGTAATATCTCGTAGTGATGGAACCTTTTTAATAGGTCTATTAATCACTTCTTTGAAATGATCAGCTGTCTCAAAAATCAAATCAATATCCTCCTTTTTCAGATACTTTATTCCTAATAAGTGGTTTACACTTAGTTCGCTCATTCTTCTACTTTCAAATATTTAGATACAATTAATTTAATATACTTATTGAAATTTATTTAGTTTAACCGGGATTATCCGTTATAAAATCTACTACATTTTGAAAATCCTAAAACCTAACCTTACGATTACATTTTTAAGTTTAACCTTATCCCATCGACTCCACTCAGGTTAAACTGCTATGTCAAAACTAAGAAAAAAGCAGGTTTTAATGCTTTTTCAACCTTTATAACGAAGGTCTCCTGCATAAGTCTGATTTAAGGATTAATTAAATATACTGCATCTTCTCCTTCATTTTCTACCCAGTGTACTTTCACTTTTTCTTGATTAATAGCATCCACCTGCCGACCTCTATAATTAGGCTGTATAGGTAAGTGCCTGCTAAATCTTCTGTCGATTAGTGTTAGCAATTCTATTTCCAAAGGTCTTCCAAAAGATTGCACTGCAGTTAAGGCAGCTCTAATACTTCGGCCTGTATACAAAACATCATCAATAAAAACGACTCGCTTATCTTCTACTACAAAATCGATATGTGTTTTGTTGGCTTCTAATGGTTTCTCTCCTCGTCTAAAATCGTCTCGATAAAAAGTAATATCTAGATAACCTAGGCATACATTTGTAATTGTATAGTCATTCACCAAAATCTGTTTGATTCGATCTGCCAAAAATGTACCTCTAGGTTGCACTCCAATAAGTACTGTATCTTTAAAGTGTGTATGATTTTCGATAAGTTGACAAGCCAAACGGTGCAGAATAATATCTATTTCTTTTGCACTAAGTAGTAGTTTTTGACTCATAATTACCCAAATGAAACTTTGGAGTACAAAAATAAGGAAAAATTAGAATTTTAACACATTATGAGTCTTAGAACTTTAACTCACTATATGCATTAGAAAATCTTTTTTGCTTCAGTTATCCTACGCGAGGTCGAAAGAGTATTTTTAGGTGCATTAAACAGGTCTCGACTGCGCTCGACCAGACAGGCGAAAGTAAATGAATACTATTCAATAAAATAATCATCGAACTCGGGATAATACCCGTTATACTTTAAAATTGTTCAAATAAAAAGCAGTCATTTTTTGTTTAGACAAAAAAACTCAATCATAGTTGTAGCTATGGATACAGTACAAACCAAAATCAAAAAGGCCGTTTATAACAAACGACCTTTTTTTATTTTGAAAGGAAGAAGAACTACTTCCCTCCTTTTTCCATTTTTGCTTTCAAATCAGCTAGTGCATCGATATCACCAAGCGTAGTTTTTTCTGCTGAATTTGCAGCAGCCTTCTTTGCAGCTTGCTTCACGATTTTAGCTTCCTCTTCTCTAAACAATGCAGTATGAGAAGCTACCACTCTTTTGAATTCTTTATTAAATTCTATAATCTGGAATTCTGCTTCTTCACCTTTTTTGATTTTACTTCCGTCCTCTTTCTCTAGATGGCGAGAAGGTACAAAAGCAACGATATTATCGTTAAATTCGATAGTAGCACCTTTATCTACAATATCTGCAATTTTTGCAGTATGTTTGGTTCCTACACCAAATTCAGTCTCATAGGTATCCCATGGATTATCCTCAGTTTGTTTGTGACCTAAACTTAGTTTACGTCCTTCAACATCAAGTTCTAGAACAATCACATCTAGTGTATCACCAACGTTAGTAAAGTCTGATGGGTGCTTGATTTTCTTGGTCCAAGAAAGGTCCGAGATATAAATAAGTCCATCAATTCCTTCTTCTAACTCAACAAAAACACCAAAGTTTGTAAAGTTTCTTACTATACCGCTATGCTTAGAACCTACAGGATACTTAGAGGTAATATCTGTCCAAGGATCCGGAGTTAATTGCTTGATACCTAACGACATCTTACGCTCTTCTCTATCCAAAGTCAGAATAACAGCTTCTACCTGATCCCCTACTTTTACAAAGTCTTGTGCAGAACGTAAATGAGTAGACCATGACATTTCAGAAACGTGAATTAATCCTTCTACACCTTCTTCTACTTCTATAAAAGCACCGTAATCTGCGATAACTACAACTTTTCCTTTCACCTTATCACCTACTTTAAGTTCTTTATCAAGAGCTTCCCATGGGTGAGGTTTCAATTGCTTAAGACCTAGCTGAATACGTGTTTTGGCTTCGTCAAAGTCTAAAATTACTACGTTTAGTTTCTGGTCAAGTTCTACAATCTCATTAGGATGATTGATTCGTGACCAAGAAAGATCTGTGATATGAATAAGTCCGTCAACGCCTCCAAGATCAACAAATACACCGTAAGAAGTAACATTCTTAACAGTACCTTCTAATACCTGACCTTTTTCTAGCTGACCGATAATTTCTTTCTTCTGCTCCTCGATATCTGCCTCGATAAGTGCTTTGTGAGAAACTACTACATTTTTGAATTCGTGGTTAATTTTTACCACTTTAAATTCCATAGTTTTTCCAACATAAGCATCATAATCACGGATAGGCTTTACATCGATCTGAGAACCTGGCAGGAAGGCTTCAATTCCAAATACATCAACGATCATTCCTCCTTTGGTTCTGCATTTTACAAACCCATTTACGATTTCGCCAGTATCATGAGCGGCATTAACTCTATCCCATGCTTTGATAACACGAGCTTTACGATGAGATAAGATCAATTGACCTGTAGCATCTTCACGTACATCGATTAACACCTCTACCTTATCACCTACTTTTAGATCAGGGTTATAGCGAAATTCGTTCAGCGAGATAACACCTTCACTTTTAGCATTAATATCAATAATAGCATCTCGATCTGTAATATTAATCACAGTACCGTCTACTACTTCGTCATTAAGGGTATCTACAAAATTCTCTGCTACTAACTTTTCAAACTCTTCGAGTTTAGAATCAGCAATAGGATCAATACCCTCTTCGTAATTATGCCAGTTAAAATCTTTTAAAAATTGCTCAGGATTTTCTTGTTGTGGAGATACAGCAGGAGCTGCATTTTTAGTTTCCACTTCCTGAACGTCTGCGTTTTTAGTTTCTTCAGACATTGAAGATTAAATTTGTATCCTGTACAGTATTGAGAATCAAAGCGAAAACTATACAGAAGCGTTAAAATTAATTATATGTATCCTTTTTAGATTCTCTTATTCACCAAAAAGGAGTGCAAAAATACAATAAGTTCTAATCAATTACAAATCCTCATTTATCAATTATTTTTTTTGATCGCTTTACTTATTTTCTTCTTTAAGTCTTCGATATGCTTCGGTTTTAAATTACTTGAAAGACCCGTTATATAATCACGATAAATAATTTCTCCAGTTTTGGAATTGACTACTTCCAGAAACCTCTCTGAATTCATTCTTGCATACCTCACATAATAAAATTCTTCGCCTTTCAAAATTTTAGCACTTATATGTTCTTCCGACATTACTTCATATTCGAAAGTATAATTTTTGAAAAGTTTAGATATATAGTCTTCTTTTTTATCTCCAACAGGTATATAGAAAGTAGGATTTATTTTATTATCTAAATAGGATGGTACAAATAGTTTTGTAGTCGACAAATTTTTTAGCTCTGGCAGATAACTATTATCATATAACCAATACTCTTGTTCACTCTCTATCAACGAATTAACTTTCTGAAAATAATTTTTTAAAAATCCGGGGTTATAATTGTAAAACATATCATCTGAGTATATTTTACTCTTAGTTATTACTATCTTGTCATTTATAACTTTATCTATGTCTCCCCATGCATCACCTTTAGGGTAAATATAAAAGCGGGCGATTGGAATTTCGTATTTATTTAAAATTTTCTGAAATTTTCTTTCTTTTTGTTTAGAAGTTATATTCTTAAGTTTATCTAGTATTTTTTCATTGTCGTACATGTTAAAATCAATATATATATATCTTCTAATACTAATACTTCCACTTTTTCTAGTAATTTCTTTTTGGAATGCCCCTATATGAACTATTGAATTATCATCATTCAAATAATCCTCTATATTGAAATTATTGATATCCGCAATAATATAAGGAGTAACAGTCCATACCTCATTTAATATAGCCTTGTAAGCCTCTTGATCATAAAATTTAGATAGAACAAAAACTGTTGTAGTGTTTTTAAAACGTTGAAAAGTTTTAGAATCTATTTTCCCTACTTTTCCATAATGCTTGGAACTTACTGAAACTTGAGAAAAAGTCTTTGTAACAACAATGACCAATATAAGTAAAACCCTGATTTTCATAATATTATTTTAAAATTGATTTAATACTTCACTATTTCGAATTCACTTCGTCTGTTGGTTTGGTGATCTTCTTCAGAACATACTTTGTTATCACAATCAATGAGTGGTTGTGACTCTCCAAAACCTATAAATTGAATTCTTCGAGCATTTACATACCCTACAAGCGCCAGATAATTTCTGGTAGATTCTGCTCTTTTTTCAGAAAGTACTTGATTGTAAGAATCTGTACCTCTACTATCGGTATGTGAACTGATTTTAATATAAACCGATTTATATTTTTCAAGTTTGGCTGCTAGTTCATCTAATACCCTTTTCGAATCAGAACGAATATTCCATTTATCATAATCGAAATAAATAGGTGGCATTTTAAAAAACAACCTACCGTCTTTTTCTATTACTGGTGGGCCTTCGGTATCTTCCAGAAGTGTTTCTCTCAGTTTTGCTTTGGTAATTTCTGTTGACCTTAACTTCGTTTCTGTGTGTATGTTTGTACTAGTTATTTCGTTTGTCTTTGTATTACTTTCACTACTACTATTGGTGTTTTTACGTTTAACATTCTCGGTACTTGTAATATCTGTTCCCTTATCCAGATAAATTACATAAATCGCTTCGTCTTTTTCTTTGACAAGTACTACTTTAGTTTTGGTTTTATAGCCTGGAGCGGCTGCTTTGAAATTGTATTTTCCAGGGAATAATTTAATATCAAAAGCAGCGATAGCATCTAACTGACTTTCATATAATTTTTCATTATTAGTATCAAAAAGAACTACATCTGCATTAGCTATATACCCATCATTTGCAAAATCTCTTACCTCGAACCTGGTTCTGTATTCTCTTGGAAAAATTTCTCCTATCTGCGTGAATTCATAGATGTCATCACTTCCCTTTTTCCTGTTAGAGGCAAAAAAACCATCAGTTGCGTTGTAATATGACAACGAAAAATCATCAAAACTCGAATTAATAGGAGCTCCCAGATTAATCGGGGTATTAAATTTTCCTTGCTTTGCTTCAGCAACGAAAATGTCCATCATACCTAATCCCAGATGACCATTTGAAGAAAAAAACAAATGTCCGTCGTTCGAGATAAATGGAAACTGCTCTCTGTTTTCGGTATTGATATTTGGTCCTAAATTAATAGGTTGACCAAAGGTTCCATCTACATTCACAGTTACATAATACAGATCAAAATCACCATAACCTCCCGGCATATTCGAGGCAAAATACAATTTTGATCCGTCTACAGAGATCGAGGGATGCTCTATAGAATACTGTGTATGGTTAAATTCTAATTTTTCTGGTACCGACCATGTACCCTCAACCTTAATTGATTTATAGAGATGAATAGCATTATTGTTTAGGCTGTCATATTTCTTTTTACCTTTTTCGGCATTGCTTTTTGAAAGATAAATTGTATTACCGTCATTCGAGAAACAGAAATTACCTTCATGCAATTTAGAGTTAATAGCTTCTGAAATAGAAGTGATCTCTGAAACTGGTTGATTTTTGTCATCAACACTAACTTTGTAGATATCAAGAAATGGACGATGCGTCCATTTATACTTTTTATCAAGAACACCGTGAGGAAAGCGATCAGTAGTAAAATAAACTGTACTATCTTTTTTAATTGCTCCAAATTCTGAAGCTTCTGAATTAAAGCTGATGGGTGCAATTTTGTAATCATCATCTTTTAATTTGAAATCTTCAATAATAGCAATAGCTTCTGATGTATTAAAGTTTTCCTGACTTCTTTCTTCAGTATAGGTAGCGAGATATTTTATTGCTTTGTCATACTCCCCCAAGGCAGAAACCACCTGATACATCATATAATTATATCGATTGTCGTAGGTCTTATCACGGTTATAAAATTTTCCTGAAGTTAGATACCTTAAATATCGATATGCTTTTCTGAATTGAAAGGTGTTATAGTAGGAAGTACTTATATTTTCTAAAATATGCTTAGTATATCCTTCTCTATTCAATTCTTCTTCATATTGTTTAGCTGCGTTTATATAATCGCCTTGTTCAAAAAAGCGATCAGCCCTACTCTTTCTTTGTGAAACTACAATTTGAGTTGCCAATAACAACAATACGAGTATTATTTTTGTATTTGCCATTTAGAAAAATCTTGGAGAAGTATGTTTATTACCAAATCTTAACAGATCGAAATTATACAACAGCACAATTTCATGACTTCCGTTATTATAACCGCTTAAATCACTAACACTAAAATCATAAGAGTATCCAACTTTAAGACTCGAAGTTATATTGAATCCTGCTAATGCAATAAATGAATCTGTATATCGATATGAAATTCCTAGTTCAAAGACATCATAAATCATTGAGTTTAACGAAACATCGAAGGTTAATGGAGAATCAATCACTTGCTTGACCACTAATGAAGGCTTTAATCGTACCTCATCAACAAAATCGAACACAAATCCTGCAATTCCATAAAGATGCGTTTTATTTTGAGCCACACCTATACCATTAAAATCCACGTCACTAGGAAGTAAATTTGGTGAAGATACCCCAGCATAGAAGTTACTGGTAAACAAGTATAGTCCTGCACCTATATTTAGCTGCGTAGTGGCCGTATTATCCATAAATACAGGATCGCTGGCTACATTTGATCCAGAAGGATCGATTCTAAAACTATTGATACCTGCTTTTAATCCATACGAAAGTCGTGCTCTGTCTGAAATTCTGGTTACGTATGCAAAGTCAATATTGGCGTAATCATTGTTTACCGGAATCGCGTCTCCTATTTTATCATTAACATAGTTTACACTAAGTTCTATCTTCTCACTTATCGGAATATTGGCAAAAACATTCGCTGTTCTTGGTCCACCTTCGATACCGGTCCATTGTTGTCTGTACAATATTCCCGTAGAAATCAAACCACTTTGTCCTGTAGCATAAGCCGGATTTACGGTACTCATATTATACATGTATTGAGAGTACTGGGGTTCTTGCTGCGCCGAAATAACCACACAGAAAACCACACTTATGATTACAATTAGTCTTAACTTTATCATTGTTTATCTGCTTAGGTAAAAACTTCCCTGAATAGGTAAATTATTTTCGAAATTTGGTGTAAAAATGTAGAAATATGTTCCGGATGGAAGGTCATCTCCTAATCGTACTGAAACATTGCTTTCACCCCGAAATTCTTCAGTATCTTTTCTTGCATCATAAACCAGCGTTCCGTAACGGTTAAAAATTTTCAATTCGAAATCAGGAAAAGCCTCTGGTAGGTTAAACTCGTCTTCGATAAGCAAGTCAAAAGTATCATTTTGATTATCGCCATTAGGTGTAACACCATCTTGAAAGTCAAATGCGCATAATTCATTTGTCGAAGACCGTTCACCTGTATTTAGAATATTCATGGTAACCTGAAGGCGTTCTGATTCACAGCCATCTACATCAACATTTGTAATATAATATATTTGATTATCCAATAAAATCGGATTATCTACAACAGCAGTGCTACTTTCTAAAGAATCATACCAATTATAATTTAAGACATCTACCTCAATATCATCTAAACGTACAGCATCCAGAATACAAAATTCCTGATCGGGTACATTCGGAATCGGTAAATCTACGATTTGAACCGAAACAATGAGCGATGACTGATCACAAGGTGCCGCATTCGACAGCACGTATCTGAAATTGTAAATTTCATTGGTTAATGTTTCAAATTCCAAAACGCCATCTGCTAACAGAGCCCCGGTGTTATCTGTATCTTCGAAGGTTCCTCCGCGTGGAGTATCTCTATCTAATAATGAGAACAGATTTACCCTACCATCAATTTTACAAAACGTTTCTGCTCTATCGGTCCCAATAGTTAAGGGCTCTACTACAGAAATAGTTACTATAGCCTGATCAGGATCAGAACAGTCTCCATTAGCAGGAACAGTGTACGTATATACGCCTTCACCTAGTACTGGTAGCATGGTATCGCTTGCATCAAAAAATCCTAAGTGATCCGGAGAAGTATATCCAAATGGTCCCGTCCATACTCCTGTAGTATCTGGATCTCCTCCCAGGACTTCAAAAAGCGTTACGGTAAGGTCATCAGAACATAAAGTTATAGTACCATCCTCTCCCGCATTAGGTTCTTTATCAACAGTAAATACCAGCGTTGCACTAGCTTCACAACCTGAAGCGTTTGTTGTAGTATAGGTAAAGGTTAATGTTTGCGCGATATCTCGTTCTTGTATACTATAGCGATTTGGAACAACATCACCAAAAATATTTGTCCAAACTCCCGAATTCGATATCGTATTAAAACCGTTTGTATTTAAAAGACTTCTTAAATCCACTTGACCGACAGATTCGCAAATAGAAATATCTGAAGTATTTTCTCCTGCATAATCAAAAGGTAATATTTCTATAGTGACCGTAGCAGTCTCGACTGCACACGGATTTAGACAAGAGGTACTTGCTCCCCCACTATATGGATCACAAACATCATTTTCGTCTTTACAATTGATAGCAGGACTCACAGCATATTCAAACACGTAGGTTCCGGGTGGAGCGTTTTGAGTGTTAATCGTTCCTAAATGTGTATATTCTGGGTTAGGATTCCCTAATTCTGTAAGCAACTGTTCTAATTCTAAATCGAAACCACTAGGTGCCGGACCACTAAGCAATCGCCAGTTGGTTGCGCTGTCTGATGCATAGGTAAAATCAATAGTTGCTCCATCGGCATTAGTTTCTTCTGAAAACTCTAGTAAACTAAACAAATTCAAATTCCCTGGTCCCTGATTTGTGCAAATTCGTGGTGGCGGATTGGGTTGGCGAAAGGGTCGTAGTTGTTCATATATCTTAAAAGAAACGATACTTGTGTCATTTTCGCACACTCGAGCTCTTTGATCCACTTTATAATGAAAATCATAAGTTTTACAGCCAAAACGGAGGTTTCTTCCTCCATCGGTTAAGGTAGTATATAACTCTTTAAGATTAATAATTGGGTCATTCTCATCTGCTATTTGCCCTGTGGGATCTAAACCTGGCAACCAAATGCCTTCGTTATCCTCTCCGTTAAGGTATATATCATCTCGTAAATTGATATCTGCATCATAATCGCCTGCTAGTATTTCATCTTCGCAGATATTAATAAAGTTTGCAGATCCTGCATCCACTTGTCGTACAATCGCGATACGAACTGTGGTTTCTTGAAAAGGATCACAAGGCAAGATTCCAGGAACTCTATATGTAAATTCAAAAGCTTCCTGATCTATGAATGGTGTTTCTGAAGTAAATCCGTAAGGGATACGAGCTTCAAAACCAGTTTGATCTTCATTAAATCCTACAAAATTCGGACTAGAACCGTTATATATCCATTCTCCATTCGCATGAGGTGGCGGAATCGTATTATCCTGAACAAATGCAGAAAATAATAAAAATGTCTCAGAATCACACCCTTGTGCATTCACATTAAGCGCTCCAGAACGCGGTAATGCTACTCCGGAATAAGGCCCCAAGATTATACTCTTGCTGTCTTTAGTACAACGTCACCACAGCTAGCGTTTCGTAATTCAAAAAAGTATTCATTTTCTGTAGCAGTAACTGTCGAATTTTGTAAGCCCCAGGTAGATAACCTACCTGTACTTGAATCAAAAGCCGCTGCATATTCTGGAGCGATTGTCCATGTACCATCTACAGAGGTAGTACTGGTTTCATCATACATACTAATGATACCATCAGGATTAGTATCGCCATCAAAATCAAGGGTTTCCATACTACATACCTCAATATCAATTGTCGCTGGATCTGGCGTACATTGTGCATAAGAGGAAACAAAGGGAAAGAATACAATAAGTATAATTGATAGGCTTCTCCCAAAAAAGCCTAGCACATTGCCTTTTGCTTTCAAAATAAATTGGTTTAGGTGGGGCAAAAGTAAAAAAAATATCTTTTTACCGTAAAACTTTAACGGTTTTGGATAACTTATATTTTAAAACTTAATTAATGCCTTAATTTTAAAACTTTTACAATATCATTTAATTCATATCCCTTTGCCTGTAAAAGGATTAAGTAATGAAAAAGTAGGTCTGCACTTTCATTAAGAAATAAATCTTCATTATCATCTTTGGCCTCTATAACAACTTCGACTGCCTCTTCGCCAACCTTTTGTGCTACCTTATTTATTCCTTTTCGAAACAAAGAAGCTACATATGATATTTCGTTATCCGGATGCTCTCTTCTGTCTTTTATGATCTCTTCTAACTCTGACAAGAACCCAAAAGATTGATTATTATCTTCACTCCAACAAGTATCTGAACCTGTATGGCAGGTAGGACCTTCAGGATTTACATAAACGAGTAAAGTATCCTGGTCACAATCGTTTTTAACATCAACAAGATGTAAAAAGTTACCACTTTCTTCTCCTTTTGTCCACAAGCGTTGTTTTGAACGGCTATAGAAAGTTACTTTATTCGTTGCAATCGTTTTTTCATAGGCTTCCTTGTTCATATACCCTAACATAAGTACATTTTTGGTAGTTGCATCTTGAATAATAGCTGGAATTAAAGTTTCTTTTGATTGTTTCCAAATGGAAAAATGGAATTTTGATGTACTCATTTAAGGAAAAATTTTATAAATATCTTCTCTCTTTACAAAGCGAGCGAAAGTAACGGTTTTATTTTCTATGAACATTCCAAGGCGATATTGACCTACACGAACTCGATAAGCTACATCAAAACTTTTTAACTTCTTGATATTCGCTATATCGTCAACAGAATCTACTTTTTCTATGTCTAATAGAACATTTTTAAGTTGTGTCTTTATTTTGTTGTTTTTGATCTTTTTGATATCTTTTTCGAAGCTACGGAGATAAATAGTTTTCATTAAGCATCTAAAATATTGAAAATATCATTTTTAGATACCTGCTCAGATGTATCGGCTTTTTGAAGAAGTAACCACAAACCAAAATCTTGTTTTTCCTCATCAGTCATTGCTTCAATACTTTCTTTTTCTTTTTCTAAAACATAGGTTTCTACAGCTTTTTCTATCAATTTTTTAACACTGAGATTTTCAAAAGCCGAGATTATTTTTAATTTGGTAAGTGTTAATTCATCTAAGTCTATGTTTTTTCTCATTATTTCGTTTTTTACAAATATACAAAGTATACATTATATACATATTTCAAACTTAACTAATTCTTTGCTCGTTGAAACTAATAAAGTACTAGTTTTTAATTAGAGCATATTTAAAATAAGGCTCAAAAAATTGTGTTTTAAAAGATGCTGTTATAACCTTACCGATATATGATGATTTTGCAATATTTCTTTTAGGTTTTTAATTTCTATTTCTTTAAAATGAAAAACACTAGCGGCAAGAGCTGCATCAGCTTTTCCTTTTTTAAATGCATCTACAAAGTGTTTCATGCTTCCAGCACCGCCAGAAGCGATAATAGGGATATTGAGCTCTTCAGACAATTTAGCTAATGCCTCATTGGCAAAGCCATCTTTTGTTCCATCATGATCCATTGAGGTAAATAAAATTTCTCCTGCTCCGCGCTCTTCTACTTCTTTTGCCCATTCAAACAAGTTAAGTGCTGTAGGTACTTTTCCTCCCACCAAATGTACTTTCCATTCGTTATCAATTTGTTTTGCATCAATGGCTACAGTAATACATTGATTTCCAAATTTTGCTGCTAAATCATTGATCAGCTTTGGGTTTTTTACGGCTGAAGAATTTACGGAAACTTTATCGGCACCATTTTGTAAAAGGATATCTACATCTTCTACCGAAGATATACCACCACCCACTGTAAATGGAATATTTACTTTTTCAGCTACGCGTAATACAAGATTTGCTAGGGTCTTTCGTTTTTCTTCGGTTGCCGAAATATCAAGAAAAACCAATTCATCGGCTCCGGCTTTTGAGTATATGTCTGCCAATGCTACAGGGTCTCCTGCATCTCGTAGGTCTACAAAATTGACTCCTTTTACAGTACGCCCGTCTTTTATATCGAGGCAAGGAATGATTCTTTTTGTTAACATAGGTTAGTATATAGTATTTAGTACTAAGTACTAAGTATTAAGTACTGAGTATTCAATATTCAATATTCAATATTCAATATTCGGTATTCAGTATTCAGTATTCAGTATTCAGTATTCAATATTCAATATTCAATATTCAATATTCGGTATTCAGTATTCAGTATTCAGTATTCGGTATTCGGTATTCAGTATTGATATTGAGTATAAAGTCTTACGTTTAAGGTATCATTATTTTTATCCTACTTCGGTTCCATTTTGTACGAAACGCTCAGGTTGTAATAAAACGACTTCTTTATTTATGCCTAAACCACCTAATAACAAACATTCACTCATGATATTAGCAATTTGTTTTGGTGGAAAATTAACCACAGCAACCACTTGTTTACCAACAATATCATTGGTTTCATATAATTTAGTGATCTGAGCCGAGGATTTCTTTATTCCTATATCTCCAAAATCAATACTTAGCTTGTATGCCGGATTTCGTGCTTCCTCAAATATCTCTGCTGATACGATAGTTCCTATCCTTATATCTATCTTCGCAAAGTCACTCCAGTTTATTTCTTCTTTAGGCATTATTTTCTAGTATAAAATGTTCTAATTGTTTCAGGGAGATCCTATTTTCATAAATAGCTTTTCCTATAATTGTTCCTTCGCAACCTAACTCGGCTAATTTTGGCAATTCATCGAATGTTGATATGCCTCCAGAAGCTATAAGTTTTAGGTTTTGGGTTTCAGATAGTATTCTACTATACAATTCGAAAGATGGTCCTTGCAGCATCCCATCTTTACTGATATCTGTACAAATTACATAGGCTACACCCTCGTTTTGATAGTGTTGTATAAAGGGAATTAACGCTTTATCACTCTCCTCTTGCCAACCACTGACAGCAATTTTTTCATTATTTGCATCAGCTCCTAAAATAATTTTATCTGATCCATAGGTCTGCAACCAAGAGATAAACGCTTCGGGATTCTTTACTGCAATACTTCCTCCTGTTATTTGGTTTGCACCACTTTCAAAAGCAATTCTAAGATCCTGATCGGATTTTAAACCGCCTCCAAAATCAATTTTTAACGCTGTTTTTGTGGCAATTTGTTCTAATATCTTATGATTTACGATATGCTTAGATTTTGCCCCGTCGAGATCTACTAAGTGTAAAAATTGAATTCCGTGGTCTTCAAATTCCTTTGCAATTTCTACAGGATTTTCATTATATATTTTTTTGGTGTTGTAATCTCCTTTAGAGAGACGCACGCATTTTCCGTCTATGATATCTATGGCTGGGATGATTCGCATATATTAAAGTTGAAATTAGAAAGTTGAAAAACGAAACGTGTTACCTTTTATTTGAATATCTGTTAAGCTATCTAAAAAGTGTTTGTCAAGCTGAACTTGTTTCAGCTTATCATTTAACTTTATAAAAAT
>NZ_JAGKIK010000140.1 GCF_017897595.1 Aquimarina sp. U1-2
TATAAATAATATTTAACAAAGCTTTTATCTTGTTGTTAGCAAATGTCGAATTGATATCTTTGGATAAATCTCCCATAACTTTTAAAATAATACGTCACTGTATTCCTTTCTCTTTTTAAAAACTGCATTGGCAAAAGGGCATAATGGTAAAATTTTAATATTCTGTTCTCTTGCATAACTCACTGCTGCCTCCACCAGTTTATAACCAATTCCTTGTCCCTTTAGAGACTCTTTTACCTCTGTATGGTCGATAATAATTTTTTCATTACCAGCATATGTGTAAGTCATTTCGGCTACTTTTAAATTTTCTATTTCTATAAAGAAG
>NZ_JAGKIK010000141.1 GCF_017897595.1 Aquimarina sp. U1-2
TAGGACGGATTGCCCTGTTATGTTGATAATTTCGGCGTTTAATACCATTGCATCTGATATGACATTGACTTCAAGACGTGATTTCTCTTTATCAAAATACGCTTCAAATGTATCTGATTCTGAGCTAAGCTCGTCTGTACTTAATTGATTGGCCTGTGAGCTTAACATCACTGTAAATCTTTCATGGTAAGTGTTAGGTTCTAGAAATATTTCAAAAGGTGTACTTGTGATATCAAATATTTCATTGGTGCTTAAATCTTTAATAAATACTGAGACATCTGCGTTCTCAATAACTTCGGTACTAATTTTAGCAAGCCCAGCTGT
>NZ_JAGKIK010000142.1 GCF_017897595.1 Aquimarina sp. U1-2
TTGAAAACACGCAACAAACTTTATACAGAGCCGTTGTAGCTAATATGAAAAAACATTTCTGGAAAATATTGAGTGTGATTTTGATTTTATATTTTGGATTTGGAATATTTAAGAAGTATCATCCTACCTTTTATGGAACTTCATTTAACGACGAGCGAATTGAAATCGGACTTGTTCCAATTGATTCGAATTTAGTTACGACAAGTAAAAATACCAGTGTTTATCAAACTTGGAAAAATGAAAGCACTAATATTCCCAGATTTTACGCTAAATACGCATCCTTTGACAAATGGAATAAAGGAATTGAAATGGAAAATGATAAT
>NZ_JAGKIK010000143.1 GCF_017897595.1 Aquimarina sp. U1-2
TTATGCATAAGCTTGAAAAATCCAGACAATAGTTTATTTTTTTTGATGAAAACAACATTTACATTTTTAAAACAGAAAATGAATTTTTCAAACTTCTGGTTTAGAAATGGGAGCATCATTGTATTGATCTCTATTTTAGTGAACCATCTTTTTGAACCAAAAAATTTTCCGTTCAATAAAGATTATGAATTTCCTTTATTTCCTATTATTGTTTCAATTATTACAGGGTTTCTTGTAATTCTTATCGCAAGTATTAATTTCAATCACTTCAAAAAGAAACACTTTACCGAAAAAATCAACAAAAAATTATTATCACGATTCCT
>NZ_JAGKIK010000144.1 GCF_017897595.1 Aquimarina sp. U1-2
TACAAAAAAATATTGATATAAAGTCATGAAATTCGATGAAATACAAATTAGAGTGAGGTATGGTGAAACAGACCAAATGGGTGTGGTATATCATGGCAATTATGCGTTATACCTAGAAATGGGGAGAATTGAATGGTTACGTAAACTAGGAGTTTCATACAAAAAAATGGAAGAAGACGGTATAATGTTGCCAGTAGTTTCCCTTAATATAAATTATAAAAAATCAGCAGGTTACGACGACCTAATTAATGTGAAAACTCAACTTAAAAAGAAGCCAACTGCAAAGATTGAATTTGAGTACGAAATCACAAATGAAGCTGGAG
>NZ_JAGKIK010000145.1 GCF_017897595.1 Aquimarina sp. U1-2
GAACAGAGTAGTTAAGCCCGTTAGCGCCAATGGTACTGCAATCCGTGGGAGAGTAGGTCACCGCCTTCCTTGAAAACCCTTCATACAACTATGAAGGGTTTTTTTATGGAGTATTATCAAAAGATGATTACACCTTAAACCCGGATTATGTATTAGAATGTCGTTATGAGGTTTGAAAATACCATAAAACCAAGTATTTTCTAAGTTTCAGCATAGCATTCTATGATAAAAACAAGTTTAAAGAGTTGATCTTATCAACAATGTTAACAAGCATATTTTAAAACATCAACATATTCCGTACCTCTGTTTACTACTGCAAAT
>NZ_JAGKIK010000146.1 GCF_017897595.1 Aquimarina sp. U1-2
TAAGTATTTTCTAAGAGCTTTCCAATCAGACTTTAGGCCTTTATAATTCACATTACCGTTGTTCGAGACATATTTTTTAAGCAAAGTATGAAACGTTTCATGGTTAAAAACTATTTTAAGAGGTGTTTCTCTAATAATAGGTTTTTCTATGATTTCAATATCTTTTTTGTCTTGAGGAACCACCAACGAGTCGGTCATTTTAATAACCTTTTTTGTGGTTGTAATAGTATCCATAACTTTTTTTTCTTGTTCAGATGTAGGGCTATCGTTAATGACCTTTTTAGCACCCTTACAAGAAGAAAACACTAGTAGTATTAGTG
>NZ_JAGKIK010000147.1 GCF_017897595.1 Aquimarina sp. U1-2
TGAACAACTAAGTAATGAAGTAAATATTATTAACAGCAAATAGGAACGATATGATTTGATGGTTTTCATTGATAGCGGAGCGGGGTAATTAGTCGCTTTTTCTAACTACAAAAAGTCCTCTGTTAATATCGCTTATTACGATATTGCCACTTTCAAAAAACGGGTATACATTCCAGGCGCCATCAAAATCAGTACCGTCATTTTCTGGATAAGTATCAAAAAAACCAATTTCTGTATAAGACTTATTGTCTATATTATTGATATCTAAAACCCTAAGTCCAGCCCTGTAGCTTGCTTGGTAATATGTGTTTCCTTTGAT
>NZ_JAGKIK010000148.1 GCF_017897595.1 Aquimarina sp. U1-2
AATTCATGTTTTGATATATTTATTGCACAAAATGATATCAAAATATACTAAACACGGGACTATTACACCTAGTATATTTAACAAACAACCATATATTATGCATGTAAATAATGCCTATTTTGATTAACTATTGAGGGGTTTTCTCTATATAGTTTAATAACATATCTTTTACCTGATATACGGCTGGTTGTATTTCTCCGTCATTTACATTGGCACCTGTTATCCAATAATATATCATTCCTGCATCAGAACAATCCCATTTGCCTTTTTGGAATTTTACAACATTATCAACCTCGGCAATCTTACCCATTAACCAAA
>NZ_JAGKIK010000149.1 GCF_017897595.1 Aquimarina sp. U1-2
TAATGCCGCAAAAGATAAATTGTTTTCCATTGTAAGTCACGATTTAAGATCCTCGGTAAATGCTTTAAAAATGAGTAATACTAAGTTGCTAGATAATATTGAAACCAAAGACCTCAATACTATTAAAGGAGCTCTGCAAAACAATAGTAGTATTGTAAACGGTGCCTATAACTTGTTAGATAATTTATTGCATTGGGCACTATTGCAAACTAAACAATCCTATTTCCATATTGAACCATTACGCTTGTTTTTTATAGTAGAGCAAGTAGCATATAATTACAAAGCTATAATGGAAGATAAAGGTATTGATTTTTC
>NZ_JAGKIK010000014.1 GCF_017897595.1 Aquimarina sp. U1-2
TGGTATCAAGAATATTTGCAGTAGTAAACAGAGGTACGGAATATGTTGATGTTTTAAAATATGCTTGTTAACATTGTTGATAAGATCAACTCTTTAAACTTGTTTTTATCATAGAATGCTATGCTGAAACTTAGAAAACACTCTTCCAACGCTACGTCTCGCCCAAAGCAATGCTTTGTCGTGGCATTTTCAACCCTCATAACGAAATTCTAATGCATAAACCGGGTTTAGAGTAGAACTTGTATAACAGTTTATCACAATAGAAGATGCTACGAGAATAGCCAGTCCAAAAAAAATAGAATCTTTTGAAGGAACACCTCGTGAGATAGCTCACGAGGTGTTTTTGTTATTAAAATTGGTATCTTAAGATACCAAATCTGCCTGGTTTCTAAAAACCAAGTTGTCATCAAATTCATCAAGTAAGATGATACTTTCAGTAGATATGGTTCCTGCAAGGATTTCTTTTGACAATTTATTGAGTACTTCTTTCTGTATGGTTCGTTTTACCGGCCGTGCACCAAATTCTGGTTGAAAGCCTCTTTCTGATAAAAACTCAATAGCCTCTTCGGTGGCATCTAAAGTAATATGTTGTTGCGATAACATTTTAGATACATGTTGAAGCTGAAGCTGTACTATTTCCTTTATATTTTCCTGAGTTAAGGGTGAAAACATAACGATATCATCAATTCTATTCAAAAATTCTGGTCGTACAGATTGTTTCAGTAATCCCAAAACTTCTATCTTGGCAGCTTCCATAGCAGTATCCATATCTTTTATAGCTTCATACTTTTCTTGAATGATATGGCTACCCATATTACTGGTCATGATAATAATCGTATTCCTGAAGTCTGCTGTTCTTCCTTTATTATCAGTGAGTCGGCCTTCATCCAAAACTTGCAATAAAATATTGAAGGTATCTGGATGTGCTTTTTCAATTTCGTCAAGTAGCACTACCGAGTACGGTTTTCTACGCACAGCTTCTGTAAGTTGCCCTCCTTCATCATAACCTACATATCCCGGAGGTGCCCCAACCAATCGACTTACCGAGTGTCGTTCTTGATATTCACTCATATCAATTCTGGTCATGGCGGCTTCATTGTCAAAAAGATATTCTGCCAAAGCTTTTGCCAGCTCGGTTTTTCCTATACCTGTAGTTCCTAAAAACAGAAAGGAGCCGATAGGTTTTTTTTGATCCTGCAATCCGGCACGACTTCTACGAACTGCGTCACTCACTGCCCGAATAGCTTCTTTTTGACCTACCACGCGTTTTTGTAACTCTGCTTCGAGGTGTAATAATTTCTCCCGCTCACTTTGTAACATTTTGGTAACCGGGATACCCGTCCACTTGGCGACCACCTCTGCAATATCATCATTGGTCACTTCTTCTTTGATGAGCGACGAAGTGCTTTGCTGTTCTTGCAATTGTCGTTGTAAATCTTCCAGCCTTTCTTGAGACTCTTTGATTTTTCCGTACCTGATTTCGGCTACTTTACCATAATCACCATTACGCTCTGCCCGTTCTGCTTCGAGTTTAAATTCTTCAATATCTGTTTTCGTGTTCTGGATAGCGTCAACCACTTCTTTTTCACTTTGCCATTTCGAAAAGATCTCATTTCTTTCTTCTTTAATATTGGCCAAGTCTGCATTTAATGCTTTAAGTTTAGCCTCGTCATCTTCTCTTTTTATGGCGGCAATCTCAATTTCGAGTTGCATCATTTTTCGATCCAATACATCTAGCTCTTCAGGTTTCGAATTAATTTCCATTCTAAGCTTTGATGCAGCCTCGTCCATAAGGTCTATCGCTTTATCAGGTAGAAATCTATTGGTAATGTATCGTTGTGATAGTTCTACTGCCGCAATAATTGCTTCATCCTTAATACGAACTTTGTGATGTGTTTCATATTTTTCTTTGATTCCTCGAAGTATGGAAATCGCACTCTCGGTATCGGGTTCGTCGACAGTTACTTTTTGAAAACGTCTTTCTAGCGCTTTGTCTTTTTCAAAATATTTTTGATACTCATCCAGAGTGGTAGCGCCTATGGCTCTCAATTCACCGCGAGCAAGGGCAGGTTTTAAAATATTGGCGGCATCCATGGCTCCTTGTCCGCCACCTGCACCTACAAGAGTGTGTATTTCGTCAATAAAAAGAACAATATCACCATCACTCACAGTCACTTCTTTTACAACAGCTTTAAGTCTTTCTTCAAACTCACCTTTAAATTTTGCGCCTGCAATTAATGCGCCCATATCCAAAGAAAAGATTTGTTTATCCTTTAGATTTTCTGGGATATCCCCTGCAATAATACGATGTGCGAGTCCTTCGGCAATGGCGGTTTTACCTACACCGGGTTCTCCTACCAACATGGGGTTGTTTTTTGTTCTTCTAGATAGAATTTGCAGTACTCTTCTAATCTCTTCATCACGACCGATAACCGGATCTAGCTTTCCGCTTTCAGCCATTTCATTGAGATTTTTGGCGTATTTGTTTAGTGATTGATATGTTTCTTCGGCACTTTGCGAGGTAACTCGTTCACCTTTGCGTATTTCGTTAATGGCTTCAGTCAAATATTTTTCGGTAACACCTTGATCTTTAAGTATCTGTGAAATTTTGCTTTTCGATTTAAATATCGCAATGACCAGATGTTCTATAGCTACATATTCATCGTTCATTTTTTTTGCGATGATACTTGCTTCATTAAGTGTCTTCCCGGCTTCTCGAGATAACTGAATGTCTCCACCGCTAACTTTAGGGAAACTTTCTAGCGTACTGTCTAGTACTTGTTGTAAGATTTGAATATTTACATTCAGCTTTTTTAGTAAAAAAGGAAGTACGTTTTCATCGATCTCAAAGATAGCTTTAAACAAGTGTTCATTTTCTATTTGTTGATGCCCTAAGCCTTGTGCAAGTTGTTGTGCTTGCTGTATGGCTTCTTGTGATTTTATAGTAAGATTATTAAAATTCATTATTTTTTTTTTAAGTTCATGATAGAGAATCAAATCATATTCCTTTTATCAAGAAGAGACAAAATGTCTCGATATTTTATAGATAAACTGACTTTTTGACATTTTTATTAGCGCTTTAAAAGGATGTATTACCTCGTGAGCTTGTCACCGAGGTGATTTACTTCTAAGGAACTGTTTTGAAATTAGTCTCAATTTAAAAATGATTTACCTAATTTTGTATGAAATAAATGGTAAAAAAATGGGAATATTTGATAAATTTTTCAATTCAGAAAAAAATGAGGACAAAGAACAAAAGAAAAAATTACCATGGAAAGACTTAACAACAATCGATCAGTTAGAAGCTATAGCTGAAGCTTCGAAAACCATCCCCCAAGCCATATTTAAACATTCAACCCGATGTGGTATTAGTGGTATGGTGATTCGTAATTTTGAAGCTAGTTTTGATGTTCCGGAAAATCAAATTGATCTCTATTATTTAGATCTATTGGCTTACAGGGATGTGTCTTCAGAAATTGCTGCAAGATTTGGGATATTTCATGAATCGCCACAATTTATAGTTATTCGTAATGGAGAAGCTGTGCATCATGCATCACATAGTACAATCACTCCACAAGTATTACATCAATATTTGTAGTATTATGCTGCACACTAAACCTGTTTTACACGGTAAAGGTGACCTGTGCACACTAAGAGGTATATAAATGTATAAACAAAAACCTCGAAATTGAATTTTTCGAGGTTTTACTAGAGCCTACACTACTTTTATTTTTTGAATACGGGAAGCAACGTTGTAGATACTTCTCCAAAACCAATACGTACACCGTCTTTCTCACAAAATCCTCGCATAATTACGGTATCGTTATCCTCAATAAACTTACGACTACCACCAGATTTTAATTGAACAGGTTTTTCTCCTTTCCAACTCAATTCCAGCATGGATCCATAAGAATCCGGAGTAGGTCCGGATAGCGTACCACTGCCCATCATATCTCCAGAATTAACAGGGCAACCGTTTACGGTATGATGTGCCAATTGTTGCGCCATATTCCAATACATATGTTTAAAATTGCTTTTAGAAACCACAGTTTCTTCTGTATTTTTTGGTTGAATTGCTACTTCTAAATGAATATCAAAACTTTTTGCCCCTTCGTATTGAAGATACGGTAATTGCTCTTTAACAGGTTTCGGACCCGCCGTCCGGTAGGGCTCAAGCGCATCAAGAGTTACTATCCAAGGAGAGATAGAGGATGCAAAATTTTTGCCCAAAAACGGACCAAGAGGAACATATTCCCATTTCTGAATATCTCTGGCGCTCCAGTCGTTAAATAGAACCAATCCAAAAATATAGTCTTCTGCTTCTTGTATCGGGATGGGCTCCCCAAGTTGATTAGCATCAGTAGTGATAAAAGCCATTTCGAGCTCAAAATCAACCAGTCGTGACGGACCAAAAATAGGTTCTGTTGCACCATTAGTGAGTTTTTGACCTTGTGGCCGATGTATTGGTATTCCTGAAGGAATAATAGAACTACTACGGCCATGGTATCCTACCGGAAGATGCAGCCAGTTGGGCATCAAGGCATTATCTTTACCTCTAAACATCGTGCCTACGTTCGTAGCATGCTCTATACTGCTATAAAAATCGGTATAATCGCCAACACTAACCGGAAGTTGCATTTCTATTTCGTCTAGCGAGAAAAGCACTTCCTGACGGTGTTTTTTATTGTTTTTTAAGGTGTCGTTTTTTTCGTCAAATATTTCTGCGATACGATTACGCACCAATCTCCATGTCTTTTTTCCATCAGAAATAAAATCGTTGAGCGAATCTTGTAAAAAAATATCATCGGTAAGCGGTATGCCATCAAAATAACCAAGTTGATGTAATGCACCTAAATCAATTGCAGTATCGCCTATTCTGGTTCCGATAGTTATAATGTCATCTCTAGTTAAAAAAACCCCAAATGGAATGTTTTGAATCGGAAAATCTGTGTGATGTTTTGTTTTGATCCAGGTTTTTCTATCTGGATTATTCGCTGTTATTGGCATTATAGTTCTTTTAAACGTTTTGGGTTATTCTTCTAAATCAAATATATAATTTTCGAGCGGTTAAAGAATTTTTATTTTGTGAAAAATGTATAAAAAAATGATAAGATATGGTATAACATTCGTTTCTATAGGGTTTTTAAATGAATGATATGTTTCACGATAGTACAAAAAGTGTTTTTCGTATGCTGAAATGCAAGAAAAATAATAAAAGCTGTGAACAAGTTGTTTATATTTATTAGGGATTGTTTAAGTGCATATCAAAGATGTATTCCTTATTTTTGCCACTTTATTAACAAATCAGGAATACATGCAACGCGACGAACAAATATTTGATTTAATTCAGGACGAAAAAGAGCGTCAAATCAACGGATTAGAATTAATAGCCTCAGAAAATTTTGTTAGTGAACAAGTAATGGAAGCCGCAGGCTCGGTATTGACTAATAAATATGCCGAAGGCTATCCTGGTAAAAGATATTATGGGGGGTGTGCAGTGGTAGATATTGTAGAACAAATAGCTATAGATCGTGCCAAAGAATTGTTTGGCGCAGCATATGCAAATGTTCAGCCCCATTCTGGTTCTCAGGCCAATACTGCTGTGTATCATGCATGTTTACATCCTGGAGATAAAATCCTTGGTTTTGATCTCTCACATGGTGGTCACTTGACCCATGGGTCCCCTGTTAATTTTTCAGGAAAACTTTATCGTCCGGTATTTTATGGAGTAGAAGAGGATACAGGAAGATTAAACTATGATAAAATACAAGAAATTGCTTTAGCAGAAAAGCCGCAACTCATTATTGCCGGAGCTTCGGCATATTCTCGAGAAATAGATTACAAAAAATTTAGAGAGATTGCAGATAGCGTAGATGCCTTATTATTGGCCGATATTGCACATCCGGCCGGTCTTATCGCCAAAGGTGTGATTGCAGACCCTGTACCGCACTGCCATATAGTGACCACGACCACTCATAAAACGTTAAGAGGGCCTCGTGGAGGATTGATCATTATGGGTAAAGATTTTGAAAACCCTTTTGGTATAACACTTAAGAATGGTAAAAAACGTATGATGTCTTCACTATTAGACAGCGCCGTTTTTCCAGGTAATCAAGGTGGGCCTTTAGAACATATCATAGCAGCTAAAGCAATCGCGTTTGGTGAAGCGTTGAGTGATAAGTTTTTGGATTATATTGTACAGGTAAAGAAAAATGCTGCTGTAATGGCAGAAGCTTTTGTGAATAAAGGATATAAAGTTATTTCTAATGGTACCGACAATCATATGATGTTGATCGATTTACGAAATAAAGGCGTTACCGGTAAACAAGCTGAAGAAGCTTTGGGTATTGCCGAAATCACTGTCAATAAAAATATGGTTCCTTTTGATGATAAATCACCTTTTGTAACATCAGGTATTCGTATTGGTGTTGCAGCTGTAACTACCAGAGGACTTAAAGAAGAAGATATGAGTGCTATCGTAACTCTAATTGACAAAGTGATTCAAAATGTGGAAAACGAAGAAGCACTACATGGTGTTGCAGATGAAGTTAATGCGATGATGGCAGATAAACCTTTGTTTGTGAGTTAATTATATTCGTTTTACTTCTCTTAGCTAGGTGGCTTAGGTTGTAATTATTGTAATTCTGATTTTGAAATGTAGTATAGAACGCAAGATTCTAATTTCTCATAGCCAGAGAGTTTAGGATGGTTGAAGGTTTTTACATAGTGCATCCCAATTTTTTTCATAATTATTGCTGATTTTTTATTGATACTAGGAGCAACTGCATATATTTCTCGTAATCCGATAGTGTTGAAACCATATGCTAAGCAAGCTTTTGCACCTTCGGTAGCGTATCCTTGGTTCCAGCTACTTTTTTTGAGCCGCCAGCCTATGTCTACAAAAGATTTGGGTGCTTTAAGATAGGTTTGTAGGCAGAGACCAATAAATCCTATACATTCTTTGGTTTCTAAAACATCAACAGCAAAATAGCAAAATTTTTGTTCACTTTGCATGCGTTGCATATTTTCAATAAACTTTTTTGTATCTTGTTTAGAGGGTTTGAAAGGAAAAAATTCCATGACGTCATCATCGTTATTAATTTCGGATAAAATGTCGACATCAGTATCTTTCCAGTTTCTGAAACCTAGTCTTTTTGAAGTAAAAATATATGAATTCATAGTCGGAGTCATGATATCTGTTTAAAATCATTGTTGTCCAATAAAAAAGTTGATAAGCTCTGAAAATCGCTATTGCCATTAAGAAATTATGAGTTTATAGAAAAGACACCTTGCTTTTTTAAAATTTAGACAACTTATTTTGAAACTGAATTGCCTTTACTTCAAAAACCATGATAGACAAGTATTTACAAATTAGTCTTTGTTCTATTTTCTAGCAGCGCAGCGGTCTATTTTCTTTAACCGGACAATACTGATTTAAAATATATCATAGATGTCTTATAAATGCCCAAATTGATATCACTTTAGTCAAAAGAAATACTTTCATAAGCTCCAATATCTGGAGCTATCGTATTTCTTGGAATTCCTAGAATGTCGAAACCTAAAGTTGGAGTAGCAGCTCTTCCATTTGCTGCAGAATTTTCCCCAATACTGAGCATATTGTCAAACGGAGCCTTAAACTCTGGTTCTTCATTTAAAATGACATCTTCAAATAAATCCATATTTGTAAAATCATACATCGGGTCATTGATAAGCGTATCATTAAAGTCATTAAATCGGATTAAACAATTTTTAAAATTGTAATTAAATGTGGTTCCTTCAACTTTATTAAACAATACTTCGATATTCTGATCTCCATAGATGATAGTATTTGTAAAATTAGCTTCAACCAAATCAGCAACCAGGACTTCAGACTCACTTATAGCAATATTATTATCAATAAGTACTGCGGGTAAATCTCGAAAACCTGTGCCTATACTCGAAAAGTTTGTAAATGTACAATGATTAAAATTATAAGTACCTCCAAGAGAACAATTTAAAGATACTTGTCCGGCATTATTAATGACTAAATTCTCTGCAAAAACGTTTCCGGCGCGTGCCAAAAGTCCAACATTCGAGCTATTATATATTTGAGAGTTTGTTACGGTGAGTGTGGGATTCAAACCTCCATCGTTCGAGTCCATTAATATCCCCACGGTCGCATTTTTTATGGTCGCATGATTAATAGTATGACCTGTGCTGCCTGCGGTAAGCCATATGGTTCCCCACTGCCCGGGAATATTATTAAAAAGAGGTTCTAATCGATCTCCTTCAAAAATTACTTCATTTTCCAGACGTTCAGGATCGATACTTAATTCCCCATTTATCTGTAAGGTAGCAGCATTTGCAACAATGATCCCAGAGTTGGCATGAAAATGAACTCTAGCCCCGGCATCTATGGTAAGTGTTTTACCTTCAGGTACGGCAATATATCCATAGATAACATAAGGTTTTTCGTTTGTAAATCTAAGTTGATCATCGCTAAGAAAGAAACCTTCAATTCTGATTTCATTATTTTGACTATCTACTCCTAATAAAAGTGTTTCTACCTCACCAGTCATCGTATTTCTCGACGGAAATAGAAAAGTAGCATCTTTTATAAGGGTAACCAAGTCGATATCCTGCTGATTATTAGCTTGATCAAAAAGTATGCGATCTGTATATAAAAACTCAGATTCTGATGTTTGATCAGTAATATCGGTTGTAGTTTCTACAAAAATAAAGATGCTATCTTTTGCCAATACCTGTATGTTTTCGAAAGATTTTCCTGCAATACCATCGACATTTAGCCTGTAATTTGAAGTAGATCCTCGTTCTAAAGCGATAGCAGGGATGGTAAAATCATCATTCGTACGATTATATACTTTGAAACTATACGTACTGGATCCAATGTTGGTGAAAATAGTGTCTAAAAACAACGTATCTGTCGAAAATTCTAAATTACCGCTGCTAGGATCAGATTCAAAGTCGTTACGACATGAACTCCATAAAATAAGTATAATTACTAGAAAAAGTGTAACTAAATAACGCATGGTTCTTTGTAATTTAAGGCTAATGTTTCAAATTAGTTCTTCTTTATAAAAACCAATCAAAAGCATAGACAAATTTCACCGCTCATATTTTGAGTTAAATGTATGACTTTTCAGCAGTACGTCTAATCATTTTTAATAAAAATTTGATAAGATGAGTGCTTCGATAAGAAATAAAACATTTGTACCTTTGTGTATCCCGTAAGTATACGGGATATTTTAATGAATAAAATCCTCTTGAGGCAGCGCTCAGGGTGTAGTGAACAGAGACTAAGTTTTTTAGAGACAAGGTCAAAATGATCTAGTTTATTGATTGCCAATGCAAAGCGATCTTGATTCGGATTATAATGGCTCTACCATGGGATTGTTCATTTTTTTGGAAAAAACAAAATAGTATTTACAATATAAGTATAGCGTATGAGTACATATGATGTAGCAGTAATAGGTTCGGGACCTGGTGGATATGTGGCCGCAATTCGTTGCGCACAACTCGGAATGAAAACAGCCATTATCGAAAAATACAAAACCCTGGGCGGAACGTGTCTTAACGTAGGTTGCATTCCCAGTAAGGCTTTATTAGATTCTTCTCATCATTATGAAGACGCTATAAAACATTTTTCAGATCACGGAATTGAGATTCCGGGAGATGTAAAAATTAATTTGGAAAAAATGATTGCACGCAAGCAAGCAGTCGTGGATCAAACGTGTGACGGAGTTAGTTTTTTAATGAAGAAAAACAATATTGATGTTTTTGAGGGGGTAGGAGCTTTTAAAGATGCTACACATATCGATATTACCAAAAATGATGCTAAAAAAGAGACCATTGAGGCTAAGCATGTCATTATTGCAACAGGATCAAAACCTGCGACGCTACCCTTCATTAAAATTGATAAAAAGCGAGTAATCACATCGACCGAAGCTTTAAAATTAAAAGAAATTCCTAAGCATATGATTATTATTGGGGGTGGAGTGATAGGTTTAGAATTAGGACAAGTTTATCGTCGATTAGGAGCAGAGGTTTCTGTAATAGAGTACATGGATAGAATTATACCCGGGATGGATAAGTCGTTGTCTCGAGAATTGCAAAAGGTCTTAAAAAAGCAAGGAGTAAAGTTCTATACTTCACATAAAGTTACTGCTTTAAAGTCTGGTGCCAAAGAGGTAACGATTACTGCTGATGATAAGAAAGGAAACTCGGCAGAGTTTAAAGGTGATTATTGTTTGGTTTCTGTTGGAAGACGTCCTTTTACCGATGGATTAAATGCAGAAGCTGCCGGAGTTAAGATCAACGATAAGGGGCAAATTGAAGTAAATGATCATCTACAGACCAACGTTGCAACTATTTATGCCATAGGGGATGTAGTACAAGGAGCAATGCTTGCTCATAAAGCCGAAGAAGAAGGTACTTTTGTAGCAGAAACTATTGCAGGACAAAAACCACATATAGATTATAATTTAATTCCTGGCGTGGTATATACATGGCCAGAAGTGGCTGCTGTAGGTAAAACCGAAGAAGAGTTGAAAGAGGCTGGGATCCAATATAAAGCAGGTCAATTTCCATTTAGAGCTTTAGGAAGATCTCGTGCAAGCGCTGATTTGGATGGTTTTGTCAAAATTTTGGCAGACGAAAATACAGATGAGGTGCTTGGGGTACACATGGTAGGTGCACGATGCGCAGATTTAATAGCTGAAGCAGTTACGGCTATGGAGTTTAGAGCCTCTGCAGAAGATATTTCTAGAATGTCGCATGCACATCCTACTTTTGCTGAAGCCGTAAAAGAAGCAGCACTGGCAGCAACAGATAATAGGGCGTTGCATGTGTAAGCTTTATAAGGATTAAGATAACGAAAATTTCGATAAGGTTTAATATAGCTATAAGTGCTTTATGAAAGCATACTATTAAACCATAAATTCAAGGTGTATATACTTTCAAGCTCTATTTTTCAATATCTTAATCGATTTTTAATATATGTTTACTCTGAAATGAAAGTCCAAATTTGCCCAATCGATTCTGCTCCATTTTCATCTTTTGCAACGATTTTCCAGTAATATTTTTTTGTACTTTCAATAATCGTGGTGAAAGTGGTGTCTTCTTGATCAGAAGAAACTATCGAAACAGGAGGTGTAACAGTGTCAACATATACATCATAGGTTAAGGCATCTCCGTCAGCATCATTTGCTGTCCATTCTAAAATAAGTGTTCCTGCTTCGTTTTTCGAATTTAATGCAGGTTGAATCAGCATCGGAGAAAAAGGAGCATGATTTTCAATCCCTTCACCTTCAGTAAATAAGCTAAAAGTTGTTGAGTACTCACTAGAAGCATTTTCAGCATCTATGGCTTTTACTCTCCAATAATAGGGAAACCCTTTTTCTAATGTGAAAGTATGAGTGGCAGCAGAAGTATTTTCGTTAAGTATTATTTCTGAAAATTGATTATCTTTTGCTACATCTATTTGATAGGTAATTTCGTCATTATTACTATCTGTTGAGACTTCCCACTTAAAATCAAGAGTGTTTTCTGTACATAACAAATTATTTTTTGGATATACCAATTTAGGCACTGTAGGAGCATTGTTTTGTTGAGCAGGGGCAATATCATTATTAGAATCTGTACTACAAGAAAACAAAGCCATACTTAAGGCTATGATGCTTAAAATCAATTTCATCGTTATTGTTTTATTATTTTTATAAATTTTGGTTCGTTTGCCTTGATTTTCATGAAATATATTCCTTTAGATAATTCAAGTAAAGAAATTTCAATTTTGTTGTTTTTGATTTCATATAACCCAGACAATATTAGTTGTCCTTTTGTATCGTATATCGCGATATCAGTATGACTTTTACTATTATTCGGAATAAAAACAGATAATTTTTCTTTTGTTGGGTTGGGATAAACTAAAGTTTTATGGTTGTCGAGAATAACTTGTTTCTCATATACTCCCTCGCAAGCAATTTTGGTAGCTACTTTCAAACGATCTCCATGTGCAACTTTTACAGAAAATACAGATACATCGGTACTGAAAACCTCTTTATTGTTTATAAAAATAGCATAGGGTGGGGTTCCAGAGGTAATTTTTACCATCTCTACCGGGTCTGTGCTATTTTGTAGAGTTGTAGATTTACCATCAATTGGCGTTGCAGCAGCTACAATCGAATTGAAGCATTGTTCGTACTCCGGATATTTAGGAATTGTAATGCAAATTTCATATTGAGCTGGTTTAAGATTTTCTATCAAAAGATCAGAATCAAAAGTGTACTCTTTACCACCGACAGTAACAGCATAATCATAGACTTCTGTTGTATTGATATGTATTTGACCATTACCTTTACCTATGCAAGTTTCTCCAATACTTCTAATTTTGAAATTATCTGGAGGCAATTGAAAAGCTATAGGGCAACCAAAATTATCAACCTCAGTATTTAAAGGAGTAGTAGGGCAGGAATCTTTATCATTGGTAACACCGTCGTTGTCATCATCTAGTTGGCTTTGTGAACATCCATTGGAATTTACTGTTTCTCCGATAGGGGTATTAGGACATAGGTCTATATCATTGGTAACACCGTCGTTGTCATCATCTAGTTGGCTTTGCGAACATCCATTGGAGTTTACTGTTGCTCCGATAGAGGTATTAGGACATAGATCTTTATCATTGGTAACACCGTCGTTATCATCATCTAGTTGGCTTTGCGAACATCCATTGGAATTTACTGTTTCTCCGATAGGGGTATTAGGACATAGGTCTATATCATTGGTAACACCGTCGTTGTCATCATCTATTTGGCTTTGCGAACATCCATTTGGGTTTACTGTTTCTCCGATAGAGGTATTAGGGCATAGGTCTATATCATTGTCTACTCCGTCATCATCTAAATCCAACTCATTAATGATCCTATTCTCAAACCAAGCTATTTTCTTATCTTTACTGGAAGCAGATGCTATATCAATTTTTTTATCTTTATTAATATAAGATAAATATAAGTGTTCTACTTTATCTATATTTTCAGTAATTATTTGACTATTACCAAAACTACCGTTTCCATCAATATTTTCATACCAAACAATTTTATTTAAGAAATCGGTAGTTCCAACAGGCCAGCTACTTTTATTATACAAAGAAGCAGCAGCAATTATATCTTTATCTCCATCATTATCAATATCACCTGCAACAACAAAATTGCCCCCTATTAGATCAGATGAAATTACGTTAGCCGTACCAAATTTTCCATTTCCATCTAAATTTTCGCTCCAATATATTTTGTCTTCTTTGCTAGAAACCGATAAAATGTCCAAATCATTATCTCCATCTATATCTTCAACAGCAAAAGATTCTATACTATTTAAAACCAAAATCAACGAAGTATCATTATTTAGAGTAAAATTTCCTTTACCATCTGTATTTTCATACCAGTATAAACGACTATCAGTATCAAATATAACATCTAAGTCATTATCTCCATCAATATCTGAAGCTATAACCTGATCTGTTTCATGAAGATCTAACGAGATGCTTATTTCGTTAGGAAATTCAGCAAATTTTCCATTACCATCTATATTTTCATACCACGACACTTTATTTTCTCCAAAGTCTGATGGTGTTATTATAAAATCATTGTCATTATCGCCATCGATATCAGCTATTTGAATTGCTTTAACCTGCTCGTTAGCAACAAGGCGCCTATGATCAATGAAATTTCCATTACCATCTATATTTTCATACCATACTATAGTTTTTCCGTATGTTGCAGCAATATCAATATCACCATCACTATCAATATCCCCAGTTACAACAACAACTGCTGTGGTTCCAAAAGCATCTATTATTCCTAAATCAGATGAAATTAATTTTTGAGAAGAATAATTTCCATTACCATCTCTATTTTCATACCATGATAAATTCCCATATTCATTAGAAAAAATTGGATTTTCTGAAATGGAGACTAAGTCTTGATCTCCATCATTATCAAAATCAGCACCGAGTACCTGATAAGCTTCAAAAGGTACTATATTTAGCACATTGTAATTAGAAAATATACCATTACCTAAATTTTTTTGCCAAGCAATTGTATAATATCTTACAGTGTTAAAAGATATAATATCTTTATAACCATCACCATCTAAATGTGCTGGAATTAAATTAACTCCTCTAAAACCTTTAGAGATTAGATGGTTTTTGTCAAAGTTTTGACCATCTACATTTTCAATCCACATAGTTCTCTCAAATGATTTATATAAAATATCTAAATCTCCATCGTTATCAATATCTGACGAAAAAATTTGTCTAGGAACATCTTCTCCATTTGTAGAGCTAAGGATCTCTTGATTAGTAAAGTTTCCTCCGTTATCTTTTTGATTTCTTGATAGAACAATTTTTTCATCATTTCTTCCCACTTTTATAGCTGTTACAACATCGATATCATCATCATTATCAATATCTAAGACCGTAATTGCTCTAACTTCATTTCGATAAGTTGAAATATTTTGATCAACAAAAGAAGTTGCATTGCCTTTGTTTTCTATCCAAAAAACTTCTTCGTTGGAATGAGCAACTATGTCTATATCATTATCAAAATCGACATCTTTTGCTATCATGTACTCTGGAGTTTTTACGGAGATATATGACATATTAGATATATCAAAATTTCCATTACCATCTATATTTTCAATCCAGAAAATACCAGAGTGCAAGACCAAGATTATGTCATTATCGTTGTCGCCATCTATATCTGTAGCGATCAAATTTTTTAAACTTCCTCCTGCAAAAGGGTAACCTATATTTATTGTTTTTTCATCGCCTAAAATTCCGTCACCTAAATTTTCATACACTCTTATTGTATTATTACGTCTACTCGGAATAAAAATTATTAAATCTAAGTCATTGTCGTTATCTAAATCTTTAGCTTCAATAGTTTTTATGTCACGTATATTTTCTATTAAAATCTTAGGTGATTCAAAGTCTCCTTTATCGTTTTCAAACCATCTTAATTTATCCCCTGATTCGAAAATAATATCTGTATCATTATCTCCATCTAAATCAAATGCAGTTACCATATCAGGGTAAAAAACAGGAGTTACGCTTGGATCAAAAACAGGAGTTTCATTAAATTGAGAATAACTGTAATTGAAAAGTATAAGTGTTAATAATGGTATTGTTTTCTTTATGTAATTCATGGTTAATGATAAGTATGACAAAATAATATTTTAGTATTCTTGTAAATAAGTGCTTAAATCAAAAACGAGTAACACTTTAAATATTTAAAATTGCGAATATACTCAAAAACTTTTAGGTTCTAGTTTTATAAAAAAAATATGTCCTGTATCGGTTTAAAGTTAAAGATTCAGAACTTTTTTGAAAGCAAGTCTAGTATACAATCAAAATGAAAAATGGTTTATTTATCCATAATCTTTCGAAATTGATAGAAAAAACGTTCAATAAGACGAAGATCTTCTGTAATGATCTCAACAATACCTCTCATTTCTTGTTTAAATGGAATTTCTGTATTGTATGTAGTGATTAATTTTTCAGGAAGCGCGACGTCAATTAAATAGAGGCCATCTTTATCTGGTAAAAGAGAGATGTTTTTTACAGTTCCTTTTAACGTACCAAATTCATCATCTGGGAAATTTTCCAAGCGAATATTGGCAGTTTGCCCAATTTTTATTTTACCTGAATTTTGTGAGGGCGCTTTAATTTTGGCTAAATAGGATGAATCTTCTGACGGGATAATGATAAATACCAAGTCGCCAGCAGTCACTGTTTGATTTTGAGTCCAAAAATTAAGAAAGGAAACACGCCCTTCTATATCAGACTTTAGAACATATTGAAGCTCCCAATCTTTAATGCTTTTTTTTAATTGATCGAAAGACTGTAAGACTTTTTTGCGCAGGTTTACTTCCTCTTTTTGCTGGTTAATTTCAGTCCCTCTCGAGGTCTTGGTTGCTGCACTTATGCTTTCATTGATCTGCGAAAGCTGTACGTTATTACTTTCATAATTACGCTCGGCTTGCAGGAGATCAATTTTCTTATTTTCAAATTCCTGAGCAGAGATGACCCCCTTATCAAACAAATTTTGCTGTCGCTCAAAATCCTTTTTCTTAAAGTCAAGCTCGGTTCGTGCGATTCTTTTTTGCCCCTTTAAGCTTTCTTGCCTTCGATACAGTTCTGATAGTGAAATTTGATTAGCAAGCGCCTCATTAGAAAAGGGTTGTAATTCTTTATTTAATAGATATTCAGAATAACTGTTTTCAAAGATGGCAAAGCTAGTTTCAATGTCTCCCAAAAATAAAATAGGAAGTTCTTTGATGGGAAATGCAAATGAAGTGCTCGTGATAGATATCGTATCAATTATAGATTTTAGTGTAAAAACGTCTTGATAATTTGCCGTATTGGTAAGAATAGCCAAAGGTGTATACGCTGGTACCATTTGTCCGTCTTCAACCAAAATGGCTTCAATTTTACCACTAACCTGGGCATATTCCTTTTGTGGCGGAATCTGAGTGGTTATGATAGCTTCTGCCGGGATTACATCAGGATACTTTATCAACCACGATAAAAATAACAGTAGCAATACCAAAACCAGAATGAGTAAATTGCCCCATCTAATCATCCAATGAGGTACTCTATTCAGTATTTCCTGAACTTCTTCACTTCTTAATTGTATTTCGTCTAAAGCTTCTGGCATTTCTTTGCTTAGTGTTGTGTATTAAGTATTAAGTATTGAGTATTCGATATTCAGTATTCGATATTCGATATTCGATATTCAGTATTCGATATTCAGTATTCGATATTCAGTATTCGATATTCAGTATTCGATATTCAGTATTCGATATTCAGTATTCGATATTCAGTATTCGATATTCAGTATTCAGTATCTAGTATTCACTATTCAGTATTCAGTATCTAGTATTCACTATTCAGTATTCAGTGTTCAATATTCAGTATTCAATATTCAGTATTAAGAGTAGGCTTTTTGTGTGATACGTACACATTAATACACAAGTTATCAACTTGTTTACACATTTAAATGCTATTTCTGTATCCTTCTAAACACTAATCTTTACTTACCCAGCTCTAATTGATTTTTGACTAAATTATAATAATTTCCTTTCTTTTTAATCAATTCTTCATGATTTCCTACTTCGATAATTTTACCTTTATCCAAAACGACAATCTGAAAAGCATTTTTTACGGTGCTTAGGCGATGTGCAATGACCATTACGGTTTTGTTTTCGAAAAAAGTATCTAATTTTTCCATAATCACTTTTTCATTATTGGCATCAAGGGCTGAAGTGGCCTCGTCGAAAAACAAATATTTTGGATTTTTATATACCGAACGTGCGATAAACAAACGTTGTTTTTGACCAGTACTAAGACCTACACCTTCCATTCCTATTTTAGTATTATACGAAAGAGGAAGTGATTCAATAAATTCTTTAATATTGGCTACGTCGACAGCATGGGCTAATTTTTTCTTGTCTACATAATCTTCACCTACAGCAATATTATTGGCAATCGTATCGTTAAAAATGTATCCTTCTTGCATAACCACTCCAAAATGTTCTCTCCAGGATCTTTGTGATACATGTTGTAAATCATGCGGACCGATAAAAATTTGACCTTCGTCTGGATTATAAAACTTAAGTAAAAGTTTCATCAAGGTGGTTTTTCCACTGCCACTTACACCCACTACAGCAGTTATTTTGTTGGCAGGAATAGACAGGTTGAGGTTCTCTAGCACTTTCTTGTCTGATCCTACGTATCTAAAAGCGAGATCTTTAATTTCAAAGCCAGAGTTCTCAGGTATCTCTTTTATTTTTTCTGCACCAGTCTGTTCTTCGTTTTCTTTATTATGAATTTCGCCTAATCGTTCTAACGATATTTGAGCATCTTGTAATTCTCTTAAGAAATTAATCAGTTGCATTATTGGGGCATTAAGTTGTCCTACAATTGCAGTTATGGCAAGCATCATACCCAATGTTATTTCTCCGTCGATTACCAGTTTGGCAGAAAATACAGTGATTAGAATATTTTTTAGCTCATTAATAAATGAAGACCCAACACTTTGATACTGCTCGAGTGCTAGATTTTCGATCGAAATTTTAAATAATTTGGCTTGAACAAACTCCCAGTTCCATCGTTTTCTTTTTTCGGCATTGTGTAATTTAATCTCTTGCATGCCATTAACCAGTTCAATTACTTTACTTTGCTCTTCACTAATTTGAGAAAAACGCTTGTAATCTAATTTTTTACGTTTTTTAAAGAAAATTAAGATCCAGGCAAAGTAGAGCGCGCTTCCGATAGCAAAAATACCAAAGATCGACAAGCTGTAATAGATCAATACGACGCTAAAAACGATTAAATTAACCATCGAAAATAGCACATTGAGCGATGACATCGTTAATATTTGTTCTATTCGCTTATGATCATTAATTCGCTGTAATAAATCTCCCGTCATCTTCACATCGAAATAGGAGATAGGCAAATTCATGAGTTTGATAAAAAAGTCTGAAATCAAAGAAATATTAATACGCGTACTTAAATGCAGTAAAATCCAACTTCGAAGTACTTCGATGAGTGTTCGCCCTATAAAAAGAGATAGCATGGCGATTAAAACGAGATAAACAAAATTTATATCCTGATTTTTTATACCAACATCTACAATACTTTGTGTAAGAAAAGGAGTAATAAGTTGTAATAAACTACCGGCACCCAAACCTAAGGCAAGCTGAAATAAAAAGGATTTGTATTTAAGTATGTACTTAGATATAAATTTGAACCCAAACTTTTCATCTTCTTCATCAAGATCGTCATTATAAAATTTTGGAGTAGGTTCGAGTAAAAGTGCCACCCCTTCTTCGGTATGTTCATCGGCATTATTACCAATCCAGGCTTTGATGAATTCTTCTTTAGAATACGTAATTAATCCGTGAGCTGGATCAGATACATAAATAGTTGCCTCACCGTTACGTTTAAATTTTACCTTATAAACTACCACATAGTGTACTTTGTTCCAGTGCACGATACAGGGTAGGGGGACTTCTTCTAGTTTTCTTAGCGAAAGTTTTACTCCCAGAGATCGAAATCCAATTTCTTCTACAGCATCACTAAGCCCTAAAAGAGAACTGCCTTCTCGAGTAGTCTCGCTAAGCGTTCGAAGTTTTTGTGTATTAAGAACTCTTCCGTAGTGTTTTGCTATGATTTTTATACAAGTCGGACCACAATCTTTGGATTCAGCTTGCTTATAAAACGGAAATTTAGGCATTAAGTTTACGTAATTATAATGATGATGTATGTAAAAATGATGTTCTACTACTAGAAGATCCTTTTTACAAAGTAAAGTAATTCTTTTGTATTATGATTGAAATGATCAATTTTGCTGGCTCGAAATTTTTAAAAACGAGTAGAATACGTCTAAATCAGTATGACAAGAGCACCTATAAAAGGTGCTCTTGACTTTGGCTTATTCTACTATTGTGTTACTATTTACTAATGGACCAGATAGAAAAACTACCCGCTTTGGCGTAAATTGTTGTATTTCCTTCAGCATCGGTGCTTGGGGTTATTTTAGAATTATTAGCATAATCAACAAGGGTTTTGTTCTCCCAATTCGTTTGCATAGTATATTGCTTGGTATTGTTACTTATGTTCATGTAGAAGATAAGTCCTGGGTTATCACCAGAACCATTTCTTTTCATAATGTATTCATCTTTATTAGCTTCAATAATTTCTATATCACCAGTAGCGATAGTACTATTAATTAAAATCAGATTTTGAATTTGCTTTTTAAAAGATTCGTTTTCATAATCAAGATAGAAAATTGTAGGATACCCATCATGAGTCAACATATAGGCATATGCTAATAATTTATTGGCATAGCTTATGTTATTATTTGTATTTTCATCTTTCTCTGTATCATGATTCGCTGTAAATGTAACCGCTTTGTCAGGATATATTTTACGTAGCATATTGCCTTCTTCTCCTAGCGCAGTAAGATCTTTGTTACGGTCTAGAGACTCTTCTAACCTATAGAAACATGCAAAATCAAAAGCAGGAGATCCAGAGGCATCTACCCAATCTTTCAGCACCTGTTGATTGCCATCAAAATTTTCTCCTACCGAGAATCCTCCAACCTTATCATTCCATGCTTTTACCCATTTAGGAGCAAAGCTTTTTACGTAATCAAAACGCCAACCGTCAAAACCAAGTGATTTGTAAAATTCTGCTACAGAGTCATCTCGGCCCCATAACCATTCTTGTACATAAGGAACAGCGTGGCTAAGATCTGTTTCGGCAAAAAATAAGGCTCCTTCGTCAGCATCAACAATTGCGTTAGGATGAAAATGTTCAAAATTTCTATTAAATTTTCCAGAGGCATTTCCATTTTCTTCATCAAAAAGGCTGTATACTTCTGCATCTCTGTAGGGGTTGTACTGCAAGCCACCACCAGAGTTATGTCCCATAACGATATCTGCAATGACTTCGATATCATTATCATGTGATTTTTGAATAAGGTTTTCAAGTTCTTCACGAGATCCAAAACGTGTTTCTTTGTTTTCTGACCCTCTTTGACTAAATTCTCCTACATCAAAATAATCCATGGGATCATACCCCATAGAAAATTGTCCTGAAGCTCCTTTTCCCGGAGCAGGTAACCAAATTCTATTGATTCCAGCCGCAGCCCAATCTTCAATTTTTGAACTTACTTCGTCATACCAACCGCCTATTGGCTCTACATCCCAATAAAATGCTTGCATGAGTACCCCTGCATCAGCTTTTATAAACGGGGTAAGATCCATTTTTAAATCTTCTTGACCTGCTTCAGCTTCTTGGTTGTTAGAAGCATCATCATCGTTTGAACAACCTGAAAAAATTGCTATGCAGGCGCCTATAAGAAGCGTACTTTTTATAGAATTTTTTATATTTTTTTTCACACGTTTAAATTTTAGTAATTATCGAGAAATACATTAATGATAAAATTGAGAACGTATGTAACCGCTGCGCTCTCACATTAAAAATTTTATAACTATTCGTTTTATCATTAATAAAGTTTAGAGGCTGTTGATCCTAACAGCCTCTTATACATTATGCTCTTAATTTGTTACAGGAGTAAGCATAAAACTATACCCTCTTGGTTCGCTAAAATCAAGTGCAATTAAAAATGTACCTCCTGATGCTACAGCAATATTCGACCCACCTTCGTCTAGTGATCCATCTCCGTTATCATCGTTTCCATAGTTCAGGGACCAGGCATCATTTGCTCTAAATTTAATCTCACCAGAAGAAAGATCCAAGGTAGTAGTCCAAACCTTTGTATCTTTATCATACGTAAGGTCATGATCCTGATCTGGACCTGGTTCGGCTGGGGCAAAGCCTAAAGGTGTAGACGAACCTGTAATGGCCCATTCTGTTTTTGTTAGGGTGTAGGTAAGTGCTTCAATATCTACATTGATTTTGTAATATCCTGCAATAGGAACAACGATATTTTTACTGGCATCGTCTCGTAATAAAGTTCCAGATGTTCCAGAATCATTAGTATCCCCAAAGTTTCCATCAAAATTAACATTTGTAGGAGTAATCTTAAAATTGGAATTATCATTGGCAAAAAACACATATCCTTCAAACTTAGAACTTGTAAAGTTTTCTGCTATTAGCGTAGGTGTTGCGGGGTCTGAAGGATTCCAATTCGCACCATAACCGCTATCCTGAGCATAATCACCGGGCAGCCATAATCTAGGCAACTCGGTCGAATAGGGGGTTAGCGTAATGGCAAGAATGTTTGAGTTCATAGCTACTCCGTCATTACTTCCTAAAGAAGAAATAACACGAACTTCTAGAGCACCTTCTTCGTCTATTACTAATCCGGTTTTTATTGCCAGATCATTAAGGTCTTTTACGGTCCAGGTATACGAACGCTCTACTGTAGAAGCAGCTTCGATCGCATTTTCAAAATTGGTACCTGCATTGGCAACCATGATACTGTAAGAAACAGGGGTTTGAAAATTATAATCGGCATCGTTCCAAACCACAGTAAGTGCCTGATTGTTTTCAACCTCTTTATTTAAAGTAACGGTTGTATTAGCCGTTACAATTACTGGTGCGGTAGCCGACTCTTCCTGAATAATAAATTCAGGCCCTTCATCATCTATACAAGAATAGAAGTTAAGCAAAGTAATACCTGCTAAAATTAAAATTGAAATTTTTTTCATGACTGTATAAATTAAGTTTTTCTATAATTCGAATCCTGGATTTTGTCCTAAATTTGGATTTGCTGATCTACTTGATGCAGGTACCGGAAAGCGTTTAAATTTTTCATCAATCGCAGTACCGTTTTGTGGGCCTCCTTTAAACGACCAGGTATAACTGCCGCCCGTATACAGATCGAAACGAATAAGGTCTTGTCTTCTATGCGCTTCCCAATGTAATTCTCGAGCTCGTTCATCAAGTATAAAATCGAGTGTTAGATCCCCTTCTGAAATATTTGCAGAGCTATTGTTAAAGGCTCGCTCTCTAAGCAAATTGATGTATCGGGTTGCAGTAGTTAGATCTCCGCCGCCTCCTTCAAGGTGAGCCTCTGCATACATTAAATAAACATCTGCAAGTCTGAACAAAGGAAAATCGGTATCGACAAACAATTGATCCTGACCAGGCTCACCATTTGAGCTAATATTAGAATATTTTGCCATTAAATACCCTGACGAAGTATCCAGTAAATCTGCACCTATAGCAATATCCCTTTCTACCGGTGGATTAGGACCAGGAACTACCGGTACGTCAAATTTTACTAAGGTATTTCTTTCATCATTATTAAATAAAGGCGCTTCAAAAGTTAGAGATAATTCTTCTCGTACTCTAAATAAGTTTCCGAAGCCAATAGCACCAAAGTCAGCAGGTGTAGGTCTAAAATCTCCATTTGCGTTCTGTTGTCCTTGTATAATGATTGATGCTCCTCCAAAATTTCGTACCGAAACACCATCTGCAACAACAGGAAATATAATTTCATTTTGTGCCCCGTTACTATTGTTATCTGCATTAAAATTATTAAGATAATTAGGTGTTAAACTATATCCGCTATTGATGATTTCTTCGCATACTCTAAGGCAATCAGCAAAACGATTATTGCTATTCTCTAGGAATACTTCAGCATTGAGGTATAACTTGGCAAGAATCATTTTTGCTACTCCTTTATTAGCTCTGCCATATTGTTCGGCATTGCCTGGATTTACATCGAGTAATTGATCCTCTACCTCGAGCAACTCTGTTTCTATGTAGTTAAACAGATCATCTCCTGCAATTTCTTGAACTCTGGTAAATCCAACAGGATCATTTTCTGTAGCAAAAGGAGCTCTTCTAAAAAGATCCAATAAATGATAATTTGCCAAAGCTCTTAAAACTCGTGCCTCTGCTCTATACGTACGTATTTCTTGTTTCGCTGCCTCATCAACTCCGCGCTCATTTAATTTATCTTCTGTAGTTTGTCTTAAAAACTCGTTGGCTAATGAAATTTGAAATGTAGCTCTGGCCCAAAATCCTAAAACTATAACATTATTCGCATCCCAGCTATTACGTTGTATTTGACGTATTCCCTGATCATTTTCAAAATTCCATAGTACTTCGTCAGAAGCTAAACTTTGTAAATTAAATAATCCTCTTATATAATTACCGGTACCGGCATCGATCCCTGCAAGATTAGATGTGCCCGGATCATCTAAACCAACGACCGAAAAGTTAGCATACACTCCTGCTATTGCTCGATCATATCCCCCGGGCTGGTTAAAAACATCTTCAGCCAATAGGTCATCATCGTCTTCAAGTTCGATATCGAGGTCTCCTTCGCAAGAACTTAAAATCCCTACGAATAGAAATGCGTATAAAAAAGATATATATATTTTCATTGCTAGTTTTTTTAGTATTTGTAATTGATTCCGAATAAGAAAGTACGTCCTCTGGGAAAAATAGACTGATCTCTACCGTCATTCTGAATTTCAGGATCAAGACCTGAATAATCTGTAATTAGAAAAGCATTTTGTACTCCCGTCCAAACTCTTAAACTTGAAACACCTTTCATGATATCCCTCATCGTATACCCCAGTGTAATATTTTCCATTCGTACAAATGAACCGTCTTCTACATAAATATCAGACAGAATTACATCGGGTGTACTTACAAAATCTGTATTTAACAAGGTTGTAGGTGCGTTGTTGAATACATTTCTGAAAAGGTTACCTTCTTGCGCATTCGCTGAAGCCACATTATTATAGACATCATTGCCGATACTAGCACGTAAATTGAAACTAAAATCGAAATTGTAAAAATTGAGGTTGGATTGAAGCCCCATAAGAAAGTCTGGAGCTGGTTTTCCTGCGATGTATCTGTCATTATTGTCTACAACGCCATTACCATCTAGATCTGCATAAGCACCCTCAATCGGTCTTCCGTTAGAATCATATACCTGTGCAAAAGTGAAAAAGGAAAAAGGAACTTCGCCTTGTCTTTGAATTTGAACGTTATTACCCGTACCCCCATCGATACCCCCTACGATAATATCCTGCCCAAAGGCTAGTTCTTCTATTTCTTGATCAATAAAAGTGGCATTATAGCTTACGCTCCAGTTCACATTTGAGCTTCTAATAATATCTGTATTAATAGAGAATTCGGCACCTTGCGTTACAAACTTACCTATGTTTTGAAATCCTTGGTTAGAAAAGTTAACTGCATCGGGTACAGGGGCTTCAGAAAGCAGGTCATCAGATTCTTTTCTAAATACATCTATAGAACCACTAATGCGATCGTTCCAAAATCCATAATCCAGTCCGATATTATATTCAGTAATTTTTTCCCATTCGATATCTTCGTTTCTAAACTGTGCCTGAACTATATTGACCACTTCACCATTTAAGATATATTGAGTGTTAGGATTACTGCCTCTATAACGCTCTATATAGGCATATGCTTGGCTAATATCTTGCTGTCCTGTGATACCATATCCTAAACGCAGTCTAAGATTGCTTACTGTAGTCGAGTTTTGAAGAAAATCTTCTTCACTAATTTGCCATCCAAAAGATGCTGAGGGAAAATACCCCCATCTATTATCAGGACTAAATCTTGAAGTACCATCTCTACGAATGGAACCGGTTAGAAAATATTTGTCACTCAATTTTAGGTTCGCTCGGGCGAAATAAGCCAAAAGGACTACATCAGGTTCAATATTTCTCTCAGGAAGTCTGTTGGGATCACGTTGATCTTCAGTTTTAAATTCTTCAACTTCAAATTTTTGATACGAGTATCCTGCTGTTGTTTCCAGATCAAGTTCACCAAACTTTTTAGTATAAACAAGATAGGCATCTAGTAATTTGTTTTCTGATGTAAAATCTGTATCAGACTTAAACCCGTTAAACTCTCCAAACTCTGATCTAAATGTGTTCGCACTCTCTGTAGAACGCTCTTCGAATCTTTGTGTTTCGCTAGTATCCAGACCTAGATTTACCACAGCTCTTAATTCGGGCAAAAAGTGCATCTGATAATCAAATTTTACATTTCCAAAATATCGTCTTACATTGGCAATATTTCTGGTTTGTAATAATTTTGCAACGGGATTTCGCTGTACGTTGGGAAGTGCAAAACCATCGCTATTTACGTATTCAAAAAAGCCCCCGTATGGTGAAGATGCATCAAAAACCGGTTGAGTAGGATCAAATGTAATCGCATCTTTTTCTACACCCTCAGCAAAACGGTTTTTCTCAAAGTTTAGATTCGCATTAACATCAATTTTCAAATGATTGTCAAATAATCGTGGATTTAGAGATAATGATGTGGTAGTTCTCTCGAATTTTGATGTTTTTCTAAGCCCTTCCTGATCTGCTCGACCCACAGAAAGACGAGTGGGTAAAACATCTAATAAGGACCCGCTAAGTGAAAGATTATGAATTGAAGAAAACGCATCACGATAGATTTCGTCCTGCCAGTCTGTATTCGCTGTTCCCAAACTACCTACCCGGTCTGGAAATCGTTCGGCAATCAGGGCTCTATACTCATCTCCAGAAAAAACATCAACGGTTCTGTTTGCAGTCGTAATACTGGTTTGAGAATCTAGACTAATACTAAGATTTTTCCTTCCTTTTTTTGTAGTAATGATAATTACTCCATTTGCACCTCGGTTACCATAAATTGCTGCCGCTGATGCATCTTTAAGAATAGAAAAAGACTCGATATCATTAGGGTTAATAGAAGATAAAATGGACCTAGAACCATTATCTTCGTCAGATGGGTCATTAATTGGCAAACCATCAATTACGATAAGAGCATCATTTGAAGCGTTTAAAGAAGCACCACCACGAATTCTAATTTGCGAATTACCAGCAGGGCCACCATTTGTATTAATATTAACTCCGGCCACACGACCAGTAAACAGGTTTTCTGCAGTAACGTTATTTCCTGTGTTGAAATCTTCTGCAGTAACCAAGGCTACAGAACCGGTTAGATCTTTCTTTCTTGTATTTCCATAACCAATAACTACAACTTGTTCTAATTCTGCAGCATCTTCTTGTAATGTAATATCTATTGAGGGTTGACCATCAAATACGACTTCTTGAGCCATAAAACCTACATAAGAATAAACTAGTATCTCCCCCTTATTCACATTATCTAAAGTATATTGTCCGTTAAAGTCAGTAGTAGCCCCCTTCGTCGATCCTCTAACGATAATGTTTACACCCGGAATTGGTTGCCCGCCTCCGGCATCGCTCACGGTTCCTGTTACTGTTGATTGAGCAAATAAGCTCATGGGTATCAACCACACCAAAAACAATGCGCATTTTGTAAATGTTTTCATTTGTTTAAAATTTTATAATTCAATGAAAATTAAGTAATTACAAAATCATAAATAGATGTAACCACTTCGTTTTCGCATAAACTTATTTTAATCATATCGATAGAGCATGTTTAAAAAAGTTTATACTCATTTCATAAAAATTAAATTAGTTTTTAATTGTTTCACTTCTTATACTTTCACTTTCTGCCATCCAAAGTATGTAAATTTTGTGTTAAATTTTGAGGTAACTATTTTACATGCTTTACGAAAACGTTTGCGTGTGGAAAACTTTTAGAATTTCAATAAAAATTTAAACGATTTAATGCTCATATGATATATTTTCGCAGTGATTTTTGATGTTTAGATAAAAAGTAAGCGTTAGGAAATAAGTTTTAGGTAGCGACGTTGTAGCCTTCAATCTTAAAAAAATGGGAGCGAAAAAATTGGCTGTAAAGGTATAATCTTAAGAATTACTTAACTTTTAATTAAACTAGAAGCATGAAACGAACATTAATAAATTTTAAAAATTATTTCATCAAAGAGAATGTTTAAAATTTTTAATGTAAGAGCGTAGCGGTTACATACGTTCTCAATTATTTAATTATTCCGTTTTCAAATAATTAAATAATTTAAACGTATGAAATAAGCCATAATAATAAGGATGATACGCTCCGATATGAGTAAATGGCGATTCCACCCGCCTACCAGCAGCTAGGCATGCAGGTCTGACCACTAAAAAACCATAAAAATAAACAGATGAAACGAACATTAATAAATTTTAAAAATTACTTCACCAAAGGGAATGTTTAAAATTTTTAATGTGAGAGCGTAGCGGTTACATACGTTCTCAATTTTTTAATTATTTCGTTTCCAAACAATTAAAAAGATTTAAACGTATGAAACAAAAAGTGACACTAAAACAAATTGCAAAAGAACTGGATGTTTCTATTTCTACCGTATCAAAAGCGCTAAAAGATAGTGCTGAAATTAGTTTGGATACGCGGCAAAAGGTAAAGGCATTTGCAAAGCTTTACAATTACAAACCCAATAACATTGCGTTAAGTCTTAAAAATAGAAAGACCAAAACCATTGGTGTCATTATTCCCGAAATTGTTCATCATTTTTTTACAACTGTTATAGGAGGGGTAGAGAAGGTTGCAAACCAAAAAGGATATAATGTGATTATTTGCTCCTCTAACAACTCTTTTGATAAAGAAGTTTTAAATATGGAAATGCTTGCTAGTGGTAGCGCAGACGGTTTCATTTTATCAGTTGCCAAAGAAACACAACTCAAGAAAGATTATCATCATATAGAAGAAACAATGAGCCAGGGGATGCCTGTAGTTCTTTTTGATAGAATTATTGATGAAGTTGTATGTGATAAAGTCATTATTGATGATACTAAAGGAGCACAAACAGCTACCAATCACCTTCTTTCTCTGGGATGTAGACGAATTGCTATTCTCACCACAGTAGATTACATCAGTGTAGGTAAACTTAGAACAAATGGATACCTAAAAGCGTTGCGTGCCTATGATATTGAAGAGCAAGAAGAACTGATTCTTAAAATAGAAGATGTCGATAATTGTGAATCTGAGATTGCAGAATTTCTAAAGCATAAGCATATTGATGCTGTCTTTGCAGTTAATGAGTTATTTGCTGTTACCGCTGTACGAGTTCTTCATGCGCAAGGAAAAAGTGTACCAGAAGATATTGCTGTCGTTGGTTTTACAGATGGTATTCTTTCTAAGCATTTTATCCCAAGTTTAACTACGATTAGTCAGCACGGGGAAGATATGGGGATTAGAGCCGCAAAATTGCTTATCGATAAGCTAGAAGGAGACGATATGTCTACTGAAGAATATAGAACCGTTATTATTGATACGAGTCTGGTGCAAAGACAATCTACAAAAAAATAATAAAGCGATTCTTGCTTATTGAAAAATAATAATATCTTTGCGACTAGTCAAAACTTATATTTTCACTTTCTACTAAATAAGTTTTGATAAGTCATGCGCTTATCAGTGTAATCATCTAATTTCACTTAATGAACAAGCGTAAATTAAATTTCTGGGAAATCTGGAACATGAGTTTTGGATTTTTAGGAATTCAGTTCGGTTTTGCATTACAAAATGCCAATACGTCAAGGATTTTTGAAACCCTGGGTGCCCAGGTTGATGAGTTAGCTGTTTTTTGGTTGGCTGCGCCTATAACCGGATTAGTTGTACAACCTGTAATTGGTTATTTTAGTGATCGCACCTGGCATACCAAGTTAGGGCGAAGACGGCCTTATTTTTTGGTAGGGGCGATACTTTCATCAATTGCCTTGTGCATGATGCCCAATTCTTCTACATTATGGGTGGCTATCGGTACCTTGTGGATTATGGATTCATCGATTAACATATCTATGGAGCCATTTAGAGCTTTTGTGGGTGATAATTTACCCGAAAGTCAGAGAACTCAAGGTTTTGCAATGCAAAGCTTTTTTATAGGATTGGGAGCAGTTGTAGGTTCTGCCTTGCCTTATATTTTTACGAATTGGCTAGGGATAAGCAATACTGCGGCAGAAGGAGTTATACCAGATTCTGTTAAGTGGTCTTTCTATATCGGAGCTTTAGTGTTTCTTTTAGCTGTGATGTGGACAGTTTTCAATTCAAAAGAATATACACCAGAAGAATTAGAAGCCTTTACAGATCACAAAGCTGAGTATGATGTTCAATTAACCGGTAAAGAGGATGAAAGCAGGATAGCAAAACTCATAAAAGCCGGAACTATGATGAGTGTCTTTGGTATCATTCTAAACACGATCCTTATTTACTTATCTTTAGATAAAGAACTTTATATTGTGTCTGTAGGTATTCTTTCTATAGGTATTTTATTTCTAACAGCCGCATTGGTTAGAAAATCAAAAGGAATCAATGGATTTGTTACGATAATGACCGATCTTTTGTATATGCCTACTACAATGAAGCAATTGGCATTAGTTCAATTTTTCTCGTGGTTTGCCTTATTCGCTATGTGGATTTATACAACTCAGGCGGTAACTAGCTACATCTACGGTGCGACAGATCCTACCTCTCAAGCTTATAATGATGGCGCAGATTGGGTAACCGTTCTTTTTGCGGTCTATAACGCAGTGGCAGCCCTTGTAGCTTTCTTACTTCCTGTCATCGCAAAATTAGTTGGCCGTAAAATGACACATCTTGTAAGTCTAGTTTTAGGCGGTTTAGGACTCTTATCTATAACCATTTTTACAACGCCAGAAATGCTGGTGATATCCATGATTGGTGTAGGAATTGCATGGGCCAGTATTTTGTCTTTGCCTTATGCCATGCTTGCTAGGGCTTTGCCTCCAAAAAAAATGGGATATTATATGGGAGTTTTCAATTTCTTTATTGTTATCCCTCAAATAGTAGCAGCTTCAATTTTAGGTTTTTTACTGAATACTTTTTTTGAAAATGAAACAGTGTATGCCCTGATTATTGGTGGTATAAGTATGGTCATTTCAGGATTTTTAACAGTGTTTGTTAGCGATAAAGCAACCATAGAAATAAATGAATAAATAAAATGCATATGAAGAAAGGATTTATATTTGATTTGGATGGGGTGATTGTAGATACGGCAAAGTATCATTTTCTGGCCTGGCAAAATCTTGCCAATAGTTTAGGAATTTCTTTTTCAGTAGAACAAAATGAACAGCTCAAAGGAGTAAGCCGAATAAGATCTCTCGAAAAAATATTAGCCTGGGGTAACAAAAGTATTTCAGAAGAAGAATTTGCTAGACTAATGCATGAAAAGAACGAAGAATACCTTCAATACATTTCAAGAATGGATACTACAGAGATTTTACCCGATGTCCCACGGATATTAGATCATCTTAGTACTGAAAAACAGGGTATTGCTTTGGGCTCTGCTAGCAAAAATGCAAGAGTTATTCTTGAAAAAGTACAGCTAATCGATAAGTTTCATACCATTGTAGATGGCACAGATGTTACTAAAGCTAAACCAGATCCTGAAGTATTTTTGATTGGTTCAAAGCAATTAAATATCGCTCCAGAAGATTGTATTGTATTCGAAGATTCTGTGGCAGGAGTCCAGGCAGCCAATGCCGCTCATATGATTAGTATAGGTATAGGTGATGCCAGCGTACTACACGAAGCAGATTATATTTTTAAAGATTTTACAGAAATAAATAAAGAATTTATCAATAATTTGGTTTCGGCCAGAAAAGTTTAATAAAGAGGAAACGAATAGTAAAAAATTTAAAAATTACTTCACAATATGGCGTGTAGGATTTAAAATTCTTAATGAGAGAACGCAGTGGTTACATACGTTCTCAATTTTTTAATTATTTCGTTTTCAAACAATTAAAAACATGTAAACGTATGAATCAAGACTATATACAACCAGATAGCTGGTCAATTATTGAAGAAGGGTATGATGCTGAAAGAGTTAAATCATCGGAAAGCCTTTTTAGTATTGGAAACGGAGCAATGGGGCAGCGAGCCAACTTTGAAGAAACATATTCTGGCCCCAGCTTTCAAGGAAGTTATATTGCAGGGGTGTATTATCCTGATAAAACTAGAGTAGGCTGGTGGAAAAACGGATATCCAGAGTATTTTGCCAAAGTGCTTAATGCACCCAATTGGATAGGTATCGATGTGCAAATAAACGGCGAAACACTAGATCTAAACAGGTGTAAATCGGTTTCAAATTTCAGAAGAGAATTAAACATGAAGGAAGGCTGGTATCAACGTTCCTTTACTATTGTGTTACGTAACGGAATTGAAATTTTGGTCGTAGCCACACGGTTTTTAAGCTTGGATTTGGATGAAGTAGGCGCAATTAAATATGAAGTTACTCCGTTACAGCAAGACGTTGAAATCGTTTTTACTCCTTATCTCGATGCAGGTATCACAAATGAAGATTCTAATTGGGATGATCAATTTTGGGATACATATGACGTGGCTCATAAAGGCAGTTCTGCTTACATTTTATCAAAAACCATGAAGACCGAGTTCCACGTTTGTACAGGAATGCGCAATCAGGTTTTTATTGGAGATAAAATGCAGGACATATACCCCAAAGTGGCAACCAAAGATACATATGTAAGATTACGTTATGAGGTTCAGGCTTCTAAAGGTGAAACTGCTTCGCTTGTTAAATTTGGAGGGTATTGTGTATCCTTAAATCATAAAGAAGATGACTTGGTTTCTGCCAGTACCGCTGCATTAAAACAGGCAGCAGACGCTGGTTTTAATTCTTTATTAGATCTTCAAAAGCAGGCCTGGTCCAAAATTTGGGAGATGGCAGATATCGTAATTGAAGGCGACGTAAAAGCACAGCAAGGGATACGATTCAATATATTTCAGTTGAATCAAACGTATCTTGGTAAGGATGCGAGATTGAATATTGGACCCAAAGGATTTACCGGAGAAAAATATGGGGGGAGTACCTATTGGGATACAGAAGCGTATTGTATACCTTTCTATATGGCTACCAAAGACCAGAGAGTAGCACGTAATCTACTTACATACCGCTACCAACATCTTGACAAAGCTATCGAAAATGCAGAGAAGCTCGGATTTAGTAACGGAGCAGCCTTGTATCCTATGGTAACTATGAATGGAGAAGAGTGCCATAACGAATGGGAAATTACCTTCGAAGAAATTCATCGTAACGGGGCTATGACTTTTGCAATATATAATTATCATCGTTATACCGGTGATTATAGCTATATACCAGAAAAAGGTCTTGAAGTTATGATAGGTGTCGCTCGTTTTTGGCATCAGCGAGCTACCTTCTCTACTGATAAAAATAAGTATGTGATTCTAGGGGTAACCGGACCTAATGAATATGAAAATAATGTAAATAACAATTGGTATACCAACTACCTGGCCAAATGGTGTATCGAATATTGCGTTGATAACATAACAAAAGTAAAAGCAGAATACAATTCTGATTACAAAAGAATTATCGATAAAACGAATTTGTCTCAAAACGAAATTGATGCGATGCTAGACGTGGCTAAACGAATGTATTTTCCATATTCAGAAAAGCATCAAGTATACTTGCAACAAGATGGTTTTTTGGATAAAGAATTAATGACAGTAGCAGAATTAGACACATCTCAACGCCCAATTAATCAAAAATGGAGTTGGGATCGTATTTTACGTTCACCATATATTAAGCAAGCCGATACGTTGCAAGGCTTTTATATGTTTGAAGACCATTTTACCAAAGAAGAACTAGAGCGACACTTTGATTTTTATGAACCCTTTACTGTTCACGAATCCTCATTGTCACCGTGCGTGCATAGTATTCAGGCGGCGGCTTTAGATAGAATGGATCAAGCCTATACGTTTTACCTTCGCACGTCAAGATTAGATCTTGATGATTACAATAAAGAGGTAGAAGAAGGATTGCATATTACCAGTATGGCAGGTACCTGGATGAGTATTGTAGAAGGTTTTGGCGGATTGAGAATTAAAAATGATACACTCTCCTTTGCACCTAAAATCCCTAAAGAATGGAAGGGGTATACCTTCAATGTTAACTTTAGAAATCAGATTTTGAAGGTTAATGTTTCGCAGCAAGGAACATCATTTACGCTTGAAGGTGACAAGCCATTAACCATATATGTAGATGGAAAGGAATTCAAAATTTCTCCTAACACTTTAATAACTGTGTCATAGTATATACACTATAATTTTAATAAGAATGCAAAAAATAGCCATAGGATTACTTAGTTTGCTGGTGATGTTCTCTTGCGGAAACGTAAAGAATGAAGAAAAGAAGAGTGCAAGTACCCCAGCAGCAGCAGCGGAAAAAAAAGACCTGGAACCCATTACCAACGAAGTGTTGGAAAATGCGATAATTTATGAAGCAAATATCAGGCAATATTCTGAAGAGGGGTCGTTTAAAGCGTTTACAAAAGATATTCCTGTGTTAAAACAACTTGGCGTTGAGGTGCTATGGTTAATGCCGATATATCCTATCTCTACCACCAAAAGTAAAGGTTCATTAGGAAGCTACTATGCTGTTTCTGATTATACCAAAGTTAATCCAGAGTTCGGTACTCTAGAAGATTTTAGAGCCCTGGTCAAGACCGCTCATGATCATGGCATTTATGTAATCCTGGATTGGGTCGCAAATCATACCGGTTGGGATCATGTCTGGCTTAAAACCCATCCAGAGTATTATACCAAAGATAGTGATGGTGCTATCACGCATACCGTAGATACCGATTGGACAGATGTCGCAGATCTTAATTATGATAACCAAAATATGCGCGAGCAGATGAGGCAGGATATGATCCATTGGGTGGCAAATGAAGATATTGATGGTTTTCGATGTGATGTTGCCGGAATGGTACCTGTCGATTTTTGGGAAAAAACCGTAGAAGCAATCAAAAAAATTAAACCTGTATTTATGTTAGCTGAAGGTTGGGAACCAGAATTATTGGATCATGCCTTTGATATGGGGTACAGTTGGGATACTCATCATAAAATGAATGCTATTGCCCAAGAAAAAGCAACAGTGAAGGAGTGGGATATGCGAATGCAGCAGATAGATTCATTATACGACAAAGACGATATTCTTATGAATTTTACATCCAATCATGATGAGAATTCATGGAATGGCACAGTTAACGAAAGAATGGGGGATGCAGCAGAAATATTTGCTGTACTATCCTATGTAGCGCCAGGGATGCCATTGCTCTACTCCGGGCAAGAGTATGACCTTGATAAACGCCTGTTGTTTTTCGAAAAGGATACGATTAGTAAAGAGAAAGGTAAATTTTTTCCTTTGTATCAAAAGCTTGGAGTACTTAAAAAAAATAGTCCTGCATTACACACCGGTGAAAATGCAGGTTCGTATACTCGAATCCAGACTTCAGATAATACCAAAATTTTAGCTTTTAAACGTCAAAAAGGAAGTAATGAAATCATTTTTATAGGTAATATGACCAGTAAACCCAATACATTTTCAGTAGATCATACGGGTACATATCATGACTTTTTTTCTGAAGAAACAATCAAAACACAACCTAATACTACCTTCAGTTTTAAACCTTGGGAGTATAAAGTTCTCATTAAAACTTCGTCTTAAAAAGTTCGAACCAGTATAACTAGGGTTCGATTATTATTTTGTTGCATAGTATTCCTTGTCTTTTTAGTGTACGTCACACATTGCGAAATTGATTTAATCTTAACGTAATCAATGAAAATGTGTTAAAATTATTCTTTTTTCATCAGTAATTACCAAATTTATCAACCGAAAACGTTTTAGTTTTTTATCAGATTAGGTTATTATTTGCATTAGCGATAGCTTTGGCTTCAATGACAACAAAAGTTAAACATATAGCGGTATTAACCTCAGGGGGAGATGCCCCGGGAATGAATGCGGCTATTCGTGCAGTAGTTCGCTCATGCAGTTATTATAACATCAAATGTTCTGGTGTATTTAAAGGATATGAAGGACTTATCCACAATCAAATTGAAGAATTAAATGCACGTTCCGTACGTAACATCATCAATAAAGGTGGAACCTTTTTAAAATCTGCACGTTCAAAAGATTTTAGAGCTGTCGAAGGGAGACAAAAGGCATATGCGAATTTGAAAAAAAACAATATAGACGCACTGGTAGTGATCGGTGGCGATGGTAGTTTTACCGGAGCATTAAAGTTGTCTGAGGAATTTAATTTCCCTGTTGTCGGTATTCCAGGTACGATTGATAATGATATCAACGGTACCGATTATACGATAGGTTACGACACTGCTTTAAATACGGTGGTCGAAGCTATTGATAAAATTAGAGATACGGCGAGTTCGCATAACCGATTATTTCTTATTGAAGTTATGGGACGAGATGCAGGGGATATCGCTTTAAATGCCGGGATAGGAGCAGGAGCTGAAGAAATTTTGATTCCCGAAGAAAACATGGGCATAGATCGGCTTATTGAATCTTTAAAGAAGAGTAAAAAAACCGGAAAGACCTCTAGTATTATTGTCGTGGCAGAAGGTGATACCTCAGGAAAAAATATATTCGAACTGGGTCAGTACGTCGAAGAGCATCTTGATGGGTACGAAGTTAGAGTATCAGTACTAGGTCACATTCAGCGAGGGGGAGCGCCCAGCTGTTACGATCGCGTACTGGCAAGTAAACTTGGGGTAGGTGCTGTAGAAGCGTTATTAGAAGGTAAAAGCGAGGTAATGATTGGTATTGTTCATAAAACCGTAACCATTGTACCCCTAAAAGAGGCTTTAGATAAAAGAATACATAAACATGATATGTTGATTAAAGTAGCCGATATTACTTCGGTATAACATGTCGCTTTTTAAAATAAACAACTAAATTATAAGATATGAGTACGTTAAAAATAGGTATTAACGGTTTTGGTAGAATCGGAAGAATCGCTTTTAGAATTGCTTCTAAACGTGAAAATGTAGAGATTGTAGCGATCAATGATTTATTAGACGTAGAACATTTGGCTTATTTATTAGAATATGATTCGGTACACGGTCGGTTTGATGGTACCGTTGAGGTTACCAATGGTAATCTCGTAGTTAATGGCAAAGAAATTCGAGTAACGGCAGAACGTAACCCTGAAGATCTTAAATGGGATGCGGTTGGAGTGTCGGTTGTTATGGATTGTACAGGGATTTTTACTACACTTGGCACTGCAGATGCACATTTAAAGGCAGGTGCAAAAAAGGTGGTTATTTCGGCCCCTTCTAAAGATGCCCCTATGTTTGTTATGGGAGTGAATGATAAAGAAATTAAGGATTCAGATACTATTGTTTCTAATGCATCATGTACTACTAATTGCTTAGCTCCACTAGCCAAGGTTATCGACGATAATTTTGGTATTGAAGAAGGATTAATGACGACTGTACATGCAGGTACGGCTACACAAGCTGTAGTAGATTCACCATCAAAAAAGAACTATAGATTAGGGCGTAGTGCGTTAAATAATATCATTCCTTCTACCACAGGAGCAGCAGTAGCAGTCACCAAAGTTATACCTGCTTTAAAAGGGAAATTAACCGGAATGGCTTTTAGAGTACCTACAGCAGATGTTTCTGTAGTTGATCTTACCGTGAAAACCAAAAAAGCAGTATCTTATGATGAGCTTAAAGCAGTAATCAAAAAGGCATCTGAAAATGAATTAAAAGGAATTTTGGGGTATACTGAAGATAACGTAGTATCTCAGGATTTTGTAGGAGAGTCGCAAACTTCAGTTTTTGATGCCAACGCAGGAATTGCACTTAACGATAACTTTTTTAAACTGATCTCGTGGTATGATAATGAATATGGGTATTCTACAAAATTGGTAGATTTATCAACCTTGGTAGGCACTTTGTAAAACCATTATCCCATGGGTAGCTAACTACAGAGCGAAGTCGAAGGTATTTTTATAATTTTATACATTGATCGGCTACGCTCTCTTTATCATTTTGCTTATTTTTAAACTACTGTATTTCTTATTACCAAATAACAAACCAAACTTCAAATGATTCTAATATCCGACGGGGGTTCTACCAAATGTGATTGGATTCTTCTGGATGACTCCGGAGAAATTATTTTTAAGACACGAACCAAGGGTTTGAATCCTGCAGTGTTTGAAAAATCGTTGCTCGAAGAACGCATAAGAGCGAATGAAGAACTTACTTCGTATAGCAACAAAATTGATAAGGTTAATTTCTATGGCGCAGGCTGTGGGACTAAAAAACCAGCAGCAATGCTCAAAAAGGTATTAGAAGAGTTTTTTACAAACGCAACCGAAGTTATTGTACAAGAAGATATGGTTGCTGCGGTGTACGCAGCCACTACGGAGCCTGGTATTGTTTGCATTTTGGGAACAGGTTCAAATAGTTGTTATTTTGATGGGGATCATATTCATATGACAGTAGATTCTTTAGGATATATCCTAATGGATGAGGCTAGTGGAAATTACTTTGGAAAAAGGCTTATTCGGGATTATTATTACAAAAGAATGCCTCAAGAGGTAGCCTCAGAATTTGAAAAGCGTTTCGACCTGTCTTCAGATGCGATAAAAGAGAATCTCTATAAAAAAGACAATCCAAATACGTATCTCGCCACTTTTGCCGAATTTATTTTTACAAGTGAGCGTAATGGTTATTTCTATAAAATTGTAACCGAAGGCATTCAGGAATTTGTAGAAAATCGAGTTTTATGTTTCCCCGAGGCGCAAAATGTACCTATTCATTTTATAGGATCTATTGCTCATTTTAGTGAAGATATTATACGAGCTGCAGTTTGGCCTTATCATTTAACGGTTGGAAATATCGTACGAAGACCTATTGATGGTATTATTGATTATTACCGAAACGAAGTTATTATGAAAAATTAAAATTGTCAATTTAAAATTTCTGTCTTAGGGAGTTCATAATTTAAAGTTATTCGAGTTCCCTTTCCTGGAGTAGAGTTCATAAACAATCTACCGTTAATATAATTCATGCGCTCTTTCATAAAAAATAAACCCATTCCGCCTTCCGCATTGTGAGCAGGCTTAGAAGGGATATCTTGTATATCAAATCCTTTACCGTTATCATCGATAGAGATGCTTAGTACTGTTTTTGTTTGATATATCGACACAAGTATACTAGTAGAATCAGCATATTTTATAGCATTATTGACTGCTTCTTGAGTCACTCGATACAGATTAGTTTCTACCAGTGTATCAAACCTTTGTTCCTGATCTAACTTGCTTTCAAAAACTATGTTTTTACCCGTTAATTTTGAAAGCTCTGTTACCATTTTCTGTAAGGCGGTTCTAATACCGTAATCTTTTAATTCTGGCGGAGTAAGATTAAAAGTTGCAAACCTAATTCCCTGAATTAAATCATTAGATAATTGCTTTAAACTTTCTATTTTCCGAAATGCCTTTTCAGCATTCTTTAGGTTGATTGACTCTATGTTTAGTTTAAGGGCTGTTAACATTTGACCAATGCTATCATGTATCTCTTTGGCTATTCTCTTACGTTCTTCTTCCTGAGCTTCAACAATTTGACTTGCATTTAATTTTTGTAGCTTTTCTTTCTCTTTAAATCTTTGCGTACGTAGACGTTCTACTTCATTTTGCGCCTCTTTTCTTGTAGTGATATCGGTGCATAGTATTAATCTTTCGGCACTTCCTGATTCTTTAAACACCGTTAATATGGAAATATCCAGCCATGTAACCGTCTGGTTTTGTATAATGGCTTTAAATTCTTCATTACAGATATCTCCTTTGTTTTGAGTAATAAGCCTAAGTAATCTATTTTTCTCAACTTCATCCAACCCTAATATATCCGTAATATTTTTTTGGATATACGCTTTCTCTGATCCTAAAAGTTTAGCAAAACGTTTTCCAAAGTTTTTAATATTTCCAAATTCATCGACTCGAGCATACAATAGTGTTTGATCTATAGCGCGATTAAGCGATACTAATTCTTGGACATTTTCTTCCTGTAATTTTCTCAGTTTTTCGGCTTTAAAGGCGATATGTTCTGCTCTTTGTTGAGCGTGTAATAGATCGGATATAGTATTTCTGATACTTATAGTAACCGGTCTAAATAGAAAGAAAATTTCTAGAATAATAATTATAATAATTAGCGTAAATAGCAAATACTCGATTTTTTTTAATTGTGATATTTTTTGTTGTGCTTCTTTGTCATACTGAAAAACTATAGCATCCATCTGCTTTAAAAAAAGAGGCTCATTTTGAATAATAGCCTTGAGATGAGTTTTTAATTGTAAAGAATCAATAATGCCCAAGCTATCAAGCTGAATAATATGTTGACTATGTTTATAGATGCTTTGAAAGTAAGGTTCAAGTTTCTCAAACATTTTTTGGATAACTGTACTATCTACACGCGTTTTCTGATTGAGTTTATTGTATTTTAAAAGGGTATTGTGCGATGCTCTCCAAAGCTCAATACTACCCTTGAGTTCTTGTATAGATTCATCATAATCGGTGTTGTTTTTAAAGGCATGAGATAGTAGAAGTATTTCTTTTGTAATTTTTTGACTTAACATTCGTTGTCTTCCAGAAACATTGATAATTCTAGAGCTGTCAATTTGAGAATTTAAGTATTGCTGAATAAAAAACTGGGCGCCTATGGTAAATAAAGCAATAGCTCCCAGTGCAACGCTATATATGCGACTGAGACGGGAAAAGGTCTGATGATCTAAAGATTCTTTCTTTTTCAACGGGATTAGGCTACTGCTTGTTGAATTAAATCTAATGCTTTTTTAGAATATGATAGTTTAAAAGCTGCTTTATGTCCTTTGACAGACATTTTGTGCCAGGTTTTTTGTAAAATATCAATTACTTTTTCGTCGGGGTGTTTTGTTAGAAATTCTTCGTAATAATATTTTAAAAAAACAAGGCATACTACATCTTCAAGTGTTTGTGTGTCGTTATCTTTTTTTAATTTTTTTTTCTGAAGCAGAAAAGCGACTCTATCAATACTATCTTTGGGATACTCTAGTTGTTCAAGAATTTCTGAAGCTTTTGCAGCGTGAAATTTCTTAAGCTCTTGCCTCCATTGAAGATAGCCAACCCTATTCATGGGGTAACTTTTTCTAGGAATCTCCCATCGGCATATATGTTGAGATCGTGCTGCTAATTTTAAAGGTTCTGAAGCATTAGGCTCAAATACATCTAAGACCTGAGACATGCGTTGTCCGTAAATCAGCTCTTTGGGCATTACTGATCCATTTACCTCTTCAGTATTGGGATCTTGCGCATTGGCCTTATCGAATAAAATGTAAGCTTCAGATAATTTATGGATTGACATAAAATTGTAGTATTCAATAACAAAGTTACTATTTTTCACACGATAATCAAGGTGCCTCAGGTACAGAAAACTCGTCTCGAAATTGAAAACGGTTATCCACGAATGCCTAGTGAGTTTGCCGTGAATTGGTGTACTTACTCCTCGAATCCTATATACACAGTGTCGTTTTCAATTTTTACGGGATAAATGGCAATAGGTGCTAGATTGCCATTAAGATTGTGTCCATTTTGCAAAGAGAACGTTTTCTTGTGCATAGGGCAGGCAACTTTTGGAATTCCATTTTGATCGCCTATCATACCTCTGCTTAGAACCATTTCCATTTTGTGCGGACATACATTTTGACAGGCATACCACGTATTTTTTCTTTCAAAATTAAATATAGCAATTTGTTTTTCTTTATATTTTATACATGCACCCCCATTTTTAGGAAAATCACTTACCTTTGCAGCTTTATACCAGATGTTTACGCTTTCTAAAGTGGTGGTTTTGTATATTTCTAAAATATCTTCCATGTTGTCTGTTTTTAATGCGTCTCTTTTTTTTAAAAGTAGTTACTTCCAATGTTTTGGCATTTTTTGATCTCTTAACGGAACAAAAACAAGATTATCATCAGGTTGATCACTGTTTAGAAAATGATTAAAACGTTTCATAATCTCTTTATCCTGTATCGCTTGTGTCCATTCACATTGAAATTTACCAACCAAAGTTGCCATTTCTGTTTCAAGCGCTGTGACCAGATCAAGAGTGTCCTCAATTACGACTTGTTTTAGGTATTCGATGCCCCCTTCAAGTTTATCTAGCCATTTTGCTGTTCTTTCTAACGGATCAGCGGTGCGGATATAGAACATTAAGAATCGGTCAAGATATTTGATCACTGTTTCGTTATCTATTTGCTCGGCCAATAATTCGGCATGTTTTGGGTTGGCGCCTCCATTTCCGCATACATAAAGATTCCACCCGCCTTCAACAGCGATAACACCAAAATCCTTGCAACGCGCTTCGGCACACTCTCTAATGCATCCAGATACACCTCCTTTTAACTTATGTGGGGATCGTAATCCTTTATAACGTTCTTCTAGCTCAATCGCAAAACTTACACTTTCATCCATACCATATCGACACCAGGTGGATCCCACACAGCTTTTAACGGTACGCAATGATTTACCATAGGCATGCCCGCTTTCGAATCCATAATCAATTAAGTCTTTCCATATCTTTGGTAATTGATCCAGACGGGCTCCAAAGAAATCGACCCTTTGTCCTCCTGTGATTTTGGTATATAAATCATACTTTTTACCAACTTCACCCAAAGCTATGAGCTTCTCTGGAGAAATTTCTCCTCCCGGGATTCTTGGTACTACCGAGTAAGTTCCATTACGCTGAATATTGGCTAGAAATCGGTCATTCGAATCCTGTATGACTGCTTCTTCATTTGCGGTATCGGCATGAATACTTGCCATTATTGATGCAATTACAGGTTTGCATAATTCGCATCCGTCTCCTTTTCCATACTGATTTAATACATCGTTATATTTTCTATACCTCTTTAGTTTTATAATATCAAAGAGTTCTTGTCGATTGTAATCAAAATGCTCGCATATGGTGTCTTTTACTTCTTTTCCTAAGGATTTTAATGTCGCATCAACCAAGTCTTTAACCATAGGTCTGCAGCCTCCACATCCCGTTCCTGCTTTGGTACAGGTAACTACATCACTTAGATCATTACAAGATCCATTTTGTATGGCATTGCAGATAGTACTTTTACTTACACTTTCGCATGAACATATTTGCGCATCATTTGGCAAATCCATTACATTACCAATAAGCGAATCACTACCACTACGATTACCAAGAATTAAATCTTCAGGATTGTCTGGCAGCGCCATCGCGGTATTATATATTTGAAACAAAGCATTGTAATCTGAGGAGTCTCCTATAAGTATCCCGCCAAGCAGTTTAGAACCATCATTAGAAATATTAATACGCTTATAAATTCCTATTCTTTTGTTTTCATAGACTATGGTGTCTATAGTATCGCTTTCGCTCAAAGCATCACCGAAACTGGCAACTTCGGTTCCTATAAGTTTTAATTGCGTAGACATATCGATATGATCTACCATTTTTTTATCGGTATCTCCTGTGATTTGTGATACGGCGATATCTGCCATATCATATCCTGGTGCCACAAGGCCATAGATCATATTATTGTATAGAGCGACTTCTCCGATGGCATAAATGTTATCATCAGAGGTTTTCATAGTGTTATCTACAATAACGCCACCTCTTACGCCCGTTTCTAAGCCACATTCTTTGGCAACCTCGTCTCTGGGTCTAATTCCGGCAGAAATCACAAGCATATCCACTTTTAATGCTGTGCCGTCAGTATAGTGTAGTCCTTCAATACTATGATCTCCTTGAATGAATTCGGTTTGTTTATGTACATGAACATGTAGTCCAAGTTCTTCGATTGTCGTTTGGAGCATATCACTTCCCCCTTGATCTAATTGTCTGGGCATCAATCTGGGTGCGAATTCTACTACATGAGTTTCTAGCCCTAGTTCTTTTACTGCATTAGCAGCTTCAAGGCCTAAAAGTCCACCTCCAAGCACTGCTGCCTTTGTTTTTCCTTCAGATTTTAGTCTTTTTGCATAAGCATTTATAGCTTCAAGGTCTTCGATGGTTCTATAAACGAATACGCCCTCTTTTTCTACACCAGGGATAGGCGGTACAAATGCCGAAGATCCTGTGGCGACTACCAAATAATCGTAAGCATAGGTTACCCCTCTATGATTTGCTACTGTTTTTTCTTTTCGGTTAATTTTGGTGATCATTTCTGAAGTATGAAGATCGATATTGTGTTCCTGATACCAGGAAGCACTGGATAAACTAAGATCTTCGGCAGTTTTTCCTGCATAATATTCGCTTAAGTGAACCCGGTCATAGGCTCGTCTAGGTTCTTCTCCAAATACAGTAATTTTAAATTCATTAAAGTTTTCAGAAACAACAAATTTTTCACAAAATTTATATCCGACCATTCCATTACCGATGACCACTACATTCTTCATAATACATATATTTAGAATTCAAAATTAAGTATTAGTACTTAATTAAATGATAAGAAATACGTAATTATAAGGTAAGTAAATTGAGAATATCTGAATAATCAACTAACAATCCTGCAAAAAACAGTTTTGCAGGATTCAGGCTAAGGATTCAATCATTTATTGGTCTTCAGCAGGAGTAGGTGTAGCACTCCATTTCAGGAAATTTGGTTTTACGACTAGCATCGCCCAGCCCCAATATTGTGCATCTGCTGGTTGTGGCACTTCTTTTAGGATTTCCATTGAGTCAGAAGCAAACATGTGAGAGTACCCTAGTTTTAAGGCGGCAAAGGATATTAATTTTTGAGTAAAAACAATATCCAATTCAGTTCCTAAATAATCATCTATGCCATCTACAAGGCTTTCAGCTCCGGCAAAATAATGTGCTTTTAGAAGTAAACTTGATTTTTCTCCGGTTTTGATCACAGTTTTTGCGTAGAAATCGTTAAGTCCAATGTTATTAGCGTGATTACCTACATAAAAATAATCCATAAATCCGTTAAAATTATGATTGGTACCAAAAATTGGGAAGAATGATTTGATTTCTCCGTCAGCCCCTCCATTATCATCTCCACTTAGCGTTTCAAAACCAAGCCCAAATACAGTTTTTCCGGGTTTGTAATTTACCTCTAACATAGCATTGTATGCCAAAAGATCAATTTCTTCGGTAAATTCTCCCGTTTGGCCATAAAGATTAGCAGCGACAGATAGTCCTTTAGCAGGTTTAGCTACTAAATGGGTTCCGAAGGTTTGTCGATTAACGTTTCCGTCAATTGGGGTTTGTCCGTCTATAGGATCTAAATTTTGATACGAATTATTAGCTACAAGAATACTGGCCGAAAATTTCTCCCAGTCTTTATGTAACCAAGCATATATCATTGCTTTATAATCAAATACGGCTCTTGCATTTCCTCCGTTATTTGGATCGAACAACGTCCTTTGTGTGCGCACACCATTTTGATTAAAAGCTACACCTATATCCAATTGAAGAGACTGTTTATTATATTTTAGTAAAGCCGCATCATGAAAACGACCTTGCATTGCCCAATCCAGAGCACCAAAAATTCGTTGATCGTCATACGATAATGCTTGTCTGCCTAACTTAGTAGACCAACCATTTCCGAATTTGAAATCAATCCATGCCTGTGCTAATGAGAAACTATTGTTATTATCGGCAACTGCTATTTGTGGTGTATCTCCCCAAACGCTTACATCTTGTACACTAACAAATGCTGAAAATTTCTCTTGCGCATATCCAAATTTTAGTCGAGAACGTTGTTGGATAAATAGACCTGCGTCAACACCATCGGGAATCAGAGTACCAAATCCATTTAAGTATTCTGCGCGAGGTCTAATATCTGCATCAATTCTAATTTCTTGCGCTCTAATTTTTGTGGTTATCGCAAATACGAGAAATACAATATAAAGATGTGTTTTCATAAGATATTTTTTAAGTGACTATGAATAATACAAAGTGATCAAATAGTTTTCAAATCTAAGTATTAATACTTAATTTTATATATTTTTATACATAATAATACGTATGTTTTCTTTTCATATTTTTAATTTAATGCTGTTCCTTTTGAATAATTCATATATTTGAACTAGGTAAAGCAGTTCAATATTTTTAGAAAAACGATATGGTAAGAATAGTACTTGTTGATGATCATTTTATGGTTAGAGACGGTATTCGGGCAATTTTAGAAGAAGAAGAAAATTTTGAAGTGGTGGGAGAAGCAGCTAATGGAAAAGAGGCTATGTCGTTACTAAAATCTTTGAAGCCAGATCTTGCTATATGCGATATACGTATGCCAGAAATATCTGGTATAGAACTAGTGCGACAAATGCTAAATATGAATTTGTCTACAAAGTATATTATGCTGTCTATGCATGATTCTGAAGAGTATATTTTACAATCGATCAATGCGGGAGCAGATGGATATCTTCTTAAAGGTGCGAGTAAAGAAGAGTTTATGAAAGCTTTAAATACTGTAAGTAGAGGAGAGCAATATTTTAGCGGAGATGTTTCTTCGATTTTAATTAAAAAAATTAGGGGGAATACTGCGGATGTAGTCGATAATGTTTCAGATACCCTACCCCAAGAAAAAAAGAGTGCCAATCCTTTTGATCTTACCAAAAGAGAACATCAAATTCTTCGTCTCGCCATTTCAGGGAAAACAAATAAAGCTATAGCAACACAGCTCAATATTAGTAAACGTACTATTGAAGCTCATCGTTTTAATCTGATGAAAAAAATGAACGTAAAAAACGTTGTAGAGCTTAATAATAAGGCAAAAACATATGGTTTACTTAGTGTAGTAGTTCAATTTCTCTTCTTTGTATAGGTTCATTGTGATATTTATAATTCCTGTTTCTTTTTTTTATCAAATATTAAAATTTATTTCCTAATAAATTTCCAATACATAATTCTTCTCCTATTTACGTAATTTCTACATTTTTTGAAACAAAATTTAAGTATTTGTACTTAGTTTTGATACTCTCAGTTGTATATTTTTTATGCTAAAAATCAAGTTTAACTCATTTAAGGCACAGTATTATGAATACATTAGGTAAATCAACAAGTTTAAAATTATTAAATATAAGAAGTCTACCAATTAGAACCTTTTGGATTACTTCGATTGCTTTCTTTCTATGCTTTTTTGCATGGTTTGGTATTGTACCTTTTATGCCAGATGTGGTTAAGGATTTAGGATTAACTCCTGACCAAAAATGGAATTCGATAATTGTAGCTGTATCAGGGACTGTTTTTGCCAGACTTTTAATAGGCAAATTATGTGATAAATTTGGGCCTCGTCTTTGTTATACCTGGTTATTGATTTTAGGTGCGCTACCGGTGATTATCTTAGGATTTGTACAAACACCTTTACAATTTATTATATGTAGGCTTTTTATCGGGTTTATAGGAGCTTCATTTGTCATTACTCAATTTCATACCTCTATTATGTTTGCTCCCAATATTGTGGGGACGGCAAATGCTACGTCTGCCGGGTGGGGTAATTTAGGCGGTGGCGCCAATCGTTTGGGAATGCCCTTGATCGCAGCTGCTGTAATCAGCTTTGGTGTAGCAGAAACGGAAGCTTGGCGATATAGTATGATTATAGCAGGAGTAGTCTGTTTTCTCATGGGCATCGTATATTTTTTCTTCACACAAGATACACCAAGTGGAAATTTTTCTGAATTGAAAGCTAAAGGCGAATTTACAAAGGCTAAAAAAGATGAAGTAAGTTTCTTAAAAGCGATACAAGACTATAGAGTATGGATACTTTTTATTGTTTATGCTGCGTGTTTCGGTATGGAACTTACTGTGTATGGTACTATGGATGATTATCTTCAAAATACTTTTCAGTTAGAAAGAGTTACTGCGGGTAATTTAGTTTTATCCTTTGCACTTATGAATATTTTTGCCAGAACTCTGGGCGGTTTTTTCGGGGATAAGTTTGGTAAATTAAAAGGATTGCGGGGTAGGGTTCTGTTCTTAGCGGTTATCCTTGGGATCGAGGGTCTTATGCTGTCTTTGTTTTCAGGTATGACAGGGCTAACTTTTGGAATTATTTTCTTGGTAGGTTTTAGTCTTACTGTGCAAATGGCAGAAGGCGCTACCTTTTCTGTGGTACCGTTTATAAATAAAAAAGCGATAGGTTTTATCTCTGGAATTGTAGGTGCTGGGGGTAATGTAGGGGCGTTTGTTGCTGCATTAGTTTTAAAGTCTAAATCTGCCATAGCCGAGAAAACTGCCATCGCTGAGTATCAAAGTCTAGGGCAGGAAGCGGTTGAAGCTGCGCAAGCCCTGGCGTCTTCTCAGGCTGTAGCCAGCGGATATTTCATTATCGGAGTTTTCGTAGTAATAACAGCTGTCGTTTCACTAACGATCAAATTCTCAACAGAAGATGAAAAAGCCGTACAACGAGAAATGTCTAATGTCTCTGTTCTTAGTTAGTGGTTCGGATATTTTTAGTTTGGTACTCATGGTAAGTATGTCAAAGAACTCTGATCATTTCTGTAGTATGCTAATTTTTAAAAAACAGGAGGGTGACGCTATATAGTATTCCTAAAATTAACTGCAAAATTACATCAAAATCAAAATAGAGTATGTGTTATTTTACAGATTATACAATTCTTTGCATGATACAACAGAAAAGAGTAGCAAACTTGTGATCGATACGTAGTAATACTTAGTTTTGAAATTATAATAAGAATGTATGTAAACCACATCTATGGCTACAGTTAAATCCTATAAAACAACATGTTCTTACTGCGGTGTTGGTTGTGGAATCATCGTTAAAAAAGACCCCAAAGATGCAATTACTGTGGTAGGTGATCCCGATCACCCCGTAAATCGGGGAATGCTATGTTCAAAGGGGATGAATCTGCACCATGTGGTTGCAGATAAAAGTGATAGAATTCTTTATCCTGAAATGCGGTGGAGCAAAAATCACCCTCGCCAGCGAGTAACCTGGAATGAAGCACTAGACAAAGCAACCGCAGTTTTTAGTACTTTATTAAAAAAGTTTGGACCAGATAGTGTAGGATTTTATGTTTCTGGACAATGTCTTACCGAAGAGTATTATTTGGTTAACAAACTAGCCAAAGGATTTATAGGTACCAATAATATAGATACCAATTCAAGACTTTGTATGAGTTCTGCTGTGGTAGGTTATAAGCAAGCTTTGGGTGAAGATAGTGTGCCTATTTCGTATGATGATATCGAACTTGCTGATTGTTTTATGATTGCTGGTGCGAATCCTGCATGGTGTCATCCGATTTTGTATAAAAGAATAGAAGCCCATAAAGAAAAGAACCCTGCGACCAAAGTTATTGTGGTAGACCCAAGAAGAACACCATCTTGCGATATTGCAGATTTACATTTACAAATTCTTCCCGGTACCGATATTGTTCTTTATAATGCGATAGCCAAACGACTTATCGATAAAAAGAAGATTGATAAAAATTTTATAGCCAACCATACCGATAATTATCAAACACTAAAAAAGTCGTTACAAGCAGTTTCTTTGACCAAGGCGGCTAAAATATGTGGAGTATCCCCTGTAGCTATTAAAAAGGCTGCATCCTATATTGCAGATGCCAAAGGGTTTATCACTCTTTGGGCTATGGGACTTAATCAAAGTTCTGTAGGTGTGTATAAAAATAATGCACTGCTTAATTTATCCTTACTTACAGGGCATATTGGTAAGCCCGGGTCTGGACCTTTTTCTTTAACAGGTCAGCCAAATGCCATGGGAGGTAGAGAAGTAGGAGGAATGGCCAACCTGTTGGCAGCGCACAAAGATTTATCTAACCCAAACCACAGGCGCGAAGTTGCCAATTTCTGGGGTGGTAAAGAGATTTCAGAAAAACCAGGACTTACTGCCACAGAGATGTTTGATGCTTTGGAAACCGGAAAACTTAAAGCAGTATGGATCATTTGTACAAACCCTTTAATTAGTTTACCTAATGCGAGCAAAATTGAAAACGCACTAAAAAAAGCAAAGTTTGTTATTGTACAAGATATATCTCATAATTCTGAAACTACTGAGTATGCCGATCTGTTACTTCCTGCTGCAGGATGGATAGAGAAAGAAGGTACCATGACCAATAGCGAACGCCGTATCACATACTTGAATAAAGTCGTGGATCCTCCCGGAGAAGCACTGCCCGATGCCGAAATTTTATGGAATTTTGCAAGAAAGATGGGGTATCGAGGGTTTGATTACACTACCGTAGAAGAAGTGTATAATGAACATTGCCTGCTTACCAAAGGCACCAACATTGATGTTTCGGGATTAAATTATAATCGACTCAAAGTAGAAGGTAGTTTTCAATGGCCTGTAGCTCATGCTAATCACCAGGGTACTGCACGACTTTTTACAGATAAAAAATTCTATACCGATACACAACGTGCAAAATTTGTAGTTCCTAGATTCACGAAACCAACTTCAGAATTACTTACGCAAGATTATCCATTAATACTCACTACCGGAAGAGTTCGAGACCAGTGGCACACTAGAACGAAAACAGGAAAGGTGAAAAAATTAATGAATCATATTCCCGGCCCTTATCTGGAAATAAATCAAGTAGACGCATTTCTTAGAAAAATCAAAGAAGGGGATATCGTTATGGTGAAAAGTAAAAGAGGACAAGTTCAAGTTACAGCAAAAGTAAGTGATGCTATAAAACACGGCGTTGTTTTTTTACCAATGCATTGGGGAAAACCATTTGGTAACGATTTTGGTAGGGCTAATAATTTGACAACAAGTATCGTTGATTCCATTTCCAAAGAGCCTGATTTTAAGTTTTCTGCAGTACAGGTCGCAAAGTACATAAAACCCAAACAAAAAATTTGTATCATAGGTGCAGGTACAGCAGCATACCGTTTTATACAAACGTATCGTCAATACAATACAAATGATGAGATCGTGGTGTTCTCAAAAGAACTTCATCCTTTTTACAACAGAGTTTTATTGCCAGAATACGTGAGTGAAGAATTAAGTTGGGAACAGTTGCAAAAAATGCGGGAAGGAAGTATGAACGACCTCAATGTCGAACTTTCTATAGAAAATCCGGTTATTGAAATTCACAGAAACGAAAAGTATCTTATCGATAGTAAAGGTGAAAAGCACGACTATGATATTGTGGTATTGGCTACCGGAAGTCGACCGTTTGTTCCTAAAGAAGCACCTATTCACTTTCCCGGTAGATTTACTATTAGAGATCGAGGAGATGCTGATACACTTAAAGCATATCTGAAACAAACCGATTTGCCAGAAAACGAACAACACGTCACTATAGTAGGTGGGGGTTTGTTAGGCTTAGAACTGGCTGCTTCACTACGAAAAAGGCATGTAAAAATTACCATCATACAACGTGGTAGTCGTTTGATGGAAAGGCAACTTGATGCCGTAGCTAGTCGTTTATTAGCCGAAGATGTTCAAGAGAAAGGTATTCAAATTCACTTTGATAATGAAGTAGATACAGTTTTTAATCAGGGATCTGAAGATATTTTGATCAATCTGAAATCAGGTAAATCGTATACGTGCAACGCTATCGTATACGCTGTAGGCACGCTACCCAACATCGAACTGGCAAAACAATCGGGAATCCAATGTCGCAGAGGTATTTTAGTGAATCACTACCTGCAATCCAGTGACCCATCTATATATGCCATTGGCGAAATAGCAGAGTTTGAAGGAAATTTGTATGGGATTACTGCGGCTGCAGAACAACAAGCAGATCTAGTGGCTAGATCTTTACTAGGTGATTTTAATGCGATCTATAAGGGGTCTATATCCATGAATATTTTAAAATTCGAAGATTTAGATCTGTGTAGTTTAGGAAACATTAACGTTCCTGCAAATGATTCGATGTACGAAGAAATTATTTTTACAGATATTCGTAAGCGATCCTACAAAAAATGTATTGTAAAAAATGATAAACTGATCGGTGCCATTTTGATAGGTGATAAAAATGAATTTGCCGATTTTAGAAATCTCATAGAAAAAGAAATAGAGCTATCAGAAAAAAGAGATGAGTTACTGCGGTCTTCGTCTACAAGTGAGCCGGTTCTTGGGAAATTAATATGCTCTTGTAGTCAGGTAGGAGAAGATAATCTCAAAAAAGCTATCACTTCAGGATGTAAAGAGTTTGCAGATTTATGTTCAAAAACTGGAGCCGGATTGGGATGTGGAAGTTGCAAACCCGAAATCAAAGAAGTCTTACGTACAGTAGCACAAATAGCATAAATCATGAAAAATACAGAAACATTACACAGAATTGATATAAAAGGTGGTGTTTTATCGGTTATGCAAATGCTACGCATCATTGAATATGCAAAAGAATTGGACTTGCAAGCCTTTAATTTAGGATCTAGGCAGGATATTCTATTTTCTTCAAATGATAGCAACGGAAATAGTATTTCAAGTAAAAAAAAGTTTGAACCCTCCTTTTTTTCTTCCGACAGCTATGAAAACATTACGTGCTCTTATGTTTCAGTAGATATTTTTGACTCAACCGTATGGTTAAGAGGAACCACTTATTTGTATATTCTGGAAGATTTTCAGTATCAACCAGAATTGAAAATAAACATTGTTGATCCCAAGCAACAGATCGTTCCTCTATTTTCAGGTGATTTAAATTTTATTGCTTCACCGCATGAAGATTATTGGTATATATTTCTGCGATTACCAGGCTGGGAAGAAGCGTATTATCCCGTATTGGTATATACCTGGGATATTGCTAAGATTGCGCAAGCGATTGAAGTGAATTACAACAAAGTTGGTGATCTGGATGATCTCTTTACCTACATAAATATACACTTTGATACAAATAACAAAACCATAACAACACCTCTTCATATAGATTTTAAACCGTTTCCGTATTATGAAGGAATGAATAAAATGGAGAATAACCAATATTGGCTGGGCTTGTATTGGAGAAACAATCATTATAATCTTGATTTTCTTAAAGCTCTTTGCGAATATTGCTTGTATTATAAGATTGGTAAAATATGCCTAACGCCTTGGAAATCTATAATCATTAAAGCAATTCCCAACGAAGGGAAATTAACATTAGAAAAGCTATTGGGTCGGTTTGGTATTAATATACGACATTCAGCTTTAGAATTGAACTGGCATTTGCCGATCAAGGACCAAAAGGCATTAGAGCTTAAGAAATGTTTAGTCGTTGATTTTAATGCTAATGATATTAGTACTTATGGCCTCACTTTTGCGATTGTGTCCCTCAAAACTAAAAATAACTATTTTACCTCTATTGTGATCGAAAAAAATGAGGCCTCTGCAACTAGAAAAGAATTTATGCCAGGCGCTACATTTAATGTAGTACATGCAAAAAATTTTGACCCCAACACTCGAAATTATATCATGTATGCACAAGACGTTGATTCAAAGAACTTATCTATGCTTTTGCTAGAACTTACTAAAACGTATTTTAAAAATTTGGGTGAGCCACAAGAACAGACAATTTCGATAATTAGCACTCAAGAAGAGATTGAAGTACATGAGGTGTATCAATGTAACGATTGCTTAACTATTTATGATCCAACTGTTGGTGATGCGATTAATATGATAGTTTCAGGAACTAGTTTTAACAATTTGCCAGACACATATCGTTGTTCTCTTTGTGATTCACCAATGACTAATTTTAAAAAGACCATGATTGAAAAAATATAAAGGAGTTCAATATGATCTTTTCTTTTTTTTTGCCTTCAATTATTAATAAAACAATTAGAGCAGTCATATTTTTTAAAAACTATAATTTTTATGATAATACCCTATTTTTGATAAGGTATAATTTTAAATTTTACTATTTTTCGTCCATGATTAATTAAGAATAGGGGGGGGGTAGTTAAATAATTATTTTTTATGAATTAAGCCTTTTCTTGTTTAATTATCTCTATAACCAAAAATGGACACTTGATAAGTAATTAAATTTTATGACTATGAATTTAGAAGAAGTTATTATGGCATCGATTGCCGAATTTTTAGATGTTGAGGTACATAAAGATACAGAAACTCTAGATCTGTCCTCTAAGATTGAAATTGTAAAAAAGAGAATAATAGAAAAAATAAAGAATTCTCCTACTAGCACATTTTCAAAAACGGGTATGCTGAATTATGAATATGAAATAGACCATAACAATACGGTTGATGCTCACCGATATGATGATATGGCGATTTCATCTGATCGTTGAATTCGCTCTATGAATTTGAAATTCTCTCAACGAAGTTCTAATTTATAATCCGAATTTGGCTTTAGCATTTTGAAAAACGTGTAGGTTTTTTTGGTTTTCATAAATTCAGATAATTGTCGACTGGTTCATTTTATGAAGGATTTTCTAGTATCGTAGGTAACTTTTTTCTAGTCTGAGTGTAAAGAACTACTACAATTCGCTTGCTCTGTTTATTGACACCGCCAAGGGATAAAATAACCCCGGAGCTTGTCTCGAAATTGAAAATTCTTTTCAGCCAAAGCTTCTGGGACTTGCCCCAAAGTAGTTTACTATCTTCGAACGCTAAATTAGAGTACTGCATCATTCTATGAGATAAGAAACAACCCGTCACATTCATCTGTACATTGCCATAGTAGTGCCTGGCAATTTTCTAAACTTTTCCATTAGGGCTTGCTGGTAGCATTCCTAATTTTTTTGGGTAATTGGTATGGTTTTTCTTCAGATTTTATCCAAAAGAACACGCATAGTAAACCAATTCATTGTTAATACTAATGTTTACAAATTTTTAGACCGATATGTGGGGATGTTTTTTAAACTTTTAATTTTATGCCATGTAAAAGGTTTTCTTTTACAATTAAAAATTACACTTTTTAAAATTCGACGTATGACAGCATATGTGCTTTTAACAGAAGATCAAAATTATTTTGTAGAGTACCTTATTGGCGAACTGGTGTTGTCGAATAGTATAAGCGAGGCTATGAAATTTAATGATGAGGGAGTAGCATTGCGATTTAAGCAAATGTTGCACACTTCTTGTAAGTTAGTGACCAGTGTAAATACGTATATTGGTTAATTACTTACCCTTTAATCAATCTAAAAACATAATCGAGAAGCGGATCTTTTCCTTTAATAAGATCTTCTATGGATAATGATATATATTGATCAGGCGGTACTCCAGATCCTTTAGGTATGGTATGATCTGTAACATAGTTTTCTACTTTAACCATAGAGAGTACCATAGTGATTTTGGAGTTAGGAAGCTCGTAATATACAGGAAATTGTCCTTGAAACTGATAGTAGCCTCCCCCTGTTTCTTCACCTATTAGTATAGCTGTTTTGTCGTTCTTGGCATTTAATGCAAAGCTAGAAGCTGCAGAAAAAGTAGTACCACCGATTAAAACATACACTTTTCCTTCAAACCTATTACGCTCTGGAACCATAATGGCCTCGAGATCATCAAAAGTAAGTTTCCAACCATCGTAAACAGGATGATTTTTAAATTTATCGGTCAAAAAATCTTTTTCATTCAAAAAGGTTCTGGTTGCATATTCTTTTTCGGGTACTGTTAAAGAAATTGCATATTCACTAAGAATTTGTTTAAAGGGTTTTTCAGTAATAAAAGAATAAAGGTGTATGGCATTAGGTTTAAAACCTCCGTCGTTATTGCGTATATCGATAATGAGGTGTTTACTCTTTTTCTTTTTAATTTCTTTAAAAATTGAAATAAGAGACGATTTAAATTTTCTAACGTCTATCCCAAACGAGTTTACCACTAAAACTGCCGTTTTAATCTCATCCCTGTAATACACAAACGGTTCTTTATTGGTAATGAATTTTTTGAAAAAACCCATTTCACTTTTTTCGAGATGAAATTTTGAAAAATAGGAGTTTCTCTTTACATTTCTAAATTTGACTTTAACAAAAGATTCTGCAGCAAGAGTAATAGATTTGTCTTGTCCGCCAGGCGTGGTGTAATCAATTTTAAATTCTTTGGTACTTCCATATTCATAAGCATAAAATAATCCAAACTTTAGCTCTATATCTCTATATTTTCTAGTGAGATTATATCCATCTGTTGCAGCATACTTTTTAAGATGCTCAAGAATGTTAGCCGCATCATGAGTGTTAATGGTATTGATCTTGGAGCCAATAGGAATTCCAAAATCATCGGTATCGGTATAAAAATCTGCGTTGATTATTTTAAGAATTAAAGGGAAGTAGTATTGTTCTGTCTTTATTGTGTTTGGAGCGAATAAAAGAAGATGGCCGTCCTTAATTTTATCGGTGATGGTTACCATGCTTTTATACAGATCGATATCTGAAGTGTGGTTTCCTATGGATTCTTTGGTGTCTCGAAAAAGATAGTCTAAAGAATCCTGACGTATATATTCATAAAGAGAAGGGTGCCCTTTTTTTAAAATGTTTTCAAAGATTTGAAAATCAGTCATTGCAGCCAATGAATCCATCTTTTTTTGAGCATTAAGTATATTCGCAATTGATAGAAGGCTTAGAAGGAATAGATTTTTTTTCAATATTGAATTTTTGTAAAAGTAATTATTGATTGTCCGTTATTATACCTAAAATTTAACAGAGAAGTCATCCTGAATTCATTTCAGGATCTCATTAAGTTTATTTTCAATACATTAAGATGAGAAGCTGAAACAAGCTTGTGCTGAACTTGTTTCAGTATTCAGCTTGACACATACCGTCTAGGTAAAATTACGAATATTTATAAAGTAATTTAAGTAAATGACAGCTTTTACATAGAAATGTTACAATTTTTTTCTTTCAGATTATAAAGTTTAAACCAGTTCGATAAGAACTTTACAAAGTACTCAAGTTGTATCAATTCAATTTTCTAAGTTGCTTCTGAATTTTTTTTATAGCAGACTCAATAGACTTTTCAGGCTCAATAACATTATATTCTCCCCAAAATTTTGGATCAGAGAAACCTGAAGCTTCATCTGCAATAACAACAGAAGTTTTAAGTCGATCTTTTGGTTTCAGGTTTTCGTTTTCCGAATTCTTCTTCCAATCGGTGACAGCCATTTCGACGTTAAGTTTATATACCGAGTTGAACAATTTTCTTTTCCAATTAATTTTTATAGTAAGATCTATTCTTCCGTAGCCATAATACCATTTACCATCCTTTTCGCGATAATCAATATTGTAACTAGCCTCGGTAGGATATACTTTGGCATTTCTTGGTTTTCTTCGTACGAACATTTTACTAACTTCTTCTCTATTTTCAGTATTAAGGCTGAAAATAGCTTTGGTCATGGCCAGGGTTTCGGCATCGATATAGAGCTTTCCATAATACATAGGTTCTACAATATTGGGGCGTTGTTCAAAATTGAGAACGTAAATATGTCGATCACTTATTTTGGTAGATTTATCAAAGCTGAATTGGTAGGTTTTTACCCAATCATCGGTAAATAGAATTTCAGGATTTTTCATCACATCGATATACAAAGTACTTGTGGGTCCACCTTGAAGCTTTACAGTTAAGGTATCTAATTTTTTGTAATCAGCACTTTTCCTCGCTTTAAATAGTCTAATAACATCGGTCTTGTTTGAGAAATAAGGGTTTTTATAAACATCTACGACGGCTTCTGAAAGTGAAACATAACTTCTACGTTTTTTTATCGTTTCTCTGTAAAAAGCTGTCATGATCGTATTATCATTCAAATAATTGGTTCCCTTTTTTTTCATTACCGCTCTTATCAAAGCTTCGGGATCTCTAGGGTCGATACTCACCTCTGATAGTTCTGTTATGGATAAATCAAGTGTTATTTTTAAGGGTTCGTTTGTAAATGCCGATAAGGCAACAACCCTATCTTGATATCCTAGGTGTGAAATAGTAATGTCTGTATTGGTTAAGTTTTTAGGGACTTTTAGTAAAAACTCACCTTCATTATTGGTTACTGTTGAAATATTTGTGGTATTCACTGCAATAGTTGCAGCTACGATTGGAGTATTTGTTTCGTTATCATAAACGGCTCCTTTATACTCGTTATAATCTATAGTCTGACCTTTAAAGTTCGTATCCTGAATTAAGGTAACAGCATACGTAGAGGATGGATATTTTAATTCTAACAGGAGTATAAGTAGGAAGATTACATACTTTTTATAGCGTAATAACATGTGTAGAGGCATAACTTTTGGTATTTAGTTTAAACGTATGATCAGTGTATACAAGATACTAAAATTAATAGAAGTATTTTGTTAAAACCCTTAAATCAATAGGTTTATCCCGATTTATGCAATAGTCGTATGATTTAGCCATAATTTACAAAAGAGGTTGTTGTAAATTTAATGGTAATCATAATGTTCACCAAACCAGTTTTTCAATTTTATGTTTAGCGTCTCGGTTGTAAAGGGTTTTGTAATGTAATCGTCAAGCCCCTTAGTTATAAATCGGTCGGCGTCCCCTGGTAGAGCGTGAGAAGTAAGCGCGAAAATAGGAGGTACTTTTGCATGCTGTTTTCTAATCAGCTTACTCGTTTGCACACCATCAAGATCTGGTAAATTAATGTCCATCAAAATGAAGTCATATGTATCTTCTTTGAAAAGCGCTATGGCTTCTTTTCCATTTTTTGCGATATCTACGGTACAACCTAAATATTTTAAAATTTGTTGAGAAACCAGTATACTCGTATCAGAATCTTCTACTAATAAAGCATGCAAATTATAAGTATGTTGATTACTACCAATACTAGTTTTACTTTCTGAAACAACAGGGGTGGTGCTAGATACTTTTGTTGTAAAGGTAAACCAGAAATTACTTCCACTTCCCAATTCACTGTGAACTCCAAGTTCCCCATGCATTAACGGAACTAATTTGTTGCAAATGGCAAGACCTAAACCACTACCGATACCTAAATTCATCGAGGCTTCATGAAACTGGCTGTAGCGATTAAAGATTTGTTCCTGATCTTTTTTACTTATTCCTATTCCAGAATCTATAACCTCTACCTTAATGGTTAATTTTTGATCCTTTCTCTTCATGACTGAAGTATTGATTTGGATAGAACCTTTATCGGTAAATTTAATAGCATTACCAATGAGATTAGAAATTACTTGTGATAACCTGTGCCCATCTGCTATAATGTATTTGGGAATTTCGTTAGAATGGTTGAGCATCAAATTAACATCTTTAGCTTTTGCGGTAGCAAGAAAAAGATCAACACATTGTTGCAGAATATCTTCAAAATTTATAGTCGTAGTATTGAGTTTAAGTTTTCCAGACTCCATTTTAGAAAGGTCTAGAATCTGATTAAGGATTTCTAGTAAGTTATACGAAGATTTTTGTATGGTATGTACATATTCTTGCTGAATGGTATCTAATGTAGTGTTTCGGCTTAGTAAGTCTATCATGCCAATAACCCCTACCATGGGAGTTCTGATTTCATGACTCATATTGGCAAGAAAATCTTGTTTGTATTGATACGCCTTTAATATTTCTTGATTTTTTTCTTTAAGCCTGTCCAGATTACGACCACCAAACATGGCAAACAACCCGAGAAATATGGGAGCTGTATCAATAATGTAATGCATCGGATCGTTATTTTGAACAAATTTGACAGATTCCCAAGAAAACTCAAGGCCTAATTTGTTAATATCGATACAAGTTGCAAGAATTGGAAACAATAGACCAAATATTATTCCGCACAATGTATATTTGATAGTCTCAGACATAAACCAAGAATCTTGCTTCATATAGGGTTGACTTTAACCGAGTTAGTAATTTTTAAATTAATTTGGAGGTTTGCGAATGGGGCTAGGGGTTTTGAAATTTAAATATAAGCTATTTTACAAATATTCATCTTTAAAGAAATGCAAAAAAATCCACGACAATTATATGTCATGGATTCTAAACCTTACTTTAAAGATAATAAATTACCCTTTGAAAATATATTTTTTAAGTTTGTATCCTTCAATTTTAATAAAGTATGTTTTTGGATCTCTAAGATAATGCAAATAGTCATCTATTTCACCTTTGTCAAGCAGTCTGCCGTCTAACGAGTATAGACTATATTTGAGCCCTTGAGGAACTTCAATAATATGTCTAAATGTTTTTTGAGCCGTACTTTGTTGACAAGTATCATCTGCGAGAAAACGGTTTATAAAAGTTACTCTACCTTGTTTTTCTCCTTCTAGAGTAATTGTAGCACTAGAATCAACGTCGATAATGCCTGAGCCAGATAAATCCCCGAGAATAATGAGGCATGCATTTCTGACTTTAATACGAGCTCCTGCTTCTAAATGAAGACTTTCGGTAATAAAAATAACACCTTCTTCAGTATTTTCGTCTAAACCGTCAATTACGGTATTTTCTGTAACGTACATCAATTTGTACGAAATGTCAATTTTTGTGTTTGCATAAGTAACACTTGTTATTAGCAAAACTATTAAGGGTAAAAATGTTTTCATAAAGTTTGGTTTTTGAAGTTTCAACTATGCTTAAAAAGTAAGTTTATACTTACTTTATTTGTAAATTTTTCGCTGTATAGCATTAAATATACGACAATATACAATTTTTTATCATAAAAATAGAGTTTTAGTAGTGCTAATATTGATTTTTTAGTAATCAAAATGATTTAAAACTCTTCTAGCCCTTACTATACTTACAATGGTGTAAATGTTAAATTTTTAGATTTATTTAACAATTGTATAGGTATTTCCGTAATACTATGTTATATAGTATATAGATTTGTATGCGTTTAGTATTGCACAAATTACTAGGAAACATGATTAAAAACCCTACTATTCATTTATTTTAAAACATTTGCTAAGGTTGTTTGTTGTAATTAATTGATTATAAAGACAAAACGAATAGTAATAGAATTTTAACATGAGCGCATAGCGGTTACATACGTTCATAATTTTTTAATTATTTCGTTTTCAAACAATAAAAAATAGGTAAACATATGGAACACTAGTGATACTAGTGACACTTTTAATATTTTTTGGTAAAAAACTTCGGTTTATATGCTAAATCATAGATCAATATGTGTTTGTAAGTATATCACAAACAGTTGAGCTTGTATATCACTTTATATCTGATAACTCTACATAGTGTTCTCTTTGATTTCGTTTAAAAGCAAAAAGGCTTTATTCACATGCTCTTTTTCTAAGAATAACGTAAAATAATTTGAGGTGGATATCACTTCGAATACCGGGATTCCCTCATAAGCGAGTAGCCTAAAAATATAGAAATAAAGTCCGATTACTTTAGAGTTATCTTCAGGAAGTGCAATAGACATAGAAGATAAATTATCTGCGACCGAAATACAGGTTTCATTTTCGAAATAATGCGCTACTATTTCTTTTAAAGATGACGTTACTAGAATGTTGCTTTCTTGGAAGTTGCTAGAATAGGTGAAATAAGTTTTCGTCTCATTTTTAACCCTGTTCAAAAAATTGGATTGACAAGTCAGTATAGTATTAGAATTTAGATAAGTATATTCTGTAATACCTGATCTTACCACGATATCCCCTAAACTTCGCAGTGAATTGAGATGTTTGATTCTTCTGGGATGATAACGACGCAACGCCATTACTATAGAACCTGGTTTTACAGGCTTGCGCATTATTTTCTCTACTTGTGGCTTTAGGTCTAAAGCTAAAGAACTGAAATTTATAATATCCCGGGACAACGCATCTTCCAGAAAAGGTTGGTGTCTTAATATTTGATGCACGCAATCTGTTATCGTTTTCATTGTTATATATTTAACATGATGTACAAATTTATATAATTTTTATAGAAATATTTATTTTAGGTTTAATATTAACTAATTATGCCTCTTCAATAGTACGTTGGACATTGAATTTCTTTCAATATGCACCACAGATACATAACTATTTAGTTACGTTCTAAGTCTTGTAATTGATTCAATGTTAAAGAATAACAAAAATATAACCATATGAAACGAACATTAAAATTTTAAACATTCCTTTTTGTGAAGTAATTTTTAAAATTTTTAATGTGAGAGCGTAGCGGTTACATACATTCTCAATTTTATAATTATTTTATTTACAATAAATTTAAAAACATTTAAACGTATGAAAGTACTCAAGTTTGGTGGTACCTCTGTTGGATCAGTAGAAAATTTAAAAAAGGTTAAAGAAATTCTGATCTCAGATCATGAAGATAAAATAGTGGTTTGTTCTGCTATGGCTGGGGTGACTGATACATTGGTTCGCTTAGTCGAAAACATCAAGTTTAACGATACTGATGCTATAACCAGAAATTTACACAAACTAGAGCAAAAACATTTTGATGTGATTGATGCTTTAATTGATGATGAAGAGCTACAAAATGTTTTAAAAAGGGGAATAACAGCTACTATTACTGAAATGTTTGAAGTGTCTAGTCAGCCTTACTCTAAAAGTGTGAACTCCAAAATCATTACATACGGCGAAACGCTTCTTACTTTTATTTTCTCTGGTTATCTTAATATCATCGGGGTTGCTAATGTACTACTAGACGCCAAAGAGTTTATGTATGTCGATTCGGTAGAAAACCCAAATATAGAAAGGGTTAAGCACCGATTAGAGCAAGTATTAAGTACTCGCCCAAAATCTTCTATCTATATCACTCAAGGTTTTGTATGTAAAGATAGCGAAGGACAAATAAGTCACCTTAACCGAGGTGGGAGTGATTATACGGCTACCATTATCGGTTCGGCATTACAGGTTTCTGAAGTTCAAATCTGGACAGATATTGATGGATTACATAATAATGATCCCAGGTATGTTGACGAAACACGCCCGATAGCTCGCTTAACCTATGATGAAGCTGCCGAGCTTGCCTATTTCGGGGCTAAAATTCTTCACCCTCAAACTGTATCGCCGGTAGTTACTAAAAATATTCCTGTATTGCTAAAAAATACTTTTGATCCTGAAGCCTTAGGTACGACTATATCGAATGCATATCATACGAAAGGATTAAAAGCCATTTCAGCAAAAGACGGAATTACAGCTATCAAAATTAAATCTAACCGAATGCTAATGGCCCACGGGTACTTAAGAAGAATATTTGAGGTTTTCGATCATTATCAAACCTCAATTGATATGATTACTACTTCAGAAATAGCGATCTCATTAACTATTGATAATACGTCAAACTTAGATAAAATAGTAAAAGAAATAGAAGCCTATGCCGAGATTACCGTTGAGCAAGATCACAGTATTATTTGTATAGTTGGTGAGGCAGTTATCAATGATAAAAATTCGTATAAACTATTTGAAATACTTAATTACATCCCTGTACGAATGGTTTCTTATGGAGGTAGTAATAATAATATTTCTATCTTGGTGGATACAAAAGATAAAATCCCATCATTACGTTTTTTGAATGAAAAATTATTTCAGACCAACAATGAAATGGCTTTGTAGTCGATTAGTTAGTGCATTCATTTTATGATGAAAAAAATAGATGTTTAGAAAGCTTAGCTAATTCTTAAACTAAATTGTATGAATATCCGTATTTAACCTAAACGGTTTGCGTCAAGCTGAATACTGAAACGAGTTCAGCACAGGCTTGTTTCAGCTTCTCATCTCAATGTGCTGAAAATAAATGTAATGAGATCTTGACATGAATTGAGAATGACTTCTCAGTTAAATTTTAGGTATAATAACGGACAGTCAAAACCAAATTTTCACGATTGCGTGATCTAATATTTTTTATTGCACTTCAATCAAAATTGCACAACAGAGTTTCAAAAAATGAAACTGACAATCTTTATTTTCGCTTCCAAACTATAAAAATAAGATGCTAATTAAAGTTTTTGGAAGTGCCGTTTTTGGTGTAGAGGCGACAACGATAACGGTCGAAGTAAATATTGATAAGGGAATTGGATATCATCTCGTAGGATTGCCAGATAATGCCATAAAAGAAAGTAGTTATAGAATAGCGGCTGCTTTGCAAAACAATGGGTATAAACTGCCAGGCAAGAAAATAACGATCAACATGGCACCGGCAGATTTACGTAAAGAAGGCTCTGCATATGATCTTACTTTGGCATTGGGAATTCTAGCGGCAAGTTCTCAAATCAAAGCTGATGAGATTTCAACATATCTGATCATGGGAGAATTATCATTAGATGGTAGCTTACAGCCTATCAAAGGAGCGCTGCCAATAGCTATCAAAGCACGTGAAGAAGGTTTTAAAGGGTTTATTCTTCCCAAACAAAATGCAAAAGAAGCCGCTATCGTTGATCATCTCGATGTTTTTGGAGTCGATAATATTAAAGAAGTAATAGATCATTTTGATGGTAAAAAGGCTTTAGAAAAAACAGTAGTCAATACCAGAGACGAATTTTATGCAGCTCTCGATAATCCAGAATTTGATTTTGCAGACGTAAAGGGGCAAGAAAGCATCAAACGTTGCATGGAAATAGCTGCCGCAGGTGGGCACAATATTATTTTGGTAGGTCCTCCCGGAAGCGGAAAAACCATGTTGAGCAAGAGATTATCCAGTATTTTACCACCTATGTCACTGCAAGAGGCATTAGAAACCACCAAAATTCATAGTGTAGTAGGGCGTATAAAGGATAATGTAGGATTAATGGCACAACGACCTTTTAGAAGTCCGCACCATACCATATCTAACGTGGCTTTGGTTGGCGGTGGAAGTTATCCCCAACCGGGAGAAATTTCATTATCGCATAATGGTGTGTTGTTTTTAGACGAGCTGCCTGAATTTAAAAGAGAAGTGTTAGAAGTCATGCGACAACCTCTTGAAGATAGAGAAGTTACTATTTCAAGAGCCAAGTTTACGGTTACATACCCATCAAGTTTTATGCTGGTTGCTAGCATGAACCCGAGTCCGGGAGGCTATTTTAATGATCCTGATGCTCCGGTCACTTCATCTCCGGCAGAAATGCAACGGTACTTAAGCAAAATTTCTGGACCACTACTCGATAGGATAGATATTCATGTCGAGGTCACGCCGGTTCCTTTTGATAAATTAAGTGAAGAAAGAAAGGGAGAATCTAGTATCGAAATCAGAAAACGAGTGATCGCTGCCAGGGATATCCAGACAAAAAGATTTTCTGAAATGCCAAACTTACATTACAACGCTCAGATGGGGGTAAAACAGCTTAAAGATTTTTGTAAACTAGATGCAGACTCGAAAGATTTATTAAAAACCGCTATGGAACGGTTACATCTTTCTGCCAGAGCCTACGATCGTATCTTGAAAGTGTCGAGAACTATAGCAGACCTTGCGAATTCAAAAAACATACAAGGAGATCATATTTCAGAAGCTATACAATATAGAAGCCTGGATCGAGATGGTTGGCTGGGATAAAGATTTATAAACTATTTTTGGTTATTATCAACAATAGTGCTGTTATCCCTCAAGAAATCAATATTTTTAAGAATGATAAAAAGAGGGTTGTCCAATTTAGGTCCGGGGACACTGGTGACTGCAGCATTTATCGGTCCGGGAACAGTTACCGTGTGTACGTTGGCTGGAGTTCAATTTGGGTACACATTATTATGGGTCTTGTGTTTATCGGTTATAGCATGTATAATTCTGCAAGAAATGGCGGCACGTTTGGGCTTGGTAACCCAAAAAGGGCTAAGTGAGATTGTTACATCGCACGTCAAAAACAAATTTGCGAGATCCTTACTTATAATTATCATCATTGCTGCTATATTTATAGGAAACGCCGCATATGAAGCAGGTAATATTAGCGGTGGGGTATTGGGGCTGTCTACCTTAGTGGGTTCACCTTATATTGTTTTAGGGGATCTAAGTATTAATTATCTCAGCCTTATTATAGGAGTATTGGCCTTTACACTATTATTTATAGGGAATTATAAAATCCTAGAGCGTAGCCTGATGATATTAGTGTTAGGTATGAGTATGGCTTTTGTCATAACAGCTATCATGACCAAACCGAATATATTTTCTATGGGTAAAGGATTTATTCCCTCGTTTGAATCTGAAAAGCTTTTAACAATTATTGGATTAATTGGGACAACAGTAGTGCCCTATAATCTCTTTCTACATGCATCGTTGGTAAAAGAGAAATGGCATCATCCCGAACAATTACCGTTAGCAAGAAAAGATACGATAGTTGCCATTGTTTTAGGAGGTATAATGTCGATGGCCATTATCGTTGCAAGTGCAGCAATACAAAATGCAGAAATCAATAATGCCGCCGATTTGGCCAAAAGTATAGAGCCTATATTTGGATCTGCAGCCAAATACGTGCTCTCTTTAGGGCTGTTTGCTGCCGGAATTACCTCTGCAATTACTGCGCCTTTGGCAGCTGCTTATGTTGTGAAAGGCTGTCTGGGGTGGGAAAATAATTTGAAAAGTGCAAAATTTAGAGCCGTATGGATGTTTATTCTTTTACTTGGGGTTGTTTGTTCTTCTCTAGGCCTAAAATCTATAGAGATTATACAATTTGCTCAAATGGCAAATGGACTTTTATTGCCCGTCATCGCTGTGATACTTTTATGGGTAATGAATGCTAAAAAAGTATTAGGCACATACACCAATTCTGGGTATCAAAATTTAGCCGGATTCTTAATTGTCTTGGTTACTATTTTTCTCGGACTTAGAAGTGTATGGAAAGTGATCGTAGAATTGTAAGAATTTTTTGTAAATTTTGTAAGAAATGAAGCAGCTACTTTTAAATGCAGACGTTGGTGAAGAAATGGGTTTTGATACTCAGATTATGCCTCTTATTTCTTGGTGTAATATTGCCTGTGGCAGCCATGCCGGAAACGAAAAAGTAATCCGAGATACTATCAGTTTAGCAAGCGAGTACAGTGTAAAGATCGGAGCACATCCCTCATATCCTGACAGAAAAAATTTTGGTAGAGCAACCATGATAATAGCATACGAAGACTTGGTGACATCTCTTAAAATACAAATCGAAGTGGTTAAGTTTCAAGCCGAAAAGCTAGGGAATAACTTACATCATATAAAGCCACATGGTGCTTTGTATAATGATGCCATAAAAGACGAAAAGGTTGCTTCTGCAATCATAGATGCTACTATAAGTGTCGATAAAAGTCTCTATCTAGTAACGACAAAAAACTCAAAGCTGGCTTGTGCAGCCAAGGATAAATTGAAAGTAAAATATGAGGTCTTCGCAGATCGAAGATACAATGAAGATTTATCGTTGGTATCCCGGTCAGAAAGTGATGCTGTAATTACTGATCCACAAGAGGTTTTTGATCACGTATATCAAATGTTTTCCAAGGGGTACGTCACTACTAAAAAGGGTATAGAAAAAGAGATTTTTTTTGACACGATTTGTGTACACGGTGACAACCCAAAATCGGTAAGCATTTTACGCTATTTACATCAAAAAATTTCAGAGTTGAAATTAAATTTTTAAAGTATAGAATGAGGTATAGACTGAAATATAAACCGTATGCCGAAGATGCTATTTTAATTGAATGGCCTCCCGAAATTGATGAAAATATACTTCAGGACATACTTATTTTTCAGGAAAAAATAAAAACACAGTATAATAAAGTAATTATCGAGGTGGTCTCAGCATATAACTCATTGCTAGTTTATTACTTAAGTGCTATAGAAGATTTCTATGATAAGATTTCAGGGCTCAAGGCCTTATACAATTCAAATACGGTGCCCCTACAAAAAAAGCAAAAAGTTTGGAAACTTCCGGTCTGCTATTCACCTCACTTAGCTCCTGATCTAATTTCTTTTTCAAAAACCAAAGCACTTTCAATAGACGATATTATTAGTCTACATACCGCTCCGCAATATACGGTTTATTTTTTAGGTTTTCTTCCGGGTTTTCTGTATTTGGGTGGGTTACCTCAAACCTTACATTTTATAAGAAAAAAAACACCAGCGCCTATAGTAGAAAGAGGTGCTGTTGCTATAGGGGGAAATCAAACTGGAATATACCCGGTAGATAGTCCGGGAGGCTGGCACGTAATAGGTAAATGTCCCCTTAATTTATTTGACGCTCATCAAGAAATTCCTTCACGTGTTTGTCCGAGTGATCGCGTTCAATTTGTATCCATATCGGCATCTCAATATACCGAGATAAGAACCAAAGTTTTAAACAAAAATTATTTCCCTGAACCTGAAGAACTATCATGGGGAAAGTAAAAGTCGTTACACCAGGTTTATTTTCTACAATTCAAGACTTGGGTCGTTTTGGCTACGCAAAATACGGTGTGCCTTTTGGTGGAGCAATGGATAGAACTTCTTTTACTTTGGCAAACGCTCTTTTAGGAAATCATGAAAATGATGCCTGTATCGAATGGGTGTATCAACCGCCTATCTTACAATTTAGTGAACCAACCGTAGTGTGCTTAACCGGAGCTCGTACGACTGGCTTTTTGAACGAAAAAGAAATTTCAATGAATCGTCAATTAAGAGTGAATAAAAATGATGTTCTGACTATAAATTTTTGTAAGAATGGTCAATATGGTTATGTAGGAATAAAAGGTGGGTTTCAATCTGAAGTTGTATTGAACAGCCGATCTTTTTTTAAAGAAATTACTTCAAAAGAATCGCTGCAAAAAGGGGACGAAATTATGTATACACCAGTTAAGACGTTTACCGATAGTTTTTCTGTACTATCTACCAAGCTTTTCATACCAAACACGGAAACGTTGCAAGTCTATAAAGGTCCTGAATTTGATTCGTTAACCCCTGAACAAAAAGAATTTTTGATACACCATTCGTTTACTATTTCGGGTATGGCTAATCGCATGGCAATACAGCTAAACGAGGTGTTACCAAATAGCTTACCATCTCTATTAACCTCTCCTGTACTTCCTGGTACAGTGCAATTAACACCATCAGGCAGGCTTATTGTATTAATGCGTGATAGTCAAACCACAGGGGGATATCCAAGAGTATTACAATTAAATATATCTTCAATTGATGTGATGGCTCAAAAGAGAACCCATGAAAAAGTTAAATTTGAAATAAAGGATTTACTTTTATAAATGTTATAAAACTTTATAGGGGGAAAACCCCTAACCTGCGACAGGGGAAAAACCCCCTTGTGTTAAATTTTTCTAAAATTGTGTTTTGTATTCAAAATATTGATAGTCAGTTTTTTAAAATTTTCAAAGTTGTTAAAAATTAAGATAAGAAGCATCGGTCATTTGTAGGCTGTCATGTTTTTTGGTAATATTATTGCCAGTTAAACTTAAAAAGTAACATGTAATGGCAAAAAAACGACCCGAAAAATGTATAAGTGTAGAAGAAGCAAAGGTGCTTCAAGACACTTGGTGTTGTACAAGAACCCCAGAAATAGATAGATGTATCGGTTTTGAAGACCATAGAGAATTTTGGTGGAGCTTAGACGAGTTAATGGATTATCTTAAATACGTAAAGCGAAAGTCTAGAAAACAAGGTATTCATGACCCGGGGATTCGATTGTATTTTGGAGCCTATCCCAAAGAACAATGTAAAATGGGGAAAGGGTATGCAACTGCTTTCTTTGCGCCAACAGGTTCGCCGGTAGGTGAACAAGGGAAAGGCCTAGATAACGCGCCAAATAATTATAATATTGAGGCTTATAATCAAGGGGGAAGTGGAAATCCTCCATTTGAGTATTAGTAGATGATATTCTCTTTTTCTTATTTGATTGCAGAATTTGTAGCCTCAATAGTTGGCACAATATTTATAACAAAATATCGAGAAGATAAGATTTCTCGATATTTTGTATATTTTTTATGGTTCATATTTATAACAGAACTAGTAGGCAGTCTGCCTTTTTTTCTGTTTAAACTCAATCTTTATGATTACATCAAAGACAGTATAATCCAAAACACTCAGTGGCTTTATAATATTCAAGTTATTCTTAGTTTTTCTTTCTATGTCTATTATTTCAGTCTGAATTATAAAACCTCAAGTTTGAAGAGGTATGTTAATATTTTAATATGTATTTACATAATAGGAGCAATTACTAATTTAATTTTTTCTGGCGTTTTCTTTTCGGAAATGTCTTCATTTTCCTATATAATTGGCACTGTACTTCTTTTCATTGGGGGAATAATTTATCTTTTTGAAACTCTTCAAAGTGATAAGATTTTAACTTTCTACAAAACACTCCCTTTCTATATTGTAATTGGTTCGATTTCATTTCATTTGATCGTAACTCCATTGTTTATTTATGATATTTACCATAGTTTGAAAAGTAGTCCTGATTTTGTTGATGTTAGAAGGATTATTTTAAATAGTGCAATAATTTTTATGTATACTTGCTATACCATTGGATTTCTCGTATGCTTGAAAAAGAACAAATCTTACTCATAATATATTTTACCGTCATTATCCTTTTCTTCTTGGTTTTCGGTATTATATTTTTTATTGCATTTCAACGTCGAAAAAACAAACTCCTTCTCGATAAACTAAAAGCAGAACAACGATTTGAAGATGAAATTTTTAAATCCCGTATAGAGATCCAGGAACAAGCGCTTAAAAATGTAAGCTGGGAGCTACATGATAATATAGGTCAATTGTTATCTACTGCTGTGATGCAAATAAATATTATGGGAACCTCGCTAGAGAAAGAAGCCTTAGATTCGTTACAAGATGTTCGTAAATTAGTAGGAGATAGCTTACAAGAAATTCGTAACCTGTCTAAAACTCTAAATAATGAGGTAATTCATAATATAGGTTTAGAAAAATCCATACGTGTCGAGTTGGATCGATTTGAAAAGCTACGTTTTCTTAAAACAAACCTTTTCATACATGGAGAAGAGGTTCATATCAATCCTAAAGATGAAATTATCTTGTACCGTATTATACAAGAGTTTTTCTCTAATACCATAAAACATGCTGAAGCTGCTCATCTTAGTGTAGTTTTAGAATATACTCCTCATGCTTTGATAATCAAGGTAGAAGATGACGGGGTAGGATTTGATATGAAATCGGTACAGGCAAATTCAGGGTTATTAAATATGAAAAGTAGAGCAGCATTGGTAAAGGCAGATTTTAACTATTCGTCTTCACTAGGAAAAGGAGTGTCGATAACATTATCTTATCCTTTAAAAAAATAAGTGTAATTGGCACTACAAAAGGGTTTAATACCCCCGAGGCTCGCCTTAAAATTAAAATTTGGTTTCTTATAAATGATTCTTGGGCTTGGCTCTGGGTAGTTTACTATAAAGTGTATATTATGAAGAAAAAGACTATTGTTATTGTTGACGACCATTTGTTATTCGCACAATCTCTAGAAAGCTTAATCTCTAAACTGGAACATTACGAAGTTCTGGCTATTTTGAAGAATGGGAAAGAACTAACTCAATATTATTTACATAAACGTAGAGTGCCGGATCTTATACTTTTGGATGTAAAAATGCCGGTTATGGATGGTGTTCAAACCATGCAATGGCTTAAGGAAAACAGACCCGAGCAAAAAGTGTTGGCATTAACCATGGAAGACGACGAGGATACGATCATCAAAATGCTAAGAGCCGGCGCAAAGGGATACCTGCTTAAAGATATTCATCCCGAAAACTTCGAATTTGCGATGAAAATGGTTATCGAACAAGGGTTTTATTATTCTGGAAAAATTGAAAGCGCTCTGCGTAATGTCGATGATAACAAATCCACACGCGATTTGCATGAAAAGTTAACAGAAAGGGAATGGAATTTCTTAAAACACGCCTGTACAGAACTCACCTACAAAGATATTGCTGTAGAAATGGGGTTGAGCCCTAAAACGGTCGAAAATTATCGAGAGGCTGTCTTTAAAAAATTGGAAGTAAAAACCAGAGTTGGTCTCGTCATTTACAGTATGAAAAATAATTTGATCAAAATTGATTGAAAACCTAAAAAAAGGTTCAGTGATATAGGAATTATGTAAAAATTTTACGAATATCCGTAATTTAACCTAAACGGTTTGTGTCTAGCTGAATACTGAAACGAGTTCAACACAGGCTTGTTTCAGTTTTTCATCTCAATGTACTGAAAATAAAGGTGATGAGATCTTGAAATGAATTCAGGATGACTTCTCAGTTAAATTTTTAGGTATAATAACGGACAATCAAAAATTTTTTTATATTTGATACATAAATGAAGAATACCAATAGAAATAGTAGCATTGTCATTATCGAGGTGATTGTATCAACTTGAAAAGGGACTAGTGCATTATAAAATATATAACATCCCTTTGTAACCGCAAAGGGATTTTTGTTTGAAATAACTTTCACTAAAAGAAAGAAATGAATAGTAATATAGTAATCAATAGTATTAAAATTATAGTGATTGGTTCAGCATAAATAAGGGATCTTAGACATGGTACTACAGTAAAATCCCTTTACATTTTAAAGGGATTTTTTGTGTAATACCAAATCTGCTATTTTATGGTAGATTTGGTATAAATACACTAATATTTTAGAAAGATGTATATATAGTGATTGTAAAAAAAATAAATATAAAATACTGTAAATCAATTAGTAAAGTCCTTTAACATCCTGTTGGATATTGTAAGAATCTTGAATGATATTTAAGGTTTTCAGTACAACGAAATAATTTTACGTAGTGTTTATAAACAATAGTATTAATATTTCAATAAAAAAGTTAAATAATTGCATTATTAATAAATAATTGAATGTTCATAAAATTACCTAAATGTTAAAATCAATACTAGCATGTCACATTGAGTGTAGTCGAGATGTATGTATCAACCCTACGATTCCGCTCAGGATGACATATACAATAGGTACTTAAACGGATACTCATAATAAATATATTCAGAAGCGAATGTGTATAAATAAATATAGTAGACAAGTTACTCAAGATGATACCCAACCTGCGGCACAAGCTATGCTTCACGCCATTGGACTCACCGATGAAGACTTCAATAAACCACTAGTGGGAATTGCCAGTACGGGATACGAAGGTAATCCATGTAATATGCATCTTAATGATCTGGCGACGTTAGTAAAAAAAGGAACGCAACAAGAAGATGTGGTCGGATTGATTTTTAATACTATTGGTGTAAGTGACGGAATTTCTATGGGAACCCCGGGAATGCGGTTTTCTTTGCCATCCAGAGATGTTATTGCCGATTCTATGGAAACAGTGGTGCAGGCTATGTCATATGATGGAATGGTAACTGTTGTCGGTTGTGATAAAAATATGCCGGGTGCACTTATGGCAATGCTGCGCTTAAATCGTCCTTCTATTCTGGTATATGGGGGTACTATCGCTTCTGGATGCCATGAGGGGAAAAAACTAGATGTCGTTTCTGCTTTCGAAGCTTGGGGAGAAAAGGTAGCCGGTACCATCACACAAAAAGAATATAAAAGTGTTATAGAAAAAGCGTGTCCGGGAGCAGGAGCATGTGGTGGTATGTATACCGCAAATACCATGGCATCGGCCATCGAAGCCTTAGGGATGTCATTACCCTACAATTCGTCAAACCCTGCCATTAGTAAACACAAAGAAGAAGAAAGTATCGCTGCAGGGCGTGCCATGCGATTATTACTCGAAAAAGATATTAAACCCAAAGATATTGTTACCAAAAAGTCACTAGAAAATGCCATACGGTTGGTTACCATTCTTGGCGGCTCGACCAATGCTGTGTTACATTTTCTGGCAATTGCTAGGGTGGCCGATGTTGAGTTCACATTGGCAGATTTTCAAAGAATAAGCGATGAAACTCCATTCTTGGCAGATTTAAAGCCTAGCGGAAAATATTTAATGGAAGATGTTCATAATGTTGGCGGAATCCCTGCGGTATTAAAATATTTGTTGAAGAAAGGCTTGCTGCACGGTGATTGTTTAACAGTTACCGGAAAAACACTGGCAGAGAATCTTTTAGACATTCCTGACCTTTCTGAAGGTCAAGACGTAATCAAACCCTTAGAACAACCCATTAAACAAACAGGTCATTTACGAATTATGTTTGGAAATCTTGCCAAAGATGGATGTGTTGCCAAAATTACGGGTAAAGAAGGATTGCGTTTCCAAGGAAAAGCAAAAGTGTTTAATGGCGAGTATGCCGCAAATGATGGTATTCGTGATGGTAAAGTAAAAAAAGGAGACGTAGTCGTCATACGGTACGAAGGACCCAAAGGAGGGCCTGGTATGCCAGAAATGCTTAAGCCTACCGCAGCCATTATGGGTGCCGGACTTGGTAAAGATGTTGCATTAATAACCGATGGAAGATTTTCTGGAGGAACCCACGGGTTTGTTGTAGGGCATATTACTCCAGAGGCGCAAGAAGGGGGGTTAATTGGTATTGTCGAGGATGGGGATATGATAACGATAGATGCTGAAACCAATTCAATTATAGTCGATATCGATCAGGCTGAAATTGAAAAGAGAAGAGCAAAATGGACACAACCCGAATTAAAATTTAAAAGGGGAGTGTTATATAAATATGCTAAAACCGTCTCATCTGCGTCAAAAGGATGCGTTACTGATGAATTTTAATAAGAACGAGCAATACATAGTATTGATATCGATAGTTTTGTCATTCCTGCGTAGGTAGGGAATCCAATAAAACTTCAATACAACATATTGATTTCAATAATTCTCATTTTGGCCAAAGTCAGGATGTAAATAAGTTCCGAAGAACAATCGGAGACCAAATACAAGCGTATGGAAACACAAACGCAAAGCATAAAAAAGGAAAGAACAGTGCGAAAAGAACGCATTACCGGGGCTGAGGCGGTAATTCGTTGTCTGTTGGCAGAGGGTGTAGATCTCATCTATGGGTATCCGGGTGGAGCAATCATGCCTGTGTATGATGAATTGTATAAATTTCAAGATCAATTACACCACGTACTAACTCGACATGAACAAGGAGCTACTCATGCTGCTCAAGGGTATGCCCGTACAAGCGGTAAGGTGGGTGTTGCTATCGCAACATCTGGTCCCGGAGCGACTAATTTTGTTACAGGTATCGCAGACGCTCAAATTGATTCAACACCGATGGTTTGTATTACCGGGCAGGTAGGTTCTCATTTGTTAGGTTCTGATGCCTTTCAAGAAACCGATATTATCGGAATTTCTACGCCGATTACAAAATGGAATCATCAGGTTACAAAAGCGGAAGATATTCCTGAAATTTTGGCAAAAGCTTTTTATATCGCACGCTCTGGTCGTCCCGGCCCTGTATTGATAGATATTACAAAAGATGCCCAATTTGGAGAACTTGATTTTGAGTATACCAAGTGTAAAGGGATTCGAAGTTACATTCCGGTACCAGAAACTGATCCTAAAAGTCTGGAAAAAGCAGCCGCAATGATCAACGCGGCCAAAAAGCCCATGATCGTTTTTGGTCAGGGCGTTATTCTGGGTGAAGCCGAAGAAGAACTACAAAATTTCATTCAAAAATCCGGGATTCCGGCAGCATGGACCATCCTGGGGCTTTCTGCGCTACCTACCGCTCATCCGCTTAATGTGGGTATGGTAGGCATGCATGGAAATTACGGACCAAATAAATTAACCAACGAATGTGATTTACTGTTGGCCATAGGAATGAGATTCGACGATCGCGTTACCGGAAATCTGGAAACCTATGCAAAGCAGGCAAAGATTGTTCATTTCGAAATAGATCCTGCAGAGGTCAATAAAAATGTAAAGGTTGACGTAGCGGTCATGGGTAATGTAAAGGATACGCTTGCAAAAATTCTTCCTTCGGTAGCAGCAAATTCACATACCTCATGGGTTCAAAAGTTTAAAGATTATGATACTATCGAATTTGAAAAGGTCATTAAAAACGACTTGTACCCAACGCAAGATGGTTTATCAATGGGTGAAGTGTTAAGAGAAATTAATGAAGAGACAAAAGGAGATGCTATTATCGTATCAGATGTGGGGCAACATCAAATGATTGCCTGTCGTTATGCAGCGTTTACAACAACCAAAAGTAATGTTACTTCTGGTGGTTTAGGTACGATGGGATTTGCATTACCAGCGGCCATTGGTGCCAAAATGGGAGCACCAGAGCGAGAGGTGGTGGCTATAATAGGCGACGGAGGGTACCAAATGACCATCCAGGAGCTGGGTACTATATTTCAGACCAAAGTCCCTGTAAAAATCGTAGTACTCAACAATGATTTTTTGGGTATGGTACGACAATGGCAACAATTGTTTTTTGATAAACGATATGCGTCTACAGAGATGGTGAATCCTGATTTTGTAACCATTGCACAAGGATATCATATCGCCGCGAAACGAGTGACCAAACGAAAAGATTTACAAGAGGCTATAGCAGAAATGATTGCTTCCAAAGAGCCTTATTTTTTAGAGGTATGTGTTGAAAAGGAAAATAACGTATTCCCTATGATACCCACGGGAGCATCAGTTTCAGATATAAGACTTGAATAATAAAATTTTATCATTCCGGTGCAGGCTGGAATCCATATCATGTAAAATAATGGAAAAAGAAAATTTTACAATTTCGGTGTATACCGAAAATAATATAGGATTGCTCAACAGAATTTCTGCAATCTTTTTAAAGCGACACATCAATTTGGATAGTATGACCGCATCGCAATCTGAAATTAAAGACGTATTTCGGTTTACCATTGCAGTGAAAGTCACAGAAGAGCAAGTGCAAAAAATTGTAGGCCAAATTGAAAAGCAAATAGAAGTGATCAGGGCTTTTTATCACAAAGAAGAAGAAATTATCTATCAGGAAACAGCGTTGTTTAAAGTGGCTTCCAAATTACTTTTTGAAGAGCGCCAGATTCAAAATGTGATCAAAAATAGCCATGCCAATATTGTAACAGTAACTCCAGAGTTTTTTGTGCTAGAAAAAACTGGAAGACGTAGAGAAGTCGATGCGCTATATCATAAACTCGAACCTTACGGACTCATGCAGTTTACACGATCAGGTCGTATAGCAGTTACTAAAGAAAAATTACATATTTCAACAATTCTTGAAAAATTTACAACAGAAACGGTGTAAGGGATAGCAGCGGCATCCTTTTATTTTTAACGCCGGAAGATAAATTATCGAAAGGATTTTAAAATAAAAGATATAGCGAATAGCCCGACCCGAAGCGTAGTCGTAGGGAACACCCTAATAACAATAAAAATTAAAACTAAACTAGATTTCCAGTTGGGAATAATCACAAATTAAAAAAGAAATGGCAAATTATTTTAATACGCTATCATTACGAGATCAATTAACACAATTAGGAAAATGTAGATTTATGAACGCCGATGAATTTTCGGCAGGCGTAGATGTACTAAAAGATAAAAAAATCGTGATTGTGGGATGTGGTGCACAGGGCCTCAATCAAGGATTGAACATGAGAGATTCTGGACTTGATATTTCTTATGCATTGCGAGAGGCTGCCATTAAAGAAAAACGTCAGTCATATAAAAATGCCACAGCTCATAATTTCAATGTAGGCACCTATGACGAATTGATCCCAGATGCCGATGTGGTTATTAATCTTACTCCCGACAAGCAACATACACAGGTGGTTAACACGGTTATGCCATCAATGAAGCAGGGAGCGACATTGTCGTATTCTCATGGTTTTAATATTGTAGAAGAAGGAATGCAGGTAAGAAAAGATTTGACAGTCATTATGGTTGCGCCAAAATGTCCCGGGTCTGAGGTGAGAGAAGAATATAAAAGAGGGTTTGGTGTCCCTACATTAATCGCCGTTCATCCAGAGAACGATCCGCAGGGGCAGGGTTTCGATCAGGCAAAAGCGTATGCCGTAGCTACCGGAGGGCATAGAGCAGGTGTTTTGGAATCCTCATTTGTGGCCGAAGTTAAATCAGACCTTATGGGCGAACAAACCATACTTTGTGGTTTGCTGCAAACCGGATCTATTTTATGCTTTGATAAGATGGTCGAAAAGGGAATTGATGCTGGTTATGCTTCAAAATTAATTCAATACGGTTGGGAAACCATTACTGAAGGAATGAAATACGGTGGTATTACCAATATGATGGATCGCTTATCAAACCCGTCTAAAATTAAAGCTTTTGAATTATCTGAGGAGCTAAAGGATATCATGCGCCCATTGTTTCATAAGCACATGGACGATATTATGACCGGTCATTTTTCTAAAACCATGATGGAAGACTGGGCCAATGATGATAAAAATTTGCTATCATGGAGAGCTGAAACAGGAGAAACTGCATTTGAAAAAACACCTGCCGGCACCGTTGAAATTTCAGAACAGGAATTTTATGATCATGGTGTATTATTGGTTGCATTTGTAAGAGCAGGAGTAGAATTGGCCTTCGAAGCTATGACAGAATCTGGTATAATTGAAGAATCTGCATATTATGAATCTTTACACGAGACGCCACTAATTGCAAATACTATTGCACGAAAAAAGCTATTCGAAATGAATAGTGTTATCTCTGATACTGCAGAGTATGGGTGCTATTTATTTGATCATGCCTGTAAGCCTTTACTTGCTGATTTTATGAAGAAAATTGATACCGATGTAATTGGTAAGGCTTTTGATCACGATAAACATAATGGTGTAGATAACGCCAAATTGATCGAAGTAAATGCAGCATTACGAAGTCATCCTATAGAAACCGTTGGTGCCAGACTTCGTGAATCTATGACTGCCATGAAACAAATAGTTTGATTTCATGAAAACCGTGAAAGTAATAAATTTTTGTTCAGCCGGATCTGTTGAAGTTTGAATTTGTGTATTGTGTGAGCTTTAATGGATCCTGGCTAGCAAAGTTTTTTTAATTTAATGTTGGAATGCGTACCACAACAACTACCTATTTTCCTGAAATAGAAAATATCCATAAGGCAGCTTCTACAATTCGCGATGTTGCTATGGTTACTCCTTTGATGCCTAGTATTCGATATTCGAAAAGATATAATGCTAATGTGCTATTAAAGCGGGAGGATCTTCAACGCGTGCGATCTTATAAAATTCGCGGGGCATATAATAAGATAAGCTCACTTACCCAAGAAGAACGAGAACGCGGAGTGGTTTGTGCCAGTGCCGGTAACCATGCACAAGGGGTAGCGTTTGCCTGCCATCATTTGGGAATCGAAGGAACGATATTTATGCCTTCAGTAACACCTAAACAAAAAATAGCTCAAACACAAATGTTTGGTGGAGATGCTGTAAAAATTGTATTAGAAGGTGATACCTTTGATGCATCCTCAAAAGCAGCTTTAAAGAGCTGTAAAAGAGAAGGTAAAACTTTTGTTCATCCCTTTGATGACCCCAAAACTATTGAAGGTCAGGGTACTATTGGTCTCGAAATCTTTAAACAAGCCGATGCTTTTATAGACTATGTTTTTGTAGCTGTAGGTGGTGGTGGACTAGCCTCTGGTTTATGTGGTGCATTAAAAGCGCTATCTCCTAAAACCAAAATTATTGGTATAGAGCCAGAAGGAGCTCCCTCTATGCTCACCTCTATACAAAAGAATAAAAACACCAAAATCTCTACTATTGATAAGTTTATAGATGGAGCTGCAGTTCAAAAGGTAGGTCATCTCAATTTTGAAATTTGTAAAACGTATCTTTCGGACATGTTTACTGTTCCTGAGGGATTCGTTTGTCAAACTATACTTGATTTATACAATAGAGATGCCATTGTAGTCGAACCTGCAGGTGCTTTAACATTAGCTGCCTTAGAGTTTTATAAAGATAAAATTAAAGGTAAAAATGTGGTGTGTATCGTTAGCGGTAGCAATAACGATATAACCCGTACCGCTGAAATTAAGGAAAGAGCTTTATTGTATGCCAATTTGAAACACTACTTTATTGTTCGTTTTCCACAAAGAGCAGGGGCTTTAAAACAATTTGTAGGCGAAGTGCTGGGACCCAACGATGATATTACCCATTTTGAATACTCAAAAAAATCGAGTAGAGAAAATGCCCCCGCAGTCGTAGGCATAGAATTGAAAGATAAAAACGACCTCGAGCCTTTAATTTCCAGAATGAAAGAACTCAATTTTTTTGGAGATTATTTAAACGATAAACCCGATTTATTTCAGTTTTTGGTATAATTTTCGAATATCCTTAAAAACTCGAATTTATGCATCACCTTGTTCTAGGGTCTCAATTTACTGCATATTAAAAATAAATTCTTTATACGTTGAAAAATGAATTCAGCAAGGCACGATTTTGATCGTAGTACCGATAACGACTATTATAAAATAATTTCTTAGAATTAATTCAATCATATAGTTAAATAGTTGTCTGCATAACATTATAAGGATACGGCTTAGCGTGATTCAAAGTTTGTTTCGGAATCTTACTGTACTTATAAACTGTTATTTGCAATAAAAACCTAAATCAAGCCTGTACTAAATTCGTTTTAGTATTTAGGTTGATGATAACAACTCATTATAGGTTATAGATACTCAAATATGTCTTCTCAATTATGGTTAAACCCTAAAATACTCATTAAAAATTTGTTAATTAACTCTTTTTATCCATATATTCGTACATTTAAACGATAAAACTATATCTATTATGAAAAAACAAGTACTTTTTATTTTCGTTGCTTTTCTTGGTTTAACAGCTGCTCAAGCTCAGGTAAAGCTTGGTTTTGGTCTAGGATATGCCGTACCCTCTGGAGATATTGCAGATATTACAGATGGTGGACTTTCTGCGCATTTAGAATTAGGTTACGGAGTAACAGAGGATATCGATGTGTCTATCCTGTACCATGGTGAATTTTTGGTTGGTGCAGATTCAGACGGGGTATCATATGATGCTGTAGCTCTTGGAAGTTATTTGGTTAATGGACGTTATTACTTTAGAAAAGAAGGTTTTAGACCGTATGGTAGTTTAGGATTAGGTATCACTTCTGTTGGAGCTATAGAAATTGAAGCAGATGGGGGAAATATTGAGTCTGCTGCAAGTGAATCCAATTTTTCTTTTCGTCCGGCTTTAGGTTTTAAGTACGGTGTACTTAATGTAAATGCCGCGTATTTAAGTGCTGGTAAAGTAGGAGATGGAACCGTAGGTGACATAACTTTTAATATTGGTTTATTATTTACTTTTGGAGGTAACTAATAAAAATATTATAAAAACTAAAAACAGCGATTTGAAAGAATCGCTGTTTTTTTGTTTAAAAATTTGATTGCAGAACGATTCGTTCTAACTTTTCATACTGTTCATAAACTACTGTATCTGTCGAATTCGTATCATAAAGAAGACTAATTCTCTCATATAGAATTACAGGAACTTCGTTTAAAAATTGGTCTTCTTCTGTACTATAAAAATCTTTAGTTATCTGCATTTGATCAGAGTGTGTTGTATCGAAATACTCATATATTACCTTCTTTACGATTGGAATATCATTTTCTTCAAAGAAAAGTTGCGCATGTATACTATTACTTATGCAAAAACCGATTAGTAAGCCCCAAATTCTCATATTTTTTCTATTTCTTACTAAAATTAATTGCTTAATCGATGTAAAAATGAAAAGGGTTTGTTAAAAACTTAAAATGATATTCTCAGAAAAGCACAATAAATTCGGTATTCCTATGTTGCTAATTAGCTTTTTGAAGGAAATATATGTTTCAAATAGTGGTTAGTTCGAGATTGCGAACCCTTTTTATTGAGATGAGTATTGAAAAATACTACAAAATTTTTGTTAAAATAATTCACAAGATTTTTAACGCAATAGATTTAGATAGGAGCTCTTTAGAAAATAGGTTTGGTTTAAGCGATTTTGATATTGAAGAAAGTTTAAACCAGTTCTTCACTAACACATATTATATAAAAATATAGAGAATATAAGAAAAATATATATTTTGCTGTTACAATATTAGAATACCACAATTTTTTTATGTAATATTGTCTTTGATTAGTTAACGAAAGGGGCTAAGGCCGACGATTTAGAGTTACTATTATGAAAACAACACTATACATTTATTCAGCATTTAGCGTTCAATTTCTGAACATTTCAACACAATTTACTCCACGCTGTTTCCGTCGCCCCTTGGGGGTCTAGTTTTCTTATGAAGTAGGTGCGCCCTACTTCCCCGAGAGGTACAAATTCCATTTCGATTTTCAGTTTATAAATAGCTGGCATAGTTTGCCAAAGCATTATTTACAAATTGTAATTTTTCTAGGAATAACCATTCTTTATTTTAAATCATCAGTAGCGAGTTAATAGAAGTTCGTTTATCAAACGAGTCCTATCAATTACATATATATCAATAGGAGAAACACAATGGCGAACTCCATCTGATGATCATAAAAACAACAAAAAGAACAGATGAAACGAACATTAATAAAATTTAAAAATTTCTTCACAAAAGGGAATGTTTAAAATTTTAATGTGAGAGCGCAGCGGTTACATAAGTTCTCCATTTTATAATTAATTTATTAGTAAGTAATTAATAAAATTTGAATGAATGAAACATGTTGATATTAGTATAGCCGACGAAAGTCATTCTCGATATGCACAAGAAATTTGTGATGTAATTTCTGCTTCTGCAAAGGTGAGAGGTACTGGTATTGCCAAACGTACTCCTGAGTATATCTATGCCAAAATGAAAAGTGGAAATGCTATTATCGCTCTTTTTCAAAAACGATTTGCCGGATTTTGTTATATAGAAGTTTGGGGTCATGAAAAATATGTAGCACATTCGGGGTTGATAGTACATCCCGATTTCAGAAATCAAGGGCTAGCTAAAAAAATTAAGGAGTTCACCTTTAACCATTCATTACAAAAGTATCCCACATCCAAAGTCTTTGGTATCACTACGGGCTTGGCTGTAATGAAAATTAATTCCGATTTGGGATATAAGCCTGTCACCTTTTCAGAACTTACCGATGATCCAAAGTTCTGGTCAGGGTGCAAAACTTGTACTAATTTCGAGATTTTAACTTCCAAAGATCACAAAATGTGTCTCTGTACGGGCATGTTGTATGATCCTTCAAAAAAAGAAAGAAAAAAAGAAAAGTGGTTTAATAGAAGCGTATTAAAAAGATTAAAAAATATAAAGCAAACCATGCTGGTAAGCAATAAACAATTATTACTATGGAAAAAGTAGTATTAGCATATAGTGGAGGTTTAGACACGTCCTACTGCGTAAAATATCTAATTCATGAAAAAAAAATGCAAGTACACACTATACTGGTGAATACTGGTGGATTTTCTGAAAAAGAATTGGAAGAAACCGAGCAAAGAGCGTATCAACTAGGTAGTGTCGACCACGTAAACAAAACTATACTTGAAGAGTTTTATCAAAAAGCTATTAAGTATTTAATTTTTGGTAATGTCCTAAAAAATAATACCTACCCGCTTTCGGTAAGTGCAGAGCGAATTTTTCAGGCGATCGCAGTTATTCAGCATGCAAAAAAAGTTGGAGCAAAATATATAGCACACGGTAGTACGGGTGCTGGTAACGATCAAATTAGGTTTGATGTCATTTTTCAAACTTTAGCTCCCGAAATTGAAATTCTAACACCCATAAGGGATCTTAAACTTTCCCGACAGGAAGAAGTGAAGTATTTAGAAGGACATGGGGTACATTATAGTTGGGAAAAAGCACAATATTCAATCAACAAAGGAATCTGGGGTACCAGTGTGGGAGGTAAAGAAACCTTGACCTCTAAGAATGCACTACCCGATGAGGCTTATCCAAGTCAGCTTCAAAAAGAAAAAGAAGAAACGGTTACGCTTACTTTTGAAAAGGGGGAACTTATAAAAATAAACGGAGAAAAGGAATCACCTGTTCAGAATATACAAAAGCTGGAAAAACTGGCCAGTGCTTATGCTATCGGAAGAGATATTCATGTAGGAGATACAATTATCGGGATTAAAGGTAGGGTAGGTTTTGAAGCTGCAGCCCCCCTGATTATCATCAAAGCTCACCATTTGTTAGAGAAACATGTGCTTACCAAATGGCAGCAATATTGGAAAGAGCAATTGGCAAATTGGTATGGTATGCTATTGCACGAAGGTAATTATCTCGACCCGGTAATGCGAAACATAGAAGTTTTTTTACAAGATACGCAACATGCTGTTACAGGATCGGTACATGTAAAATTAAAGCCATATCATTTTACGCTCGAAGGTATAAGTTCAGAATTTGATCTGATGAAATCTGATTTTGGACAATATGGTGAAATGAATAACTCCTGGACTGCTGATGATGCCAAAGGCTTTATAAAAATTTATGGCAATGCAAACAAAATATATCACAATGTAAATTCGACAGCATTATGATAAGCGTAGGAATAGTTGGCGGATCAGGGTATACCGCCGGAGAATTATTGAGATTACTACATCATCACCCACATGTGGTTCTGGATTTTGTTTATAGTACAACTAATGCAGGTTTACCTGTAATCAAACAACATCCGGATTTGATTGGAGAAAGTGACCTTAAGTTTACCAATACCATACATCCTGAGATTGATGTGTTATTTTTATGCCTGGGTCATGGAAGATCAAAAGCATTTTTAGAAGAACATGAATTTTCTACAACAACCAAAATTATTGATCTGGGGAATGATTTTAGGTTAGAGAAGGATCAAAAGTATCTTCATCGCAATTTTGTATACGGTCTCCCAGAATTACAGAAAAAGGAAATAAGTGACGCTCAAAATATCGCAAACCCGGGTTGTTTTGCAACGGCTATTCAATTGGCTTTATTACCATTAGCTCATACCGGTCAACTTACCAGTACGATTCACGTAAACGCAACTACCGGCAGTACCGGTGCAGGAGCATTGCCTAGTGCTACCTCTCATTTTAGCTGGAGAGACAATAATTTTTCCAGTTACAAAGTATTCGACCATCAGCATCTGGTAGAAATAGAACAAAGTATAGCCAAAATACAAAGCAATTTTGAAGGGCCGATACTTTTTGTGCCCAATAGAGGTAATTTCAGTAAAGGAATTTATGCTACGATATATACCCCATATCACGATGAAGAGAATACAGCTATTGATTTGTATACTAAGTTTTACGAGGATGCAGTGTTCACGGTTATTTCTGAAGCACCTGTTCATTTAAAACAAGTTTTGAATACTAATAAATGTATTCTCCATATCGAAAAAAAGAGAGGAATGCTCATTATCACCTCCATTATTGATAATTTAATTAAAGGAGCTTCTGGGCAAGCCATTCACAATATGAATCTAATGTTTGGTTTTGAAGAAAAAACAGGATTAGCGCTTAAAGCAAGTGCTTTTTAATGAATTTATATCTCAATGTAATCGGCTTATCAAAGTATATATGCATCGAAAAGTTCAATATATGTCGGATAGGCTCGGGCATAAAAACGAAGAAATATGGCTAAAATAACAATTATAGGAGTCGGCAACTTAGGAAAATCAATACTATCAGGTTTGGCAGGTAGTGATTTGTTAGACCCCAAGGATATAACGGCAGTCGATACATCGAAATATAATCTCAAGGAAGTTAATGAACAGTTTGGGGTATCAGTATCGCAAGATCTCATTAGTTCGGTTAAAGGTGTGCAATGGGTTATTCTTTGTGTGCAACCCCGACAGTTAGATGTTGTCTTACAAGAAATTAAGGATGTACTAACGTCAACACAACTACTAATCTCTACAGTAACAGGAACATCTATTGATGAAATTAATAGCGTAGTGCCTCAAAACAAAGTAATTCGAGTGATGCCTAACACTGGGGCTTCAAAAAAGTTATCTATGACATGTATATCAGCAAATAAGAACGCAAAAAAGGAACTTGAGTTTGTCGAAAAAATGTTTAATACCATAGGAGAAACCCTGGTCATCGAAGAACGATTGATGCAAGCAGCTACGGTGCTTGGTGCTAGCGGAATTGCATTTTTCTTAAGGTTTCTAAGAGCTATGATCCAGGGAGGTATACAAATGGGGTTTCATCCTCACGAGGCACAGATTATTGCTGTACAAACCGCTATAGGAGCAGCGACACTAGTTGCAGAAAACGGTACACATCCAGAGCGGGAGATCGACAAAGTAACTACCCCGCAAGGATGTACAATTGCTGGTTTGAATGAGATGGAACATCAAGGCTTAAGTTCTTCGGTGATCAAGGGAGTGATGGCCTCTTATGAAAAGATTAATACTATTAAATAGTTGATTATTTATGGGGAATAGCTAGTATTTTTCTATCGATCATAAACCATCAACCAACAACTATACTATGAAATGAGCATAAACTTTTTTCAGCATACCCTACCGATATGATTAAAATAAGTTTATGCGAAAACAAAGTGGTTACATCTGTTTATAATTTTGTAATTACTTATTTTTCATTGAATTATAAAATTTTAAACAGATGAAATTATTTGAAGTATATCCACTATACGATGTCGAACCGGTAAAAGCTTATGGCAGTACCGTTGTCGATAAAAACGGAATCGAATACCTAGATCTTTACGGGGGTCATGCGGTGATTTCTATCGGTCATTCACATCCGCATTATAATAAAAAAATAAAGGAGCAGATAGATGCAATTGGTTTTTATTCGAATGCTGTTCGAAATAGTCTGCAAAAGCAGTTAGCTAATAAATTAGGAGCACTTTCAGGATATACAAATTACCAGCTGTTTTTATGTAATTCTGGTGCCGAAGCGAATGAAAATGCATTAAAGCTGGCTTCTTTCCATACTGGAAAAGCGAGAGTTATAGCTTTTGCCAATGCATTTCATGGGAGAACTTCGGCAGCCGTCGCAGCTACAGATAACGCTAACATTAATGCTCCGCTTAACCAACAGCAGCAGGTGACATTTTTACCGCTCAACCAGATTGAAGCTTTACAATCAGAACTTGAAAAAGAAGACGTATGCGCTGTAATTATAGAGCCTATTCAAGGAGTAGGGGGGTTGGATGAAGGTACGACAGCGTTTTTTCAGCAGGTTGAACGACTGTGTCGAAAGCACAATGTGGTTCTGATTCTAGATGAAATACAATCGGGTTACGCAAGAACGGGAAAGTTTTTTGCACATCAATTTCATGATATTACTCCCGATATAATCTCAATTGCCAAAGGTATGGGGAATGGCTTTCCCATAGGCGGTATTATGATCGCACCACATATAAAACCAAGTTATGGGCTGTTGGGTACTACTTTTGGAGGTAATCACTTGGCTTGTGCGGCAGCCATATCGGTTCTCGAGGTTATCCAAACTGAAAATATACTCGATAATGTACATAACATTGGTGATTATTTTTTATCCCAAATCAAGGATCTTCCAGGGGTACAAAAAGTAAAAGGAAGAGGTTTGATGCTGGGACTCGAATTTGATTTTGAAATTGCGAATTTAAGAAAAAGGCTCATTTACGAGCATCAGATTTTTACCGGAGGTGCTATGAATAAAAAACTGATTCGGATACTTCCACCACTTACCATTGGTAAAAAGGAAGTAGATCAATTTATACACGCTTTACATAAAGTTTTAAAAACTGAAAAGGTCAGCATCTAATTAGTGTTTGATGACTATTAATACGAATACTATGAAAAACTATTTTTCGATAAAAGATATAGACGCTCTAGAAACCTGGATTGATGAAGCTATTGCCCTAAAAAAAGAACCCTTAGCAAATAAAATGCTGGGAGTTGATAAAACCATTGGTCTCTTATTTTTTAATCCAAGCTTGCGAACACGTTTAAGCACTCAAAAGGCGGCTATTAATCTGGGAATGAATGTTATTGTGATGAATTTTACAGGAGAAGGCTGGTCTCTAGAGTATAATGATGGGGTAATCATGGATCAAGGAAACTCAGAGCATGTGAAAGAAGCAGCACAAGTGATTTCTCAATATTGTGATGTGCTCGCGATACGGGCTTTCGCCCAGCTCAAAAACAAGGAAGACGATTATAGCGAACAGGTATTACAAAGTTTTATAAAATATGCTACTATACCCGTTATCAATATGGAAAGTGCTGCTGGTCATCCGCTACAGGCATTAACTGATGCAATTACGATTACAGAGCATACTTCAGTAAAAAAACCTAAAGTAGTGTTGTCGTGGGCGCCACACCCAAAAGCTTTACCACAGGCAGTTGCAAATTCTTTCGTAGAAATTATGCAAATTATGGATGTAGATTTAGTCATTACCCACCCAGAAGGATTTGAATTGGCTGATGAAATAACAAAAGAAACGCCAATCGATCACAATCAGGAAAGGGCATTTGAGAATGCAGATTTTATCTATGTGAAAAATTGGAGTTCCTATTCAGAATATGGTAAAGTAGGAAACGACGAAAGCTGGAAAATTACATCAGCAAAGATGAAAAAAACCAATAATGCAAAATTGATGCACTGTTTGCCTGTTCGAAGAAATGTCGTTCTAGATGATGCGGTATTAGATAGTAAAAACGCTATAGTCATAGAGCAGGCCAATAATAGAACATATGCTGCTCAATTGGTGTTACAAAAAATATTAGAAAGTAGATAAGTGAGCAATAGTCCATTAAAGCTCTTTTTATGTACTAAGAGTGCTGGGGGTGAGTAGTAATTTATGTAGAAATGAAACCCTCATAGAGGGATTAGATATGGCAAGGTAATCGCCTCCACAAAAGGACATGAATAAAAGATGAGATCGCAAATCTAAGGAAATACTAATATTTTTATATAATGTGTTGATAATCAAATTTTTAAATTAGTTTTATTTGTATGAAAAGACAACAATTATTGGTAGCCAAAATAGGAGGAAATACTATTGAAAATCCTGATGCTTTATATTCTTTTCTATCGGATTTTGCTAAGATAAAAAGACCAAAAATTTTGGTGCACGGCGGGGGGAGAACTGCAACAACGCTTGCCAGTCGTTTGGGTATTACAACAGAAATGATTGACGGTCGTAGAATCACCTCTTCTGAAAATCTTGAGATCATTGTACAAACCTACGCAGGTTTAATCAATAAGCGAATCGTTGCATGCCTTCAAAAAAATGACTGTAATGCGCTAGGGCTCACAGGAGCAGATGCCAATGTAATGTTGGCCAAGAAAAGACCTGTACAATTTGTGGATTACGGATTTGTAGGTGACGTTTCTAGCGTAAATTCGAATATAATCAAGGGATTGATAGACCTCGATATTGTGCCTGTTTTTTGTGCTGTAACGCACGACGGTGATGGACAATTATTAAACACAAACGCAGATACCATTGCTTCAGAAATTGCTGCTGCTATGAGTTCGTATTACAAAGTGTCTTTATATTACTGTTTTGAATTTCAAGGTGTATTACATACTATTAAAGATCAAGACTCTGTAATAGAACATATCAATAGGGAAACCTACCACATGTTACTCGAAAATAACGTCATTGCAGATGGGATGTTACCCAAGCTTCAAAATTGTTTCGATGCATTGCATAAAAAAGTACACGAGGTACATATAGCTAATGCAAATTATCTTAAAGATCCAACTACAAAACATACAACACTGACTTTATAAAAATGATCGAAGAACTTACAAACAAAGCCATTCAGCTTTTGCATCAACTTATAGAAACGCCATCTTTTTCTACAGAAGAAGATCAAACAGCACTGCTTATAGAACATTGGTTTACGCAGTTTGATATTCCATTTAAAAGGGAGAATAATAATGTCTGGGCCTACAATAAATATTTTGATGCATCAAAGCCTACTATTTTATTAAATTCTCATCATGATACGGTTAAACCTAATGGTAATTATACGAATGATCCATTTAAGGCTTTTGTAGATACTGGAAAATTATATGGCCTAGGCAGTAACGATGCCGGTGGTTGTTTGGTTTCTTTGTTAGCAACATTTGCTTATTTTTTTCCGAAGGAAAACTTAACATACAATTTTGTAATAGTTGCCTCTGCCGAGGAAGAAAATAGTGGTCCACTAGGCTTGAAAAGTGTATTGAACTATTTTGAAAATATAGAATTCGCGATTGTTGGTGAACCTACATTAATGCAACTCGCAGTAGCAGAAAAAGGACTTTTGGTATTAGACGTGTCAGTTCAGGGTACATCAAGTCATGCTGCGCACCCTAATGACAACAATGCAATATACAAGGCATTGGATACCATAAAATGGTTTGAAACGTATCAATTCGAAAAAATATCAAAAACCCTGGGTGCAGTAAAAATGACAGTAACACAGGTTAACGCCGGAAATCAGCACAACGTTGTGCCTTCTCATTGTGATCTGGTGGTTGATATACGGATAAATGATGATTATACAAATGCTGATATATTAGACACTGTTCAAAAAAACATGCCTGAAGACGTAATTATAGCACCAAGATCTTTGCATTTAGGTTCTTCTTCAATTTCTATAAAACATCCTGTAGTACAATCGGGTATTGCTTTAGGAAGAACTACCTACGGCTCACCAACGTTATCAGATCAATCGGTATTGAGTTGCCCTTCTTTGAAATTAGGTCCCGGAGACTCGACGCGATCACATTCTGCAGACGAATTTATTTATGTCGATGAGATTAAAGAAGGTGTCTCATTATATATCAAAATTTTAGAAGGAATTGTGTAATGCAACACATAAAAATAATACAATGAAGAAAATGTAAAGTATAAAGCACACCTATGGTTTTATGATCACAGATTGGTCAAACTTAATAATTTTAGGTTACTACTAACTACTTAATACTGTCCACTTAATACTAACTACAAACAACTCAATACAAAAAATATGAAACTATGGGATAAAGGTTTACCAACAGATCAAAAAATAGATCAATTTACCGTAGGTAACGATAGGCAATTAGATGTGGTGTTGGCAAAATATGATGTACAAGCAACGCTCGCGCATGCATTGATGTTACATAAAATAAGCCTTTTATCTAATGATGATATGTCTAGTATCAAAAAGGAGCTAGACAACATAGCGAACGAAATTGAAAAAGGCACTTTTGTAATAGAAGAACAATTTGAAGACGTTCACTCTAAAATTGAATTCGAATTAACACAAAGAATAGGAGATGCAGGAAAAAGAATTCATACCGCGCGCTCTCGTAATGATCAAGTGTTAGTGGCTTTACATTTATTTTTAAAAGATGAATTAAAACAAATTAAATTGGTAACCAAATCATTGTCAAATGATTTGTTGGTCCAGGCTAAAAAACATAAAGATGTTTTGTTACCGGGATATACACATTTACAAATCGCTATGCCATCTTCATTTGGTCTTTGGTTTTCGGCCTATGCAGAAAGTTTTGTCGACGATCTTTATATGCTGAATGCGGCTTTAAAAGTTGTTGACCAAAATCCGCTAGGTAGTGCTGCGGGATATGGTAGTTCTTTCCCGATAGATCGAGAGTTTACCACCAAAGAGTTAGGTTTCGAAACCTTAAAATATAATGTCGTTGCAGCACAAATGAGTAGGGGTAAGTCTGAAAAATTGACCGCATTTGCAATGAGCAGTATCGCGGGGACGCTATCAAAACTTGCAATGGATGTTTGCCTGTATATGAGTCAGAATTTTGATTTTATGACTATTCCGTCAGAGTTTACCACAGGCTCTAGTATTATGCCACATAAAAAAAATCCAGATGTTTTCGAATTAATCAGGGGCAAGTGTAATAAAATTCAGGCATTACCTTATGAGCTAACGGTACTTACCAATAATTTGCCAAGTGGTTATCATCGAGATATGCAATTGCTTAAAGAAGGTATTATACCTGCTATTCAGGATTTGAAAGCATCTTTAGAAATGGCACAATATGCGTTGAAAAATGTAACGGTAAACCAAAATATTTTGGAAGATGAAAAGTATGATTATGTATTTAGTGTAGATACATTAAATACATTGGTTATGAACGGAATGTCTTTTAGAGATGCCTACATCAAAATAGGGAAAGATATTGAAAACTCTAATTATAAGCCCGAAAAAAATACTAAACATAGCCACATAGGCAGCATTAATAATCTTTGTCTTGAACAAATAGAAGAAAAACTGAAGCAAGTTTAATGAGACTGTGCTTTCAAGAGCGAAAGCGAAAGCGAATTGAACGTAAATAGCCGAATTAAATCCTGAACTCGTTTCGGGATCAGTGAAAAAGAAACTGAAGTAAGATTGAGTATAAGTTGAGTTAGTTTAATTTTTTAGCTTCAGTCCAGATCCCTAAGGAGTTGTTATCCTTAGGGGTTGTTTTTTGTCTAAATCTGTATCGTTTATTGAGTTACAGATAAGCTCGTTAATTGATAGTTCTGTTTATCCAAAAACACCTATCTTTAATCGTATAAGTAAAAATATAATGAAAATAACTTGTTTCGGAGAAGTACTTTGGGATGTTTTTCCAGATCAGAGAAAGGTGGGGGGAGCCCCACTCAACGTGGCATTACGACTTAAAAGTATGGGAGTTAGTTCTTCAATATTGACTAAAATTGGGGATGATGAATATGGGAAGGCAATCAAAACATACATCAAAAACAGCGCATTGCCAGTACATACCATCCAGATCGATAACAAATATAAAACCGGAGAAGTACACGTAAGTTTAGATGATGTGCATACTGCAACCTATACTATTGATACACCTTCGGCATGGGATTTTATACAGTGTTCTGAAGAACTTGTAGCCGAGGTAAAGCAATCTGACGCTATTATTTTTGGCAGTCTTGCGAGCCGAAACGCTGTCTCTAGAAATACATTATTCAAACTTTTAAAAGAGGCTAAATTCAGAATTCTGGATATAAATTTGCGACCACCTCACTATACTTCGCAATTACTTTCTGATATAATGCAAAAAGCAGATTTTATTAAATTAAATGATGAAGAATTAGAAGAGGTAGGTTCGCTTCTAAAGATTAAGGAAGATCTGGTAGAGGATCAAATTAGAGCGATTGCTGATGTTACAGGGACTTTTCAAATCTGTGTTACCAAAGGAAAGAACGGAGCGATGTTATTTTTTGACGGTAAGTTTTATTATAATGCCGGATATCCCATAAAGGTTATAGACACCGTTGGGGCAGGTGATTCTTTTTTGGCAACTTTAATTTCAACATTATTACAAAATGAAACACCGCAAAAATCTTTAGATTACGCATGTGCTGTGGGTGCGATGGTTGCTGGCAGTGAAGGTGCTAATCCGGTTTTTACTTTTGATGAAGTTAAAAAGTTTATGTTAGATAGCTAAATTAATCTACAAACTAACGAATTCAGTAGCCTATGAAATCGAAAAAGATAAATCGCCGACAGGCCCTTAAAAACGTTTCTTTAGGAATAGGTGCACTAAGCATACCCGCATCCGTTTGGTCTTGTAATACGCATGGAAAGGACAAAGATATTATGGCTGAAGCCGTAATTCCTGTTAAAGGCGCTATTCATCATGCTGCTTGTAGATGGTGTTATGAAAACATTCCGCTGCCAGAGTTTGCTAAAAGAGGAAAAGAGATAGGTCTTAAAGCCATAGACTTGTTAAAACCCAACGAATGGGAAATTGCAAAAAAGTATGGTTTAGAGTGTTCTCTAGCTACAGATACTTTTGCCAGCATTACTCAAGGATTCAACAATATACAAAATCATCAACAACTACAACAACACTATGTAGAACTTATTAGCAAAGCTTCTGCATACGGGATTAAGCAAGTTATTGTATTTTCAGGAAACCGTAACGGAATCTCTGATACACAAGGATGGGAAGCATGTGCCAAAGGATTAGATCCCCTGGTAAAACATGCAGAGCAAAAGAATGTAACATTGGTAATGGAATTACTAAATAGCAAAGTGGATCACATAGATTACCAATGTGATCATACAAAGTGGGGCGTTTCATTAGTCGATAAGATCGGATCACCTCATTTTAAATTGCTATATGATATTTACCATATGCAAATTATGGAAGGAAATATTATTGCAACTATTCAAAAGTACCACGAATATTTTGCGCACTATCATACAGGAGGCGTTCCGGGTAGAAACGAAATAAATGATAGTCAGGAACTTTATTATCCAGCAATTATTAAAGCAATTTTAGATACGGGATTCAACGGATATGTTGCGCAAGAATTTATACCTACATACGATGATGCATTACTTGCTTTGCAAGAAGGGATTACTATTTGCAATGTGCAGCGAGCGTTAAACATATAGAATGTCGTACCTCCCAAAGATTTAAAATTTTAATGTAACTGTAGAACTAGGGAATAAGCTTTGTAAGATCTTCAATTACGTTGATATCATGTCTTATGTTGGCATAGAGTATAAAAAGAATAAAAATAGCGATAATAAATCCTAGAAATGTGCCATTACTTCGTTTACTTGAAAATCTTTTTGAAGTTTTAAGATACGTTTGGGAAAGTTTTTTCGTGTATTTCGTAACCAAGGCAAATGCCGGCGCAAAAATTAGAACTACGATGATCATATCCAGAAGCACTAACACATATCCTTGTTGGTTAATGTGTGCTTTTACATACTTAATTATGTATTGATTGATTAAAGCAGCACATAGTGCAGCAACTGCAAATACTGCATATTGAGTACGTTTTCTATTATTCATAGAGTGAATGCCTTTTTGGGATCAAAAGCTACTAAAATTAATAGCGTATTTCAATGCTAGTTAGATTCAAATCCTTTTAACTACCTACTTTTTTGGGTAAAACTATCATTTTTTAAGAAAATATGTAACATATTGTTATAAAAACATAGTATTTGGTATATACTTTATTGCTAAATTAATATATTTATGCTAAATAAATATATATGAGTATCAAAAATTGTCCAAATTGCGGCTCTTCTTCATTTATTAAGAGTGGTATTATAAATAATAGGCAGCGATTTAAGTGCAAATCCTGCAACTATTTCTTTTCAGTAAATAAGATCGGTAAAAAAATTGATGATTATTATGTTAACAAAGCTCTACAGCTTTATCTGGAAGGATTAACCTATCGTGAGATAGAACGAATTTTAGGAATTTCTCATGTAAGTATTATGAATTGGGTCAAAAAATACAATATTAAAAGACCATACCATACTAATTATCATCCAACCTATAAAATATTTAATGCCTCAGAAATATCTAACTATTTTCAAAACCTTAACAATTTATCAGGTGCCGGAGTGGTTGTTACAGAGTTAGGAGATAAGTTCATGCTTATTAAATGGGAACGTTTCAGAGATTAACTATACTTAATTAACAAATAAGTATATTAATTTTTTGTTAACTCATACTTTTTAAGAGCTTAGTAGTGCACACACTATCAAATTAGTACTAATCTAATCTTATTAAACTCTATGAGAAAACAGATCATCGCATTTTTAGGCATGGCTTTTCTGACCATATCTTTTATGTATTCGCAAGGAGCGCCAGACTACGATGGCGGCATTAAAATGAAGCTCAATGAAGACGGATCCAAGTATTTTCGAATAATTTCCTGGGGACAATTTTGGGCACAATACCGGGATGAGGTACCCGACGATATTAGCAATACCAATATGAGTATTCGCAGAGCGCGTATTCTTACGTATGCCCAAATCAATAAAGACTTTTTAATCTTAACTCATTTTGGTTTAAATAGTCTTAATGCAACTAATCAAAGTCCGGTAGGGACAGGAGATAATTCGCAATTGTTCTTTCACGATTTTTGGATGCAATACAGTCTTGGTAAAAAACACGCTATAGGGGGTGGATTGCATTACTGGAATGGTATTTCAAGGCTCAATAACCAAAGTACACTTAACATCATGACCTTGGATAACAATCGCCAGTCTTGGGCTACGATTGGTTTATCTGATCAATTTGCCAGACACATCGGTGTATATTTAAAAGGATCATTTGGGAAATTGCAATATCGCATATCGGTCAATGAAGCAGGAGAAAATACACTCGACTCTGCGGTCGACCTAACTAATCCCGATACTTTTGTTGTAGGCGAAACTTACTATGCAGGAAGAAACGTATTGGGCTCTAAAGATGCCGGTAAAAACTTTGCAGGATACTTTGATTATCATTTTCTAGATCAAGAATCAAATTTTTTACCGTATAAAGTTGGATCCTATTTAGGAGGTAAAAAAATCTTCAATGTGGGCGCAGGGTTTTTTTATCATCCTAATGGTAGCATTATTGTAGATGACACTGCAACACCCCAGGGAGAAGATGTATCCATTTTTGCTGCAGATGTTTTTTATGATGCACCACTTGGAGAAAACGGATCTGCAATTACAGCTTATGCCGTTTATCAAAACAATAATTACGGTGAAAATTTTACTCTTGGAGAGACTTATGAAACCGGATCTATGCTGTATGGTCACGTGGGCTATGTAATTCCTAACGATAATAAGAAAATTAAATTTCAGCCTTACGCCTCTTTCAACAACAGAACCATAGATGCAATCGACGATAATGCAACCACTTTCGGGTTAGGGACCAATGCGTACTTCAGTGGGCATCATTCAAAATTGACGCTAGAATATCAAAATATAAAATATGGAGATGCCGATGCACAAAGCACGGTAACTTTACAAGCTATGATTTATTTATAAAATTTAAACTCATGACAGATAAACAAAAAGCAGTCGCATACTGGAAAGAAAACTTAAAATACCTGGTAATTCTTTTACTCATATGGTTTTTAGTTTCTTACGGAGCCGGAATAGTATTCAAAGATGAATTAAACACCATAAGATTAGGAGGATTTAAGCTAGGATTCTGGTTTGCGCAACAAGGCTCTATTTATGTTTTTGTCATACTCATTTTTGTGTATGTACGATTGATGAATAAACTAGATAAAAAATACGGTTACGACGAGTAATCTTTATACAAACCAAAAAAAATTAATAGTATGAGTGTTCAATTATGGACTTGGATTTTAGTAGGGATTACGTTTGCCCTTTATTTTGGAATAGCCATTTGGGCAAGGGCAGGTTCTACCAAAGAATTTTATGTGGCTGGTGGCGGAGTATCACCATTAGCTAATGGTATGGCAACAGCTGCCGACTGGATGAGTGCAGCGTCTTTTATATCGATGGCCGGTTTAATATCTTTTATGGGATATGATGGCTCTGTATTTTTAATGGGATGGACAGGTGGTTATGTGTTATTAGCACTTTTACTGGCACCTTATCTTAGAAAATTTGGAAAGTTTACCGTTCCCGATTTTATAGGGGATCGCTACTATTCAAATACAGCAAGAACAGTTGCGGTAATTTGTGCACTTATTGTATCATTTACATATGTTGCAGGTCAAATGCGAGGTGTCGGAATTGTTTTTTCTCAATTTCTACAGGTCGATATTACCTTGGGAGTTATCATCGGTATGGCAGTGGTTTTAGTCTTTGCTTTTCTAGGCGGAATGAAAGGAATAACCTATACGCAAGTAGCTCAATATTGTGTGCTAATTTTTGCGTTTATGGTGCCTGCTTTTTTTATCTCTATGCAAATGACAGGTAATATTATTCCTCAAATAGGTATGGGGGGTACTGTAGAAGATGGTACATACTTGTTAGAAAAGTTAGATACATTGCATACGCAATTAGGATTTAACGAGTATACGAACGGTTCAAAAACAACCTGGGACGTATTCGCAATAACCTTGGCATTAATGGTTGGTACTGCAGGATTACCTCATGTAATTGTGCGATTTTTTACTGTGCCTAAAGTTAAAGATGCCCGCAAATCTGCTGGTTTAGCATTATTATTTATTGCCATATTATACACTACTGCACCGGCAATAGCAGTTTTTGCTAGAACAAATTTGATCGAAACCGTAAGTGAAACAAGGTATGAAGCCGTACCCGAATGGTTTAAAAACTGGGAAAATACGGGGCTAATAGCATGGTCTGATAAAAATGGAGATGGTAAAATTCAATATGTGAACGGTAGCGCCACAGATGGAAAACCCAAATATACAGGCGAACGTGGTCAATACAATGAGCGTTTGGTGTCAAATGCCAATACTTCTACTAATGAATTATATGTAGACCGTGATATCATGGTATTAGCAAATCCTGAGATCGCCAACTTACCTAATTGGGTAATTGCTTTGGTAGCTGCAGGCGGATTAGCTGCAGCTTTATCAACAGCGGCAGGACTGCTATTAGTTATTTCTACTTCTATCTCTCATGATCTAATTAAAAAACAAATTAAACCCGACATTTCAGAAAACGGAGAACTTTGGACAGCACGTATTAGTATTTTGTTTGCTATCATAGTAGCAGGATTATTTGGTATTTATCCGCCTGGCTTTGTAGCTGCGGTAGTTGCCTTAGCTTTTGGACTTGCTGCCGCATCCTTTTTTCCGGCTATTATACTAGGGATATTCGACAAAAGAATGAATAGGCAAGGCGCGATATGGGGAATGGTAGTTGGAATTACACTAATGCTGTTTTACATGATTCGATTTAAAACAGGATTAATAGGGGTGATGGAACCAAGGCCTAAAGAAGAATGGTGGTTTGGCACTTCTCCAGAAGGATTCGGTACTATTGCGATGATCGTAAATGTAATCGTTTCTGTAGTGATTTCTCGAGTAACGGCTGCACCTCCGGAAGAAGTTCAGGATATAGTAGAAAATATAAGAATACCGAGTGGAGCGGGAGAAGCATCTTCACATTAGTTTTTAATTTAGAAGAAACCGGTGTTGTATCCTAATATAGCACCGTTTTTTTCCTAACTTTATAAGATTAATTGTTCTTCAATGAAAAAAAGACATCAACAAAAGCTTATTGTTCTTTCTCTTGTGTTGTTTTTAGTGTGGAATGTTCCATTGATACTCATTTTTGACCATTCTGGCGAAATTTTTGGCTTTCCGACGCTCTATTTTTTTATTTTTCTTATCTGGATAGTCGCTATACTCATTTCATTATTCATACTACGAAGACATTATGAATAATTATCTTTTAATATCTATAATTATCATCTATTTGGCTTTTTTGTTTCTCATTGCATATTGGGCAGAGAAAAACTCAAAAAGTAAATGGGTTAATAATCCATATATATACGCGTTGTCATTGGCTGTGTATTGTTCTGCCTGGACATATTATGGTAGCGTGGGAATAGCCTCTCAATCAGGCATCAGTTTCTTGACTATATATCTGGGACCGGTTATTTCTTTACCACTTTGGATACTTGTAATGCGTAAGATTATTAGAGTTTCAAAACAACATAAAATATCCAGCATCGCCGATTTTATATCCCTACGTTATGGTAATAATCGTTTTTTGGGAGCTTTGGTAACCGTGATTTGTGTATTTGCGATCGTACCTTATATATCTTTGCAGTTGAAGGCTATTTCAGAGACTTTTGAAATTATAACCGATGAGACCAGTTATGTATCTACTACGATACTAGATGACTCCACATTTTATATCGCAGTGCTTCTTGCTATTTTTGTTGCTTTTTACGGTACACAAGCTGCTGATGCCTCTCAACGAAGAAAAGGAATTATGACTACCGTAGCCGTAGAATCGGTATTCAAACTTATATTTTTCCTTATAGCAGGTATTTATGTTACTTTTTTTCTATTCGATGGTACATCAGATATGTATCAAAAGGCTTCGCAGTTGGATAATTTTAATCAAATAACAGCTTTTAATGGGGTTACATCGGGTTTTAACTGGATGTTTACTATTGCACTTTCGTTTTTTGCTATTTTCTTACTACCACGACAGTTTCATGTAGCCGTTGTAGAAAACGATAGAGAACGTTATTTGAAGAAAGCAATTTGGATGTTTCCGCTTTATTTATTTCTATTTAATGTTTTTGTAATTTTCATTGCCTGGGCGGGTAATCTTTCTTTTGAAGGTAATGTTAATCAAGACTACTACATTTTGCTGCTACCACTTCAAAATAATAATATAGTTTTAGCCCTGCTGGTTTTTCTAGGTGGATTTTCTGCTGTAATTTCTATGGTAGTTGTCTCAACGTTAGCCTTATCGACGATGGTGAGTAACAACCTTGTCATACCCTATGGTTTTTTGGACATGTTTGTTAAAGGGGACCCAGAAAAAAATGCAAATTATATCAAGACTATACGAAGGATTTCCATATTTTCTTTAATCATTATTGCGTATTTCTTCTATGTTAATTTTTCTTATGAGTTATCACTATATTCTATAGGTTTGATATCATTTGTCATTATTGCTCAACTTGCACCTTCTTTTTTTATAGGTCTTTTTTGGAATCGTGGTTCTGCCAGGGCAGTCAAGACAGGAATGAGTATAGGAGTCTTAATAGTGGTGTATACTTTAATTTTACCTTTTGTTTTAAATGTCCTTCAAGGCAATAATTCTTTTGTAGAACAGGGGCTGTTTGGTGTAGAATTACTAAAACCGTATGCGCTCTTAGGAATTGATTTTCTAAGTCCAGAAGCACATTCCTTTTTTTGGAGCATGTTTCTAAATACAAGCAGTTTTCTTATAATCTCTTTACTATCCAAAGGGAATTATAGAGAACGTAATTATGCAGAAATGTTTATTAATAGTAGCAATTATGCCAATCTACAAGATGGTGCTTTTGTTTGGAAGGGAGAAGCCTATGTTACAGATATACGTGCAATGCTTAAGCGATTTTTAGGAGAATATAAAACTGAGCGTGCTTTGAATCTTTTTAATATGAAATATGATATTTCAAAAGAGGAAGAAATGGCAGATGCCCGGCTGATTAATTTTTCAGAAAAACTACTAACCGGAAGTATCGGTAGTGCATCGGCAAGAATCTTAATCGATAGTGTGGTTAAAGAGGAACCGGTAAGTTTGATTGAAGTGCTGAATATTTTGGAAGAATCAAAAAAGACGATTGCCATTAATAAAGCTCTAAAAGAACAATCAAATGAACTTACTGAAACCACAAAACAATTAAAAGCTGCGAATATCGAATTGCTCGAGCAGGATCGTATCAAAGACGAATTTTTGGATACCGTAGCACACGAGTTGAAAACACCTATCACATCGATCAAAGCGGCATCTGAAGTACTGACTGACGATCACGAGATGCCCGACGAGCTAAAAACCAAATTTTTAAATACTATTGTAAGTGATGCCGACCGTTTGGCACGATTAATACATAATATTCTGGATCTTGAAAAACTTTCTAGTGGTAGAGATGAACTCGAAATTCAAACTAATCAAATAGATAAAACTATAGATAAGGCGATTCATGGAGTTTCACAGATTGCGAATAAAAAAAATGTAGCCATACATTATCAAAATGGAACACGTATCTATGCTAATTATGATGAAGATCGAATGCTTCAAGTATTAACGAATTTGTTATCTAATGCCCTTAAATTCTCAGAACCTGAAAATGGAGAGATTATGATCCAAGCTCGCCAAAAACAAAAAACTATTGAAGTAACCGTACAAGACAATGGAAAAGGAATTCCTGCGGAAGATATAAACTATATTTTTGATAAGTTTTATCAAGCGAAACATCAAAATATAAAAAAGCCTAAGGGGAGTGGTTTGGGATTAGCCATTAGTAAGAAAATTATTGAGAGTCATCGAGGAAAAATTTGGATCGATAAAAAATATAATAGGGGAGCACGCTTCTTATTTACTATTCCCAGATCATAGCCTCGAACCAAGAAAAACCTATTTATGAAAAAGATATTGATTGTAGATGATGAACCTAACATAGTAATGTCACTCGAATATACCTTTAAAAAAAAGAACTTCGAAGTGTATATTGCCCGCGATGGAGGTGAAGCATTGCAAATAGCTAATACAATAGTTCCTGATATCGTACTATTAGATATTATGATGCCCAATGTCGATGGTTATGAAACCTTAAAACAAATACGTAACAATCAAAATTTGAATAAAACTAAAATAGTCTTTCTTTCTGCAAAAAATAAAACAGCAGATATTGAGAAAGGATTACAAATGGGAGCAGATAAATATTTAACAAAGCCATTTTCAATAAAAAAACTGGTGACAGAAATAAATGAGTTGTGGAATTGACTTAGACTGTATAACATATTGTCGGTTACATTCAATAGTCGTAAGGGTGAGCTTTTATTGTCATTATTTGAGTATTTGAAAAGTTGAACGTACTTAATCCTTAGTAGCTTCAGTCTCTTTAAGAAAAAAATAGAAGAATTAAAAACATAATACATACAACCATTATGAGTAATTATCACATAAAACATCTAGAAGAATACTATCAAGTATACAGAAAATCAGTACGGGATCCTGAAACTTTTTGGGCCGAAATAGCAGAAGAACACTTCATGTGGCGTAAAAAATGGGACAACGTATTAAGCTGGGACTTTACAAAACCCGAGATCAAATGGTTTGAAGGTGCGCAACTTAACATAACCGAAAATTGTATTGATCGCCATTTACGTAATAGAGGTCATAAAACCGCTATTCTTTTTGAGCCTAATGATCCTACTGAAGATGCGCAACATATTACCTATAAACAATTGCACGAGCGCGTTTGTAAATTTGCGAATGTTTTAAAGGATCAGGGAGTCAAGAAAGGAGATAGGGTTTGTATCTACCTTCCGATGATTCCTGAATTAGCAGTATCGGTATTGGCCTGTGCAAGAATTGGAGCCATTCATTCTGTAGTTTTTGCGGGTTTTTCTGCCACAGCACTTTCTACAAGAATAAACGATTGCGACGCAAAAATGGTCATCACCGCAGACGGATCGTATCGCGGAGCTAAAACCATCGACTTAAAAAGTATCGTTGATGAGGCGTTAGAAGAGTGTCCAGGCATAAAATCGGTACTGGTTGCCAAACGAATAGGCTCTGATATTACTATGAAAAAAGGTAGAGACTATTGGTTACAGCCTTTACTTGATGACGCATACAAAGACTGTGTGCCCGAAGTGATGAACGCAGAAGATCCATTATTCATATTATACACCTCTGGATCTACGGGAATGCCCAAAGGTATGTTGCACACTACGGCAGGGTATATGGTTTATGCTGCTTATACATTTAAAAATGTATTTCAGTATCATGAAGATGATATTTATTGGTGTACTGCCGATATCGGTTGGATTACCGGGCATTCGTATATCGTTTATGGTCCTTTGGCAAATGGAGCAACGACCGTCATGTTTGAAGGTGTACCTTCATATCCAGATTTTGGTCGTTTCTGGGATATAGTTCAAAAGCATAAGGTTACGCAATTCTATACAGCACCTACTGCTATTCGAGCATTGGCCAAAGAAAACCTGGATTATGTGACCAATCATGATTTATCCAGTCTTAAGGTATTAGGTACGGTAGGCGAACCTATCAACGAAGAAGCATGGCATTGGTATAACGATCATATTGGTCAAAAAAATTCACCAATTGTCGATACCTGGTGGCAAACAGAAACCGGTGGTATCATGATTTCGCCAATACCATATTCGACACCAACCAAACCAACCTATGCCACGTTACCCATGCCGGGAATACAACCTGCATTAATGGATGAAAACGGACAAGAAATTAAGGGGAATCAGGTCGACGGACGTTTATGTATTAAATTTCCCTGGCCCTCTATGGCCAGAACCATATGGGGGAATCATCAGCGTTACAAGGATACTTATTTTTCAGCATTTGAAAATAAGTACTTTACAGGGGATGGAGCCTTACGCGATGAGGTAGGGTATTATAGAATAACTGGTAGAGTAGATGATGTAATCATAGTATCGGGTCACAACCTGGGTACGGCACCTATCGAAGATGCCATTAATGAACATCCGGCTGTAGCAGAATCGGCTATAGTTGGTTTTCCACATGACATTAAGGGAAATGCGCTGTATGGATATATTATTCTTAAAGAAACTGGAGAAACTCGTGATCGTAACAACTTAAGTAAAGAAGTGAATCAACAAATTACCGAACGTATAGGACCCATCGCTAAACTAGATAAAATTCAGTTTGTACCCGGACTACCAAAAACCCGAAGTGGTAAGATCATGAGAAGAATTTTACGTAAAATTGCTTCAAAAGATACAAGCAATCTGGGAGATACCAGTACGTTACTAAATCCAGAAGTTGTACAAAAAATTATGGATGAGGCGTTGTAGGTATATTTAAAATGAAATCTAAAATCTAAAGAGGCTTTCTAAAGATTCATGGTTACAACATTAACGAAAACGATAGTCAGATTTAAGCTTGTTAACATGTCATAAATATACTATGGTTAATTTAAATTTACTTTGTTAGAATATAGTAGATTAGAGTATAGTAGATTAGAGTATAGTAGCTTAAAGTTTGAGTCCATTTAGTATCACATAGGGTGATCACCTAATTGGTTATATTGCCAAAGCCTTATTTTGAAGTACCAATTTATAAGTTGGTACTTTTTTTTGGATATAGTAAGCTAATTTCAGATCTACAAAGGTGTACCAATAAGTTGTTCTACCTTCTAATAATCTAAATTTATAAATATGAAAAAAAATCATGTATTAGCTGCTTTTGCAGTGCTGAGCGCAATGTTTATCTCTTGTGAGAAACCAGAGGAGAATTTTAATGATGTTCATTTAGAATCATTTGAGGCTACGCTGCCCTTATCAAAAAGTTATTACGGAGAGATAAGGACTATACGGTTTAATAAGCAAATACCAAGAGGTTGGATTACCGTAAGGATAAATACTATATCTGGAAATAGAACGATTAAAAATTTAAATGGCGGTAACTATGGGGTATATGAGTTTATGAATCGAAATTCTCCTTTGCCCGAAGGTTGGGTAATTACTGATGTAAATTCCGTAAGTGGTAGCAGAAGAATTAGAAACTTAAATGGAGCTTGGCCCAATGCCCGTGCAGAAGCTCATAGAATATCTCCTATTCCAAGAGGTTGGAGAGTCTACAGAATAGGATTTAATGGTTATAAGAACATCATATACGAGAGAAATTAAACCCAAATTATGTACTTGTACTTCGTCATAAAGCGGGTTAAACGGACAACAAAGTAAGGCTTTGGGCGAAATGTAGCATTAAAAATGTTTTTTAATTTTAGCATAGTACGGATTCGGTTATATTAAAAAATATAGCGAAGCGATTGTGTTCGAAACAGTTGAAAGGTGTAATAAATTTTCAACCATACGCCTGAAAATTATCTTAACTTGGCTGTGAACATGCGCATCTAAAACTAATACTTAAAGGTGTTAAACCGATTCTAAGAAAAAAGGGTTCCCAAATAAAATGGTGGTTACCCTTTTTTATTTAATGCATTCGTACCGTGAACTACAAAGGAATATTCCCATGCTTCCGTTTGGGTTGGTCTACTACTTTATCTTCGAGCATACTAAACGCTTTTAACAGTTTACGCCTGGTGTTTTTTGGCAAAATGACTTCATCGATAAAACCACGTTGTGCAGCGCGATAGGGATTTGCAAATTTATCGGCATATTCGGCTTCTTTTTCGGCTAATTTAGCAGTAGGATCATCGGCAGCCTGTATTTCTTTTTTAAAAATGATCTCACTTGCGCCTTTGGCTCCCATAACAGCGATTTCGGCTGTAGGCCAGGCATAATTAAGATCTGCACCAATATGTTTTGAGTTCATCACATCGTAGGCACCCCCATAGGCTTTGCGAGTGATCACTGTTACTTTGGGTACAGTAGCTTCGCTAAGCGCATATAATAATTTGGCACCGTGAACGATAATACCATTCCACTCCTGATCGGTTCCAGGTAAGAAACCGGGAACATCTACCAACACCAACAAGGGAATATTAAAACAATCACAAAAACGAGTAAATCGGGCGGCTTTTTTAGAACTATTTACATCTAAAACCCCGGCCAGAAACATAGGTTGATTGGCAACGATACCAATACTGCGACCGCCGATGCGTGCAAAACCTACAATGATATTTTCTGCATACGCTTTATGGATTTCATAAAACGAATCCTCATCGATAATACCACGTATGACCTCATGCATATCATAAGGTTTATTAGGATGATCCGGTATGACTTCAGCAAGTTCTTCCCGAATCTCTTCTGCAGGTGCAAAAGGCAATTTATTGGGATATTCTGCATTGCTTTGGGGTAAATAGCTAAGTAGTTTTTTGATATCTTCTAGGCAAGCAATATCATTACTAGAAGTCACATGTGCTACACCCGATTTGGTAGCGTGTGTGCTAGCGCCACCCAACTCTTCAGAAGTAACTTCTTCATTCGTAACTGTTTTTACAACATTGGGGCCTGTAACGAACATATAACTGGTTTCTTCTACCATCATTGTGAAATCGGTCATCGCCGGAGAGTACACAGCTCCGCCGGCACAAGGTCCCATAATAGCAGAGATTTGAGGGATAACACCCGAAGCCTGTACATTTCTGTGAAAAATATCGGCATAACCGCCCAAAGAACGAACACCTTCTTGAATTCTTGCACCACCAGAATCATTAAGACCGATAATGGGGGCTCCCATGGTAACAGCCATATCCATTATTTTGCAAATTTTTTCGGCATGAGTTTCAGATAATGCGCCTCCAAACACAGTAAAATCCTGTGCATACACATACACCAGCCTACCTTGAATCGTTCCATAACCCGTTACCACTCCGTCTCCGTAATACATTTCTTTATCCATGTTGAAATCAGTAGTTCGATGCGTCACCAGAATACCAATTTCTTCAAATGAACCTTCATCCAACAAATACGTAACACGCTCGCGTGCTGTTAATTTTTTCTTTTCATGTTGTTTTGCAATTCGATGCTGCCCGCCACCTAATTTAGCTTGATCTATTTTTTCTTGTAATGTCTTTATTTGCGAGTTCATGTGGTTTTATATTTTTAGATAGTTACAATATAGTATGTTTTTTAATTCAGAATTCAGAATTCTGCATTCAAAAACACCTCCCAAGCCCTCCTCAAGGAGGGAATTCTTTATGATTTTTTACTTAATACCTAATACTTTGTACTTTGATATTTTAAATTTCGACTTTTACATTTTTCAATTCTGAATTCAAAAACACCTCCCTTGACCTCATGGAGGGAATTCTTTATGATTTTTTACTTAATACTTAATACTTTGTACTTTGATATTTTACATTTTGACTTTTACATTTCTCACGTTCATCATGTACTTCCCTGATTAGCGTTGACCGTTTTTAGGTTAATACTTCGTTGTTAAAAATAGTCATTGTTTTCCTTTGATGGCTAGCCATCAAAGGAAAGTTTTTTTCGAATTCCACAGGTGTCATTT
>NZ_JAGKIK010000150.1 GCF_017897595.1 Aquimarina sp. U1-2
CTTCATCACAATATTTCCAAAGCTTTTGGCGGTAATTAAGGTCTGTAGAGATGGTTAGTCCTTTGGCACTCGCCACTTTTAATGCCTCTAGGCAAGCATCAGCCGCTCCTTGCGAAATTGCTGGAGTAATCCCAGTCCAGTGAAACCAATCTGCTCCTTCAAATGCAGCATCCCAATCTACCATACCTGCTTTAATTTCAGCCATTGCAGAATGTGCTCTATCATAAACTACTTTACTACCCCGATTTACAGCTCCAGTTTCAAGGAAATAAATTCCTAAACGGTCTCCACCCCAAACAACTTTAT
>NZ_JAGKIK010000151.1 GCF_017897595.1 Aquimarina sp. U1-2
TTAAAGTGTTTCTTGCTTCATCTAGATCATATAAGGATTATGTTAGTTTGAACAGCTTAATTGACAGTTTGCCCAAAGAATTGATTTTAAGAGTACCTATGCCGAAATTTGTCTGGGTTGCTGAATTAAGTAATAGAGATTTAATAAAGAATAATTTGATAAACGGACTGTTAATAGTTGATGCTACTGAAACTAAACATCATGGATTAATTGCAGGTTTCATAGGAAATTACTACTTTTCAGAAAACTTAAATGAAATTGTACAAATTAATGTACCTTTGCAACCATTTAAAAACTACAGTAATA
>NZ_JAGKIK010000152.1 GCF_017897595.1 Aquimarina sp. U1-2
CTGATTGCAGTATTTGAAGGTTTATTTTAGCCGTGAAATAATATTTTTAAATTACGTTTAATAAATGTAATTTTGCATTCTGTTTAAAATCTATGAGAACTACTCTTTTTAGCATATTAGTAATAGCCTGTATTTTAAGTTCCTGTAGCGAGTATCAAAAGATTTTGAAATCTGAAGATGTCGCTTTAAAATTTAAAATGGGAGACTCTCTTTTTCAGGAAGGTAAGTACGAGAAAGCCAATAGGATTTTTGCGCAAATAGTTCCTAAATACAAAGGAAAACCTCAAGCCCAAAAATTAATGTA
>NZ_JAGKIK010000153.1 GCF_017897595.1 Aquimarina sp. U1-2
GTGTGGATTTAAACCCTTTTGGAATTAAAGTAGGAGCTATAAATCCAGGATTGGTTGAAACTGAATTTTCCCAAGTACGATTTAAAGGCGGAAAACAAGCCGATAATGTATACACTGGTTTTAAAGCTTTGCAAGCAAAAGATGTAGCTGAAGTTATTTATTTCGCGGTATCCAGACCCGCCCATGTTAATATAGCTGATGTCTTGATGTTTTGTACAGCGCAGGCAAATAGTGTTACCGTTAAAAAAGTTTATGATTGAAATACTAAAAAAAGAATGGTTTAGTTTAACAAGTTCTTTTTCA
>NZ_JAGKIK010000154.1 GCF_017897595.1 Aquimarina sp. U1-2
AGTAGGCAAGTATACAATCATCAATAATATCTGGCTTTATTATGCTTATACTGGTTTAAGCTTTTTATTCTATTTTTGGTGGTATCATACCATATTAAAAAATAAGCTTCAAAAAAAAGTAATCATTATACTTAGTATTCTTTTTGTTCTTATGTATTTTATTTGTGGTGCCCAGGTTGATTACCATAAGTATGTGTTTGTTTTTGGTGCTGTTTTTTTACTTGTGCTAACGGGTTTCCATTTACATGATTTAATTAATGCTGATGATTACGCCTTAAAAATTAAGTATAAACTCAGTTTT
>NZ_JAGKIK010000155.1 GCF_017897595.1 Aquimarina sp. U1-2
TATGCATATAAAGGTTTGGAAACAGGATCAAAAGATGAGGTAAGTTATGTGCTAAAGCAAGATAAAATTAGGCTAGTGTTAACAACGCCTTTAAATAGCAAGTCGCCCATAAACAAACACATTGTAAAACATGGCGATGGCGTAAAAGTAATAGCACTTTGGGTTGAAGATGCTAAAAAAGCTTACGAGGAAACCACAAGCAGAGGTGCCAAATCTTATATGGAACCAACTGTTGAAACAGATGAGTTTGGTGAGGTAGTGCGATCTGGAATATATACCTATGGGGAAACAGTACATC
>NZ_JAGKIK010000156.1 GCF_017897595.1 Aquimarina sp. U1-2
ATTTAACTGTTGCAAACTTACCGTCTCTTGCCATTAATTGAGCAAATGCACCTGCACTACGCGCCATAACAGCACCTTGACCAGGACGTAACTCTAAACAAGAAATAATAGTACCTAATGGAATTTCACTTAATGGCATTGCATTACCTATTTCTGGAGCAACACCTGAATCTCCAGACACTACATTTTGCCCAACTTGTAAACCATTTTGAGCAATGATGTAACGCTTCTCTCCATCTTGATAGTTCAATAAAGCGATAAACGCTGTTCTGTTTGGATCGTACTCTATAAGTCGGAT
>NZ_JAGKIK010000157.1 GCF_017897595.1 Aquimarina sp. U1-2
GGTATTACGCGGTATGTATCTTATGGGGGCATCATGAGAATTCGTGAAGGTGCTGCTTCTAATATCGTGATTTCTGATAATAACTATTTGCATGTTCATATTTCAAATGGAAAAACAACCAAAACAATAAAAAAACAATTAGATTTTTCGCCATTAAGTAGTAACAATTTTAGTATTGATACAAAATTTGAAAACATCCCAGTTTCTATAACATATAATGAGTTCATTGCAGATGCCATTCCGCAAATAGAGCATAATGAAAATGAAGGAAAACCTATGCTAGAAATGATTATTTCT
>NZ_JAGKIK010000158.1 GCF_017897595.1 Aquimarina sp. U1-2
CGTAACCACGTTGCTTACTTGTTTTTTCAATGGCTTCTAACTTATCTGTAGTTAAAGATTTTGTATCATAAAGAATACGTCCTATCAAGGTACTTTTTCCATCATCTACACTTCCTGCTGTTGCTATTTTTAATACTTCCATTTCTTTTGTTATTGGTTATTGGTTTTTAGTTTCTGATTCATTACTCATTCTCTAAAAACCAACAACTTATATTTTTTATACTCGTTTGAATATTTATATGTTGACAATCACTATTAACTAGTAACTAACAACTATTAACCATTTTAAAAAT
>NZ_JAGKIK010000159.1 GCF_017897595.1 Aquimarina sp. U1-2
TGAATCCCAGTCCTTAAAACTCTCGTTAAATAATTTTTCACGTTCTGTAATAAGTAAGTTATAACCTTCTTGTAAATTTTTCTTTTTAAAGGTTTTGTTGTGAAAAGAAAATGAAGTTTCCTTCGTGGTACCTTGAGAAATATTACTTGCTTTAGTCATTAGTGCTTCAATATCTCTAACAGGTTGCATTAAGTCTTTTAGTTTTGTTTTTAATTGTTTTAAATACGTTGTAGAAGTTTCAATTAAAATTGATTCTTCTTTTAGTTCTTGTTCTTCAGGGATTTGTAAATA
>NZ_JAGKIK010000015.1 GCF_017897595.1 Aquimarina sp. U1-2
GATGGGATACAATGTTATCAAGGAATAAAAACCTGGTTTAACTATTACAACAAAGAACGTAGACATCAAAATTTGGATAATGAACATCCAATAGCGGTTTATAAACAAAACCTAAAACCAGCAGCATAATGAAAAATAAAAAGAAAGTGGAGTTGTTAACAAAAAAAAGAAGTTATGAGTCTCCCCCCAGACCCCCCTCTTTCAACATCATTAACATCTTATTTTTTTAATATTCTGTCCTAAACATGGGGGGAATTATAACATCCACAGGTCATAAAAAATACAAAACCCAAGACTACAGGTGGTATCAATTGGCTACCTGATAATTCTGGTTTTACGTATCAATTTATTGAGAATACCGATCATCAGCTTAAAGAGTATATGACCGACACTCGGTCGGTACTCTACAAATTGAATACTAACGCTAACCTTTTTACGCAAATATTTCCTCCCAAAACAGGTAAAACTATTCCACTCGAACCTGCCGATTTTCCTATTGTACGTATCAAATCAGACCAATCCAGTTACATTTTTGGAATTATCGGTGGTGTTTCTAGTTACAATGATACGTACATAGCGAACTTAGATAAAAATGTAGATTATTCAAAATTAAACTGGAAACTTCTATTCACTCAAAAAGAGCAAATAAAGAATTATATCGTTTATCAGGATGAACTAATTTACAGAACTTCTAAAAATGCATCGAATTTCAAAATATGTAAAACGTCGATTAAAAACCCGGATTTTGATAATCCAATAGTTTTAGTTGAAGAAAAAAAAGAGAATGTCATTACTGATTTTGAGTATGTAGATGGAGAGTTATTTTATATAACGATAAAAAACGGTGTTGACGCTAAATTTTTTAGTAAAAAAGAGAATATAGAAAAAGAAATAAAACTCCCTCAAGCCTCTGGCAATAGTTATATAGCTTACGAAGGAAATCAACTTAAGGTTTCTCTATACAGTTGGACAAAACCTTATCAAGTATACACATATGATAGAAAAAAAAGAGAATTTACTTTATTAGATGTAAATACGAATGCAAACTATCCCGAATTCAATGATTTTGTAGTTGAAGAAGTTGAAGTTCCTTCTCATGACGGGGTTAAAGTTCCGCTATCTATTATTTATAAAAAAGGATTAAAAAAAGATGGAAATAACCGTTTAATCTCATTAAGTTATGGTGCTTATGGAGCCTCGTTTAGTCCCTTCTTTTCAATTCCGTCATTAACCTGGGTCAATGAAGGTAATATTTGGGCACTCCCCCACGTAAGAGGTGGTGGCGAAAAAGGAAATGATTGGCATAAAGCAGGATTTAAAACTACTAAACCTAATAGTTGGAAAGATTTAATAGCCTGTACTGAATATTTAATAGATCAAGGATACACCTCTTCTAAACTGAATATTGCTTTTGGAGTTAGCGCTGCAGGAATAACGATCGGCAGAGCCATCACAGAACGTCCCGATTTGTTTGCTGTAGCTGTAATGAACTCACCTTCTATTAATTTAATTCGATCAGAAATTCAGCCGAATGGGCCTAACAGTGTCAAAGAATTTGGGACTGTAGAAATCAAAGAAGAATTTGAAGCTCTGCTAAAAATGGATGCTTATCATCATATTAAAAAAGGTATAGATTACCCTTCAACTTTAATTACTACCGGCATGAATGATGGTGCCGTTGTACCTTGGGATCCAGCTAAATTTGTTGCAAAAATGCAAACCACGAACCCAAATAGTAAACCAATATTATTTTCAGTAGATTTTGACGCAAATCATGGAGGTGATGGAACAACAACTACTTTTTATAAAAATATGGTAGACACTTTTGCTTTCGCCCTCTGGCAAACCGGCCATCCTGACTATCAACCCAAGGAATAATTGTAGTTCAAAATCGCGACACTCTTTAATGAAAAATAAACTTTTCTTACTTTTATTGTGTTTATGCTCATGTATTGCACAAAACACAAATACTTTTTCTAAAAACATCATAGTAGTCGATGAAAATAAAAGACAGATAAAAGGTGAAATAATAAAATCATGGCAGCATAAAGATATCTTTGAAGATACTATTCAAGGAATGAGTGTCGAAAGAGCATACAGCGAAATTCTATCCAAAAAAAGGGGCAATACAGTCATAGTTGCTGTTATCGATGGAGGGACTGATATAGAACATGAAGACCTAAAAGATCAAATTTGGGTTAATGAAAAAGAGATCCCAAATAACAACATTGACGATGACAAAAATGGCTATGTAGATGATATCCATGGCTGGAATTTTTTAGGAAGTACAAATGGCGAAAATCAATATTATGCCAGATGGGAATTTGTAAGGATTTTAACTAAAAAAGGGCTTTTAACTAAAGAAGGGCTTGAGCAACCTAAAGAGGAGAAAGATTCGTTAATTCTTGAAGCCATCAAGTTTTATCAAAATGCCAAAAATACTTTAGATACAGATCTACGATATATAGAAGAACAAAATAATTATCTCAAAGAGATAAGAGAAAAGCTCAAAAATTACTTTCCAAATCAAAACTATAATTTCGAAACCTTAAAAACTATAGATACACTTAAGAATCCAGAACTGAGTAGACCTGCAAGAAAACTACATGAATTTCTTACTTACGGGCTCACTCAAGAATCTCTAGATGAATATGCAAAGTATGTTTACAGTATTAGAGATTATAAGTTGAATTATGCGTATAAAGACAGAAAGATTTCCAATGATAATGTAGAACACTTTAACGATACAAATTATGGAAATAATATTATAATCGAAGATAAATCAATTGATACTCATGGGACCTCTGTTTCTGGTCTAATAGCTGCTACAAGAAATAATAATATTGGTATAGATGGTATTGCGGATCATGTGAAATTAATGATCCTAAGAACCGTACCACAAGGTGATGAATACGATAAAGATGTTGCCTTGGCTATTCGTTATGCTGTAGACAATGGGGCCAAAGTGATTAATATGAGTTTTGGTAAATTTTTTTCACCACAAAAAGAAATGGTTTTTGATGCTATACAATATGCTGCAGAAAAAGATGTAGTACTTGTACATGGGTCAGGTAATGACGGTAAAAATCTTGATGTATACAATTTCTACCCTTTAGATTACACTAATAGTGAAGAGTTTGCAAATAATTTTATTAATGTTGGGGCATTAAATACATTTTTGGATCACAGATTACCGGCGTATTTCTCTAACTATGGAAAAAAGAATCTTGACGTTTTTGCACCAGGTAAAGATCTGTATACAACTGCCGTTAATAACAAATATGTAGTAGAAGATGGCACATCACTGGCAGCACCTTTGGTATCTGGTGTGGCAGCCGTGATTAGATCCAGATATCCAGATCTCTCTGCATCTCAAGTAAAGCATATCATTTTAGAATCCGGAAACAGCTATAATATTAACGTTAGATTTCCTGGTAATGCCAAAGGTCCAAAAGCACCCTTTTCAGACCTCTCAAAATCCGGTAAAGTAGTTAATCTTTATAATGCCTTACTTATGGCCGAACAGATTTCAAAAAAACAAAAGTAAAATGAATCAACCGGCTTTTCTAAATGACCAATCCTAATTATTCAATCCACATCACAACAAAAAAATCATCTTTTTTAAATTAAATTGAACAATTTTGTAACATTTTGGTAACTCCTTACGTATAACTAATAAAATGCCCTAAATATTCACGTATTAAATTTCAAGGATAACATAGATGAGACAACTAAAAATTACGAAGCAGGTAACGAATCGTGAGACTGCATCGCTGGATAAATATTTACAGGAAATAGGTAAAGTTGATTTAATTACCGCAGATGAAGAAGTAGAATTAGCACAGCGTATTAAAGCAGGTGACGAAAGAGCCCTTGAAAAACTAACCAAAGCAAACTTACGATTTGTGGTATCTGTTGCAAAACAATATCAAAATCAAGGACTTACTCTTCCTGATTTAATTAATGAAGGAAATCTGGGGCTTATTAAAGCTGCTAAGCGATTTGACGAAACCCGTGGATTTAAATTCATCTCGTATGCCGTTTGGTGGATTCGACAGTCTATTTTGCAAGCTCTTGCAGAGCAATCTCGTATTGTACGTTTACCATTAAACAAAATTGGCTCTATAAATAAGATTAATAAAACATATGCGTTTTTAGAACAATCTCATGAACGTCCGCCAAGTGCAGAAGAAATTGCAAAAGAGCTAGACATGACGATTAACGATGTAAAAGAATCTATGAAAAATTCGGGTCGTCATGTAAGTATGGATGCACCCCTTGTAGAGGGCGAAGATTCTAACTTATACGATGTTTTAAACTCTGGAGAATCACCAAATCCTGATAGAACCTTGCTTCATGAATCGTTAAGAACCGAAATTGAACGCGCTCTTGAAACATTGACACCTAGAGAAGCTGATGTGATTAGACTATACTTTGGTTTGGGAGATCAACACCCTATGACATTAGAAGAAATCGGTGAAACGTTTGATCTCACACGAGAACGTGTTCGCCAAATTAAAGAAAAAGCAATTCGACGCTTAAAGCATACCTCTAGAAGTAAAATATTGAAAACATATTTAGGATAATTTTCTAAATTACAGTTACAAACAGTTTTATACTATAACTGTTCGTTTTTTGATTGATGAATGACCTCCGGCTGATTACCGGAGGTTTTTTTATCCTCATATACTGTAAGCAACTACACTTTCTCTTCCACAACCAATTCTTATTTTGTCGTTTAACTATTATTAATTTTTTAAAAATGAATTAGTTAAAAAATTAAGAACGTATGTAAACCGCTACGCTCTCACATTAAAAATTTTATTACTATTCGTTTCAATAGTAGAGTACAGATCTTGATTTAAAAAAACCATGCAAATGTTTGGATATAAATTCAAGTTATATTTCTAAATTCTTTTTGAGTTCATTTTTCAAATTGAAAATCTGTATATTTAAGTAGTATTTTGAGTAAACTACCACGGGGAAAGTCCACGAGACATATGTTGAAAACAATTTTTCAATTTCAAGGCAGGCCTCGGAGTATTATACTCTTTGGCGGTGCCAATAAATTAACAATAATTATGAGATATATTATAAGTTATGTGAGTACAGTACACCCTGATGTATCAAGTACTGATATATCACAACTTATGGATTATGTGAGAACCTATAATAATACAATTGGTCTTACTGGGATCCTAATGTATTCTGAAGGTAATTTTTTTCAAGTTCTGGAAGGTGAAGAAAAATTAGTTAAAATGATGTTTGAAAGAATTAAACAGGATTCGAAACACTACAATATTATCAAAATGCTGGATTCCCAAATGAATACAAATTCTTTTTCAGAATACCACTCTTCTTTTACTGTAATAGCTGATGACTACAGCAAAAACGAATTACTGGAGTTCCTCAAAAAAGAAAAAGATAATAATCCAGAACATTACAAAAGTATTTCTTACCTCACACAACGTTTTATGAAGCTTCTATAGTTGGCTATTTAGAGACAGAAATAGTACTTTTGCATTAAAATGACTAACCTTGTGGCAAGCCTGGGGGTATGAAGCCCTTTAGCGGTGCCAATAACTATTTCGTATATGACTTCAAAAAAGATCGCACCTTCAGTTTTGGCAGCAGATTTCGCCAATTTACAACGAGATGTCGAAATGATTAATACTAGCAAAGCAGATTGGTTTCATATTGATATTATGGATGGTGTTTTTGTTCCGAATATCTCGTTTGGCATGCCCGTATTAAGAGATATCGCAAAACATGCTACCAAAACCATAGATGTACATTTAATGATCGTAAATCCCGATCGCTATATCAAAACGTTTGCAGATCTGGGAAGCCATATACTTACAGTACATTATGAAGCCTGTACACATTTGCATAGAACCTTACAAGCGATAAAATCAGAAGGTATGAAAGCAGGTGTTGCTATAAACCCACATACTAACGTTGATCTACTCGAAGATAGTATTAACGATATTGATTTGGTTTGTATAATGAGTGTAAATCCTGGATTTGGCGGTCAATCTTTTATCGAAAACACGTATGATAAAGTGAAAAAACTCAAAAAAATTATTACAACCCGCAACGCCGGTACGTTAATCGAAATTGACGGTGGAGTAACCGATAAAAACGCGAAACAATTAGTCGAGGCCGGAGCAGATGTATTGGTAGCAGGTAGCTTCGTGTTTAAAAGCGAACATCCTACTGATACCATAGCGTCTTTAAAAGAACTTGTTAATTCTTAAATGACAACCTTTATAATAGTTTCGAAGGACTCGATACACTTCTTCATCCAGTGGAAGCACTCGAATTGACAGACTTTGAATACAATAATTAAAATGCACAACAGATTAAATGAAGCATCTAGATATAATTATAATTGGCGGCGGACCCATTGGTATTGCATGTGCACTCGAAGCCCAAAAGAAAGGTTTTGATTATCTTATTATCGAAAAAGGAACTATTGTAAATTCTCTGTACAATTATCCCATCAACATGCAATTTTTTTCATCTTCAGAAAAGCTTGAGATTGATAATATTCCTTTTATTAGTAAAGAAGCCAAACCTAAACGCAATGAAGCCTTAGAGTATTATCGTCGCATCGTTACTTCTAATAATTTGAATATTCATTTATTCGAAATGGTGAATTCAATCCGCAAAAGAGATACTATTTTTGAGATAGATACACAAAAACAAAGCTATACAGCTTCTTTCATAATTGTCGCGACAGGATTTTACGACATCCCGAATACCATGGATGTACCTGGAGAAAACCTTCCAAAAGTATCTCATTATTATAAAGAACCTCATTATTATGCAAAACAGAAATTAGCCATTGTAGGCGCAAGTAATTCGGCAGTAGACGCCGCATTAGAATGTTATCGCAAAGGTGCAGAGGTAACTATGATCGTTCGCGGACCTGAAATTGGAAAACGGGTAAAATACTGGGTTAAACCTGATATTTTAAATAGAATAGCAGAAGGAAGTATCAAAGTACATTACAATGCTACCGTTCTTGAAATTCTGGAGGATAAAATACGCATTGCAACACCTAAGGGTAATTATACTATTGAAAATGACTATGTATTGGCTTTGACCGGATACAAGCCAAATTTTGAATTTCTCGAAAATAGTGGTATAACACTTACCAATGACAAAAAATTATATCCTGAATACAACCAAGAAACTATGGAATCTAACGTTGAGAATTTATACCTCGCCGGGGTCATTTGTGGCGGAATGGACACGCATCTATGGTTTATAGAGAATTCGAGAATTCACGCAAAAACTATACTAGATTCGATTACAAAAAAAACAGTGAATTAGTTTAAACTTTTTTCGATTTTAATTCAATGACCATACGTTCGCTAGACTGATATTAATCGCCGCTTAGTCTCGAGAGAATGCTTAAAATGTACCAAAATAATAACATTAGAGAAGCAAACAACCCTAGTGAAGCTCCTACGTACTGATCTTCTGCATATTTGTGAACCATATTCGATGTTTGATAAAGAATAGATCCGGAAGCAAGAACTACCATACCTACACTAAACCAAAGCCCAAGATTGAAACCAAATAAAAGACCTGCAACAATTAATCCTAATGCTATAAAAAATCCAATTGTTAAAATAGAACGAAGGAAAGAAAAGTCTTTTTTGGTTAGCAATACAATGGCAGACAGTCCTGTAAACAATGCTAGCGTTAAAATTGCTGCCTGATTCAGGATATTTGCTCCTCCGTTTTCGGCAATCATCATGGCAATCCCGATTAAAGGAATAAAAATGAATGCCTCGGCCACTACGTATAGTAAAAGACCTAGGTATTGCTGATTAATATTATGTGTTCGATGAGCCATTTTTTCAGCATACGTAGTTGCTAGCATAAAACCACCTAACATTAATAGCCATCTCCAGCCTTGAGTCATTGAAAAGGCAAAATTAACGACGGTTTCAGATTGAAAAAAAATCCACTCGACGACTACAAAAAGTAGCACGGCCATAGCAAGATGAGTGTATGTCTTTTTGTAAAATGCGACCCTCTTTTCATCTGACAAGGCGCTTACCGGTAGTACCTGTTGAAATTCTTCCATAATTTTAATTAGTTAACGTTGTTTATCATTGTAAATATAGTAAACTCTTATTACTTCATGGTGTATCATTACAAATGAGCCCCTATATTACTCGAAATATCGAAAATTAAGCATACGCATGACGTACGTATAGATCTTAGGAAATTTTTCTTTCAACTCTTGAGGAGATTCCATAAAAACTTCAACTAATACCGCAATAAACTCAAACTTATCTGTGTAGGCATACTCTCTTAAAATTTTGGTATCGACAATTTTCTTTCGTATTTCTGCCGAACCCAAATACTGTTCTAGTTGCAAAAAAGTATCATAAAAAATTTCAGAACTTATATCATTATTTCGTATTGAATTGTAGTGAATGGCATGCGTTATCTCATGAATTCCCAAACTTTTTCCGCTGTCCTGATGTAAATTCCCTTTCTGGAAATCCTTCCACGAAAGTGCCAGGGCTTTCGACCTTGGATTAAACTCTCCGATATTTTCAGTTTGATTTAGAATAGAATAAAATGATGATGGATATACAATTATAGTATGTAAATATTCTAATAAATAGTGACGCATTCCAAAAGTAAGTTGAATCACCATCATAGCGATTTGCATTCGCATAAAATCATCTACGACCAGGCCTTCTCTGCCTACAAAATTAGTATTCTCAATAAATTTAGCTGTTCTATGAGCAAAATATTGCTTTCTTCTGGCATCGAGTTGATTGTAAAAGTCATTGTCTTGCACAAAAACCTGTAAATTACGAGGTAGTATTTTTAAATTCGGATAAAAATGGATATAGTAGGGCTTTTGATAGTATTTTACATAAATTGACTCAAGGTATCGCAAGACATAATAAATACAAATTGATACAATACCTAAAGTGACTGCTAATCCCAGCGCAATCTGAAACAAAGAGTTTACAGGTTCGTCCTGTACGTATGCAAGTAAATGATTCAAAAATTAATACTGTAGGTTAAGGAAATTAAAAATAGTATTTTAGAAATTAAAATTACGTAAAAAGCAGGTTTTAACATTAATTCACACGGTAACAACGAGTTTAGCTATCGTTCTATTGTTTAAAGGCGATGTGCTCTATCCGGAGTCAGGGTCATGGGAAGAGTATCGAAAAAAAAACTGCTTCGCTATACGTATTAATAGACTAGATTATCTTTTTGTTTTATAGGCAAATTAACAGAAAATAACACAAATCTTCATAGGCTATTTATCTTCCCGTTTTTCATTTTTCATAAAATTTGCGGGGCTTTGACCGTACTTTGCTTTAAAAGTCTTACTAAAATATTGTACATCCTGATATCCTACTGCATAGGCGATATCTGCAATTTTATAGGCCTGATTCTTTAACAAATCCATCGCATAATTCATTTTAAACTCTTTGATATACTCAGCAGGTCCTACTCCGGTTAATGCCTTTATCTTTCTACTTAAATGTACTCTGCTTAGCCCGATTTCGTTACTTAAAAAATCTACTGTAAAATTTGGTTTGTCGAATTGCTCTTCAATAATGGTGATCACCTGTTTCATTAACTTTTCATCAAAGCTGTTCATTTTCAATACAGTAGGCTTAGTAAGAGTATCGTTATCTCTAAACCGGAGTCTTATTAAGTTTCTATTTTTGATAATATTTTTAATTCTGGTCTTAAGCTCGGTAAGACTAAAAGGTTTTGCTATATAATCATCTGCACCCAATTCAAGTCCTTCAATCTTATGCATTTGAGAATCTTTTGCAGTAAGTAATAAGACCGGTATGTGGCACAATTCTTTGGTTTGTTTTATACGTGCGCACAACTCTAAACCATCCATTTTTGGCATCATAATATCACTAATAACTACATCTGGAGCTTCTCTTTGCACTTTCTTTAGCCCTTGTAAACCATTTTTAGCTGTGATTACGGTATAGTATGGTTCTAATTGTTGTTTTAAGTATTGTTTTAATTCTTCATTATCTTCGACTAGTAAAATGACTTCCTTTTTTTCATATTCGCCCGACTTCTTCTTGTTTGACAGCGGTGTGTTTTGAAGCTCTAGAGGAACCGGTTTTACAAAAGCACTATCTTCTTTTTCGAGAGAGATTTCAGCCATTTTAAAAGGTAAATTTACAATAAAAGATGTGCCTTTACCTTTGTTACTTATAGCACGAATATCACCTTGCATAAGTTTCACCAAAGATTTGGTTAATGATAATCCAATTCCTGCTCCTGATTGTTTTTTTTCACCCTTGTAAAACCGGTCAAAAATTTTGTCTAGCTTGTTTTTAGAAATACCTATACCGGTATCACTTATTTTGACTGTATATCGTAGTCGCTTTTGGTGCTCTTCTACGTCTAAAGTTACCTTTATTTTACCGCCTTCAGGAGTGAACTTAAACGCGTTGGACAATAGATTATAGAAGACTTTCTCAATTTTATCCTTATCTGCAAGAACAGGTCGCTCATTTTTGTTAGGTTGACCAAACGATAAGGCAATTTGCTTTTTATCTGCCACCACCTTAAAAGATGATACAATATCCTCGATAATCGCTTCTATATAAAGTGGTTGTTCTTTGAGTTGAGAATGACCTGTTTCTATTTCCCTAATCTCTAAAATTTGATTAATTAATAAAGATAATCGCTTAGCATTAAAATACATTATTTTTATTCTAGAACGCAACCATTTTTCTTGATTTCCAGAACTGATCATCTCTTCTAAAGGACCCAAAATTAAAGTTAACGGAGTTCTAAATTCATGAGAAACATCTATAAAATATTTCAATTTGAGATCATGAATTTCTTTCCATTTTTCTTTTTCAATTTGTTGTATTCGTAAATCATTTTTGAGCTGCGTGCTCTTAATTGCGTTATATCGAATAGCATACATGGTTAAACCAATTAAAATTACATAGATGCAATACGCCCACCAGGTTTTCCAAGGCGGTGGTAGTATCGTAATATGTAAAGACGTGGGGGTAGCACTCCAGACATTATCGGTATTGGCAGATTTTACAAGAAAGGTATACTTACCATCGGCTAGATTAGTATAGGTTGCTTCGTTACGAGTTTGGCTGTACACCCAATCACTATCAAATCCTTTAAGCATATATGCATATTGATTGTGATCTGACCGCAAGAAATTAAGGGATCGAAATGCCACACTAAACACCGATTGAAAATAGTCCAATGTAATCGCAGAAGTTTTACTAATATCTTTGGTAAGAATATTGCTATTATCACCCGGGGTGATATCCTTATTAAAAATTTTTAGCGCAGTAAGTACCGGGCTAGGACTATAAGTATTCAAACTTAATTGATCTGGATGAAATTGAACATAGCCGTTGCTCCCCCCTATTAATAGAAAGCCCTGTTTTGTTCTATAAAACGCTCCTTCATTAATTTCTTCTAACGGAAAACCTGTGTTATAAGAATAACTTCTAAGTATGTGATCTTGATTCAAACTAACTTCGGCAACCATATCTGATGTAATCACCCATCTGTGATTGGGATTCATATTTTCTAAGGTTCCTAATACGATGTTACTACCTAAACCTGATACAGTATGCCATCGATTGCATTTTTTAGATGTACTATCATAAGCGATAAGTCCTTTCCCGTTTGTTGACAACCAGAGCTTTCCATTTTTGGCCAGAGATATATGATTAAATTCTGTACATTGAAAGGATGTGTCACCAACAGTAAACTGCGTTAATTGTTCGATGGTGCCTAAGGCGGGATCAAAAATAATAATACCAGATCCTTGTGTAGCCAGATACACTAAACCATCTTTGATTTCAATTGCTTTAATAGGATCACGCTTGATCAAAGTGTTTAACGCTTCCCTATTGGGATAAACTATATACTGTTTCTTTTTATAGTCGAATTTTTGTAATCCATTCTCGTCTGTTCCCATCCACAAACTTCCCTGCTCATCTGCGGTAATACAATTAATAATTGCGTCTCTTAAATAATTAAATTCGGGAGGTTGTGTTGCAGAGACTCGAATTAGCTTGTTGGTTACAGTATTAAGGTAATGTAATCCTTTTTTAAATACGCCAATCCAAAGTGTATACTGTGGATCTCTATACAAAGACTTTATCGTACTTCTGATTTGTGAAGAATCAACTAACCTATGATGCTTTTTTTCGTTAATATCATAAATATTTAACCCTCCTCTTTCTGTCCCAACAAAAATAGTTTCTTCATCAGGGTTAACTTCAAATGCTCCTACTACGTTATAACTTAGTGAATTGGTGTTACCACTACTATTATAGAAATGTTTGAACCTTTGATTGTGGATATCGTAGATAGAAACACCCCCAAAATACGTTCCTACCCAAATACTGCCCTTTTTATCTTTGAAAAGTGATCTAATACTACCGTGTGATAATCCTTTGGGATCTCCATCCTGATAGTCGATGGTCACCATTTGATTAAAATCTTGAAATACGTTTAATCCTTTAAATGTACCTATCCAAAGATCATGGTCATCTATAAGTAATGTCCTGATGCGATTATCAGAAATTCGATGTTGAGTATTCAATGCATTTGTATGATAATGCCCTAATACATTTCCGTTTGTATCAAATTTGAACAATCCACTACCGTAGGTACCAGCCCATATTTCTTGATCTGTAACGACAAGAGATTGAACTCGCTGTATAGGTTTGTTCTTTTCTTCTTCAGGATGAAAGGATTTTAATTTTTTATTAAGAACATCGTACTGAAAGATACCTTTTTTACTAGTTCCCAGTAGTAATTGTCTATTATCACTTTGTGTAATAGAAGTGACAGCGTATTTCTTAGAAGGATGACGATCATAAAGTGCCATGAGATCAGAGCTAAATTCTTCATTCTTCGAGTCAAAGTGTACAAGTCCAAAATTACCTCCTACCCAGATTTTATTTTCTGTAGTAATATAAAGTACATTAATTAAAGGGGTTTCGTTATTTGCGACATCTAGCTTATAGTTATGAAATAATTTCAGACCTCTATTATACGTACTTAAACCTACATCTGTAGCGATCCATATATTTCCTAAAGTGTCTTCTTTAATATCCTTTATAATATTACCCGATATAGATGTACTGTCACCTACTTGATTTTTGAATACCTTAAATTGATAACCATCATAAAGATTAAGACCATCTCTGGTTCCCAACCACATAAATCCAAATCGATCTTGATGCATACATAAAATAGAACTTTGAGATAGTCCTTCTTTTACAGTGAGATGATCAAAATAAAAACTGTTTTCGACAAATGAAGCGTTTTGAGCCCGAAGAATAAAGCTATTTAAATTTAGAACAACAGCCAGATAGAGAAAAAAATTACAAAAATTCAAGAATCACAATTTTACAGGAACATACTGCTTTTTTAACATAAACTCAAATATTTTAAATCATTTATTTTTTTAAAATGCGTATACCCGTTATATTTGTTTGGCTTTTAGAATATATTGTTACTTCTCTACTATTTTGAAGTTCTTCTATATGTAGAATTTTCAAAATATGATTATGTATTCCATTTCAATAAAGCGTATAGCTTTGCTATGCTCCCTTATATTTATTTTTTCTAGCACAATCCAGGCACAAGTGCGTGTAAAAACCTCTATTAATTCTTTATGGAAATTTAATAAACAAGAGGAAAGCCCATCTAAAACTAATATAAATACGAATAACTGGGAAATTGTTAACCTGCCACATACGTGGAATAACGAGGATGTATTAGACGATGGAAATCGCGGTTATTATCGCGGTAAAGGCTGGTACTACAAGAAACTGGAGGTTGAATTCAAGACTTCGACAAAAAATTATTTTCTACATTTTGAAGGGGCTAACCAACACACAAAAATTTTTGTAAATGGCTCACAAGCCGGAGAGCATAAAGGAGGGTATAGTGCTTTTACAATAGATATAACGCCTTATTTATTAAAAGATCAGAGCAATGAGTTATTAATTATGGTCGATAACGCTCACGATAAAAACATTCCCCCACTCTCTGCCGACTTCACTTTTTTTGGAGGCATTTACCGCGATGTTTTTCTTATTGAAACATCCAAAACTCACTTTAATTTGCTGGATTATGGATCAAAAGGAATTTTTGTGAGTACACCCAAAGTAAGCTCCGACAAAGCAAACATTCAAATTAAAGGTAGCATTAGAAGTGCTTCAAAAAACTTAAAAACTCACAGTGTACACTATACAATTTACGATTCGAAAGGAACTACTGTTGCACAAGGCAACACTCAAATTACTTCAGGAAAAAAAGATGAGTTATCAATTTTTCTTATAGATAAAATTGAGATAAAAAACCCTGCATTATGGTCTCCCGATACACCTGACCTGTATACATTAGACATTTCCATACATAAAAAAGAAGAAGTTTTGGATCGAGAGTATATTAATTTTGGTATTCGAACCTTCTCTTTTGATGCAAATACAGGTTTTTATCTCAATGAAAAGCCTCTTAAACTAATTGGTGCCAATAGACATCAGGATTTCCCGGGAAAAGGGAATGCTCTAAGCGATGATACACATCGTAGTGATCTTAGATTGATAAAGGAAATGGGGGGTAACTTTATTAGGTTGGCGCATTATCCGCAAGACCCTGCTATTCTTGAAGAAGCCGATAGAATAGGTCTAATGGTTTGGGAAGAAACTCCGCTAGTAAACGAAGTAACACTATCAAAAGAACATGATCAAACTAGTGAGATCATGCTAAAAGAAATGATACGACAACATTACAACCATCCCTCTGTAATCATGTGGGGGTATATGAATGAGATTTACTGGGCGCATCGTTTTATTGATAAAGACATAGTCGACCAGCACACCAAGGCAACTGTAAACCTGGCAAAAAAACTAGAAGCTATAGCCAGAAAAGAAGATCCTACACGCTATACAGCTATGGCTTTGCACAAATATCCCCTTTATGAGGGCTCTAAAATCGATGAAATCCCACAAATCGTTGGTTGGAATTTATACCATGGTTGGTATTACGACACCTTTGATGACTTTGGAAAATTTTTAGACGAACAGCACAAAAAACATCCAAATCGCATTCACTTTGTGAGTGAATTTGGTGCCGGAAGCGATCCCCGATTTCACAGTTTGCATCCCGAAAGATTTGACTTTACCATAGAAGGGCACAAACGAATGATGGAAAGTTATTATCAACAAATCATGGAACGCCCTTACATTTCGGGAGCAACGGTGTGGAATTTAATAGATTTTAGTTCTGAAAGACGAATTGACCCCAATCCACACGTTAACAATAAAGGGCTGGTATCGGCAAATCGTAAACCTAAAGATGTATATTTCTTTTTTAAAGCTGCGTTATCAAAAAAACCTTATCTTAAAATTGCCGAAACGAACTGGACAGATCGATCAGATCTACAAACAAAAAAACTTCCGGTACAGGTCTACAGTAATCTGGAAAAAATTGAATTGTTCCAAAATGGAAAATCATTGGGGCTACAAAAAGTGATCAATCATTCGGCCACCTGGGAAGTCATGTTTCAAGAAGGGAAGAATGTTTTTGAAGCTATCAACCCTTTAGAGAAGTATCCCAAAGACATTCTGACCATTAATTATAAAGGTATTCCTGAAAAAATTTCTAATAAAGATAATGTAGACATTAGTATAAACTCGGGGAGTAACCATAGTTTTTACGATCCTATAGGAAAGAATACATGGTTGGTAGATAAAAAATATGAGAGCGGTAGCTGGGGGTATTTAGATGGAGAACCCCTGTATGTAGCAAAAAAAATTGGAACAAAAGAAGACATTCTTACCCTAAAAGAGGATATAGGACTCTATCAAACCATGCGAAGAAATACTGCTGGATATCAATTTGATCTTAAAGATGGCTGGTACGAAGTTGAATTGCTTTTTGTGGAACATTATCCGAAATCCAGACGGTTTGTTGATGGAGTAGAGTCTCCTAAACACAAAGGAGGAACATCTGTTTTTGATGTCATTGTTAATAATAGTACAGTGCTTAAAAACTTAGACATGCTTAAAACCTATGGATACAACTATCCTATTAGAAAAAAGGTAATTATTAGAAGTACAAAAAACAAAGGAATTCGAGTACACCTTAAAAGTAAACAAGGTAGCACATTCATTAGTGCCATTAGAATAAGAAGTCTTTAATTAAATGCAAATTTTTGGGTTACTATTTTATTATGATCAGGTTAATTTAAGTTTAAATTAACAATTTTACTATAAATGTTACAGATACCCCGTACTCTTGATACATATTCACCGTACGATTATAATTCTTTTATAACATCTTTACCATAAGAGTTACTTCAAAACGCAGTAAGATGTTTTAAAGTATATCTAAGAGCCAAAGATCATTAAAGTTTGGATAATGAATACACTCATTATTCTCCATTAAAATTTAACCTAATAAAAATGAAGAAAAAAATTACTAGTATTTTTTTGTTTCTACTTATCTGTGGTATTTCTTTCGCCCAGGATACAAAAGTGGTTACAGGAACAGTTATTGACCCCGAGGCGAATTATCCTTTATTCGGTGCTACCGTGGTTCTTCTAGACGGTAGTGGATCTACACTTACAGGTGTGGTTACCAATGAATTCGGAGAATTTACCATTAGAACAAAAGCCTCTGGAAATGCAAAAATCGAAGTAAGCTACATTGGCTTTGCTACCAGGTCATTTGGCATCGAATTGTCGGGATCCCAGGTAGATGTCGGTAATGTTCTTATGAACAAAAATGCCGCAGAACTCGATCAGGTAGTTGTAATCGGTAATGTCGAAGGAAAGTCAAAAGCTTTAAACCTACAACGAACAGCCGATAATATCAAAAATGTGGTTTCTGCCGATTTAATTGGTCGCTTTCCTGATCTAAACGTGGCCGAGGCACTGCAAAGAGTACCTGGAGTAAATATTCAAAGAGACAAAGGAGAAGGATCGACTATTAGTATTAGAGGAACCCCTCTCAACTTCACGACGGTGCAAATTAATGGTGAACAGATTCCTAGTGTTCAACAAAACGGTGCTAGAACAGAGTCTTTAGATTTAATTCCTGTAGATCAATTAGCCTCTATGGAAATTACCAAAGTACCCACCCCTGATATGGATGGGGATGCCGTTGGAGGTACTGTTAATTTGAGAACACCTATAGCAAGAAGATTCAATCTTGGTGTAAAGGCGGAATCCGGTATTGGATATAACGATATTTCTGATGGTCTTAATGCGTTGAATAAATTACGTCTGGATAAGCGATTTTTTAAAACAGATATAGTTCCTAATGGAAAACTAGGGATTATTTTAGGTGGAAGTATGTATAGTTCAAATAATTCAGAACATAGAAATGATGCACGATGGGGTGGACTACCCATTACCACAGATGTATCACAGGAAGAAGTTATTGTCATGGATCAGTATGAATACAGGCTAACCGAAAATGAAAGAGAACGGTATGGAATTACCGGAACATTAGATTATAAATTTGATGAAAATAATAGCCTTGTTTTTAACTATATGTATAATCGAAGAGAAGATACAGATGTACGTAATCGCTTTCGATTTGATATGGATACCGATCGAGGTGCACGGTATCAAACTTTAGATTCTATTACAGGAAGCGGTGCAAGAGCACGTCGTGATATTAATGTATTTAACGAATTAAAAGAAAATCAAACTTTTAACCTTGAAGGATCGCACACTTTAGGTAGCTGGGATATCGATTGGGGAGCATTTTATACTTTTTCAGAACGAGATTTCACTTCAGACCGAGCAGATTTCGGAGCAGAAGATGTTACCATAATTGCAGATAATCCTTTGGGGATTTATGGCGAAGAACCTAATTTCAGACTATCAACAAATGATCCTAGTGTATATAATCCGTTTATTTATGATGAAGTAAGACGATATGAAGAAGATATAGAAAAAACTGAAGCCGATAATTTGGTAGGTAAACTCAACATTACCAAAAATATATTGCTAGGTCAAGATCAGTTAACCATAAAGTTTGGAGGGAAGTACCGTACCCAAACCAATCAAAAATTTAGAGATAACCGAATTTTTGTAATCAATGATCCCAACGATGTTGTTAGAGAAGAAGAATTCTTTTTAAGATCACTATCAGGAGTAGAGCCTACGAATTATCTGTATGGAGACTATCGTTTCGGACCACTTATTGGGCAGACCGAATTTATGAACGTAATTGATAATAATCGACGGTTTTTAGATGGTGATCGATTAGACTGGAATTCTAGACAAATCTCTTTTAATGATACCTATGAAGCTCAAGAAGATATTTATGCGGCCTATGCTATGGGAAAAATAAAGTTTAACAAATTGATGATCTTAGCAGGTCTGCGATATGAAAGAAATGAGGTTAGCTATGATGCCTTCGATGTTGTAAGGGTAGGTAATACTTCAGAAGCTACACCAATATCCGGAGGTAATGATTTTGATTTCTTTTTACCTAACGTACATGTTAAATATAATATTACAGATTATACATCGCTACGCTTATCTACAGTATTTAATTATGCTCGCCCTGATTTTGTTGATTTAGTACCTTTTGTAGATTTTGATGTTGATGCCAATAGATTAATTTTAGGAAATTCAGAACTTACACCAGCTGAAGCTCTCAATATTGATTTAATGTTTGAACACTATTTTCAGGATGTTGGTGTCTTTTCTATAGGAGGTTTTTATAAAAAAATCGATGATTTTCAGTTTGATAGAATAGATAACTCATTAACAGAAGATGCCCCGGGATTTCCAGGAACTGTCGGTTTTGAATTTCGCCAAAAACAAAATGGAGAAACAGCTACAGTAGCAGGGATTGAATTTAATTTTTTCCGAACACTAGGATTTTTACCGGGAATTTTAAAGAATTTTAATGTAGAAGGAAATTATACGTATGCATATTCTGATTCTGATACGCAATTTAGAACAGGAGTACCCTTACAGGGGCAAGCAGAGCATACGTTTAATGCAGCGTTGGCTTTCAATTATAAGGCATTTTCTGCTAGGGTATCAGCAAATTACAATGGCGAATTTTTAACTGGGTTAGCTAGTACTGAAGATAATGATCTAATACAAAAAGATCGGCTCCAAATTGATGCGAATGCGTCAATTATGTTAGGGAAAAGGTTACGATTTTACGTAGAAGGGATCAACTTAAATAATGAGCCCACTATCAGATACCAGGGTAATACTAGCAGAATTTCGCGTAGAGCATTTTTTGGTTGGTCAACAAGAGCCGGAGTAAGTTATACGCTTTAATAAAGAATTCAAAAATAGAAAAATGAAATTTTTAAAATATATTTTTATAACAATACTCATGGTACTCGTTGGATGCGAGCGTAATGAGATAGATTTTCAGTCAGACGGTCCTTCTATTACTACAGAAGGAAATATTCCTGAATTAACCAAAAAAGCAGCAGGAAATGAGATTTTCCAAAGTTTTACATTTCAATCAACTGATGGAATAGATAAATTTGAAGTTTTTCAAGATAATGATCTTATCGATAGTGTCATTTTTAACAGCACTTTATCAGCAAATTATGAATTTGCATTTACTATTCCTGAAGAAACACCCGATTTTACCAGAATTACATTTACTTTTCTAGTAACAGATGCCTTAGGCGAACAAGCTAAGAAAGAATTTAAGTTACTGGTGGCTCCTACCTTTTTTGAGTTTGAAGAAACGGTTAACAGTGTTAACGTTACTCGTATTAAAGGTGAGTTAAATAAAGATTATACTTTAGAAAAAGATAGAATATATATTGTAGATAGCGTACTTTCAGTTAACAGTGGAAATAATTTAATTATAGAAGCTGGAAATACAGTGTATTTCAAAACTTTTGACAACCCAGCATTAACTTCTCGATTGGTTATAGCTCAGGGAGCAAAAATAATAGCCGAAGGAACCGCAAACGATCCTATAATTTTGACAAGTGATAAATTATTGAAGGGAGAAACACCCAACCCATATGATTGGGGAGGGGTCACCATTTATGGCAAAGCACCTACTAACGAAGGTGATTTTGTAATTGATGATGGGTTTCGATATGGAGGTAATGTCGTAAATGACAACTCAGGAATACTAACATTTATACGAAGTGAATATGCCGGTAATTTACTAGAAAATGGGTTGCATGCTTTTCAATTTAATGGTGTTGGGTTAGGAACTACAGTAAATCATATTCAGGTGTATAGAAATTATAATATCGCCTTTCGTTTACGAGGTGGACGCGTTAGCCTTAAATACATCTCTGCTATTGGGCATGGAGGATATGGTCTATGGGCCGGCAGAGGATGGCAAGGAAATGGGCAATTCTGGTTATTTCAAACCGATGTCAAAGCTACTCTAGTTCCAGTCAACTATTGGAATATAGCACGCTCTATTGAATTTAGAAGTGATGGTGATAATTTTTTAAACGAACCAAGAACTCGATTTAACGTAAGCAACGTTACTATTATAGGTAATGGTTTTGAAGCCAACGTAAATAATGGCACAAGACGCGGTGTACGGGTAAGACAAGGATCCATCGGAACATTCCAAAATGCAGTGGTTACAGGATTTCCAGGAGAAGGGTCTCGCATAGATGATTTAGACTTGGATGTTCTAGGTAGCGAAATGATTTTTGATAACATACGCTCTTATGGTAGTGCTACAAATTTTGTTCAAGAAGCCGAAACCGTATTTTTTAATGACCCCGAAAATGTTTTCAATGTTACCGATGAGCCAATACCAGGCATTACTTTGGCAAATTTTGTAGGATCTATACCCTCTGCGTTTAACCCTACAAGCCTAGGATCATTTTTTTCTAGCGCACCTTATATTGGCGCTATCGAAAATGAAGCTAATGATTGGACTACACAAGGTGATACATGGTTTAAAAATCTGGATGGAACTTTCAGATAATCATTTTCAAAAATAAATTCATAATTATGAAATAAGCCATAACAATAAGGATGATACCCGCCAATATGATTAAATGGCGATTCCATCTGGCAATTAAAAAATAAAAATATAAACAGATGAAAACAAAATATAAATTTTATACTATTATACATATACTTGCTATTTGTACATGTATGCAAATAGTAGTTACAAGCTGTGGTGACGATGATACTGATTTAGCTGAAACACCTACAATTAGTATATCCCAACAAGAGCCTTTATTGGCAAGATCTGGCGAAACTATTGAAGTCCCTGTGAGTTTCAATATTCCTGGAGGTAATAAAGAACTAGTTGTTTTTCTAGGTAGCGGACCTTTGGATATCATTTCACTGGAAACTGACGCAAACTCCTTTACGTATGAGCTGAAGGTACCTTTTGATGTAGAAGAAGGAGAAGAATTAGTATACGAGTTTTTAGTGTCAGATCAAGACGGTCAGGACTCACAAAGAGCTACATTTACAATTGATGCTGCTATTTATGATACAGTCATGATAGAAGGTGAAGAATTATACAAGGTTGACATCCCGGAAGGAGGTACTCTTTTTAGTGGGTCATCACTTACCTTTGCCAAAAATAGGAAATATTTAGTCACAGAACCATTAACTTTTGAACAAGGCAGCAGGTTAAGTATTGAAGAAGGAGCTATTCTTTATATGGAGAAACCCACTCAAGCAGAAGAAGAAAATGTGTCCTTTATTGTAAACTCTGGTACAGATGTGTCGATTGTGGGTACAGCGACTAATCCGGTGGTAATGACTCCTTCTTCTACATTAACTGGTGATCCAGAACCAAAAGATTGGAATCAATTGAGGTTGAATGGTGTTACGAATGCAACAGTGAAATATTTACGTACAGAGTATGCAAGTGATGGATTTAGAGCTAATGATCTAGATACTTCAAATACCGTTGAATACATTCAATCTTTTAAGTCAGATGATGAAGGTATGTATTTTGACGGCGGAAATGTAGTTGCTAAATACTTAGTATCAACAGATTCTAACGATCAATCATATAGATTGGCTGATTTTAATGGAAAATTGCAATTTGGTATTGCACAGCTTTCGCAAGCATATAAAGATACTTATGCCTGCGAAATTCGCGGAAGTTCGGAGCTAATAATATCTAATTTTACACTTGTAGGGCCAGGGATTGAAGCTGGTGATTCTTACGGATTTAGATTTAGAGGTGGAAGTAATGGAAAAGTTTATAATTCTATAGCTTCAAATTTTAATAGAAGATCGGTTAGAATTGATAAGGAAACATTTGCTAGTGAAACACTTGAAGGTCCAACCGTATTAGCATATTCTTATGTTATTAACACAGGTCAGGCATTTCGAGATGATAGATCGAGTACTGATATAACTAATCTCAATTTTTTTCATGGATTTTTGAATAGTGAAGACATGTTCATAAACAATTTTAATAACAATGTGACAGGATTAACTCCAAATGGCAGCAGTGAGGAAGATAATCAAGTAGGAGTACCAATTTTTATACCTACTTTGGAAAATATACCAGGCATAGGAGTAAATGATTTCATTCCGGATGCTACGGTCACAGCGAAACAAAACCACGATCCCAATACGGTGGATGCTGCATTTACTTCAGTAACTTTTGTTGGTGCTGTCGAAGATGCAGAGAATGACTGGACAGTTGGTTGGGTTAAAAATCCAGATGGAACTATACGATAAAAAGTTCAAAGTGTAACTTTGTTTTCAATTTCAAGTCTGATAAGAGTGTCTAAAAAATTACACGTCTAACGTTTTATATTTTTTAGATGCTCTTTCATATTTTAGATTTTATTAATTATTTAATAATACGTTAATTATAGAGTTTTTTTACTATTCGTTTCATATGCACAACTATATGAAAATACAATCCCTACTACATCTTACTATTGCATTCTTTGTTACCTTGCATTGTGTCTATGCACAACCTATACAAAAAAATGTAGCTCCGATAGTACAACACATCGATTACAAGGCCTCAAAAAGGCCGGATCGAATTTTGCTTACACTTACCCGCAATCCATCTCAAGAAATGATGGTTACCTGGAGAACAGATAACAGCGTTTCCCAAGCCTTTGCGGAAATTGCAGAGGTAACCCAAAACTATGACTTTTATAAAAAAAATATCCAATTAACTGCAATTAGTGATACCATAACTTCAATAGAAAATGAACAGGTTATTTATCATAAAGTAAAGTTTAAAAATTTAAAACCAAATACACAATACTCCTATCGTGTTGGTGGTCGGGGGTATTGGAGTGAATGGAGCGATTTTAAAACTACAGAAAGAGCGTTTACCAAGCCATTTCAGTTTTTATACCTTGGTGATGCACAAAATGATATTTTTTCTTTATGGTCAAGAGCTGTACGTGGTGCTTTTAAAAAAGCGCCTAATGCGCGTTTTGCAGTCCATGCAGGAGATTTGATCAATCATTCTCAAAATAATTACGAATGGGGAGAATGGTTTGCAGCAAGCGGTTTTATTCCAAAAATGATTCCTTCTTTGATTACGCTGGGTAATCATGAATACATAAAAGATGATACCGGGCATAAAGTGGATGTAAGTGCCCTTTGGAATCCGCAATTTAATTTTCCCAATAATGGCCCAAAAGGTTTTGAAGATCGAGCCTATTTTGTTAATTACCTTAATACGAAAATGATATGCCTGGACTCAAACAAAGGGATTGTAGAACAAACTACGTGGTTAAAAAAAGTACTTAAAGAAAATAAAGAACCTTGGGTAATCGTATTTTTTCATCATCCTGTAATTTCAGCAGCAAAAGGTAGAGTGAATACAGCAATCATGACGCATTGGAAACCTTTGTTTGATCAATATAAGGTAGATTTGGTATTACAAGGGCATGATCACGTTTACGGTCGCGGCAACAAAGTGAATTCAGGCCTGGGAAAATGGAATGAAAATTCGGGCACAACCTACGTGGTTTCTGTAAGCGGAAGAAAAATGTATACGCTAAGCGATCATAGCTGGATGGATAAGAAAGGAGAGAATATACAACTTTATCAGGTAATCACGATAAAACAAGATAGCCTTAATTTTAAAGCATATACACTAGATGACCAATTGTTTGATCATTTTGAGCTTTATAAACAAAAAAATACGGCAAACGTTTTGAAGGAATTACCGCTACACGAATAGTAAATACGTTATGGATATATTTAAATGGATACTGCTGTGCGCTTTCAATATTTTAGCATCTTTGTCACACGCACAGCAACATACACTGCCCGATATACACGTTACCTTAAAAAAAGATACCCTTTATCTGGAGAATGGCCAGGTTGGTTTTACGTATGAATGGAACAACGGGAACCTAATTCTCAAGAAAATTGTTAATAAGAAGAAGAAACAAAGCATATATTTTCCAGATCATAATGCACCAGATATCGTATTACCTGGTGAAGATATTGCAGCTTCAGATGCGAAAATAGAGATTATCGATACCCGCTTATGGCCTAATGAGGACTTACATAAACAAGTTTCGATTTATTTTTCTTTAGGTAATCTGGAAATAAAAAGAATAATCAAAATATATCCAAATACTTCAGCGATATCACATACCTTCTATCTGCGAGGAAAGGCAACTGCATCTACATGGGTTCTTGATTCGAAAAATGAGTTAGGGATGATCGAGAAAGATCATCAAGAAGATGTTATACCTTCTGTACAGATAGGAAATATTCCTTTAAATAACAGACACTGGGAAACGACAGTAGTTTCATTTAAGGAAGCTACAGATTATCATGATAATTTGGTTTTTGAGCAAAATATCCTCCCCTATCGTAAAAAAACGAACCTATCTGGCACTATTCTTTTAGCTTCAAACCAACAGGATGATATAGGTTTTTTCTTGATTAAAGAAGCTCCGATATCGAATAGCCAGCACAATTATCCCGGTTATGATTTTCAAATTGATCGACAATCGGTAACCATACATGGGATTGGTATTGCCCCAGAAAACGTAACAAATTCGTGGATGCAAGGATATGGCTATGCAATAGGTGTAGGATCGGCCGATAAAACCACAATGCAATACAATTTATTACAATATCAAAAACAATTGCGTAAATACATTCCTAACCGGGATGGAATGATCCTTTCTAACACCTGGGGAGACCGAAGTAAAGATAGCAGAATGAACGAAGCTTTTATTTTGAAAGAAATTGAACATGCCTCGAAAATAGGAATTACTCATCTGCAGCTTGATGATGGATGGCAAAAAGGATTGTCTCGTAATTCTGCTTCCAAAGCAGGACAAAAATGGGACGATTGGAGAACTGAAGACTGGCAACCTCATCCAAAGCGTTTTCCTAATGGTTTTAAGACGATCATCGCTACCGCAAAAAAGAAGAACATTGAAATCTGTTTGTGGTTTAACCCTAGTAAGGCCAATAGTTATCAACTTTGGGAACGCGACGCGACTATTTTGATTGACTATTATCAAAAATACGGTATCGAGGTGTTTAAGATTGACGGCATGTCTTTTGCCGATAAACAGTCTGAAATTAATTTACGTAAGTTATTTACCAAAGTAATGAAAGCCTCTAAAGGGCAAGTCACCTTTAATATGGACGTTACAGCCGGACGCAGAGTTGGCTATCACTATTTTAATGAGTTTGGGAATGTCTTTCTAGAAAATCGCTATACCGATTGGGGAAATTACTACCCCCATAGAACACTTCGCAATTTGTGGCAGCTATCGGGTTATGTACCCACAGAACGATTACAGATAGAGTTTTTAAATCCTTTACGAAATCCTCATAAATATCCCAAAGATGACATATTAGCGCCAAGTAAGATTCCCTTATCCTATTCAAGCGCGATTACGCTCGCAGCACAACCCCTGGCATGGATGGAGTTGAGTTCTTTAACAAATATAACAACGCTAGAAAAGCAATTTACCGAGTATAAGAAAATTTCAGAACAATTGCATTCAGCAATAATCTTACCGGTAGGGCAAGAACCTTCGGGTTTTTCGTGGACTGGTTTTGTTGCGTATCAAAAAAATAAGCCTGCATATGCATTGGTATTTAAAGAGTTCACCAATACGAACACGTATAAGCTGAAAATACCGGATTTACATATAAAAGTAGAACCCAAACGTATCTTAGGAAATGAAATTTCTATATCCCATGATGAAAAGCATCCAGGTATTCTTACATTACATTCAGCCAAACAATTTGATTATGGTTTATTTAGGCTTGATTGATTGCTTTTTTCTCTACCTTTTCTGCTAAAGGACATTTAATATATTATATTATCAAGATTCAAGTAAGAGTAGTAATACTAAAATAAACAACTGCTTTTGATGATACAACACCCATGAGTCACAAAAAAACGATTTAGATCTGCGTCGAAACCAGTAGTATTTAAAATACTTTGGATGATATAGGTAAATTAACTCAACAAGAGAAATTCGTTTTTGAGTATAGCCATTATAACTTCGTTTACGTAATGCCCATTTTTATAAACACATTCGCGTAGAGTTCCTTCTTTTTTAAAATGACACTTTTCATACAGTTTAATAGCGCTATGATTATCTTCTTGTACTTTTAAGAAAACTCTGTGAAGATTTAAATTATTAAAAGCAAACGTGATTGTTTTTAGGGTTGCCTCTTTTGCATAACCTTTTCCTTTTGCATTGTCATCTCCAATAAAAATTGCAAACTCTGCCGTTCTATGTATTAAATTTATATCTTTTAAAAAGGACATCCCAATTAAGGAATTCGATTGCATTTCTTCTATACCAAACGAAGTTAACGGTAGATCAGAAACAGCTATTTTTTCTATCCAAGCTTCTTCTTTTTCTAAATTAATGAAGAAAGGATGACCCGAATAAAAGTATCGTATAGCATCAGTATTGCGCCAAGGCCATGAAACTTTGGCATCATCTTTTGTTAATGCTCTTAGTTTAATTTTTTCACTACTCATAGTCGTTATTTTGCTTCTTATTTGTTTTTAGAAATTCCAAGTGCATGACGGTTATGAAACTACGTTTTGGTTAAACCTGTTCTAAGCATTAGAAGATCCCCTATCTACTTTTTAGGTGTTTTGTAGCAGGACAGTATTATCGGCTTGAAAAGATACTCAAAAAATAAAAACGATTCTAGTATAAACTCGAATCGTTTTTATTTTTATTGATTGTCCGTTATTATACCTAAAATTTAACTGAGGAGTCATCCTGAATTCATTTCAGGATCTCATTACGTTATTTTCAGTACATTGAGATGAGAAGCTGAAACGAGCCTGTGCTGAACTCATTTCAGTATTCAGCTTAACGCAAACCGTTTAGGTTAGATTACGGATATTCGTATTATTTTTATTTGCACACAGCTTGTTCTGGGATTTCTCGATTTCTTTCTACATCTAATACCTGTTCTACTTTAAACCCGCTTTATGCATTAGAAAATCTATTACGGCTTTAAACTGCTGCAAAGACAAGCCTCGAGGTATTCCAATAAACAATTTTTAGTCAAATACGTAACGTTCATAAGTAGGTAACACTTTATTCAAACCCCAATCGTAATTTTTATACTTCAAATTCTGATCTTCCCGAATTTTGACATTAGAATAGGTATTGATAAACTTGATGACATCACTATCATTCGCTCTAAAATCTTTTCGAAACCAATCAAATATTCTAGAAACACGAACCTTTGAGCTGGTGATTTCATTACGTGCAGGATCATTTATGAAATCTCTAGTTTGTCTATCAAGTGCTTTCTGCAAATTTTTTCCGGTGTAGGCTCTATTCCATACTACAGGACATGAAATTGAAGCACAATTAATGGCGAAATGAATCCTTGGATCATTAAATTTTCTTAAAATTTTATGTTCTAAATCATTTAGACTATACCACTCTCCGTCTATTTTAAAAAACTTTTTGTCCCACGGTTTTTTCAAATCAGTAATACTTTTTAAAGGGTAGCTATCGATAATCAGTTTTATAGTATATGCGTTATAGGCATTAATCCAATACGCCATACGTTCATCTTTTGTCCATGATTTATCAGGTTTATTCTCTGAGAGTTCTTGAAAATAATCATAGAGCAAATAACTATTTTGCATAAAACCTTTGTAATCTACGAATCCGTTTGAGGAAACATTTAACAAAAGAGCTTGATCCCAATTGGTGTGGTCGAACTTATTTTGACCAATCACAATGGTAGTTGTAATTAATGCGACAAATAAAATGGTAAAATTCTTCATGCTGTACTTTTTTATTATTGAACTCATCTTGACGCTTTGTTTTTTAACCGAAATTGAGTCAAAACGCGTTCATTGTTATGATGAAATTATTTTTTGGTTACTACTATTTATATCAATACATACGAAAGAAAATAGAGCTAGGTTTTCGTAATAATGTTAAAATTTGCCGAAAGCTTTTGTGATATGATGCGTCGTCTTTTTTATTTTAAGCATCAGAAATCTAATTGAAAATGTAGCATCTGATTTCTTCTTGATTTAACCTGTTTAATGAAATTTCCAACTAACCTGAGTTAGATTATTATTCATTGTTATTCGATAAAAAAGTTGATACGCTCTAAAAACCTCTATTATCCTTAAGAAATTATGAGTTTATAGAAAAGACACCTTGCTTTTCTAAAATTTAGACAACTTATTTTGAAACTGAATCGCCTTTACTTCAAAAACCATAATAGGCAAGTATTTACAAATAAGTCTTTGTTCTATTTTCTAGCAGCGCAGCGGTCTAGTTTCTTTAACCAGACAATACTGATTATTAATCTACTAATTTTCAGAAACCTTATTTTGTTCCAATTATCTTATGCGAGGTCGATAGGTTATTTTGAGGTGTATTAACCAGGTCTCGACTCTACTCGACCAGATTGGCGAATTCAGATTTAAAGGATTACGCCTTAAGATATTACGAGAATTAATAACTAAGAAAACGGTTATATCGAAACATAACCGCTTTCTGTCCTTATTCTAAACCTAAACGTTACATATTTGGTAAAAGGACTTGATCTATAACATGTACAATACCATTTGTGGTTTGCACATCTGGAATAACCATATTCGCCGGACTCATATTACCTGAACCGCTAACAGAAAGCAGGCCATTAGTATACATGCCTAAAGTAATAGTATCTTCGCCTAAAGTTTCGAAACTACCGGCAGAAAGTTCTGATGTAAATTTATCAGCTGATACATCGGCAAAAACATGATTAAGCAAAACGGCGGTAACCAGTTCTTGGGATAACTGCCGTATATTAGCAGGTTCTGTAAATGTGAGACCTAATGCGGTCCCCAAGTCTATAAAAGCCTGATCAGTCGGTGCAAAAACTGTGAAATTAGCATCAGGATTGCTCAAGGCATCAACCAAACCTGTATAAACTACTGCTTCTACAAGAAAAGATAACTCTGGATTAACAAAAACAGCTGCATCGTTTAAGGCTAGTGCAGATTCGACTACGTTACCTCCTGTAGCTATCATTACTTTGTCGATTACATGTACTGTACCATTAATTGCATCTACATCGGTAGCCAAAATTTTTGATCCGTTGATAAAGAGCTCATTATCTCGGTTTACAAAACGTCGGGTTACTCCCAAGGCTGATATAGACATGTCTCCTTCTGAGATGGTATTACCTGCTAAGTTTCCATTAGAAACATGATACAAAAGGGTGTTTGTTAAAAAATCTTTCTGTAATACACCTAATGTATTTTCGTCAAGACCCAGTCTTGCAAATGCATCATTCGTAGGAGCAAATACAGTATAATCTCCAGAAGAGTCGTTAGGGTTTGGATTACTTAAGGTAACAGCCACACCACCCGTAATAGCAGCCTCTTCTAAGGTGCTAAAAGCGGGGTTGCTAACCGCTATATTAGCAATAGTTGGTGGCACATCCTCATAAGCACTTTCGGTTTCGCAACTTAAAATAACGGTTGTCAATATGAAAAAGAAAATGAAATTGTATGTTTTGTATTGTGTATTCATAAGTATAAAATTTTGTTGGTTAGTATTAAAAGGAGTAGGTTAAACCTCCATAAAATCCTGTTGATATGCCTAAATTTCTTCCGGCGATGTAAGTATTAGCTCCTCCTGAAATACCGAAACGATAAATTATGGGAACATACGCGTTGAGTCCGATTCTAGTATAATTCACCTGTGTAGCAGGAAAAAAACCGTTAAAGCCCTCACCTAGAATATCAACTCCATCTCTAGAGATTTGGTTGGCGATAAAGGCATCTACATAAAATTTTTCTGCAGCATACCCTAATTTTAGTTCATTTAAAAAAGCATCAGGCACATCGTTGTTTCTTATACTATATCCGATTTGACCAGTAGCAAAAAATCCAGAATTGTGCTTATAGGTTACAATACCTAAGCTGTTTATATCTGTAGACCGGTTTCCTATAGCGATTATAGATTGTAAACCTTCATCAACCTTATAATTACCTACAGGAAATTCAATACCTAAACTTCCTATAAAATCAAGTTTACCTTTCGCAATCTCGGTAGTGTAAAATCTATATTTAGTATACAAAGCGAGGTCTTGCAAACCTTCACGTACATTTTCAAAACCATTATTCTCCAGACTAGCTTCAGTAGCGTTACCTTCAGATCTTATAAATGGTAAATTAGCTACGATCATAAAGTTATCTGTAAATGAATAGTCAATATACAGTGAAGTGGCGCTAATATCTACTTGATCGAATACTGGAACGCGGTCCACTTTTTCGGGAACTAAAAAAACTTCGTCATAACTTTCTATTGATTGGGATAGTGTAATGCTTCCTTTACCTTTTTTTTTCATAAACCCATCAATAGGGCTTTGAGCTAAACAAAATGTGGAGGCCATTAGAGCCGAAAACATCATAAGTGTTCTTACTTTCATAATTTAGATTTAGAATTTACTTTATTTACGAAGAAAACTCAGGTATGGTTTTCTAAAACTTGTTAAAAAATTCTAAATATGAAGTCTTGCGTTGCTGTTACTACAGACTAGAACACCACATTTTTCTTGTGATGAATTACTTGGTAAGCTTCTCATATTTACAGATATTATACATCGAACTAATGTAGTAAACTACCTTGGGGCAAGCTTACAAGGCATTCGTAAAAACTGAATTTTCACTTCGAACAAGCCTCTTGAGAGGGAACTATGCCCTTTGGCGGTGCCAATAAACTTGATCGGCTCGTATTCACTTTTCTTTAATTCATTTTTGCGATCTGCATAATTTTTTGGCTATAACTTCTTGTATAATTTAGAATTTATTATTTTTTTAACAACTTATCCGTGATTATTTATTTGTTTAGCATTTAGCCATGTTAATTCATCTATATGAGCCAAACAATTAGAATACCTTATATTTTTATCATGAGAAAATCGATCTTTCTGTTTTTTACTTTTATTTCTTTATTCCAAATTTTAACGGCTCAGGAGAGTTCTCAATGGTTACGCTTTCCGGCGTTATCTCCTGATGGTCAAACTATAGCCTTCAGCTATCAAGGTGACATTTATACGGTGCTGTCTACCGGAGGAACAGCCACAATTCTTACCATGAATGATGGTTATGATCATATGCCCGTATGGTCTCCAGATGGTTCTCAAATTGCTTTTGCATCTAATAGACATGGTAATTTTGATATTTTTGTTATGCCATCCAAAGGAGGTACTGCTACTCGGCTAACATTTCACTCTTCTAATGATAGTCCAAGCGATTTTAGTACTGATGGTAATTTCGTCTTATTCTCTTCTTCACGTTTAGACCTACATACAAATCAACAATTTCCATCTGGTATATTACCCGAATTATACCAGGTACCGATTAAGGGAGGCAGAGTAACCCAAGTTCTAACTACTCCTGCAGTTAATACCAAGATCAGTAGTGACGGAAAGACGTTACTATTTCAGGACTCAAAAGGATATGAAGACCCACTTCGCAAGCATCACACATCATCTGTTACACGAGATATTTGGAAATATGATGTCGAATCAAAGGCGTACACACAACTAAGCACATTTAAAGGAGAAGACATGAATCCAGTCTTTGCAGAAGATGGAAATTCGTATTATTTCTTGGGTGAATCCTCGGGGAGTTTTAATGTACACAAAGCAAGTCTTTCTGGAGGTACTTCTAAACAAATTTCAAATTTCACTAAGCATCCAGTTCGTCATCTCAGCATAGCTTCAGATGGTAAGCTCTGTTACGGTTATCATGGTAGCATATTTTTACAAACTGAAGGATCTGAACCTCAACGTATAGAAATAAATATTCGTTCAGATTTACGTAATCTACCTGTGAAAACAGTATCTGTAAATGACAACCTTAGTGAGTTTGCGGTTTCTCCCAATGGAAAAGAAATAGCTTTTATTAAACGTGGTGAAGTATTTGTTAGTTCGATTAAAGATGGAACGACCAAACGCATCACTAATACTCCAGAACAAGAGCGTAGTGTATCCTTTAGCCCAGACGGAAGGGCTATATTGTATGCCGGTGAACGCAACGGAAGCTGGAATCTATATGAAACTTCATTAAGTCGCGAAGAAGAAAAATACTTTTTTAATTCGACAATTCTAAACGAGAAAGTTATTCTTAATTCAGATGCTGAAACCTTTCAGGCGAGCTATTCTCCCGATGGCAAAGAAGTCGCTTTTCTTGAAGAACGTACCAACCTTAAGGTCATCAACCTAAAAAGTAAAAAGGTACGCGAGATTATGCCTGGTAACAATAACTATTCCTATACAGATGGGGATCAGTTCTATGAGTGGTCTCCAGATAGTAAATGGTTCTTGGTGAATTACCTAAGAGATGGACAATGGATAGATCAGGCAGGCCTCGTTAATGCATCTGGCAAAGAACCTGTCATTAATATAATCCCTACTGGTTATGGAGCTCATATCCCACAGTGGATGATGGAAGGCCAAATGATTACGTGGTATTCTAGCCGAAATGGAATGAAAAATCACGCAAGTTGGGGAACCGAAATGGATTTTTATGGTATGTTTTTAACACAAGCTGCCTGGGATGATTTCAATTTAAGTGAACTCGAATCAGAGTTAATGTCTGAAGCGCAAAAAGATTTAGATTCTGAAAGCGATAACAATACTTCAAAAGATAAGAATAAAAGTGAGGATACAGAAAAGAAAGTAGACCCTATCGAGTTTGAGCTTGATGGACGAGAAGATCGAATCACTCGATTGACAACACATTCTTCAGACCTTGGAGCCGCGATTGTTTCGAAAGACGGCAAAATGCTTTATTACCTTGCCAAATTTGAGAAAGGCTACAATCTGTGGCAAACTAATCTTCGTACTAAAGAAACAAAAATTCTTGCTTCATTAAATGCCAAAACTCCGGGAGATATAAAGATGGGACCTAAAGGGGAAAACCTTTATATCCTATCAAATGGTAAAATAAGTAAAGTTGATCTTAAAAAAGGAAAAACTGAAGGTATTGCTATCAAAGGTGAAATGCTACTCGACGAAACGGCCGAACGTGCCTATTTGGCTGAGCATATCTGGCGTCAAACCAAAAAGAAGTTTTACCGTAAAGACATGCAAGGCGTAGACTGGGATTTTTATAAAGAAGCTTATTTTGTTAAGCTCAAAGACATCAATAATAATTTTGATTTTGCAGAGCTAATGAGTGAGATGTTAGGTGAACTAAATGCTTCTCATACAGGCGCAAGCTATAGAGATGCGAAACCAAATGGAGATCAAACTGCTTCTTTAGGAATCTTCCTAGATCCATCGTACACTGGTGATGGATTAAAGATTATTGAAATTATGGATAAGAGTCCGTTAAAGAGTAAAAACAACAAATCTAAAACTGGTCATATCATACAGGCAATAGACGGTGTAAAAATCAATAAGGATATGAATTATTACCCGCTCCTTAATCGTAAGGCTGGTAAAAACACATTACTCACTTTCTATGATCCTGAATCAAAAAAAGAATGGAAAGAAACCGTAAAGCCAATTAACAGGAGTAAATTAAGGGAACTGCTATACGAAAGATGGGTTAAAAATTGTAATCGCCTTGTGAAACGACTTTCTAAGGATACGTTAGGTTATGTACATGTTCGCAGAATGAATGATGAGAGTTTTAGAAAAGTATATGATGATGCTCTAGGAAAACATTACGATAAAAAAGGATTGATTGTAGACACTAGATTTAACGGAGGAGGTTGGCTTCATGATGATCTTGCAACATTTCTAAACGGAAAACCATATATAGATTTTAGACCTAGAGGTCAAAATTTAGGGTCAGAACCTCAATTTAAATGGAGTAAGCCATCGGTTGTTGTAATGAGTGAAAGCAACTACTCTGATGCGCATATGTTTCCTGTTACCTATAAAGCAATGAATATCGGAAAACTTGTAGGTATGCCGGTACCGGGAACAGGTACTGCAGTATGGTGGGAAAGGTTGCAAAATGGGACTCGCTTCGGAATACCAATGGTAGGAATGATTGATACTAAAGGTAAGTATCTTGAAAATCAACAATTAGAACCCGATATCAAAGTGGCATTAGACCCAGAGATAGTTAGTATAGGAAGAGATCAACAATTGGAGGCTGCAGTTAATGTGTTGTTAAAGGATTAATTTAGAAGGGTTTTAAAATCCTTCTAAATTCTGTTTACTAGTATATTGTATACTACCTTTCTTTAAGTTTGGTTCTTGTTTTACCAGGTTTGTTAAAATTTTTATCCAACAATATTGTAAAGCAAGTACCTTCTGTAGTATCACTCTCCAGATGCACATATCCACCGTGAGCCTCTGCTACCAGTCGAACCAGGGTAAGACCCATTCCCCAACTGTTCAAATTTATATTATTTTGAGATTGATCTTTTCTTAAAAACTGAAATATTTCTCCTTGTCTATCTTTAGGAATAGGAGAGCCATAATTACGAACAGAGATTTTTACACTCTCTTTAAGGTCTATCAATTTTAAAATAATTGGAGTTTTATAAGAGCCATATTTAACAGCATTAGAAATTAGGTTTTCTAATAATCGCCGAATTGCTATTTTATCAAAAACTCCGGTAATATCATGAAGATCTCCTTTACATTCAAAAGAATGAGAATAAATGTCAATGGCATCTGTATAGACATCTTTAACAACTTGTGTGATGTTCTCTTCTGTAAAGTTCATCATCATACCTTGTCCAGCTTTTACTGAGATAGAATCCATAAGCCCCTCAATAAGGCTGAGTGCTTTTGTTACGCTTTTTGACGCAGTTCCTTTCATGGTATCAAACCATTCTTCACCCTCATCATATTCCATTAGATCGAGAGAAGTCTTTGCTGCCGATAGCGGATTACGAATATCATGAGCCAGAGTGCCGATGAGTTTATCTTGCATCTCAGATAAGGCTTTTGAAAATGATTCGACTGAGTTCAATATTGCAGTTTCAATTAGATATTTTAGTAATTCACCTACCTCCAGGGTATACACTTCATTTTTAAGTAAAGTAGCGGTAAGAGTCTTATGAAAAACAATATACTCATGAACGATTTGACTTGCTGTATAATTTGACGAAGACGCTCTGTGCCGCCCGTGTTCTATACTATTTTCTAGTATTTCTTGATACTTGTCATCGGTCTGAGCGTCTATCAATGTCTTGCGACGCGACATTACTGTTGATATATCTTTCATTAAATTAGGGAGATGATCATAGAGTGCTATTTCTGAAAGATTAATTGAGGCAGGAACTTCCTTTGTTACCTCTTCTTCCCAAAGCTCCATAATTTCTAAAACTTTACTATTGATCACTTCGGCTGCAGGTTTCATAATTCATTTGTTTATGTAAGTTGATTACTATATTGTACTAAATAGATGATTATGAATATCCCTAAGTTTTTAGAGTTTCTAGTGATCTTTCTAAAATTCAAATTGTATTCGCCAGGATTAGTTTACAAAAATTATTGATGATTGTTAGTTCGAATAGCGTTCTGCAGAGCATATAGCTTCTTATATTCATTGGGTGAAATAGTGTACATTTCTTTAAAAATTTTAGAGAAATAACTTCTACTGCTCAATCCTATCGAATACACAATTTCTGAAACGGTAAGTTTGGTAGTTTCTATTAATTCTCTTGATCGTTCCAGTCGGGCTTTGGTAATAAAACGAGAAACCGTCATGCCGTATAGTTGTCTAAACCCCATTTGCAACTTCCTTGGAGTAAGTCCGGAAAGACTGCATAGTTTTTCTATACCTAAATTTTGTTCTAATTTTTGTGATATGCTTTCTGAAAGGTTTATAATTTTATTAATCTCCTTACGAGATAATGCTGAAGAAATTTGGGGATTATTGATTTCTTCATCGTGATCTTCCAGTTGAGTTAGTAGGATCTGAAATAGAGTAGATTCTGTAATCAGGCGACCAGGCAAACCACTTTTTCTATTATCAATGAGTATTCTAACATATTCTGCGGTTATGGGACGTATCCTCCCAAAGAACTGATAATTTTCTTTGTGCTCTAGTTGCGTAAAAATATCAGAGAGATAGGTTTGCAGGTATGTACTTTGCGATAATTTATTTTGTTGCAAATCCTCTTCCGTAATATAAATAAAACTAATTTTTAGTTTCGTACCACCTGGTAAAATAATTCGGTTTTCTATATTATTTTTATCTAAAACGATTACGTTTTGTTGGGTATTCACGGTATGCATTGCGTTTCTTCCCCCAAATTGGTAATCAAATTGACCGCATAAGCAATATACAAAGTAAACTGTTGAAGAGGTACTGTTTTTAAGTGTGAACTCAAAAGAATCCGAAAACGTTATATCATAGGTAATACAGGAAAAACCAGAAAAAATTTGAAAAGCAGAAATTCTGCCTTTTGCTAAATGATTGTTGACCTGAAGTATTGAAAATCCATAACCTTTTTTAATTGTCGCATTTAATAATTGGGAAAAAGAATCAATAATGTCAAAGGCATTATTACTATAACTATTAATCATTAGTGTTTTGTTATGGATAAGGTCATATTCAAAGGTATTTTATAAAACACCTACTACCAAATCTTTAGCCTTTTTGACTGATTATTTTAACATTTAGGATTTATTATACTACTGTACTGGATCGTACGTTCAAATGACACGATAGGGGAAAATTTATAAGTGATACCGGCATCATTATTCATATTCTAGTATACCTTGGGAAGATAAAACTGTTACAAAATTTTGTATAACCAAAAAAACTTCGATGTAATAATTGTAAGGCATTAACCTTTGATTAAATAAAAAATGACGATGCATAATAGGTTTAGGGATTTTCACTCTAATTGGTATGCCAGTATAAGAAGTTTTTCATCATTCTCATATATATTGTCTAAATGTAGTCTAAAAACTTTGGACCCCTCGTGGTTATTTATTTTTTTCGACAACCTAACTATAGATTCATAAATTGCTATATTATGATGTATGATTTGTTGTAAAAAGAAAACGATTCCATAAAGCAGAGTTATACCATCATTCTTTTTATCTAAGAATGTGTTCATATTATTGATGATACTATGCAAAGTGCTCTGTACGTTACTTTTTTGTAATTTTTCTTTTTGTGATAATAATAGTTCATATTGCTCCATTAATTTGGAATTATCATTAATTATGAATCCGATAAGGTCCTTCACTTGCTTTTTTGATATTTTATTAAGTAGTTCATTCAGTGCTTTTTTAGTTATAATTTCATCACAGTAGGTCGATGTTAGTAATTCTTTATAAAAGAAAATTAATGTATCATTTTGAGGATTTAATTCCATATCTATAATTCTTTGTAAGATAATGTTCTATATCTTTAGGGTTTAGAAAAGTAATCTATTATAAATTCATTGAGGTAGTTGCACTCATCAATTATTTTTCTGGTGTAATCAATACTACATATATTAAAATCCTCACACTATTCAATATAATGGCAAAACAAACTAAAGAAATCTTAATTGATGAAAAAGATATTATAGGGGTTTTAAAAAAAATCAGTAGAAAAATCAAAGGATCCATCACTCAAAAATGGGGAGAATTTTATCTGAATGTAGATAATGAAATAGCCAAAGGCGAGATTCGTGCAGTATATTTAGAGAGTGGTATATCGCTCATAATTTTTGATATTATTTTTTTTCAAGAAGTTCTATTAGAGATTGAGGTCACCTATAGAAATCCTTTATATTTTCTGTATTGTCTGCGAGGCACAGTAACCCATAGAAGAGATAAAACCGCTAGCGAAAACCAAATCGACCGATATCAAAATGTAATATTTGCGAGTAGCTGTGAAACCCAGAATTTCGTAAAATTTCCGCTTAACAAAAAGTTGAACATTAACAATATACAAATAGGTAGAAAAGAATTTTCAAGTCGAAAATTGAGTCAACTAAAAATGCTGAATGCAAAATTAAGAGAAGTTTTTTTGGATATCAAAGAGGAAGATGATTTTGAATATTTTGGTGAAATTAATTTAGAATTAGCAGATAATATAGAAAAGATAATTAATTTAAAAGAAGAAGGAGTTATACGGTTATTGATGCTAGAAGGATTGGTATTCTATTCACTTGCCCAGCAAATCAAATTCTACAATAATGATATAGAAGGAATTAAACTACCTTATCGATTGTCAAATCATGAGCTTGAAAACATTAGAGAGACCGGTCACTTTATTATAAAGAATTATAATATGGCGTATACAGTTAAAAATTTATCTTTAAAGACGGGTATAGATCCCAAAAAACTCCAGACTGGATTTAAGTATTTATTTGCCAAAACAGTTGGAGAATTTATAAGAGATGTAAAACTAGAGGAAAGCTGTAGATTGATTCGAGAAGCAGAATTATCGATTTCTGAGATAGTATATAAGATAGGCTATAACAGCAGGAGTTATTTCTCCAAAATATTTAAAGAGCGTTATAACCTCTTACCTAGTGAGTATGCTCTTAAAACCAAGAAAATCTTAAAAGAATTAGAGGATTAAAATAGCGTAGTTTATATGCTAGCTGTACATTACAAGTAAAGAGATATATAGGTAAATTGAATTCTATATACGTTAAAGATTAGCGTGATTGCGTTAGGTACACATACTGATGTAGTGTAGTTTTGAACATTACTAATTTAAAATACATATATGTCTTTGCTAACTATCATTCTTAATATTTTATTACCACCATTAGCTGTATTTCTTAAACACGGTTTAGGCGGCACATTTTTAATAAGTATTCTTCTTACATTAATAGGCTGGATACCTGGGGTGATTCACGCATTTATTGTAAATGATTAAATTGAATAACCACTATGGATTTCAAATCTATAGTTTTAAAGACAAAAGAATGAAATTCTTTACTAATATTATTTTAATATCCAATTACCTTTCTCTGAGTTGGGTTTATCCTTATGGTGTTCCAGATATTCCTGAACCATTTCATCTGTTATTTCACCTGTACTCCAGGCACCGTAACCAACTGACCAAAAGTGTTGCCCCAGTATTGCTTTTACAATTTGGGAAATTCACGTTGTAACATTCGAGATGAACGACCCTTCAACTTTTTTACCAAAACACTTATATTCAAAGATGGAGGATATTCAATATGCATATCAATGTGATCCTTACTCACAACACCTTTCAAAATTTGAACATTCACCGAATTACATATCTAGATTAACAAATCCCGACAGCGCAATGTTGGATATCACCCTGTAAAACAGTGTAACGATATTTCGTTGCTCAAACAATATGGCAACTCAAATTGGTTATTGAATGAGAATTCTTTCGGCAATTGAACATTCAACAAAACTGAAACATTATAGAAACTAAAGTAACTGCAATAAAATTGCAGGATTTTAACCTCTAACTAGAAAATAAAGAACCATGTATAAAGACGCGGTTTCTTACTTGATGTGACCGTGGAGGGATTAACCAACGTTGATCCCATTACACTCACTGCTGCAAATACAAAACTAGCAAAGCTACCGCTTTACAGTTTTTGTTACTCTCCAAAGGTTCAAAACTTTTGTTTTGACCTTTTCCGAATAACAAAAACCTGCAATTACATTGCAGGTTTTGTGCTTGATGTGACCGTGGAGGGATTCAAACCCCCAACCCTCAGAGCCGAAATCTGATGCGCTATTCAGTTGCGCCACACGGCCAATGTGTAATTGCTAAGACAATTTATTTTTTACAATAGTCGAAATGGTTTTACCATCGGCTTTACCTGCCAATTTCGAAGATGCCATTCCCATCACTTTTCCCATATCCTTCATCCCCTCTGCCCCTGTTTCTGCAATTATAGCTTCAATTACCGCTTCTATTTCCTCTTCGCTCATCTGCTCTGGTAAAAATTGTGCTATAACTTTGGCTTGCTCTAACTCGGGCTTGGCCAAATCCTCTCTACCTTGCTCTGTAAAAATAGCAGCACTATCTTTGCGCTGTTTTACTAGTTTTTGCAATAATTTCAATTCTTGATCTTCTGAAAGTTCTTCTTTTGCACCACTTTCTGTCTGAGCCAACAAAATAGCCGACTTAATAGCTCGTAATGAAGTTAAGGCATTGGCATCTTTGGCTTTCATTGCCTCCTTCATTGCGGTCATTACTTCTGCTTGTAAACTCATTGATGTAAATTTTAAACTTTCGGATTGCGAATATAAAAAATAAACCGATAATCTATAGATAGTTTATCAGTTATCTTGTTTGTCGAGAACTAAATTACTCTATATTCAGCATATTTAAAAAGACATTGAATTCAATATTTAGAAATACGCTCTTAACTTCTACGACAAGTACCTTAGAAATTATAATCCTTTAATAACGATGCTAATACTTTGTTTAACCGGGTTTAATCTACATTATCATGTAAAAAAGAATTGTTTTTTCTAAGCTGAATATCGTCATTCCCATCGGTTCCTAATGAAGTGCGAGACAAGCCCGAATCTTCGGGTTTGGCATCTACATCAATTCCTGCACGCTTGTAGGCAGGTTCTTTTTCAATATCGTCTATCTTATTGGCACTATTTCTGAATTTGTAATTAAATTCTTTCATTTTCTCGCGACGTTCTGCTGCTCTGGCTTTTAATGTTTCAGAAATAGGTTGGTTAATGGGATCTACATTTCCTGTAATTTTGGGTTCTGTATCAGGCGCTACCGTTTTCTTTTCAAAAATCACTTCTTCATCTTCTTCTATTACTTCTGGTTGTGCATTGGTCAATCTTTTTTCTTCTTCCATATAATCTTCGAGACTATATTTACGCACACCTCCTGATATTGTTTCATTAGCAGGAATAACCTCTATGGGCTCATTAACTTCCATATCGAGAATATCATCACTTAGATCAAAAACGATAGGCTGCTCTTCTTCTATTTTTTCAGTATCTGAATTTTTTGCGGTATCAAAAGTATCCTGGCGATCTTTATTCCCACCTTCAACAGGCATATCAAATGCTAGTGAAAACTGATCTTCTTTCTCTTCTGTTCCTTCTACTTCTTTTGCATCATTCACTTCAATTTCTTTAATAATATCTTGCGCATTGATAATCACAAAATCATTATCTGCAGAAAAAGCATCTACAACCTCGTAGTCAACATTAATATTTTTCAAAAGATCTGTGGTCGCGATCAATGGTTCATCGGCTTCCTCTTTTTCATCAATTAATTTGTGTTTAATGACCGAAGGCTTTTCAATCTCTTCCTTTTTGGGTAAAGGAGATAAGATAGGAGTACTTTTACCTGTAGATTTAGGAGTTAAATCCTGTACTGCAGCACGTTGCTCGTCTTCTAATGTGTGAATAATTTTCTTGGTTTCTGTATTTACAATTTCATCCTGTTGCTCTACATCAAATCCAGTAGCTATAACGGTTACAGAGATTGCGTCTTCCAGGGAGTCATCTTCTCCGACACCCATAATGATATTAGCGCCATGTCCTGCTTCTTGCTGAATGTGATCATTAATCTCACCTATCTCGTCGATAGTGATTTCTTCTCTTCCGGATACGATTAAAAGGAGTACATTTTTCGCTCCGGTAATTTTATTATCGTTGAGTAATGGAGAATCTAATGCTTTTACTATCGCGTCATGAGCACGTTTATTACCAGAGGCATGAGCAGACCCCATAATTGCAGTACCGCTATTGCTAAGAACAGTCTTAGCGTCACGTAAATCTATATTTTGAGTGTAATGATGTGTAATTACTTCGGCAATACCTCTTGATGCAGTTGCTAAGACTTCATCTGCTTTTGAAAAACCAGCTTTAAAACCAAGATTACCGTAGACTTCTCTTAATTTGTTATTATTAATCACAATCAAAGAGTCGACATGTGCACGAAGTCTTTCTACACCTAACTGGGCCTGTTCATTTCGCATACGCCCCTCGAACTGAAAAGGTATGGTTACTATACCTACCGTAAGAATATCTAATTCTTTTGCCATTTTTGCAATGATAGGCGCAGCACCGGTACCTGTTCCCCCACCCATGCCGGCGGTAATAAAAATCATTTTGGTATTGGTATCCAGCATGGTTTTTATTTCTTCATAACTCTCGACAGCCGATTGTTCTCCAACTTCTGGATTGGCACCTGCCCCGAGTCCTTCTGTTAAAGAAACACCAAGCTGGATTTTATTTGGGATAGCACTATTCTCTAACGCTTGCGCATCTGTATTACAAATGACAAAATCAACACCTTTGATCCCTTGTTGAAACATATGATTGATAGCATTGCTACCTCCTCCTCCTACTCCGATTACTTTGATAACATTGGATTGATTTTTTGGTAAATCGAACGCAATGTTTTCGAATTCTTCATTATTACTCATAATTGCTAATTTTCTGGTTCTCCTACTTTTCTTTCTATATGTGACTGTTCACTTATGAACATTTCCCTTCTTTTTATTCTGCGTTATCTAGAAACTCCTTGAATTTTTCAGTCCATTTTTCTAGAATATTCTTTCTAGGCTTAAGATCAATACCCGTATTTTCTTCTTCTAATACATTCGTATCAGAGCTTTCTACTTGTTGAGCAGCTTTTGTGCTTTCCAAAGCCTGTTTTTGTATTGTCTTTTTTTGTTTCTTGATATGCACCAGACTATCCATAACCAATCCAACAGCGGTGGCGTACATGGGACTAGTCGTTTCTGCATCACTATTACCTGCCAAATGCTCATTTGGATACCCTATCCTGGTATCCATACCGGTAATATACTCGACCAATTGCTTAAGGTGCTTCAATTGCGAACCTCCTCCTGTTAAGACAATACCCGCAATCAGCTTTTTCTTTGGAGATTCATGCCCATAATTTTTAATCTCCAGAAATACCTGTTCGATGATCTCTACCACACGGGCGTGGATGATCTTGGATAAATTTTTAAGCGTAATTTCTTTTGGCTCTCTTCCTCGCAGACCAGGAATGGATACAATCTCATTATCTTTATTTTCACCAGGCCAGGCAGAACCAAATTTTATTTTTAATAATTCTGCTTGTTTCTCAATAATTGAACATCCTTCTTTAATATCTTCGGTGATTACATTACCTCCAAATGGAATAACAGCTGTATGACGAATAATACCATCTTTAAATATGGCAAGATCTGTTGTACCACCTCCTATATCGATTAATGCTACACCTGCTTCTTTTTCTTCCTGGCTTAGTACTGCATTTGCCGAGGCTAGAGGCTCTAGCGTTACATCAGACAACGCCAAGCCTGAGCTTTTTACGCATCTGCCAATATTTCTAATAGACGTTACCTGTCCTACAACCACATGAAAATTGGCTTCTAACCTTCCTCCATACATTCCAACAGGCTCTTTTATTTCGGCTTGACCATCTACCTTGTATTCTTGCGGAAGTACATGAAGAATTTCTTCTCCTGGTAACATCACCAGTTTATGTACCTGATTGCATAATTTTTCTATATCGTCTTCATCAATAACCGCATCTGCATTAGGTCGTGTGATATAATCGCTATGCTGTAAACTTCTAATATGCTGACCTGCAATACCTACAGTAACATCTGTAATTTTCATCCCCGAAACACTTTCTGCTTCTTGCACAGCTTGTTGTATGGATTGTATGGTTTGGGTAATATTATTCACTACCCCACGATGCACCCCCAGACTTTTGGATTTACCTACACCCAAAACTTCCATCTTTCCGTATTCATTATACTTACCGACCATAGCAACAATTTTTGTTGTTCCTATGTCTAAACCCACTGCTATTTCATTATCTTCTCTTTGCATAATGGTATTATTTTTTTGTACACACCACTTGATTACTAAATTGTAAACTAACCCTTTTATACATATCGAGGCTCTTATCCTTTAGTGCCTTTTGATAAAATGCCTTAAAATTGTTAATCTTACTTATAAGATGCTCTATTTTCCCAATAACTACTTTAAAAGAATATACTCTAAGTTCTAATTCGTAGTGTTTTTTTACATTTAGGTGCACTCCCACTACATGCTTTTTTAAAAACTCGTCATTCTGAATTTTTTTCAGCAAAGGAAAAACTTCTGAAATCTCTCTTTCTGAAACGTTATGTACCAAAGGTACGTGTGCCGAATAACTATCAGACAAAGGCATTGTGTTTCCCGTGATATCTACATAAAATGGAGTAACTGCATTCACCCTGGCAATAGGGGTACGTTGTTTAATTCTAGCTCTAAGCTCCCCATTTACAGTTAAATACACATCAGAATGCTCGATCATTTTGTGTGAATCCAGCGTTTGCTCTACCCTATTCAAAACTAAAATTTCTTTACCCACGCTCGTCACTCTTCCTTCATTTTGTATTAACAATTTATTAACCGCGAGTTCATTTATATAGGGATCTTGTTCTTCTATAAATTCTATATGCACTTCTCTAATTTTTCTTTGCTGATTTCGCTTGCTTGTGAATGCAAATAATATAACTACCAAAGCAATTAAACCTATAAATTTCAAGTATATAAGCATCCTCTTCTTCATGATAATAAAGCTTCTTTAATTCTACCAACTTCTTCTCCTATATCCCCTGCCCCTATAGTTACAACAACCTCTGGGTTATTTTGTAAAATCTCACTAACCAAATTCTCTTTTGAAACTAGCATTTTTTGTTTGTTACTAATCATTTCTAATAACCAGCCTGAAGTTATCCCGGGTATGGGAAATTCTCTGGCAGGATAAATATCCAATAGCAATAGTTGATCAAATTGACTTAGACTTTTTGCAAAATCTACAGCAAAATCTCTGGTTCTACTATACAAGTGAGGCTGAAAAACGGCCAATACCTTTTTACTGGGATGCATTTCTCGAACCGCCTGATGCAGTGCATCAATTTCTGTAGGATGATGTGCATAATCATCTACATACACTATGTCGTTTGTTTTAATTTGGTAACTAAATCTACGGCGAACTCCTTTAAATGATGATAAAGCCTTTGCCAATGATGTGGTCGGGGAGCCATAGAGCATCGCAATAGCAAAGGCTGCGATAGCATTCAACAAGTTATGTCTGCCAGGCAGGTTTAAACGCAGATCCCTAATGAGTTTGTAAGGAGTATGTAAATCAAAAATATAGGTGCCATTATCTATTTTAATGTGTTGCGCACAAAAATCAGAACCATCTTCGATACCAAAAGTGAGTCCCGAAACCGGTAATCCGTTACAGACTAACAAGTATTCTTTTGCTCGCGATGTAAATTCTAGAAAAGATGCTTCAAGCGCATTGGCTTTTTCATAGATATCCAGGTGATCTGCATCCATCGAGGTTATGGCCGCAATATCTGGATATAATTGTAAAAAAGATCTGTCGAATTCATCGGCTTCTACCACTACAACCTCATCACCTTCCATAATAAGGTTAGAGTTATAGTTTTCACTTATACCACCCAAAAATGCCGTAACCTCTACTCCGCTTTCTTTTAGCAAATGTGCCAAAATAGCCGTTGTTGTAGTTTTACCGTGTGTTCCTGCCACCGCAAGGGTATACTTATTTTTTGTAATCAAGCCGAGCATTTCTGCCCGTTTTTGTATGCAAAATTTTTGCTTTTGAAAATAGACAAGTCCTTTATGATCTTTCGGAATCGCAGGTGTATAGACAATAAGAGTTTCTTTTTTGTTTAAGAATACCTTCGGAATTGTATTTACGTTATCCTCAAACTGAATTTCGATACCAGCTGCAATTAAATCTTTAGTAATATCGGTTGGCGTTTTATCATATCCTCCTACGGTTTTACCTAAAAACTTTGCATAACGAGCGAGTGCACTCATGCCGATACCTCCAATACCGATAAAATAAACATTTTTTATATGTTGTAACTCGTTATTCATCCGTTCGTAACAGCATTGCTTTTTATCAAGCGTTCAATTTCATCAACTATAGTCAAAGTTGCATTAGGTAACGCCAGATTCTTAATATTCTTAGACAATTCCCTTTGCTTTTTCTCAGACTGAAAAACCTCTAGAAATACATCGTCAAAAACCGTGTGTAATTCACTTTCCTTCAATAACACTGCCCCATCTTGATCTAAGATTGCCTTTGCATTTTTTGTTTGATGATCTTCGGCTACATTAGGTGAAGGAATGAAAAGAACCGGTTTCCCAACGATACATAATTCTGAAACCGAACCTGCTCCAGCTCTTGAAATTATAATATCTGCGGCAGCATATGCAAGATCCATAGTGTCTAAAAATGGATGCACTTGCACATTTGTTCTGGTATTGTATTTTTTGTATTCTTTGTAATACAGCTTGCCACATTGCCAGAGTACTTGAATCCCAAGTTCAGTAAAAAAATCTAATTTTTGTACGATCAGTTGATTGATTCTTCGAGCTCCCAGGCTTCCTCCTAAAATCAACAACGTTTTCTTACCAGGGTCAAGATTATACTTTAGTAATGATGCTTCTTGCTTACTCTTTATTTCTAATATATCTTGCCGAACAGGATTTCCTGTTTTTACAATTTTATCTTTCGGAAAAAATCGATCCATACAGTCATAAGCCACACAAATTATAGTTGCTTTCTGTGCCAACCATTTATTCGTGATCCCCGGGTAAGAGTTTTGTTCTTGAAGCACAGTTGGAATATTTCTAGAACCTGCTATCTTTAGTAATGGTCCGCTGGCAAACCCCCCCGTTCCAATTACTATATCGGGTGTAAAATTTTTAATTATTCTTCTTGATTTCCAAAGGCTACTTATCAATTTAACAGGAAACATAAGATTGCTTATGGTGAGCTTTCTTTGAATACCACTAATCCATAATCCTATAATTTTGTACCCGGCTTGTGGTACTTTTTGCATTTCCATACGATCCTTTGCACCTACGAACAAAAAAGAAGCATCGGGATATCTATTACGCAGCTCATTAGCAATAGCAATCGCAGGATAAATATGTCCTCCTGTACCTCCACCAGATAATATGATTCTCAACTTTTTATTCATACAGCTTCTCGTAATACTTCTAGAGGATTTTCTTCATTTTCGCTATCCAGTAATTCTTGCTCTATACTCATCTCTCGCTTACTACTTACACTAAGAACAATCCCAATAGCAAGACAAGTCATCCATATCGACGTACCCCCGCTACTAATTAAGGGAAGCGTTTGCCCGGTAACCGGAAATAATTCAACAGCAACTCCCATATTAATCAACGCCTGGAATACTATAGGAAGCCCCACACCAATGACTAGCAATTTCCCGAAAGTATCCTCGCTTTTGTGCGCAACAACGACTAATCTAAACAGCAAAAACATGTACAAGAGCATTAAAAATACGCCACCTACAAATCCCCATTCTTCAATAATGATGGCATAAATAAAATCTGATGATGACTGTGGTAAAAAATTTCGTTGTACACTTTTTCCAGGTCCTGTACCTATGATGCCTCCTCTTGCAATCGCTATTTTAGCGCGTTCGATTTGATAATCCCCAGGTGTATCTTTTTCATCAACAAAATTTTCAATTCTACTTACCCAAGTATCTACTCTATTGGGGAACATCCCGGGAAATGCTTTGGCAAATAGCATAAAAAACACCAATACCAGAAAACTCGATCCTAAAATTGTAGCTATGTATTTCATAGGATATCCCCCAAGAAAGACGAGCATAATCACCATTGAAAATACGATAGCGGCGGTAGAGAAATTTGCTGGCAGAATAAGCATTAATATCAAAAATACCGGAAGCCAAAGTGGTAGTACACTTTCTTTAAACGACACCTTTTGATCTTTTATTTTTGAAAGATACCGAGCTACATATGCCATAAGTACAACAGCTGCCAAAGTAGATGTTTGAAATGTCACCCCCACAAAAGGAACACGAATCCATCTACTGGCATTTGCACCCTCTACAGTAGTATTTTGAGCCATTGTTGCCAGTAGCAATACTAGAACGACAGGTATCATAATAATTGAAAGTCCTTTAAAATAATGATATGGTATTTTATGCACTCCATACATAATTAAAAAACCTAGAACGAGATGTGCAAAATGTTTTATTAAGAAACTAAAGGTATCTCCGTCACCATACAAGTATGCCAGATTACTACTCGCACTATACACCGGCAAAAAAGAAAATAATGCCAACAGGGCGGCCACTGCCCATATTACTTTATCACCTTTTATATTTTTGAGTACTATTGTCATCTGTTATTTTAAGTATTACTATCGTAGTTTTCTATCAATATCCTATTGTACTAATTATCATTTGGTTGTTTTATAATTCTCTAACTGCTTCTTTAAATTGTCTTCCGCGTTCTTCATAATTTTTGAACAGGTCAAAACTTGCGCATGCCGGGGATAAGAGAACATTCTCATTTCGCTCAGCGATTTTATAGGCAATGTTTACGGCTTCTTTCATAGATTGCGTTTCAGAAATAGCATCTACACAATTTCCGAAAGCATTAATAATTTTGGTATTGTCTACACCCAAACAGATAATAGCCTTCACTTTTTCATTCACCAGCGCATATAATTCTGAATAGTCATTTCCCTTATCTATTCCACCAACAATCCATATAGTAGGAGATTTCATGGCATCCAGCGCATAAAATGCTGCATTTACATTGGTCGCTTTTGAATCATTGATATATTGTACATTATTGATCTTAAGCACATTCTCTAGTCTATGTTCAACTCCGTGAAAATTTTCAAGACATTCTCGAATCGTAGTCTTTCGAATTTTTAGTAATTGTGAAACCGTGGCTGCGGCCATCGCGTTTTTCACGTTATGATTGCCCTTTAGCGATAAATCTGTTGTTGGCATGATGAATTTGTTGTTATCTATGGTTATTTTTATTTTTCCGTTTTCTAAACATGCTCCATTTTTCACTTCTCTTCGTAATGAAAATGGTAGTAATCTTGATGGAATGGGATACTTTTCTAAATACGTTGTTATCACTTCATCATCTGCATCATAAATGAAATAATCCTGTTCGGTTTGATTCATTACGATCCTGAATTTTGAAGCGATGTAATTTTCAAAGTTATATTCGTATCGATCCAGATGATCTGGAGTAATATTGAGCAATATTGCAATATGCGGAGCAAAATTTTGTATGCCATCCAATTGAAAACTACTAAGCTCAAGCACATAATAGGGAGCATCATTTTGCGCCACTTGTTTGGCAAAGCTGTCTCCGATATTTCCAGCCATATTCACATGAAGTCCACCGTGCTTTAATACATGATGTGTAAGCATGGTAGACGTTGTTTTGCCGTTACTGCCTGTTATACCCACAATTGAGGCATTTGTATAGCGTGCGGCAAATTCAATTTCAGAAATCACCGAAGTTTTCTGAGCCTTCAATTGTTGTACGATTTCAACTTTATCAGGAATACCCGGACTCTTCATTACTACATCTGCATTTAGAATCTTGGGCGCTGTGTGCTGCTCCTCTTCCCATTCAATTTCAAAATTTCTAAGAACTTCTTTATAATGATCTGTAATCATTCCGTTGTCAGAAATAAAAACATGGTATCCTTCTTTTTTACCAAGAATTGCGGTTCCTACGCCACTTTCTCCTGCTCCCAAAACCACTAATCGATTTCTGGTTCCTGTTTCCTGGTTTCTGGTTTCTTTCTTCATAAACTCTTCAATCCAAAATCATACATCTTAAATCCTACCTTACTTTTAATGTAATCACAGCGATAATGGCCAAGAAAATCCCAACGATCCAAAACCTGGTCACGATCTTACTTTCATGAATTCCTTTTTTTTGATAATGATGATGTAAAGGAGACATTAAAAATATTCTTCTACCTTCTCCAAACTTCTTTCTTGTATATTTAAACCAACTTACCTGCATCATCACCGACAAGGTTTCGATAAAAAATATGCCACATAAAATGGGGATTAAAAATTCTTTACGAATCGCTATTGCTATTACGGCTATTATTCCGCCAATCGTTAAACTACCCGTATCCCCCATAAAAACTTGAGCGGGATAGGTATTGTACCACAAAAAGCCAACTAACGATCCTGCAAAAGCTGTTATAAAAATGGTCATCTCTCCCGAATTTGGAATGTACATGACGTTGAGATAGTCTGAAAAGATGATATTCCCCGAAACCCATGCAAAAAGCGCCAGTGCAAGCACGATAATGGCAGACGAACCTGCAGCCAAGCCATCAATCCCATCAGTGAGATTAGCACCATTGGATACTGCTGTAACAATAAATATGACGATCGGTATAAAAATTAACCATGCGTACTTTGTCATATCCGGACTTATCCAGGTGATTAAATCTGAATAATCAAACTCATTATTCTTAAAAAAAGGAATGGTAGTTTTTGTGGATTTAACAGCAGGATAAAAATCTGCACTTTCATTATTAGATCGTTCTACAATCACAGTATCTGCATTTGCTTTTTCCTGTCTTACCGTAATGTCTTCATGAAAATACATGGTGCAACCTACGATAAGGCCTAAACCTACCTGACCAATTACTTTAAATTTTCCTGCCAAGCCTTCTTTATCTTTCTTTTTAATTTTTAGAAAATCATCTGTAAAACCGATGACACCCATCCATATCGTGGTCATAATGAGCAAAATCACATAAATGTTATCGAGTTTCGCTAGTAAAAGAACAGGAACCAGTGTAGATAAGATGATGATGATCCCACCCATAGTTGGTGTTCCCGCCTTTTCACTTTGACCTTCTAGACCTAACTCACGTATACTTTCCCCCAGTTGTTTTTTTTGAAGAAACCTTATGATTCGTTTACCATAGATCGTAGAGAGCAACAACGATACTATGATAGCAATTGCCGCTCGAAAGGTTATGAATTGAAATAATGTAGCCCCAGGGAACTGGTACTCATTTTCCAAATATTCGAATATATAGTATAACATAAATCACTACCTTTTTGCGACGCATACCTTATGGTGCATCGAGGGTTTACTTGTTTAGCTTTTTTAACTCTTCTTTTACAATGATAAAATCATCAAAATCGGCTCGTTTTCCATTAATTTCCTGATACGTTTCATGACCTTTACCGGCTATGAGGATGATATCATTTTTTTCTGCTATTTGACATGCAGTTTTAATGGCTTGTTTTCTGTCTGTTATTGATAATGTTTTTTTATAATCCTGCGGCTCTACCCCTTTTTCGATATCTTCAATAATTTGATTAGGGTTTTCTGTTCTAGGGTTATCACTAGTAAATATGGCTTTATTGCTTAATTTTGCAGCGATATTTCCCATCACCGGTCGTTTAATTTTGTCTCTATCTCCGCCACAGCCCACTACTGTGATTAAAGTTTCATTATTTGTACGAATGTCATTGATAGTTTCTAATACATTTTTGAGTGCATCAGGGGTATGCGCATAATCGACTATTGCTGTAATTTTTTCTTCGGAAATTAAATATTGAAATCTACCACTTACACTTTGTAGATCACTAATAAGCTGTAGCGTTTCTAATGTTTCTAATCCCAGCAACTCTGAAGCTGCAAAAATTGCCAGTAAATTATAGGCATTAAAACTACCAATAAGCTTGGTCCATACTTCATGATCATTAATCTTTAAAAGCAAGCCTTCTAAGTTATTCTCTAAAATTTGCCCTCTATAATCAGCATATGATTTTAACGCATAACTATATTGTTTTGCCTTAGTATTTTGAAGCATAAAAGCTCCATTTTTATCATCACCATTGGTTAAAGCAAATGCATGGGCCGGTAACCCATCAAAAAAAGCCTTTTTAACGTCTCTATACTCTCTAAATGTATTATGATAATCCAGGTGATCGTGAGATAGGTTTGTAAAGATACCTCCCGCAAAAGTAAGCCCATCAGTACGCTTTTGGTGAATACCATGAGAACTCACTTCCATAAAGCAATATTCTACTCCGGCGGCATTCATTTCTTTGAGATAATAGTTAATGGTTAAAGAATCAGGTGTGGTATGCGTAGCTTCATACTCCTGGGTATCTACTAAAATTTTTACTGTAGAAAGTAGTCCTACCTTGAAACCTGCTTTTTGAAAAAGCTGATAGAGTAACGAGGCGATAGTTGTCTTCCCGTTGGTACCTGTTACTCCTACTAATTTTAGATTATCTGAAGGGGAACCAAAATAATTAGAAGCCATAATGGCCAAAGCAGATTGTGTGTTTTCAACTACAATATACGTAACACCGTTAACTTGTACATCGGGAATTTTTTCGCAAACTATTGCGCTTGCGCCCAAATCTATGGCTTTCTCAATAAAATCATGCCCGTCTGATACCGTTCCGCGTATGGCCACAAAAACAACGTCTTGAACAACTTTTCTAGAATCAAATACTATCTTATTGATTTTTAAGGTGGTACTGCCCACGACAGCATTCATAGCAACTTTATATAATATGTCTTTTAGTTCTATCACGATAATTCTAGTCTAACTATTTCGTTCCTTTTAACTTTGGTACCTGGTGCGATGGATTGTTTAGCTACCTTGCCTGCGCCTTTTAGTTCGACTTTTAGTCCCATATTCTCTAAAAGAGAAATTACATCCATCGCAGGCATCCCTTTTACATTGGGCATTATGGTTTTATACTTTTGGGCATTTCTAAAGTATTTTTCATAACTATTCCCCACAGACTTACTTTCTGCAACTGCATATGAAACCTCATCGATTACAGGTATATCGTTATATATTTTGGTAGCAATAGTTTTAAAAACAGGAGCAGCAACCTCGCTGCCATAATACCCCTTCTTTTTATTAGGTTTATGAATAACCACAATACAAGAGTAGATAGGTTCTTCTGCAGGAAAATACCCTGCAAAGGATGATATATACTCTCGTTCTTTATCTTTACCATAGTTACCCCAACACGTCCCTGTTTTTCCTGCAATTAGAAAGTTATCACTCTTAATATTGTCTGCTGTTCCTCTTTTAACTACGTTTACCATCATTTCCTGGACAATTTTGGCCGTTTTTTTCGAACAAATTGTCGGATTGATAATTTGTTTATCAAATCGCTCTCTTGTTTTATTCCAGGTTTTTACTTCTTTAATAAATCGGGGTTTTACCATTTCCCCATCGTTGGCAATTGCATTGTAGAAGGCTAATGTTTGTAACGGTGTAATTGCAACACCGTAGCCATGAGCCATCCATGGTAATGTAGTACCATACCAATCTTTATCTCCCGGGTATGGAATTTTAGGCACACCTTCGCCTTTGATTGATAAATCTAGCGTTTCCCCTAAGCCCATATTGATGAGACGATCCACAAATTTTCTGGGGTTATCTTTATAGTTTTGATTAATCATTTTTGCAAAAGCTGTGTTTGACGAAAGTTCAAAAGCTTTTGCTGCAGAAATTTTACCATAGCCACCCCATTTTGAATCTCTTACAATTCTATCATAAAATTTCACCCTACCATTCTCTGTATCGATTACATAGCTAGAATCTATAACCTTATCTTCTAAGGCAGCCACCATGGTCATTAATTTGAATGTAGAACCCGGTTCGTGCGACTCTCCTACGGCATAATTCAATTTTTCATAATATTTGCCGGCTCGAGTTCGACCTAAATTAGATATTGCTTTAATCTCTCCGGTTTTGGTTTCCATCACCACAACAGTTCCGTGCTCGGCCTCAAATCTCTCTAATTGACCAAGTAGTGCGTGATGCGCAATATCCTGTATATTTACATCGATCGTAGAAACAACATCAAAACCATCTCTAGGTTCTACTTCGTTGGCATCTCCTATAGGTTTCCATTGATTTTTTGCAATTTTTTGCTTTTTTCTTTTACCTTCTTTTCCTCTTAAAAATGGACCGTATGCTCCTTCTAAACCAACTCGGGTATAATAGCCGTTTTCATCCCTTCTTTCATAACCTACAGTACGTTCTGCAATTTTGCCAATAGGATGCTCTCTAACCGTAGTTTGCTCAACGATGAAGCCACCGCGATTTGCACCAAATCGAAATAAGGGAAACTCTTTTACCCGCATATATTGAGAATACCCAATATTTCTACGAATTAACAAATACCTATTTCTATTCGCTCTGGCCGTTCGAATTAATTTATCATAGTAGGTTACTGGTTTTCCAAACTCTTTGGAAAGAGATTGACACAGTGGCTTTACAAACTTTCTAAAATCCTTATCAGTAACCGTAAGAGCATCAAATCTAATCGTATATTTAGGTACCGAGGTTGCTAATAGGTTACCTTTACTATCATAAAGATTACCACGATTAGCAGGAATATCAAATGTTTTAAAAACTCTTTCTTGCGCTTTTTTTCTATAGGCGTCGCCTTCTACAAATTGTATGTTGACCAATTTTATCATTACGACAATAGCAAAAATGAATAGACAAGCTGCTACAAAATACAATCGATTTAATATGTTTTTTTCTTGTATGGCCAACTGCTACTGTTTTACTATTATTTTTTGAGGGGGCGTAGTAGGTCGCTTTAATCCCTCTTGTGTCATTTTTCTAATTATGGAAGATTCCATTTTGAGCTTCATCAATTCTGTTTTTCCGTCTACAAATTGTGTTCTTAGTTCTCGTACTTCATCATTCAATTTCGCGATTTTATGCACTTTACTTTCTGCATTATGCGAGCTAGCAATCATAATAATTGCCAAAAACGAAAGAAATAGGAGCATCCTCCAATTTTTCATCGCATCATCGGCGATGAGAAACTTTCCTTTTAGTATGTCATAAACCGTTTGTTTCATACGTTTAAATCTGTTTATATTTTTTGTTTCTTAGTTGTCAGATGGAATCGCCATATCATCATATCGGCGGGTATCATCTTCATTGTTATGGCTTATTTCATACGCGCATTTATATTCTTTCAGCTACTCTTAATTTTGCGCTTCGCGCCCGATTATTTATTTCAATTTCTTGAGGAGAAGGAACAATAAATCCCCCAACTTTTTTGAAAGGAACCGATACATTACCATATAAGTCTTTCTCGGGTTCTCCTTCAAACATTCCATTTCTTATGAATCGTTTTACAAGTCTATCTTCTAGAGAGTGATAAGAAATCAAACTTATCCTACCGCCTTTATCCAATAATTCTAAAGTCTGTAACAAAAATTCTTTTAAAACTTCTATTTCTTGATTTACTTCAATTCGTATCGCCTGATAGATTTGTGCCAATAGCTTATGCTCTTTATGTTTAGGCAAAAAAGGGCGCAATATTTCTTTTAAAGCTTCACTGGTTTTTACAGGCTTTTCATTTCTGGCTTCAACTATGCTCCTGGCCAGTTTAGGAGCGTTGCGCAATTCGCCATACGTCAAAAAAACAGTTCGCAGTGCTGTTTCTTCATAGTTGTTTACGACTTCGTAAGCCGAAAGTGTACCTTTTTGATCCATCCTCATATCTAGATCAGCATCAAAGCGCGTTGAAAAACCTCGCTCTGCAACATCGAATTGATGAGACGATACGCCAAAATCACCTAAAATGCCGTTTACCTTCTTAATTCCGTAGAACCTAAGAAAGCGTTTGATGAACCTAAAATTTTCATTGATCAAAGTAAACCGATCATCTTTGATCTCATTGGCTAAAGCATCCTGATCTTGATCAAACGCAAATAATCTACCTTGTGCATTCAGCCTTTCTAAAATTGCTCTAGAATGACCGCCACCACCAAAGGTTACATCAACGTACACCCCATCGGGCTCAATTGCAAGTCCGTCTACGGTCTCTTTTAGTAACACTGGATTATGATATTCGGTTTGCTTCATATCTTATTTTCCTATCCCACTCAAAACATCGATATTGATGACTACAGTTTCAATCATTTTATTATCATTTTAGGGGTAACTCTTCATCTAACCCCATTACCTCTTCCGCTAAATCTGCAAAATCTACAGTATCTTCATCGATGGTTTTCTCGTACTGATCTTTATCCCATATTTCAATAATATTTACGGCAGAAGACAATACCAATTCTTTAGTAATACCCGCAAAACTTATTAAATCTTTGGGTATCAACAGGCGACCAGTACTATCAATTTCTACAACTTTGACTCCTGCAGTAAATCTTCTAATAAAATCATTATTCTTTTTTTTAAAACGATTTAGTGTATTGATTTTTTGCATCAAAAGGTTCCATTCTGCCATAGGATATAATTCTAAACACGACTGAAACACCGACCTTTTTAACACAAAACCTTCTTGCAACACGGGCGAAAGTTGTTTCTTAAAAGCCACAGGTATCATAAGACGCCCTTTGGCATCAGCTTTACATTCATATGTACCGATTAGACTTACCACTTTGTATTCCAAAACGTTTAATTAGTCAAATATATTGAAAAATTTACCACAATTTACCACAATTTACCACATTGTTAATAAGTTGTGGTCTGGAAACACCACGTATTGGCATCAAAAATTTTAAAAATTTGTCTTTCAATGCGCTAGCTCGAAGCTCATAAAATTTCGAATTTGATAGTTTAGAAAACCTGTTTTAGGTATGAAAATGAATTCTTAAAATTCATGCTGTAGTATTGATAAAAAATCTTTAAACTAATTATGAAAATGCTATATTTGCTTTTAATTCTTGTAAGAAGTATTAATGAGGCACGAATTACAAAAAGACGGAAAATTTAGGTATCTAAACGTTGGAGAAGGCACACCAATCATCATTTTACACGGACTGATGGGTGGTCTAAGCAACTTTGAAGGTGTAGCCTCGTATTTTCCAGAACATGGGTATAAAGTACTTATTCCTGAACTTCCCGTATATACTTTACCGCTGATAAAAACAAAGGTGAGCACCTATGCCAGATATCTCAAAGATTTTATCGAGCAAATGGGGTATGGTGATAAAGAGGTTATTCTTCTTGGAAATTCTCTGGGTGGTCATATTGCGTTGTTATGCACCAAAATGTATCCTGAAAAGGTTAAGGGTCTCGTTATTACTGGCAGCTCGGGATTATATGAAAGTGCTATGGGAGAAAGCTATCCTAAGCGTGGTGACTATGAATATATAAAAGCAAAAGCTGAAAATGTATTTTATGACCCCGCTATTGCTACCAAAGAGATCGTTGATGAGGTATATGCTACAGTTAATGACCGTAATAAACTTATTAGAACCTTGGCTATTGCAAAAAGTGCCATACGACATAATATGGCAAAAGATCTTCCTAAAATGCATACGCCAACCTGTATTATTTGGGGTAAAGATGACAATGTAACACCACCCGAAGTTGCCGACGATTTTGATCGATTATTACCTGATTCAAATTTGTACTGGATTGATCAATGCGGGCACGCCGCCATGATGGAGCATCCTGAAAAGTTCAATGCGCTATTGCACAACTGGTTACAAGAACGAAATTTCTAAATACTATCGTACTATGAAAATCAGTAGCGCTGAATTTGTGATGAGTAACAGCGATGTCTCTAAATGCCCAAAAGATAAGTTGCCAGAATATGCTTTTATAGGCAGGTCTAATGTGGGCAAATCTTCATTAATCAATATGCTTACCAACAAAAAAAGTTTGGCAAAAACTTCGGGGCGACCTGGTAAAACGCAATTGATTAATCACTTCATTATCAACAAAACCTGGTTTTTGGTAGATTTACCAGGGTACGGTTATGCCAGAGTATCAAAATCTGCAAAAAAAGTATTTCAGAAGTTCATCACCACCTATTTTTCTAAGCGCACACAACTAGTTTGTGCATTTGTTTTGGTAGACTGTAGACATGAACCTCAAAAAATCGATCTTGAATTCATGCAATGGCTGGGTGAACATCAAATTCCGTTTTGTATCATTTTTACCAAAGCGGATAAACTCACAAAGACCAAATTACCCACTCAAATTAATACATATATTAATGAGATGCTTAAGTACTGGTCAGAAATGCCGCAATATTTTATTACCTCATCGTCTTCTGGATTGGGAAAAGATGAAGTCCTTGCCTATATCGATAGCATTAATTCTCAATTAAAAATTTCTTGAATCTTTAATGTAGATGTGGCAATAAGAGATTTACTTACTTAAAAGGAGTACTCATTTGAGTCCTAGATTATATTTTTCATTCTTTTGAGAATAAATGGTGAGTTACACTCCTCTGTATCTCCCCTCAAGGGGAGACCTCAGTCTGCTTTCCTTCAAACCGTTTTATATATTGCTAAATCAATGCATATTAACACAAATCTTCATAGAAAACACTTGGTGTTATTGTTGCTTAAGCTCTAGTTTTTCTGCAAAATAATCACAAAAATCTTTCATGGTTGCCGACATTTTTTCATCCTGTGTAGCACGATAGAAGGTATCACTCATAGCAACAAGCGTTTGATGAAAAAAGATTTTCATTTCGTCTACAGGCATATCTTTAGTCCATAGATCAATGCGCAAACTTTCTTTATTTTTATGATCCCAGACTGATAAAAGCATAGCTTTTGTTTCTTCATGTTCTACCCCCCCGTCTTCTGCCGTCCATCGTAATTTTTCAGGAATACGGTTTTCATCCAATGCTATATCAATTTTTATTTCAGAAGTATGTTCTATTGCCATTATCTTGCAGGTTTATATTTTGATCTATTAAAAATGGTTTCGGCATCTGCCAATACCAATTGCCGCAAAGATACGTTGTTATTTTTCATATATGCAGCTACAATTTGCCAACCTATAAATTGACCTATTCTATCTGGTGCTTCTTTATCGATTTCTTGTAAATAGAATTTAGAAAACGGTGCAGGATACAAAAACCGGGATAAAAGATCACTTTCGGTACTATATAGCAATTGTTTGTCGATAAAATATCTCCAAATCTCTTCTTCATTGGCCTGTGCCCAGGCATATTGCTCATCTGAATATCCTATTTTTTGAGCATCACTATAATCTGGTAAAAATTTATCTGTGAGATACAACTCTTTACCAAAAGAAATGAGATTCCCTAAAAATGTTCGTTCTCGTATAGGACCTACCAAATTTTTGGCATAAGCTGCTGCCACATTGGGTAGGATTTGCTCTCTTTTAAAATTTTGTCTCAGGTATTTTTGAATACTTTCGTAGAAATGATGATCTTCTCCTAGGTAAACATCTAAAGAAATAATAAGTAGCCCCTTTGCAATCACTACGCTGTTTCTGTAATCTACATCAGAGGTGATGGTGACTACTTTTGGTGTCGAAATTTCGGGAAAGTAGTATGTAATATGCTGAAATAGCGACAGCAATTGTTCTTTTTCTCGAGAAAGATCAGGAAACGCTTTTTCTACTTCTTTATTCAATTCTATCTGAATGGTATCTTTGGATCTGTTCAACCAAATACTATCTGCATATTGCTTTGCAAACAAAAAAGGATACTTTAATTTGAGATCGGCAAGATTATCTTTGGTCAACCCGGCAAAGGAGCGATCAAAACGTTCAATTTCGATGGTTACGGGAATTTGGGCAATCGCTTCTTCACGTTCGCTTTTATTTTTACAAGAAAGTAAAAAACAAAAAAATAGTACATATACTACTAATTTCTTACAATTCACTGCCAAATTTCGGTTTATATTCAAATAACATTTAGAATTATAGAACGCCATCTTTTTTTAGTAATTTTATGATCGCAAAGATACGGGAAATACGAGATACAAAATTTGAAATACGAAATTTGAAATGGTATTTCTAAATTTCTTTATTTCACACACAGCTAGAGAATAGCACCATGTACTTCAACAGAAATTATAAAAAAAGCGACTATGCAAGTTAAAAAAGTAATTGATCATATCACGAATTGGTTAAAAAACTATGCAATTAAAGCCAATATAGAAGGTTTTGTGGTAGGTGTTAGTGGCGGAATCGATAGTGCAGTTACTTCTTCGCTATGTGCTAATACCGGTTTACGAACCCTTTGTGTAGAAATGCCGATTCACCAAGCTCCTAGCCAAGTGACCAGAGCCCAAGAACATATCACTCAACTAAAAAGAAGATATGCTAATGTAACCGATGTTCGGGTTGACCTTACTCCAGTTTTTGAAGAACTTAAATTGGTTGTACCTAAAACTCCGACCAGTGAACAGTTAGATTTATCATTAGCCAATACCCGCGCGCGATTAAGAATGACTACGCTTTATTACTTTGCAGGATTACATAAATATCTCGTCGCAGGAACCGGGAACAAAGTAGAAGATTTTGGCGTTGGGTTTTATACCAAATACGGCGATGGCGGGGTCGATGTTAGTCCGATAGCCGATCTAATGAAAAGTGAGGTGTATGCCCTGGGCAAAGCATTAGAGGTACCCCACGCTATACAAATAGCAGCACCTACCGATGGATTGTTTGGGGATAATAGAAGTGACGAAGATCAAATTGGTGCGAGTTATGATGAATTGGAATGGGCTATGAAAATGAAAGATAAAGGTAAGAATAGTAATGATTTTGTAGGAAGACAACAGAAGGTATTTACAATTTTTACTCGCTTAAATACCGTAAACCAACATAAAATGAACCCGATTCCGGTCTGTAAAATACCCGTTGATCTATTATAACCAGCATTTTGTCGAGAATTGAATAAAAAAAAGTTTACGACGGTTAGTTCTTAGTAATTTTGCTTCATGATAAAGTTACCCCTAGCCTAATAGATTTTATGTTTAAAATAAAATTAATATTAACAATCGTAAACAAGAATGACAACCGTATTAATCGCTGATCATCACCCAATTACTAGGAAAGGGATCGTTTCTTTGTTACGTAACTCTGAAGATTTTGAGATTACTGGAAAAGTAAGCAACGGAAACGAAATGTATGATGTTTTGAAAGCTAACACTCCTGATGTACTTATTATGGAGCTCGATCTACCTCAAATTAATGGAATTATGGCTTTGAGAACGATCAAAAAAGAATTTACCGGCATCAAAGTAATCATCTTTAGCTCACATCCTGAAGAGATGTATGCATTAAGTGCTATAAAAGCAGGAGCCTCGGCCTATTTGTCGAAAACTGTTGCCACCAAAACCTTAAAGAAAGCTATCGAACGTGTTGCCAGAGGGGGTATTTATCTGAATGACAACCTAACCCAACAGCTGGCTAACGGTAATGCGAGTGAAAATAACATGGTGGTCAAATACAAAAAACTATCTGCAAGAGAGATCGAAGTGCTAAATTTATTATCCTCTGGTAAACGAAACAAGGACATAGCTACCACATTGGCTATAAATGAAAAAACAGTAAGTACTTATAAAACCAGGTTGCTTAAGAAATTAAAAGTCGATAACCTGGCCGATTTAATTCACCAATCACGGCTTTTACATATCAGTTAGACGACTCTATTTAGTTTTTCAGATAAAATTTTTTTAAGAGACAAATAATCCATAATATCTTGGATAGATTCTTGGTGATCATCTGTTTGATGCGCTTTTACGTCTTGCGAGAGCTCTTCTACTTTTTGTGCGATCAAGAATCTTCTTAAATTCAGGATAATATCGCTTACATATTGAGAAATGGTATACTCTTTTTGCTTTACATGAATTTCTTTATCATGCCAGCGGTGCAACGCGTACCGCTCTTCATTCATTAGAATGGCCGTAATTTCAGAGGCAATTTCTGGAGAAATATGATGTATAAAACTATCAACTTTAAAATCTTCATCCTGTTGCAATTTCTCTATTAAGACTGAATATATATCCTTGAAACTGTCGTTGGTAAACTCGATTTCGTCTTCTTGCAAATCCAGGTAAATTTTCTCAAAAACTTTGGTAGTATGAATTTCTGGCTCTAAAACGAGCTCGCCTTCATCATTTTCTTTGAGAACGAGGTCTTCAAATTCTTCTTCTCGCTGCCCATACAATAAAAGTATCTCTATGATTTTTCGTTCCAGCTCGTACTGTTCATCTACTTTTGGAGTCGCTACGGTATTTGTAGAAACTACCTCGAGCGCTTTTTTCTCTTGCTTTTGTTGTTTGCGTTGTTCTTTGGTGTCAGCACTTCGAATTTGTGCGAGAGTATTGAACAGCACCTCTTCAGAAATATCCATTATTCTTGAACATTCCCGCACATAAATTTCTCGCTTTATCACATCAGGAATCTTAGCAATACTAGTTACCATATCCCTAATGAGTTCTGCTTTTTTTATAGGATCATTTTTAGATTCTTTTTGTAGCAAAGATGCTTTAAAACTAATAAAATCCTGTGCATTTTCTTCAAGATATAAAGTTAGTTCTGCTAAAGTGTTCTCTTTGGCAAAGCTATCGGGATCCTCGCCTTCTGGAAAGCTGCATACCTTTACATTCATTCCCTGCTCCAAAATCAAATCGATTCCACGTATCGAGGCTCTCATCCCGGCAGCATCACTATCAAATAAAACGGTGACGTTTTTGGTAAGCCTGCTTATGAGTCGAATCTGATCGGGAGTTAAAGCCGTACCCGAAGAAGAAACCACATTATGCACTCCGGTTTGATGAAATTGAATCACATCGGTATACCCTTCTACAAGAAAACAGTTATCCTCTTTGGCAATAGATTGTTTTGCATGGTAAATCCCATACAACACTTTACTTTTATGATAGATATCACTTTCTGGAGAATTGAGATATTTGGCCGCTTTTTTCTCGTTGGTTAGTATTCTACCACCAAAACCAAGAACTCTGCCTGACATAGACTGGATAGGGAACATTACTCGACCCTTAAAGCGATCAAACTGTTTTTCTTCTTTAACGATGGTAAGTCCCGTTTTTTCAAGGTATTCTAACTGATACCCCTTTTTTATAGCTGTAGCTGTGAAAGCATCCCAAGTATCTGGTGAGTACCCTAAACCGAATTTTTTAATCGTTTCTTCTGTAAAACCGCGTTCTTTAAAATATGACAACCCAATAGCCTTACCTTGTTCGGTCTTGTGTAGCGAATTTTGAAAATACGTATTAGCAAACTCACTCACCAGAAACATACTTTCGCGATCATCGGCCTGTTGTTTCTGCTCGTCGGTTTGGGCGGTCTCCTCTATCTCAATATTATATTTTTTGGCTAGGTATTTTATGGCCTCGGGATAGGTAAAATGTTCGTGCTCCATCAAAAAAGCCACTACGTTGCCTCCCTTACCGCTCGAGAAATCTTTCCAGATTTGCTTCACCGGTGACACCATAAATGACGGAGTTTTCTCGTCGCTAAACGGACTCAATCCCTTAAAATTGCTCCCTGCTTTTTTTAACTGCACAAAATCACCAATCACCTCTTCTAACCGAGCGGTATCAAAAACTGCATCTATGGTGGATTTATGGATCATTTGTTAGGTGTTAGGTGTTAGGTGTTAGGTGTTAGGTGAAATTAATCAAATCCTTGTGGGTATAAAAGTAAGGGATTCTGAAATATCTAGAAAAATTAAGCCCATTTTTGAGTAAAGATAAGCGCTAAAGCGCTTAAGAGCCTCGCTACCAGGCTATGTTCTACATGCAATATTGTAATATAGCTTCTAAAAAAGAGTGCTTAGAAACAAAATTTTGATAATTTGAATGTATAATCATCATATCATCTGGGTTCAATGATGATGTTACTGAATAGTATCCATTTACTTTCGCATGGCTCGGATTGAAAATCCACGCGATCAGATAATTTATAGATATTCAAATTAAATATTCATAGGCTTTTGTCGTTTTATAAGAAGGACTGATTTACATTTTTTGAGCAAATCAAAAAAATGTAAATCAGTTTAAAATATCAAACTGTATACTTATGAAATGAGCATAAACTTTTTTCAGCATACCCTACCGATATGATTAAAGTAAGTTTGTGCGAAAACGAAGTGGTTACATCTGTTTACAATTTTGTAATTACTTATTTTTCATTTAATTACAAAATTGTAAACAGATGAGAAACCTTAACATCCTTTCGCTTATTATCCTTTTGAGTTTATTTTTAATTAGCTGCCAGGAACCCAACATTCAATCTGAATATATTTTATCTACCACCGATATCAACGCAAAAGTAGTTCGAGCGAGAAGAGCAACAAATAATGTATCGTTTGATGTGCCCACCCAGCAGATTTCTAGTAGAAACGATATCGAAGTACTCTTTAAAAATCAAATTTATGGTTGGGATACCGGTTTTACAGCTATCCAAGGTCAGAAATTAAAAGTGACCATGCCCAAAAATCATCATTTAAGTGATAACAATTCTAACCCATTTGATGATGGGTTACGATGTCGTATTAATGTTCCCGAGAGGGATGGATACGAGCTTCAATTTGATGTTATTTTTCAGTCTAATTTCTCGTTTAGCGGTGGTGGTAAAGTAGGGTTTGGATTTGTTGTTGGTAAAGGGGTTTCGGGACGTGATACAGCAGCTATCCGTGACATGCAGGGAGGTAGCTTTAGAGTGGTCTGGGATTTGCAAAATGATAATCATTATCTCTGTCCTTATGTATATTATCAAGATATGAGAAATGAAAACGGAAGAGATTTTATCAGTCATAGATTTCCGTTAGAAGCTCGTAAAAGATATACCATACGCCTGCGTATCCAGTCAAATACATCAGGAAATAGCGCAGATGGTTATGGTAAAATGGAAATTAGCACAAATTTTGGACGTACTTTTCAAACGGTGTGGGAGAAAGATGATATGCGCTGGTCTGGAAACAGTAATCCCTATTTTCGAAATATTCGGCAGTTTTATTTTCAAAACTTTAGAGGTGGTAAAGGAGAGCAATATGATGGTGACAGAGGTAATCAAAGTGTTTATTTCGATAATCTAAATTGGAAACCTTTTCGTTTTCGTTAACCTTGAGAAGGTTTTTTATATTAAAAACACGAACCAAGTCATTACATAAAGTGAGTTCTTATAATAGCTTGGTTTTCTCTAAATTTTAAATTAAATAAACGAATATCCGTAATTTAATCTAAACAGTTTGCGTCAAGCTGAACTCGTTTCAGCTTCTCATCTCAATGTACTAAAAATAAACTTAATGAGATCCTGAAATGAATTCAGGATGACTTCTCAATTAAATTTTAGGTATAATAACGGACAATCAAAATTAAATATAAACAATACAAAGAAAATATTTTAGTTCTATAATGGCAGTTTCAAAAAATGAAACTGCCATATCGTATACTTGTAAAAAATTTAAACTAATGGATAAACAGCGTATAATAAAAATTATTCCGTACATAGTATTATTCGGTCTTATGACCACTAGTACCGTGATAGCACAAACCCGAAAAGGAGAATTCATTAACGCATCTGTAGGACTTGGGATAAGCGATTCTTATGATGAAGTTGATATTACGGGATCAGGATTTTATATCCAGGGTGAATATGTATTTGGTTTACGTGAATGGTTTTCAGTAAGACCCTATGCAGGTTTTGTAACAACGAGTAAAGACGATGACGATTTCAGGGATGCCCAACTACCTTATGAGGTTACTGCCAGTGCATTTTTGATGGGTGGTAAAGTTCGGGTTTTGGCCCCTATCCCCTGGGTTGCTCCTTATATTGAATTAGGTATTGGTGCTTCTATAGGATCATTTACCACCTTTACACCACTTACCAATATAGAAGAAAACGGTTTATTGTTACACATTCCTTTTACAGTGGGGATAGAAATCGGACGTACACGAAGATTCGCAGCCGAATTCGTATACTATTTTCACCCTTCTGCAGAACAGGTCTTAGGCGCTGCCGCTATAGGAATAACTATTCCGATAAAAACGTAGAAACGAGGTACCCTGAGTAAGAACATAAGCTAATAATACAAACGCTATAGTGGTTTTCAGATTTATATAATGACAATCACTATCGCTGTCCTTATATGTATTACCAGGATAAGAGTATCAAAAAACGGAAAGAATTTTATTGATTCTATGTGTTTCGTTACAACCTGTAAAAGATGTACTATACGACCGAATATCTTTTCGAATACAGCGGGAAATGAGACAGACGTTTACATAAAAATGGAAACTTATTTATCGCCGTTAGCTGATCGTGGCAATGCAAAAAATAAAAGGAGGCTATCTACATTAGAACGCCTCCTTTTATATGGTACTTAACCAGGTTAAGAGCCATTATTTTTTATTAAATGCTCTTGTAACTATCATTTCATCTGCAGTAATTCTCGTGTAGTAAACACCTTTTGGCAACGAACTTACATCAATAGTATATGTTGTACCTTGGTAAACACGCTGACCATACATAGAGAAAATCTCTACATTCTGAATAGGCTTTTTACCTTTAGAAATGTTTATCGTATTTTTGGCAGGTACAGGAAATAACTTAAACTGGTTTTCATTGTTATCCAGATCGGTTAGTTCATAAGTCGCCAATCGTACAGATGCTGTAGTTTCGACGCAAAATGTAGTTGCTTCAGAATCATTAAACGCTCCACCAGATACAATGGTACCTGCACTACTCGTGAGCGTGTATGAACCATTTCCAAAACGACAGCAAATTCCGTCACCAAACTCATCAAAAATCGTAAAGGTATAACTTCCGTCAGTTAAATCACTAATCGTTTCAGTCACTGTAGAACCGTTAGCGTTTGCAGTAGAATAATTTTCAGAGGCGACTGTAACACCGCCTTCATCAACCATTGTCCACGAGGTTTCTTGTGGATAATTATCAAAGGTAATACTTAAAGTGAGTTCATTACCGGCACACTCTTCTCCGGTATCTGTACCGCTAGTAAGCGAAACTGCATCTATTGCCGCATCGGCTCTCCAGGTACTTCCGGTTACTCTATTAAAACGTAATTGCACACCAGTTCCTAGATAAGCTTCTAGATCTATGCTAGCAGTTTGCCAGGAATTACCCTGATTTCCGCTTCTATTCCAAATACTCGTCCATGATGCTCCCTCATCGTTACTGGCTTCAACATCTAATGTACCAAAGTTGGCATCTCCAAACATATGATATTTAAAAGAAAATATAGCTGAAGTGGCTGCACCTAAGTCAAAACAAGGTGAGGTAAGTATGGCTTGTTTATCAGGAAATCCGGTTCCGTTTCCTGAAGCCTCCAGATATAAATAAAATGACCCATCATCTGCGCTTGCAGGACCTGTACCGTTAGACGGAGTAGCATTATTGTTTCTAGTCCAATCAAGATCATCATCTGTATTTTGAGTCCACTCGCCTAACCCAGCTTCAAAACTTTCGTTATACGGTTCAGCAATTCCACCGACACATCCACTTGCCTCGGATGTCATTACACTAATAGCATCGCTGGCCGCGGATGCATTTCCGGCAGCATCGGTAGCAATTATCGCAAAATTATAGGTGGTTTGCGGTACAAGTCCCGTGATTGTCGCCGTAGTAGTAGCTACAGTATCAACGACTGTACTGTCTTGTACTACTTCATAGGCAACCACGCCTACATTATCTGTAGATGCATCCCAGTTAAGAGTTACTTGATTCGCTGAAACATTCGTTGCTTGAAGGTTGGCAGGAATCGATGGCGCTTGAGTATCTGGAGCTGTGGTGGTTACAGTAACTGTATCACTTGCGTCGGAAATGTTTCCGGCGGCATCTAGCGCAGCAACTGCAAAATCATAAGAGGTAGATGGCATCAAGCCCGCAATATTTGCAGTAGTCGTAGCTATCGTATCTACTACGACACCATCTTGAAACACTTGATAGCCGGTTACTCCAATATTATCTGTAGATACATCCCAATTAAGCACTACTGAAGACTGCGTTATTTCTGAAGCTGATAGATTGGTAGGTACAGACGGCGGCTCGGTATCTGGAGTTTCTGGTTCTAGTTTGAAGGCTACGACATGATTTTTTCTAAATCCGGCATCAAAATACTCTCCCGTATGCCAAAAGGTACTATCATCAAGAGGATCTATCGTCATATGCGCATAATCCCCATAGCGTAAAGAAGGATTGGATTGTGTTCCATCTACAGCTTTTTGTTCTACAAGTGTCATTGTACCCAAAGGATCACTAGCTAACCGACCTGTATATCGTATCGATGGAAAAACTGATGTGCTTACAACACTGTATCCTAGCCCTATATTACCTTGAGCGTCCATTGCCATACTACCACAAAATGCGCTAAGACCATCGGGTTGTGTATACGTTCCTTCTTGATAGATCGTCCAGGGTTGACCATCGGTGGTTTGTCTCAACTCGTACCATCGTATACCTGCCAGCTCATCGTTGCCAGTAAGATCAACTACAAAATTTAAAACTATAGAATTATGAGTAGTAAAACGTCTGTAGTTGGTCATATACATCATAGTGGCTTGTAGTGCATCTATATCTGGACCAGAAGGTTGGGACAAGTTTGAGAAACCTCCATTATTAAACACACTATCAAAAGGAGCCGTGATAATCTCTTGAGGTTGTGATATTGTAGAACTCCCAGGATTAGACCAATCAACATCTGTAGTCCAAACTTTAATGTGATCTTGATTGATGCCAGCCCAGCTATCGTCTTGCAAGTATAGTATTGAATGACCAACACCAACTGGTGGAAGTAGGGTTCCTGTAGCATGAGAACCTCCAGGACTGTAAAAACCATTAGTTTCAGCACCTGGAAGGGGAAATCCAACAAAACCTGCATCTGGATCACCAATTAACATTTTATCTCTTTCTACAGCGAAAACAACATCATTACCGCTAGGATTATTTTGGTCTTTGTTTGCTGTAATGTAATAGCCATCACTCCATATAGACAGCTTCTCATAATCAGGAAAAGAACTTGTATTGAATCGATATGTGAACCACCCATCATTAACCGGATCAGGACCTTGACCTACGGCAATTAAAAAGCCATTAGGAGAATTACTGAATTGCATTATGATAAATCGTTCTGCAAAGTTATCATAAACCACAATGGGGTCACCAAGACTTTCTCCGGGGAAAATAGTAGCCAGAGAAGCTTCGGCTAGTAGTACATTACCATTTCTGTCTCGAATTCCGAATCCCGTGTTAAACGCGTAGACATAATGATTGGGGCCAATAGCCCCTGTAGGATCTGTCGGGGTACTAAAACCTTCATGACTGTCGAACGAAGCAACTTCTGTAGCAATAGCAATTTTGACCGACTTTTGCTGTGACTGCATTAAAGGATCATTTTGTCCGGCAGCAGGTAGCCCTTTACCAGGTACATACGTGTTCTTTCCTCGACGTTTTTCTTGACCATGCTTAATCATTCCTTTTGCAGAAATGATGTTTTTCATTTTTGATAATGCGGGTACTTTTCTTACATATTCAGCTTTACCATAAGAACTGGCTTTCAAAGGGCCTTTTTGAGCGAAAAGACCAAAACTACAAAACAATAAAAGTGTTGTGTAAAAGAGTTTTGTTTTCATTTGTGTGAAATTTGGTTAAGGATTAGTGTGAAATCTAATCGACCAAAGCAAAGCTATAGTCGTACTAGAGTATGTGCATTGTGTGATTTGATGTTTATGAAGAAATGTCATTGTTTAAGCTGAATAAATATAGAGTATTTATACTTAAAATAAAAAATTAAATTACCATAAAATACTTATAACCAAATACTTACGTTAATACCGTATACTTATTATGGATTTTACTTGTACTTAACTATGTAGCAAAAAAATACTTTTGATAAGGTTATACTATTCTAGAGATATGGCTTAAAAACTACAGTCATTCTGTATAAAATGAAGGACTAAAAAATGAAAAATATAAATTAGGAAGATAGCAGTCTTTATAAGAAGATATTCATAGTATTGTTTTAAACCATATACTACATACCTATTATACCTTTTAGCTGTTTTCGAACCAAAATACATCAAGTCAAAGTTTTCTTATACTAATTTTCTTAACTCACAACAGGTATGTTATGTATTTTTAAGTAAACCATAGTATCAATGGTTTGCCTTATTTACAACAGATTGATCGTTTAAAATTGTTTGAAGACATTTGAAGAGTACCTAATGTAAACGGTTATAGATCAAAACGTAGTCCTAAAGAAATATTATTTTGATCTATTACTGCATTTTTAAATATAGGTGATACATCGTATTTAGCATAAAGTGTCATAGTACCAAAACCAATATATGAACTTATACCGTAAATTAGATCGCTAGTATTGTAATCCCTTTTGATTTTATCTTTAATATCATCACCATTTTCTGTATACTTCAGTTTTTGACGCGTACTAATATTTGCTCCTAAGTATCCTCCCAATCCTATCTTAAATTTACGATCTGTAGAATAGCGTATACGTTCTTTTGTAGTTGAGCGTATAGAAGGTCCAAATTCAAAATGAACAGGAACTACAATATTATCCATTCTAAATTTAGATTTATCGAGCTCTACAGGAAACTCTACTAACCGGGTCTGGTTTCCATTTTCAACAAAAAACCGGTTATCTGTTGGCTTTAAACCATTTGATGTGTAAGAAACTCCATATTTCAATCTCATAAAATTTGAATTTTTGAATACTCTGGTTTTCCAGTACCATCCAATCTCAAAAAACCTGCTTCCGGCTATTTTATAGTCTGAATCCTCTAGCGATTGATCATCTACCAATACGTTATTCAATCCAAAGGCTACCATCAAACCTGATGTTGTGCGCCTATCGTATTTGATTTTCTGTTTTTTACCAGAATTGACCTTGACACCAAAGAGGACATCAGCATTTTCTTGGTCTTTTGCTCCTAATCCAATCCATATTTTTGAATCTTTGGTATTTTGATAATCTAATCCGTTTCGTTCTAATAATGCAATTTTGTTATCGATAATAGCCATGCGATTTTCGATATTAAGCGCTCGAATTTTTGCTGCTTTCTCTTTTAAACTCTGAGCTTCTTGTAGCGTAATTTCATTATCGTCTAATTGTTGATTTATGGCTTCTACCTCCTTTTTTAATGCTTGTTTTTCTGTATTGATAATCTTCTCTCTTTCTAGCGCTAACTTTTGTATTTCGGCACTATTTTCGATATCCTGGGCTTGTACCCATTGTCCAATAAGTTTCATGGTCACCAAGATGGTAACTTTAATTAACGTTTTCATGATTGTTTGATTTTGATATGAAAGAGACTGTCTAAAAAGCAATAAAGCACGTCATTACTAGAACACTATTACTGAATTCCTTGTAAATGATCAGTAACTTAGAGTTAAAGAATTCATTTGTTTTATTCGGAGTCACAACTTTTCAGACAGTCTCAAAATTGATTGATGAATACTATTCATATTCCCTTTCTGCTACTGCAGTTTTTACTTTTTGAAAACCAGATTTAAGCGCATCAAAAACTCGTTGTTTAAAAGTTTCGTCTATATCAGCTTCTACATCCTGTAAAAGAGCTGATGCACTTATCGTATTTGATCGTATAATTTTTTGCGAGGTAATTTCCCGTTGCGCTTGTCGTAATAGACTATCTATTTCCTCGTCGGTTACCTGAATGTCATTATCTTCCATCGTATCAAGCTGAGCAAGAATTTTTTCTACAGAATTGGTAATCACTAAAGAGTCTACAGGCAATCTATCATCGTGCACTAATAAAGTCGAGGTTGGTGGTTTATTTGCGATACTATCGGTCTCTAATTTACTTTGATCACTATTGTTAAGGCCGTTTTTTTTCTTATTTCTTTCAGATGAAACTACGAGACGGTTATCGCTAATTTTTTTATCGTTATTAGTCAAATTTGTATGCTCATAGATTTCTTTTGGCTTTTCTTTTTTGTCTTGAATCCTATTTATACGACTTGGAATTGTTTCATTTTTCGTTGTATTTACCATAGGTGCAGTATTATCTTTTGACATAAACTCTGTGTTCATAAATGCAGTAAATAACAAAGCTCCTACAAATATGGCAGCTACACTATACCACCATATATTGTTAACACTACGCTCCTTTTCCCTATTATGTTCTAGTTGAGATGATAATGTATCCCACATGTGATCAGACGGGGGTATAGCGCGCTGTTCTAGCTTCTCCTTAATTTTTTCTTCAAATCTTAATGGCGCCATGATTAATTGTATTGAGTTGATTTAACTTTTGCTGTAGCATTTTTCTAGCTTTAAACAATTGTGATTTTGAAGTGTTTTCAGAAATCTTTAACGTTTGAGCTATCTCGTTGTGTTTGTACCCTTCTACAGCATACAGAATAAACACCATTTTATATCCTTGAGGTAAACTGTCGATTAATTCTTGTATTTGAGCTACTTCGAGTTCTATATGTATAGCATCCCAGGGTTCTTCTTCGTAGCTAAGTAATTCTTCAGTAAAAATTATTTGCTTTTGTTTTCTCAAAAACGAAATAGATTCATTAACCATAATTCTGCGAACCCATCCTTCAAAACTACCTTCGAACTTAAAATTTTTAAGATTTGTAAATACTTTAAAAAAACCATTCAGCATTACCTCTTCCGCAAAATGTATATCTTTTATATACTGTCTACAAACGCTAAGCATTTTAGGTGAATATTGATGGTATAATTGATGTTGTGCGCCCTTATGCTGTTTGATCGCCTTTTTAATGAGCTGAGTTTCGTTTTTATATAACTGAATTATCTTCAATACTAAGACTTAAATAACTTGATCTTCTATTTACATAGACGAGAACTTTACTAAAATAGTTGCCTGGGGGGTACAAAAAAATTATTTTTTTCGATCGATTACATAATTGACCATTAAAATTAATGAAGATTTGTAATTAGAATCTGGATACTGGGCTAAAATAGAAAGTGCTTCATCTTTAAACTGATGCATTATTTTGACTGCATAGTCTAGCCCAGCGCTTTCTTTTACAAAAGCGATTACCGCTTTCACCCGTTTTTTATCTTTGTTATGATTTTTAACCGAATTAATTAACCACTTTTTCTTTTCTTTACTGCAATTATTGAGTGTATATATTAAGGGAAGTGTCATTTTTTGTTCTTTGATATCGATCCCAGTAGGTTTTCCTATAGACGTATCACCGTAATCAAATAAGTCATCTTTTATTTGAAAAGCCATACCGATCAACTCTCCAAACTTTCTCATTTTTTGAACATCATCGGCATCTGGAGCGACAGAACAGGCTCCTAAACTGCAACAAGCCGCGATTAACGTAGCTGTTTTTTGTCGTATAATTTCAAAATAAATCTCTTCAGTAATATCTAAATTTCTGGCTTTCTCAATTTGAAGCAATTCGCCCTCGCTCATCTCTCGTACAGCAACCGAAATAATTTTCAGTAAATCAAAATCGCCATAATCTATTGATAGTAAAAGACCTTTGGATAACAAATAATCTCCAACTAAAACCGCAATTTTATTTTTCCATAAAGCATTTATAGAAAAAAAGCCGCGTCGCCTATTTGAATCATCGACTACATCATCGTGAACCAGTGTAGCAGTATGAATGAGTTCTATGACCGAAGCACCTCTATAGGTTCGTTCATTTATTTCTCCGCCCGAAACCATCTTGGCTACCAGAAAAACAAACATAGGCCGCATTTGCTTGCCTTTTCTATTTACGATATAATGGGTGATTCTATTAAGAAGAGCTACCTGCGAAGACATTGATTGTGAGAACTTCTGTTCAAAAAGTTCCATCTCATCAACAATAGGTAGTTTTATTTCCTCAACAACTTTCAATGCAAGACGCCAATTCAGGTGTTTAACTTAGTACGAAGATAGTTATAAATAGTTTTTTGTTTACCTGTAATCTTGTTAATATAGAAAAATCATGATTTATTTGCCAATTGACCACACGCGGCATCGATATCTTTTCCTCTGCTTCTACGAACATTAACAACGATTCCCTTGGCCTCCAAAGCGTGTATGTAAGCATCAATCGCCGTGTTTGAAGCTTGCTGAAACTTACCATCATCAATGGGATTATATTCTATCAAATTAACTTTACAGGGGACATATGAGCAAAATGTGATAAGTGCATCAATATCTTCTTTTCTATCGTTTATAGCATTCCAAACCACATATTCGTAGGTAATTCTGCTTTTAGTTTTAGCATACCAGTACACTAAGGCTTCTTTCAAATCAGATAAAGGAAATGTTTCATTAAATGGCATTATAGAAGTACGAATATCGTCGATTGCAGAATGTAAAGAAACGGCTAGTTTGAACTTTACCTGATCGTCTGCCATTTTCTTTATCATTTTTGGCACTCCCGAGGTAGAAACCGTTATTCTTTTGGGCGACATTCCCAACCCCTCTTTGGCGGTTATTTTATCAATAGCTTTAAGCACATTATTATAGTTCATGAGAGGTTCACCCATTCCCATAAATACGATATTCGATAGTGGCCTGTTATGGTATAACCTGCTTTCTCGATCAATAGCTACAACTTGATCATAAATTTCATCAGGATTAAGGTTACGCATTCGTTTTAATCGAGCCGTTGCGCAAAATTTACAATCCAAACTGCATCCTACCTGGGATGACACACACGCTGTAGTTCTTGTCGCTGTAGGTATAAGAACAGATTCGACAATCAATCCATCATGTAATCTTACCGCATTTTTTATAGTACCGTCTGTACTGCGCTGCAATTGATCAACACTAATATGATTGATAACAAAGTTTTCTTCTAAAATTTGTCTGGTTGCTTTTGATATATTCGTCATATCATCAAAGCTATGAGCGCCTTTGTTCCACAACCATTCATAGACCTGGTTCCCTCTAAAAGCCTTATCCCCAATACCTTCAAAGAAAGATCTAAGTTGATCCTTGGTCAATGCCCGTATATCTTTTTTCTTATCGCTCATTATACTTCAAAAATAAAAAAGGATATCTCAAAAGTATCAATTTTAGTATTCTGTTACAGTGAATAAAGTCGAAATATATTGAAAATCAATACATCTTACTTTTTGACATCATTCACAATGACAGTTTTTAAATGATTTTTGAAATATCCTTTTTATCCTCGTTTATACTATAGTGCTACCAAGGATACTTTGAGTTATTATTCTTTAACACGTTTCCATTGATGCGTGCCACCACCTTTGTACTTTACGTTCAGAATATCCCGATTATCTTCGTCTATCCATATTTGACAATCTGAAACTTGCCCATCTCTAATATTGGTAAATTTACCGTCACCGAACTCGTGCTCTCCTTTGGGCTTCAAATTTTTTAAAATAACTAATCCTTCTACTTTCTGATTTTTATCTTTTCCCTGACATTGAAAGCAAACATCATCCTTCTCCGAAATTCTTAGCATTTCTACTATGGATCCAAATACTTTATCTTTCAACATATACATTTGAATAATATTAATTGCGACACCCGTCTCTTTGTCGTAGGTCTTCCATTTTCCCAGAACAAGATTGGTATCTACACTAGCCAGCAAATCTTCTTTAAGTCCTTGATGTAAAGGATTTGATCCTAACCATATTTTGAATAACGCTTTTTTAAACTCGATATCATTTAGAGTACCTAATATCTCTTTGTTTTTATACACAGATATTTTACCGCCTTTCTCATATAACATCTTATAAATATCATATTTATTGATTTTATTTGGAAAGAATCCAAGAAACTGGCGGATTTTATCTTCGTACATAAAGCTGTTACCATCTGTAGCCCGTTCGAATCCGTTGCGCATCATTTGGGTGAATTTCTCTTGAGACATCGATGATGTCATTTTCATGGTAAGTGCCATGTGATCATCTTTTTCAGCGACTTTATTACCGTTTTCGAGATCTTCGACATCAAAATCAAGTCCAAAATAAGAAGCCAAAGCGTAGGAATCTTCATCTTCTCCGGCACCATTTAATATCAACTCTAATTCTCCAAAAGTATCGACATCATTAAAACGAACATCGCCAACTTGCGTTTGAGCGATAACCACGTAAGTCATAAAAAATGTTAAGCAATAAGTTAGGTTTTTCATTGTACTCATGAATTGTATTTGGGTTTAGTTCTATATTTCGATTTGAGATAATCAAAAAACGATCCATTTTTGAAAAATCATTTTTCGATCTTGCCAAATAACGTATTTTTTTCGATAATATTCAATATCAATCTTTTTTACATTATGATAAAATTATGGTAAAACCGTAATTTAGAGCCATCGAAAATACTATTTTTCTATAAAAAAACAATCTAAACACTTAATTTTAAGAAATATATAAAAAAACCCTATTTAGAATATCTATAACAGGGTTCGTAAATAACAATAATTCTTTCTATATAATTATTAAATAATTAACATTGCATCACCATAAGAGTAAAACTTATACTTTTCTTTTACTGCCTCTTCATATGCTTTTTTAACAAAATCGTGTCCTGCAAATGCGGAAACCATCATAAGCAATGTTGATTTTGGTGTATGAAAATTAGTAATCATACAATTGGCGATACTAAAATCATATGGAGGAAAAATGAATTTGTTCGTCCATCCTCTAAATTCATTTAAAGTCCTTTCTGATGAGACTGCGCTTTCTAATGCTCTCATTACTGTAGTACCCACAGCACAAATTTTCTTTTTATTATCAATTCCGCTATTTATTACACTAGTAGCATGAGCGGTAATATATGCCTCTTCACTATCCATTTTATGCTTGGATAAATCTTCAACTTCTACAGGGTTAAATGTTCCTAACCCTACATGCAAAGTAATCTCTGCAAAATCTACTCCTTTAATTTCTAAACGCTTCATTAAATGTTTAGAAAAGTGAAGTCCTGCAGTTGGAGCAGCAACAGCACCTTCATTTTTCGCATAAATGGTTTGGTATCTTTCTTCATCCTCAGGCTCTGTATCGCGTTTGATATACTTTGGTAAAGGTGTTTCTCCCAAATCTGTAAGTTTTTGCCTAAACTCGTCATAAGAACCGTCATAAAGAAAACGTAACGTACGACCTCTAGAAGTGGTATTATCTATAACTTCGGCCACCAAACTTTCATCATCACCAAAGTATAATTTATTCCCGATACGTATTTTGCGAGCAGGATCTACCAAAACATCCCAAAGGCGCGTTTCAGAATTTAATTCTCGTAATAAAAACACTTCAATTCTTGCTCCGGTCTTTTCTTTATTACCGTATAATCTAGCAGGAAAAACTTTGGTATTATTAACCACCATTACATCATTAGGTTCAAAATAATCAATAAGGTCTTTAAATTCCTTATGTTCAATGGTTTGCTCCTTCCTATTTAAAATCATCAAACGAGACTCGTCTCTATTTTCTGCCGGATACTCTGCCAATAATTCTTGCGGAAGATTAAAATTGAAATGTGATAACTTCATTCTAGTGTATTTTTTTGAAGGAGCAAATATACAATCTCGCTATAGCGGTTGTCAAGTAAAATGGAATATATTTATTTTTACAGTATCTTAAACCCTAGTTTTTTTAAATCAGACCAAAAATCAGGATATGACTTTGAAACCACATCAGGATCTTCGATATTTATAGAAGTTCTTAATGCTAGAGGAGCAAATGCCATTGCCATTCGATGATCATTATAAGTAGCTATAGAAATATCTGATCGTATCGAACTTGCCGGTTCTAAACATAAAGTATCGTTGGTTATGGTAATGACCCCTCCCAATTTTTCGATTTCTACCTTTAGCGCCTGCAATCTATCGGTCTCTTTTATTTTTAAGGTATGTAACCCTGTAAGGAAACAACCCAATTTTAACCCAAAACAACTTACTACAATGGTTTGAGCAATATCTGGAGAATTAGATAGATCTAACGTTTCTGGCATTTGTACATCATTCATTACCTTGGTTAAAGTAATAGAATGATCATGGTATGCAGTTTTTACCCCTAGATGTTTATAAATTCCTGCTAGTGCAGAATCACCTTGATAACTCTGCTTTTTATAACTCTTGAGCGTTACTGAAACATTCACGTTTGCCAGTGCAATAATCCCATAATAATATGAAGCAGAACTCCAATCAGACTCTACGGTAATTTTTGAAGCAAGTTTCTTAGTATTTGGTGGTATAACTATTTTATTGTGTTCAAATGTTCCTGCTATACCTACATCTTCTAATAAACGTAGTGTCATATTAATATAAGGTATAGATGTTACTTTCCCTTGAAGATTGATGATTAAACCTTTTGGTAGAGAAGCTGCAACCAACATAAGTGCCGATATGTATTGGCTACTTACATTTGCCTTGAGTTCAATTTGACGGGTCAGAGGTTGTTTTCCTATAATTTTAATAGGTGGGTATCCTTCTTCTTTCTCATAACTAATCTCACATCCTATCTGTCGTAAAGCATCTACTAGTATTTTTATGGGTCTTTCTTGCATTCTTTGACTGCCAGTAAGTATAATTTCTCTACCATCATTTATAGCAAAAAAAGCGGTCAAAAAACGCATAGCGGTACCGGCATGGTGTATATCGACAATCATCTCATCACTTTGTAACGCTTTTTGCATGAGTTGTGAGTCATCACTATTAGACATATTTTCTATGCTGATATCGGGATACAACGCCTGCAAAATCAATATTCTATTGGTTTCGCTTTTTGAACCTGTGATTTTTAATGTTGTATTTTCAATAGTAGGAATGTAGGCTAATTTCAAACTCATATTATCGATTTGATTTTCGTTTTCTTAACTCAAAATAATACGCCATAATCATACCGTATAGCAATCCGCCAACAATTCTGGAAACGGTATATTTTATCCAATTTCCATTTGCAATTTTATCGTTTATGAATGAAGCTACAGCAAGCCCATTGTAATGCATAAAATGTTCTATTACACTAAATATGATTATAAAACCAAGACCAATGTATGCGGTAGACATCCAATATTTTTTTGAAGAAAGGACTTTTTTAAACATTATTTCAGCTTTTGATTGTTGTGATGTCGATTGTGGTCTCGTTTCGTTTTAAGGTCTAGTTTTTTGTTAAAAGCCTCCTGAAGATTGATACCTGTTTGATTGGCTAAGCACAATATTACGAATACAACATCGGCTAACTCTTCACCCAGGTCTTTATTTTTATCACTTTCTTTTTCACTTTGCTCACCATATCGACGCGAAATGATCCTGGCTACTTCTCCTACTTCTTCTGTAAGTTGTGCCATATTTGTAAGTTCATTAAAGTAGCGCACGCCATGATTTTTAATCCATTCGTCGACTGCCTTTTGTGCGTTTTGGATGTTCATATTATATTTTTTTTAGCACTATTTGCTCATTTTCTTTTTCTACAACTTGATTGTAAAATTGCTTTATATATGGATATGATATTGAAGGAAGAAAAGGTTTAGCAATGGTTTCGTTTACTACAACTTGAATCATTCCATTCGCTATTCCAGATCTAAATGTAAAAGAACCCATACCATTTGGCAGTTTAAATGCTTTAGGTTTAGGTAATGTGACCACCTCATAGTCTTCTGGAATTTTGATATTTACCATGTAGGTATTTGTGAAACCATATCCAAAATCTATAGGATGCTCTCTATTTTCAGATTTAAAAAGATTCTCCTTATCCCTTAAGAATAATAATGGAGAAAAATACATCTCTTCATCAATTAGTTCAATTTGATTGTAAGATATAAAATTAAAGCTCTCGCTTACCCCTTTTCCGTAGTCATTTATACCTTTAACGTCGTATTCTTTAATTTCTTCAATTTCGTATTTCGCTTTAAATTTCCCTGCTTTACTTTCTATATCTCTTTCGCCGTATTTAGTTCTAAATGCATGAGCAAGATAATCCATATGACGAACATTGAATTTACCACTAATCATACCTTCGCCGTCGATTTCACATTGTATATTATATCGATCCATTGAAGGATTTTCTGGTCTAAGACTTACTTGCTGAGATGTTCCATTACTCGCAATTATTCTTCCAGAACCTCGGATAACTCGATCAGGTAAAACATTAGGAACTCCATATTTATCTGTCGCATCTAGGTATGCTATGCTTCCATCTACCAATTTCACTCTTGTAATTACATAATTAAAACCATCTAATGTAGGAAAAAGTGCCATAACTCTATTACTAGAACTTACTAATACAGGATTAGCATCCAGTCCCATATATGACAACATCGCAGTAAGCATTATGTTGATTTCTGCGGCGTTTCCTGTTTTTTCTTTATAGGCTTTTTTAACTCCTATACTAGTAGCAACAGCGTATTTTCCATTCCAATTCATTCTGTTTTTAACGTATTCAAATACTTTTGAAAGCTTAGTGGCTTCGTTTTCTGTTTTAGAAACTATTGCTTTAAGATCTTCTTCATAATAATTTTTCTTTTTTAATTCACCGCCAAAATTCTCACTTTTAAATATTGTTTTAGTTACATCTTCCCATGTGGTTGAATAATATTTGATAGGTTGGTTAGGAAAATTAATATGTGACAACTCGTAATTTATGGATGAGATATAATTTTTAATATTTCCCGAATAAGGCTCAACTTTAAACGCAGGCACGTTCGTCGAATTAATAGTATTAATAAAAGTTTTAAAATCAATAGTACTTGTGGTAGTATTTGAGGTAACCGGACTGCTAAAACCACCTCCGGTTCTGGTCTTATTTGTATGTGCAATTTTATCTAATTTACTATTTTCCTTTAAATTTATCGGAAGGTATCCTGAAGTAAATTTTTTAAAATGAAAATATTCAGGAAAATTAAGGCTTACATTTAGTTGTTTTATTGGAATTTCATATTGAAGATTGATCTTATCTATATTAAATAGAAATGGTGAAATAATTTTATATTTATATTCAATAACAGATCCTTCTTGTAAAGATGGCATTGTAAACTTTACCTGATCATAATATTCTGAATATTCATTCTTAAAAATTCCTTCTCCTTTAAGTTTGGTCTCTATAACTTTCCCATCAATTAAACTATAAGTAAATCCCTTTAAACCGACTACTTTTTCATCTTCGCTTCTCTGTTTATATAGAAAAATTTCGTCTGTTGCATAATCAAAGCCTTCTTTTTTATATAATTTCACTCTCTTATGCACCTCGGTCATTAATTGGAACCCCTGTGATTGATTATAGTTAATAGAAACATTCTTATTCTCATACAAAATCACAGCATTGGCTGAGCTATCAAGAGGATATGATTGTTCTAACAGTTCTTCTTTGGAAACTTTCCCAAACTTATATTCTTGGGCAGTTCCAATATTGATTGCTACAATTAGCATAAAAACTAATTGCAAATTGTTTATATACTTCATAATTGATTTGTTTATTGTTGTTTAAGTACTATTCTTGATTTGTCTATTTTTTTGATCCGAGATCTGAATTCTCTATATTTCTCGTACTTTTCTTTCGGAAAAATCCCGTCAACTATCTTCAGAAATCTTTTGAATCTTATTTGTGATTCATCTAATTTTTCTAACTCATAGATATACTTTCCAAATTCTGTTTCCAAAGTTTTCTTTTCTGGTAAGTTACGTACAGTATAGTCCTCTGGTAGGTTAATTATATATTCATCAGTATGCACATAACCTCTTGATATGACTAAAGGAGTAACTCTATTTTTGTATTTTGGAAAACTGCTTTGATCACAGCTAAACATATTAGGCATTAATAAAAAGCGATCCCCTACCTTTTTTGTATAGGAAGTACAGGACACTTCAATATCCTCGGTAAATAATACGGTGTCTCTATTATTCTTAAATTCTACAGAATTGATTTCTAAATTATTAACATATCCCCATTTCTTCTTGTAATGTAATTTTTGATCTTTAGGTTCCTGATATTGAATATCATAATTCCCATTGTATTCCAATCCTTTTGATTCCCTTTTTAAAGTAGCGACCATTGATTTATCGGTATTCAATTTTATGGTAGCAACTGTGTTCAAAATATTTTCCTGAGGCTTATATTTTTTAGTTCTCTTTATCTCACCTCCTTCTGGTTTTACTACCAAAACGTTTCTGTCATCTGTAAAATCACCAATAAAATTGAATGGCATCGTTTGACTGGTACATTCTAACCAAATTTCTTCATCTTGATACGGTACATTTAAAATTACATGATTGCCTTGCATTGAAACAAAATCTGAATCGATATCCCTTTTTTCTTGTGCATAAACGATCGTATAATAAGAGGTGATCTTTTGGCTATCTAATAAAGCCCTAGTGTAATTTGTAAGTGCCTTACAATCTCCATAGCCTAATCTATCTACGTCTGAAGCTAAAAATGGCATCCATCCACCAATACCTAATTGTACACTTATATATCTTGTTTTATCCTGAACATATTCGTATATTAATTTTACTTTTTCTTTATCGGTTTTGGCATTAGTGACCAAGGTATTTATCTCTTCTATCGTTTCGAGAGGCAGTTCATTTCTTCCTGATAAAAGTTTATCGTATTGCCATTTTCCAAAGGATTTCCAATCGCTTGCAGATCCTTTGACACCTTCCAAAAAAAAGTCATTTAAGGTAACTTTTGCTTCTGGCACCATGTCTAAATACGAAGGACTTAATACTTCTGGTTGTCTTGGAAGTACATTTAGAATAAGAAATGAAATCTCATGATCTGTTTTATTCTTAATAATTGAATATCCTTCAAAATTGGATTCTTTAATTCTTATTGGAATTGAAGTAGTATTTAAAACTTTATAGGACGACTTTTGAATTCCAAGTTTGGAAGCTCTAACAGGAACCCAGGAGGGTATAAATGCTGTTGTAGAACTTTCTACTTCACTTTCCCAAGCAAGTGTATATGGATAAGATATCGCAGTATAATCAATATATTTTATGCGATTATCATTCATCAAAGAAATTCCATCAAAAGCACTTCTATCTTTAAAATCTTTCTTCTTATATCTTTTTATTTCTTTTCCTGAAGCGTCATAAACAATGGCCCCAAGTTTCTTAATATGTATAGATGGGTCATACCCTTCATAAGAATCAGCATATCCATCCCCAAACTTGTTAAGAACAGTGATAATCCTCTTTGTCTTTGTGGTAATTGAACGTATAGAGTTGATTTCTACTATGATTTCTTCGGATCGCACAACAGCGTTCGCACCCCTGATAAGTATCGAATCAATTTGAGCTACTCCCAGGTTTGCATCTTCTTGTGAAAAAATATTACAAAAAGTCAATGGTATTAAAACCACTAGAAGTTTTAGTGATCTTTTTTGCATATAATTATTTATTTTGGGTGGGGTAGGTTATTCTTTACTCTTTGTATCGATGATTATTGTAACTGGTCCATCATTAAGTAATGATATTTTCATATCAGCTCCAAATATACCAGTTCCAACTTTTTTTCCCAAATTCTTTTCTAATTGGTTAATAAAGCTTTCATATAAAGGTATCGCGATTTCGGGTTTTGCCGCTTGTATATAACTTGGCCGATTGCCTTTTTTCGTACTTGCATGAAGTGTAAATTGACTTACAACTATAGCCTCACCATTCATATCAACCACGCTTTTATTCATTACTCCGTTTTCATCACTAAAAATTCTCAATTTGGAGATTTTTGAGGACAACCATATACTATCTTCTGAAGTGTCTTTATTTTCAATTCCAATAAGAATTAGCAAACCGTGTTGTATGTTTGCGATTATTTTTCTCTCAACTGACACTGATGCTTTAGAAACTCTCTGTATTACTGCTCTCATTTAGTTATTCTTTAAAACAAATTGTTGATTTAAGTTTAAAGTGCAAGTATACATTGTTTGTGTTTCATTTTTTGAAACTGAAATGTTTTTTTTAATTTATTGTCCAAACTTGATTTTTATGCCTAAGTATTATTCTTCGTCGTAATTGTTTTTTCTATAACTCTCCTCTTCGCCTTCCAAAATTTGCAGATAACTTTTGTATCTCGACCAGGCTATTTCTTCGTTATCCAAAGCCTTTTTAATAGCGCATTTAGGTTCATTAACATGCAAGCAATTATTAAATTTACATTCAGATTTTAAATTAAAAAATTCTGGAAAATAATCCCCTAATTCTTCTTTATCCATATCGACAACTCCAAATCCTTTGATGCCCGGAGTATCAATGATTTTGGCTCCAAAACTTACATCAAACATTTCTGCAAATGTAGTTGTATGCTGACCTTGTTGATGCTGGTCGCTTATCGCTGCCGTTTTTAATGCCAAGTCGGGCTCTATTAAATTCACCAGTGTCGATTTACCAACACCGCTATGTCCAGAAAACATGCACACTTTATCCCTCATTAACGCTTTAACTTGATCAACATTTTTTCCAGTTTTAGCAGAAATCCCTATACATTCGTAGCCAATCTTTCTATACAAAGCCGCAAGATATTTTACTTCGAGAAGTTCTTCTTCGTTATAGGTGTCAATTTTATTAAAAAGCAAAACTGCCTTGATTGTGTAGGCCTCTGCAGTTACCAAAAATCGATCAATAAAAGCTGTAAAGGTAGGAGGGTTATTAAGCGTAATTATCAAAAATACCACATCAATATTAGCAGCTATAATATGAGTTTGTTTTGATAGATTTACAGACTTTCTGATGATATAATTTTGACGTTCATGAATATGTTCGATCACTCCGGTTTCCTGATCATTTTTGGTTTCAAGTTTGAAATCTACTCGATCACCTACCGAAACCGGATTGGTACTTTTTATATCTTGAATTCTAAATTTCCCTTTTATACGGCATTCATAAATCGTACCGTTATCTGTTTTTACGGTATACCAACTTCCTGTAGATTTATATACTGTGCCTGTCATTACCACAAAGATGCAACTATTAAAAATTTTATAATACTAATTTTTTCTTTATTCAGAAAAATAATGGCATAACTATTGAGTTATAGAAAAGATTATTAATCATTAAAAACAAATCAATATGAAAAAACATCTAACATTCATTGCAGTATTCTTTCTTGGTCTTACCACTACTTTTTCGCAAGACACTTACGAATTTCAAATCGTAACCGTTATCGAATCGATTGTACCCAGTGGTTTGGGAAGATCCAGAATGCTCACCACCAACGAAGTTAGAGACTATAAAGAGTTTACCTCTACTCGAACTGGAGAAAACGATAAAAGAAACAAATCAAATCGTGAAGAAATTCGTGTAAAGGGGTTCGACGAAACCAAATTATTGAACTTTTTTAATCTTGGCGGAATCCGTTTTCAAAATATAGCAGCAAACGATGCTATAGTCACTTCAAAAATCAACGAAATGTCGACACAAGGCTGGGAGCTAGCTTTTGTTAATAGTGGTGTCGAAAGCTTCGGTGGAAAAGGAGATGGCAATGGAATTTACATAACTCGATATACCTTTAAGAGAAAAAAGTAAATAACAGTTATAAAACGGAGTCAAGTTAAAAAACCTTGGCTCCGTTTTGAATTAATACTGTACCTTCTAGATTATCCTCTGGCTATTTTCTTCTGATGATTAATTGACTCTTGATGAATTGCCTTATAAATTCGTAACATGAATTCTTCACTTAATCCTTTTTCTTCACCCTCCAGAATCATTTTACCAAGTATTTCATTCCAACGTTTCGATTGAAGTATAGCCACGTTTTGTTTGGCTTTAACTTTACCTATTTCATCAGATATTTTCATTCTTCGTGATAATACATCAAGTAACTGATTGTCTGCTATATCAATTTTGGCACGAAGCTCGCTTAGCGCTTTTTGATACGTTTCATCATCACCAATTTCTTTTCTAATTTTCAAATCTTTCATATACTGAATTAATGTTGCTGGCGTGATCTGCTGTTTGGCATCACTCCATGCATTATCAGGATCATAATGCGTTTCTACTATCAACCCGTCAAAATTGAGATCCAACGCTGTTTGAGAAAGATCAAATATCAGATCTCTTCTTCCTGCAATATGAGAAGGATCTAAGATCAGGGGTAAATCAGGAAAACGATTTTGTAAATCGATAGGGATTTGCCATTCGGGAATATTGCGATATTTGGTTTTTTCATAGGTAGAAAATCCTCTATGAATTACACCAAGGTTTTTAACATCGGCAGTATAGAAGCGCTCTACTGCCCCAAGCCAAAGCGATAGATCGGGATTGATAGGGTTTTTTATCAACACGGGATTATCGATTCCCTTGCAGGCATCGGCAATATCCTGAACGATAAAAGGAGACACGGTACTTCTAGCACCTACCCACAAAATATCTACATCGTGTTCTAGTGCTAATTCTACGTGATGAGGATTAGCTACTTCGGTTGCAATTTTTAAGCCGGTTTCTTCTTTTGCCTTCTTAAGCCATTTTAGTCCAAGCGCCCCTACCCCTTCAAAATTTCCGGGTCTTGTTCTGGGTTTCCATATACCTGCACGTAAAACAGTAGCATCAGAATCTTTAAGTTGATGTGCTATTTTCAACACCTGATCTTCGGTCTCTGCACTACAAGGACCCCCTATTACAAGTGGATGATCCAGATGATACGCATCTAACCAGTGTCTAAGTTCTTTTTTATTTTCCATATCTATTTTTTTTACAGTTGTGATGTGGTTTTAGGGTTTGTATTATGAAATTCCTTTTAAAATTGATTTTATATGATTTGTATTTTCCATTTCTTTATACACTTTTTTAAAATTGTCTTTTTCGATCAGCTCTTTAAATTGCGTTAAGTTAGCAATGTATTCTTGAAGTGTCTCGATCACATTTTCCTTATTATGCATAAAAATGGGTGTCCACATCGCAGGAGAACTCTTAGCAAGTCGAACTGTTGATGCAAACCCACTTCCTGCCATATCAAAAATATCGCGTTCATTCTTTTCTTTTTCAATAACGGTTTTACCCAACATAAATGAACTGATATGCGATAGGTGAGATACATAAGCAATATGCTTATCATGAGAAATAGCGTCCATATATCGAATTCTCATTCCTAACCGAGAAAAAACCTCCATCCCTCTTTCTTGTAATTTGAAGGCTGTTTTTTCTACCTCACAAATAATATTGGTTTTTCCTCTATACAAATTGGCAACAGCCGCTTCCGGACCTGAAAACTCGGTGCCGGCAATAGGATGTGCAGCAAGGTAATTTCTTCTTTTGCTATGTGTTGAAACAGCTTCGCATAATTTTTGTTTAGTGGATCCTACATCAAAAACCAAACAATCATCAGGTACAATATCCAAAACTTCTGAAATCAATCGTACAGTAGCATCTACAGGTATAGCTATGATTACTATATCTGCATTTTTACTTTCTTTTAAAGAAGCTTTATGGTCTATAACTCCCAGTTCTAAAGCTTTATTAAGATGCTGTTCATTTTGATCAATCCCGTAGATACATACTTCGTCAAAAGCGGCTTTAATATCAATGGCCAAAGATCCACCTATAAGTCCTACTCCGATAATAAATACGTTCATAGCTCTCTAGCCCCTAATGGGGAATTTAAATGATGTTTGGCAATGCTATCTTTTCCTTTTAAACGCAAAATAGCTTCCCTAATGTTCTCTTGTGTCACACAAAGTGAAAAACGGATATATCCTTTTCCATTACTACCAAAAATATCGCCAGGAGCAATAAAAACATCGTTATTATATAAAATAGTGTCAATAAAATCTACGGCATTGATTCCTTCAGGTAATTTTGCCCAAACAAACATTCCTTTTGCCGAAGTATCATACGTACAACCTAAGTGAGAAGCAAGCTCCCATATCAATTTTCTTCTTTTTTTATAGATAGTATTTATGGTATGATACCAGTCATCTGCTATTTTTAATGCTGCAACCGCCCCTTTTTGAATCCCATAAAACATGCCGCTATCCATGTTGCTTTTTACTTTTAATATAGCTTCTATTTTATCTGAACTTCCAGAAACCATTCCTACTCGCCAACCTGCCATATTAAACGTTTTACTTAGCGAATTCAATTCGAGCGCTATATCTTTTGCTCCTTCCATAGATAAGATACTCATAGGATGCTCATTCAAAATAAAGCTATACGGATTATCATTGACCAATAGTATATTATGTTTTTTGGCAAAAGTGATACACTTTTTAAATGCTTCTACTGTTCCCAAAGCACCTGTAGGCATATTAGGATAGTTAATCCACATAACTTTAACATTACTCACATCTTTTTTAGAAAGGCTATGAAAATCAGGCATCCAATTATTTTCTTCGGTAAGCTCATAAAACACCGGTTTTGCGCCTAATAGCCTGGTAACAGATGCATACGTTGGGTAACCCGGGTTAGGGATTAATACCTCATCACCTTCATTGAGATAGGCCATAGATATGTGCATTATACCTTCTTTAGAACCAATTAATGGCAAAATTTCCTGATCAGGATGTAGGTTCACCTCATATTTATCAAAATAGAATTCTGAAATTGCGTTTCGTAATTCTGGTAAACCCTGATAGCTCTGATATTTGTGTGCTCCGTTGCTAGCGACAGCTTGTTGTATGGCTGTGATCACTTCTTGAGGAGGGTCTAGATCCGGACTCCCGATCGCCATATTAATAATAGGTTTGCCAGCAGCAGCCAGCTCTCGTACCTCTCTTAATTTTTTTGAGAAATAATACTCTTCTACCGTGTCTAGCCGTTTTGCAGTTTGAATAGTCATCCGTTTTGATTTTTATATTCGCCGAGTACTTTTAACTCTAATGCCATAATTTTCAAAAGCGACAAGGCTTTTTGATAGTTTTGATAGGCATCAAAAGTCACATCTACAAAAAAAGAATATTTCCATGGCATTTCAATTACCGGCAAGGATTGTATTTTGGTCAAGTTCAAACTACAATCACTCATAACATTTAGCACTGTAGCCAGACTTCCTCTTTTATGATCAGTCAAAAACTTTAAAGATGCCTTATTAATTTCCGTTTTTTCTATGCTCGATGTGGTAGCTTGAGTATTCAAAATAAAAAATCGAGTACTATTAGATTTTATAGTTTGAATGTTGTGTGCTAGAATATGAAGATCATAAATGCTGGCAGCTGTTTCTCCAGCCACCGCTGCGATTCCTTTTAATTGCTTTTCCTGAATTCGTTTTGCGACATCTGCCGTATCGGCATCTTCTATTAACTTAATATGAGGCAGGGCCCGAAAAAACTCTTTGCATTGTAATAAAGCCATAGGATGCGAATAGACCTCTTTAATATCTGAAATATCTTGCCCAGAAAGCGCCATCAAGCAGTGATGTATAGGTAAAAAATACTCCCCATTAATGGTTAAATGATGCTCATCGATATAGGCATAATTAGGAATTATCGAGCCCGCTATACTATTTTCTATGGCCATGACCGCATCTGTACTTTTCTGATTTTCAAGACTGGTCACCAGTTCTTGAAACGACATACATTCGTCTACAATCACATCTTCCCCAAAGTAGGCTTGCGCGACACTATGATGGTACGATCCTTTGATTCCCTGAATGGCAACTTTCTTATTCACTATTTTAAATTTAAATTTAAACTATCCTGCTTTACAGCTAGATTAGTTCAACTAGCAATTTTGAGTTATCACAAAAAAAATCCCGACTTTTCAGCGGGATTCTAGTTATATTTTAAATGTTCATTTACATAGCTATCCCGATCTTACTTTTAAGATAAAAGAAGAAAAAATAAAATCGGTTCCAGATAAATACGTTTTTCATTGTCCTAAATATGATAGCACTAAAGTAGTTAAAACTATAGCATTTAAAAATGTTTTTCTTTTTTTTTCACGACTGCCTCAAAATTATAATCAAATATTAAACAATCTTGCTTTATTGATGAAAAATTCTAATCAAAACATAGCAAAGATTATTAATTTTCTATTATTCAGATCACTAACAAACGTTTGTCATTATATGACGCCCAGTTCTTTACCTACTTTTTTAAAGGCTTTAATAGCTTTTTCGAGATGATGACGCTCGTGAGCCGCAGATAATTGTACTCTTATTCTAGCCTTTTCTTTTGGCACTACAGGATAAAAGAATCCTATAACATAAATACCTTCATCTAGCAATTTTGAGGCAAACTCTTGTGACAACTTTGCATCGTATAGCATCACAGGTACAATGGGATGATCCCCCGGGATAATATCAAAACCTGCGTTTTTCATTTCTGATCTAAAGAATTTTGTATTCTCTTCGAGCTTATCGCGTAATTGTGTAGAAGCGCTAAGTACGTCTAATACTTTTATAGAAGCGCCAACAATAGATGGTGCCAGAGTATTAGAAAATAAATAAGGTCGGGATCGTTGTCGTAATAGCTCAACAATTTCTTTTCGGGCTGCTGTAAATCCGCCCGAAGCACCACCCAGAGCTTTACCATAAGTGCCTGTAATAATATCTACACGCCCCATCACATTTCTATATTCGTGGGTACCTCTACCCGTTTTTCCTAAAAATCCTGTAGAATGACATTCATCTATCATGACCATAGCATTGTATTGATCTGCCAGATCACAGATTTTATCTAATTGTGCGATAGTTCCGTCCATAGAGAATGAACCATCGGTCACAATTACTATTCTCCTGGCATCTTTGGCTTGCATTAGTTGCTTTTCAAGATCTACCATATTATTATGCTCGTATCGAAAACGCTTAGCTTTGCATAGTCGTACTCCGTCAATAATAGAAGCATGATTTAACGCATCTGAAATGATAGCATCATCTGCTCCTAGAATTGGTTCGAACAAACCTCCATTGGCATCAAAAGCGGCAGCGTATAAAATACAATCCTCCATCCCTAGAAATGCAGCGGTCTTTTTTTCCAACTCTTTGTGAATGTCTTGTGTTCCACAAATAAATCGCACCGAAGACAGACCATAACCATGAGAATCAATAGCCTCTTTACCTGCTTCTATAACATCGGGATGCGACGAAAGCCCCAAATAATTATTCGCACAGAAATTTAAAACATCTTTGGTATGAGAGGTATCGATTTTAGCACCTTGAGGAGTAGTGATAATTCGCTCGGCTTTAAATAATCCCGCATCTTTGATTTCATCTATCTCTTGTTGTAAATCGTCTTTTATATTTGAAAACATATATCGTCTTATTTTTTATTAATTTTTTTATCTGGAAATTGAATATCTACTACACGTTATAAATGTCAAAATTGTATCAACGAATTTACTTCAACATCATTAAAACTTATATTTTTTGGCTTTTGTGGCGTTGCTATACAAGCAAAAAATAACTTTATCCAATCACAAACCTTTCGCAATCCCAACACCTGGTACCTTGTTATTGGTCGGTCCTGTATCCATCAAAAATGTACACCAGTTCAATATTCGATAGGGAAACTTAGCAAGGCGAAATTTCTAAATTTCTGGAGCCTGTCTTATATTTTTCCTTTAATTTCTGAATCATTGTCTGAGTAATCATTTTTAGATCATATTCTGGTTTCCAACCCCAATCTCTTGCAGCAGCTGAATCATCTATTGATTTGGGCCAGCTTGCCGCAATATCCTGTCGAAAGTCAGGTATAAAGTTTACTTTAAATTCTGGATATAATTTACGAATTTCCTGAACAACTTCGATAGGAGAAAAGCTAACTCCTGCAATATTATAAGATGTACGCGTTTTGATACGCTCCTTTGGAGCATCCATAAGTTCGAGCGTCGCTCGTATGGTATCTGCCATAAAAATCATAGGCAATGTCGTATCCTTTTCTAGAAAACAAGTAAATTCTTCATGAAGCACAGCTTTGTGATAAATAGCTACTGCATAATCTGTAGTACCTCCTCCTGGCAACGATTGATATCCTATCACACCTGGATATCTAATAGACCGCACATCTAAGCCATACCTTTCAAAATAGTATTGTGCCCAATTTTCTCCTGCTGCCTTGCTCATTCCGTATACTGTTGCGGGATTTAAGTATGCATTATTGGGAGTTTGATGTAAAGGAGCATCATTTCCAAAAACAGCAATAGAGCTTGGATAAAAAACTTTGTCAATAGCATTACGCCTTGAAACTTCGAGTACAACAAACAAGGTTTTCATATTAATCTCCCAGGTCTGTAGCGGATTTTCTTCACCTCTAGCCGAAAGTATAGCCGCCAAGTGATAAATTTGAGTAATTTGATATTTGGATACTAATTCTTGAATTCTATCTTGATGCGTAGCATCTGCGATTTCAAATATTCCGTAAAAATTATCCTTTCTTGTTAGATCAGATCCTACTACGTTCTCTACACCATATTTTTTCTGTAGCGCACCGATAAGCACAGTTCCCAATTGCCCATTGGCTCCAATGACTAAAATCTTCGTTTGTGACTTCATTACAAAAGTATTATTCACTTACTAAAGTACTAATTATAGATTTTAAAACCATATTTTAGCAATAAATAAGTGAAATTTACTGTAAATCATTTAAATTTTAACTATTTTTACTTCTTTATTATTGATTATTATATATTTACAGTACTATTTAGATTCAATGTAAAACATTTATGGAACAGCTCGACCAAACCGATATTATAATTCTTAGATTGTTACAAGAAGATGCTAAGAAAACAGCCAAAGAAATCGCAAATATTCTCAATCTAACCTCGTCGCCTGTATATGAACGTATTCGAAGATTGGAGAAGCAGGGATTTATAAAAAAATATGTAGCCATTTTAGATAAAAAACTTATCGATCGTTCGGTTACAACAATTTGCCAGGTTTCTATGCGCTATCATAACGAGGCTTTTATAGAGAAATTTGAAGAACAAATTCAAAACCTTCATGAAGTGCAGGAATGCTATCACATGGCGGGCCAGGTTGACTTTATATTGAAGATACATACCAAAAGTCTCGAAGAGTATCATGATTTCATAAAAACCAAACTATCAAAAATCGAAAATATAGGGGTGCTTAACAGTACTTTTGTACTGAAGGAGATAAAGCATACATCAGAGTTTTCTATTTAATATATTATTTTGTTACCTATGTGTAGGTTTTTTTAAACCCGGTTTATACATTAGAATTTCGTTATGAGATTTGAAAACACCAATAAAAACAAATGCTTTGTCAATTTTATCGTCGCAGTTTACCCTCTGCGGAGTCGTAGGGCTACAGTGACATTGAAAATACAGCGTAGCGTTTGTTTTTAAAGGTATTTCAAGCCGTAATACCTGCCCGCCTTTTTCTAAACAAAATGGCAGGCGGGGATTTTATAATGCATCATCCGGATTTAATTCAAATTATGTACTTTTGAGCATAGTTAGATCCAATTTCTATTTATGTCTATACGAGTAACAAACATTTCAAAATCTTACGGAGCGCAAAAAGCACTAGATCAAGTATCTTTTGAGGTAAAACAAGGAGAAATTGTCGGTTTTCTAGGACCTAACGGTGCGGGAAAGTCAACTATGATGAAGATTTTGACTACCTATATTCATCCAGATCATGGTACCGCTTTGGTCAATGGCTTTGATATCGACAAGCAAGCTATTGATGTTAAAAAGAGTGTAGGTTATTTGCCAGAGCACAATCCGCTGTATCTTGAAATGTATGTGAGAGAATATCTCTTGTTTACCACTCGGGTCTATAATATCCCAAAATCAAAAATTGAAGAAGTTATTGAATTGACCGGACTCACCCCTGAAGCACATAAAAAAATTAATCAGCTTTCTAAAGGCTATAGGCAGCGTGTAGGATTAGCGTGTGCACTCGTACACGATCCACAGGTTTTAATTTTAGACGAACCCACTACAGGTCTGGATCCTAATCAACTGGTAGAAATTAGAGAACTCATTACCACGATCGGGAAGAAGAAAACTGTATTTCTTTCTACTCATATCATGCAGGAGGTAGAAGCTATGTGCAATAGAGTACTAATTATTAATAATGGTACTATAGTGGCAGATCAATATTTGCATGACCTTATTGATAAAGAAGATCAAATTATTATCGTAGAATTTGATTACCGCATTGAAGAAGCTTTTTTACAAAAATTACCCTATGCATCACATGTAAAAAACACCCATGGATTTGTGTATGAAATTACATTTACAACCTCGACAGATATGCGCCCTAAGGTTTTTGATTTTGCACATGACAATACACTTAAAATTCTTCAATTAGCGCGAAAAAACAAAAATCTAGAGAGTTTGTTTAGAGAGTTAACAAGTCCGCCTCTGTCTTAGACTTCTCCCACCTAAAGGATGGAGAAGCTAAAGTAAACTACCTTGAGGCAAGCCTCGGGATGTTATACCCTTTGGCGGTGCCAATAAAAGTTTTATTCAAACAGTAATCTCCCTGTGAAAAACTGCTCAACTTCGACTACTGGTGGGGTGTTTACCGCAATTAAATCACCGGTACTGCGCAATTCTCCCTGAAGAGATTCTATAGGATGAACGATAATTTTATTGGCACCTCTATGAAAAAAACTCACCTTTTGTGCTATTAAATTACCGCCTTCGAACCGGCCTATACCCGATGCAAAATTAACACTTAAACTTTCTGTAACCCCTTCAATAAAAAAGGAAGTTATATTATTGGCAACAATGGCTATGTTTTGAGCGTTTACCCGCAAATTAAATGTTCCTGTTGTGGTTCCCGTATCTTCGTTAAAATCCTCAGACAGTAAGCTCAACGATGGGTAATTTAAGACGCCATCAGACGAAATGTCAAATTGTGTTGCACTTCTAATCTGAGTGATGTTGGGTGCGGTTACAAAAACTTTAGTCGGATTAATGGCTCGAAAAAATGCGCAGTCGTTGCTGTCATTAAGAATAAGGCGATCACCGTCTACAATTACAGAGACGTCATTTAATAAATTATCTCCTGTTTCTATGCTCACAGCAGTTGTATCGCCTTGTTTAAGTATAAGTTCTATATTAGGATTAACTAAAATTCTAGAAAAATCTTGAACTTCAATCTCTTGCCTTACTGTAGCCCCTGTTCGTTGAAAGCAATCTAATGCATTTTCAGAATCGCATCCCATAACAGCTACTATACCTATGATAAATAACAGTTTCTTCATAACCTATATCCAATTGTAAATTCCATAGCCTCTGCTTTAGCGGCGTGAGATCTTACCGTAAATTCGCCTAAAATATTCTTTGTAAAATAATATCGCAACCCTGCCCGAAGGTAGGTTTGACCTTCAAAATCAAAAGGATAATACACATAATATCCGTATTGTGTCACTACCGAAATGCTATTTACCCTTAACTCGTGCCCCAAATATACTCCCAGTCGTTTTGAATCTTCATCACCGGTTGTACCATCATTAAAAGCACCACTAGCTCTAAAATCGATATAACGCTCTAGCGCTTTTGAAAAAAATAGTTCTGTCCCAAGCTGAAATGCACTTTTTTTATTAATCCGTTTATCGATAAAGGCTCCCAACGTATAAAAAGGAAACCTTCCCGAACCAACGACATCACTTTCATTGACACCACTTCTAAATAAAAATCCGTAACCCAAAGGTAACGCTCCTTTTACCAGCCCTTTTTCTTTTTCTGCATATTTTGGAAAATTTTCATCTAATGAGTACGTAATTCCCGCATTCAAAAATAAAGTATTCGTACTTTTGTTAGGTGCTTTGGCATTTCCGTTAGAATAATGCACAATCCCTAATCCTGCCTGAAGACCTAGACCGTTTATAAGGTTTTCTTTCTTGAAATTCAGCAAAAAATAAGTCGCACTAGAAAATTTGGATCCATGCGCAATATTTCTGAAATTATCATCTTCGTCGTATGGATTATTGCTATACGCCATACCCTGACCTAATCTAAGCATTAGATTTCTTTTCAAGAAGTAAAAATTATAGTGCGCGTATACACTAAAATGCTCACCTAAATATGAATTATCCAAATCGTGATAGATAAACGAGATTCCATATTCCGGATTATTGTACAATCGCTGCCATTCTTGATCCCCAAAGGTTTTTCGCTGAAAAGAAAAAATCACACCACTAGGGTGCCCTGTAATCAAGTGAGAAATATCCGGATTGTGTTTTAAAATCGTTCCGTAGAAATTATTAACATCGAAAGTATCATAGTTTTTAGAACCGTCTTGAGCAAACGCATGAAAACAAAGCACTAAAGATAAAAGTAAGACCTGCTTAATCATGCGACAAATGTAGGGAATAAGATGAACTTTTTGACTTCCATAGCGCTGCTATTCAAGTAAGAAATCACTTTATCTAAGCACAAAACCTTTCGCAATCGCACCACCTGGCACCTTCCTATTGGTCGGTCTTGCCTAAATCAAAAAAGTTTACAGAAGTTAGTAGTTAGTTACCTATCGGAATAAGACGCTATAGTACTACTGGCTGGTTTAGCCCTTGGCCAGAGCTCAGGACAGGCTCAGTCGAAACTTATTTCGCAAAAACGAAAAATTTTCGACTGCACTACCGTTGTTATGTTTCGTAATATTTTGAAATTCAGCAAGTAAACATCTCCCTAAATCCCTCTTCAAAGAGGGACTTTGCTCCCTTCTCTTTTTGAAGATGATAGCGGTAGCGACAGACGAAATAGAGCGCTGGAAAAGACATAGATATTTACTTCAGTTGAATTACTGGTTAGAATTTTTATTGAATGTCTCGAATAGCTATTTTGTTAGATTTCGAATTGCTGAAAATCAATATTATAAAAATTGATTGTCTGTTATTATACCTAAAGTTTAACTAAGAAGTCATCCTGAATTCATTTCAGGATCTCATTGAGTTTATTTTCAGTAAATTAAGATGAGAAGCTGAAACGAGTTCAGCTTGACGAAAACCATTTAGGTTAAATTACAGATATTCATATTATAAAATTAAATATTACAGATATTTATCTACTGATCTACAAAAGTCTAAACCAGTTCGACAAAAGCAACCGCATAACACATTAACTTATATCATTAAACAATTTTTACATCTAAAAAATTGCAGAGGCTATCTTTTTGATATTATCAGATTTTCCCATCGAATAATAATGCAGTACCGGCACCCCATATTCCATAAGTTCTTTGGATTGCTGAATAGCAAACTCAATTCCTACCTCTCGAACTTCTTTGTTATTCTTACATTTTTCAATAGCTTTTACCAATTCATCAGGCATATCTAGTTTAAATACCTGTGGTAGTAACTGCAAATGTTTTTGGACGGCAACTGGTTTAATACCTGGGATGATGGGCACATCAATACCTGCATCCTTTGCCTTTTCTAAAAATTTAAAATACCGTTGATTATCAAAAAACATCTGGGTAACCACATAATCGGCACCAGCATCTACTTTTTCCTTTAATCTTCTAATGTCTGAATCCATTGATGGTGCTTCAATATGCTTTTCGGGATATCCTGCTACTCCAATACAAAAATTAGACTTATTATCGGTTTCTACAACCTCGTGTAGAAACTGACCCTTATTCATGTTTACAATCTGCGTTACGAGCTCATTAGCATAGCCATGCCCCCCTTTTGTTGGTGTAAAATATTTTTCTTCTTTCATAGCATCACCTCGCAATGCCATAATATTATCGATCCCTAGGTAATGACAGTCGACTAATAGATATTCAGTTTCCTCTTTGGTAAATCCGCCGCAAAGTACATGCGGTATTGTATCGACATTGTATTTATGGGTTATAGATGCACAAATTCCCACAGTACCAGGTCGCATACGTGTTAATTTCTTATCCAAAAGGCCATCTCTATCGATATAAATAAACTCTTCTCTAGAAGTTGTGACATCGATAAATGGAGGGTCAAACTCCATTAACGGATCAATATTATCGTATAGTTCCTGAATACTTCTTCCTTTTTGTGGAGGTATTAATTCGAATGAGAATAAGGTTTTTCCTTTTGCTTTTTTAATATGATCTGTAACTTTCATTCTTAGGTTTATCGTTCTTTATATCTTTATATCTTTTACTATTTGTACCGTCCCGCGCAGGTTTTGTACCGTCCCGCGCAGGTTTTGTACCGTCCCGCGCAGGTTTTGTACCGTCCCGCGCAGGTTTTGTACCGTCCCGCGCAGGTTTTGTACCGTCCCGCGCAGG
>NZ_JAGKIK010000160.1 GCF_017897595.1 Aquimarina sp. U1-2
TTATTTTCTGTATTGACCCAAGAGCTTTATAATATTGCAAGTGGAGACCGCATTAGTATAAATAAGTTTCGTAATTAATTAAAGATTTAACGAATATGGATAATAACCAATTTACGGTTCAAATAGGGTATGAGATATCAAACATTCCTCAGTAAGTAAAGATAAGGTAAATAGAGATTTAGATTATAAACTAATTTATAAGTTAAAGAAGAACTGGAAATAATCTTATATAAGAAAAGTACTTAAACTGTTTACAAAATTTATTATTGTAATTATTACTTTATGTTT
>NZ_JAGKIK010000161.1 GCF_017897595.1 Aquimarina sp. U1-2
ACCACTCTTTACGGCATCATATCCATTGTCTTTCATAAATTGATACGCTGTATCTAGATGACGCTCGTAGTTTCTTGTTGAGCCGGAGGTTTCATGATGCATAATCATTTTTACTCCTTTAGACTTTGCGTAGTTATGTATTTCGGAAACATCAAAATCTGGGTAAGGCGTTACAAAATCAAACACATAATCTTTAGATTTTCCAAACCAATCTTCCCAACCTTCGTTCCAACCTTCTACTAAAACACCATCGAAACCATGTGCTGATGCAAAATCTATATAGCGTTT
>NZ_JAGKIK010000162.1 GCF_017897595.1 Aquimarina sp. U1-2
GCAATTCCTTCATTGTATTTTTTTAGGATATTGACCAAGAAAAACAATACAGCACGCGTTTTCATTCCTGCAATGGTATATTGCGAAAAACTGCTGTTCTGTATGGTTTGAAATACCGTGTCGATATATTCTAGCCCAATTCCTAAAATGATGGTTGCGGTCATTTCTAATAGTTTGTTTCGCGATTATTGACTTTATCCTGCATTTTTCTGAAGGAAATAATGTCTCTGTATCGTTTTGTTTTTGTAGTTATATTAGATACCATTTCTTTGGATTCCTGTTCCTTC
>NZ_JAGKIK010000163.1 GCF_017897595.1 Aquimarina sp. U1-2
GATGCCTCCGGGATGGACGCCTTATAATCATCGTATTGAAACACTAACTTATGATGTTACCGATTTTTTAAAATCCAACGAGAATGCACTAGCAGTAGAATTGGTATCAGGTTGGCACTCTGGAAGGATAAGTAGAGGGAAAGCACTTTATGAAAATTTTGCGTCTCCAAAAGTGTTGTGCCAGTTAGAAATAACCCTTGAAGATGGTTCACAGCAAACTATAGTTTCTGATGAAACTTGGAAAGGAACTACAAACGGCCCTGTAAGATTAGCAGGCATTTACGATG
>NZ_JAGKIK010000164.1 GCF_017897595.1 Aquimarina sp. U1-2
TTTATAATGTTTCCTGCGACTTCTGGGGCAGAACAAGGGCAAACAGCTATTTTCTATTTTGTACTTATCGTGCTATTTATTGTTGGTTTGGGCTTTTCGTTACAGCAAACTGCCGCAAACCCTTTTGCTATTGCTTTGGGCGACCCAAAAACAGGTTCCCATCGCTTAAATTTAGCCGGTGGCATTAATTCTTTTGGAACAACTATTGGTCCTGTGGTAGTAAGCTTAGTAATATTTGGGTCTGCCTCTTGGTCTACTAGTGAATTGGCTAGCATGATAAAGAATA
>NZ_JAGKIK010000165.1 GCF_017897595.1 Aquimarina sp. U1-2
GTTTGTGTATGATAACAATTATTTATTTGCCACCTCTCCACTAAACGATTTGCCGCGTAAAAATTTAGCTGAAGTGTACGAGTATATTTTGACCGCCGATACGGGAAAGCATAGATTGTCCATTTCCAACAATCAAATATTCCTTTCCTATCGCATACACATAAGCGATTTGTATTCAGAGAACAAGGAAGAATTTCTTGAAGAGATTGCCCAACTGGCCATGAAGGCTGATGATCTAGATGATATGTTCGTAAATGACTTTGGTGCAAAAATGACACATTATAGT
>NZ_JAGKIK010000166.1 GCF_017897595.1 Aquimarina sp. U1-2
TTTGATTACCTTGATTAGCTCTTGTAATAGCAAATCAAATCGAAAGCAAAATACCAAACCCAATATCGTTATCATTAATGTAGATGATATGGGTTGGCGAGATGTTGGTTTCATGGGTAGCGAATATTACGAAACGCCAAATATTGATGCGCTTTGTGCTCAAGGTATGGTGTTTACCAATGGTTATGCAGCATCAGCAAATTGTGCACCAAGTAGAGCTTGTTTAATGACGGGGTTATGGACACCACGTCATGGAATTTACACGGTAAATTCTTCTGAAAGAGG
>NZ_JAGKIK010000167.1 GCF_017897595.1 Aquimarina sp. U1-2
AGTAATATGTAAATACAAATCTTATTCATAAATAAGTATTATTGCGACGCTTTAATTACTGCAAAATGCGATTCTTGAATATCAAAAAAAGCGACTCCTGAAGCTCCTGATTGTTTTACAATGGCAATGGCTTTTGCCAATTCATCATCAGTCATTTCAGGTAAATACAGGCCTGTATGTAATTGGGTTTGTTTAGCTTTTAAATCTGTAAGTCCTTGCTTTGTGGCAAATTCTACCCAATCTAAACCTTCATTGGAAAAATTGTTATAAATCATGGGTAATACT
>NZ_JAGKIK010000168.1 GCF_017897595.1 Aquimarina sp. U1-2
TAAAGGCGCAAGTGTCTCTAAATGGTTTATAACATCTTGTATAATCATACGGTTTGTATTTAGTATCAAAGATAAAATAATTACATTCGTTGTTATGAAGCTCCTAAGAAAAATATTAATTCCAGTAGTTCCTATGTACTACCTAATAACTTGGTTACGGAATATATTTTATGATATTGGAATTAAGACATCTACGTCTTTTTCTATCCCAGTAATTTGTGTGGGTAATTTAAGTGTTGGTGGAACGGGTAAAACACCAATGATTGAATATTTAATTCGGCTTT
>NZ_JAGKIK010000169.1 GCF_017897595.1 Aquimarina sp. U1-2
AGTAATCAGAATAGTCATTAGAATATTTATTTTCTACTGTGTTGCTCTAAATAAGACCCAAGCCCTAGGAAGCTAAAAATTAATAATAAAACAGAAAAAAGTATAACTGGGAGCAAATATTTCATTTTATCATGCCATTCTCTTATGTCGTATCCAGACTCAGGAAAATCTGCAATAACATTAATTATTGAGTTTTTGGTAACTAAAATGCTATCTATTTTTCTTCTCGCACTCTCATAACTCAATCTTTGTTTTATAATTTTAGACTCATCTACAATAAGGTT
>NZ_JAGKIK010000016.1 GCF_017897595.1 Aquimarina sp. U1-2
AACAACATCGATAAAATGACACCTGTGGAATTCGAAAAAAACTTTCCTTTGATGGCTAGCCATCAAAGGAAAACAATGACTATTTTTAACAACGAAGTATTAACCTAAAAACGGTCAACGCTAATGAGGGAAGTACATTATTTGAAAAAAAGCTTTGTGCTACTACTTTGACAGTTTCAGAAGGTGTGAGGGCTTTCTGTTCCGTACAGGAAACAAATAGTAGGACAAAAGTGCAAATCAGTACATTTTTCATAATCAAATCAATTTGGGTTATTAATCATTCGGTGCGGGATCTTTAACTTGATATCACGTTCACCGTTTTTTTCATTGAGTTCTAAAACTACCCTTCGTCCATCAGATATCGAAAACTTTGGCATTACATAAATCAATCTTTCGGTCGTGCCTTCTTTTACTTTGGAAGGCAATCGATGTTTGTAAAGCGGTTCTTTATAGATACGTTGCAAGGACTTTCGTTTCCCTTTTTGTCGCGTTTCGACAGATAGATTTAAGAAATTCAAATCATAATCCATCGAGCTATTGTTTTTAATTTCGACAACGAAATACAATTCCTCTTTATCAAAAACAATGTTTTCAAGCTTCAAAACCACACCATCATTCCGGTTTCGTTTGATGGGAATATTAGGTTTCCGATTTAAAAGATACGAGCTAAACCGTTCGTAATATTGACGTTTACTAAGCGGTGCTTTTGGAATAACTTCGACCTCAGGATTAGCTTCAGCAACTCTATTTTCATTCCCGATACTGTTCGCTCTGCTATGAAAAAATTCTGTCCTATTTCTTTGTAAGTGTTTATGTTGATGATGGAAATGGCTATTTCAATTTCTCTTCTTGTAAGGCTTTGGTAGATTAATTTTGTCTCTAGTAGCTTTTCCTTGTTCTCTTTGTAGAATGAGAACACCTCAAACATTTTATTCTTGTTCTCAAGAAAATAGAGGTAACGGTCAATTTCAATAATTGTAATGGCATAGAAAGCACTATTCATTACTGTAAAGGTTAGCCATTGATAATCACCAATAATTGTGAGGATGGGCAACAGTGCTATTGCAACAACACATAGCATCGATAAACGATATCTTCTTATGGTAAATGAATTTCGCTTGGGAATGTTTTTTACTCGTTGTTGAAAAGCCCAAAGAAAATAAGACGCCAATACTGCAACTGGTAGTGTAAAAGAAGCTCTTGCTATGGCCATAGAATCAGTAGCATAAAATGGGATTAAGAATAAAAATACAAAGCAGATAGCCAACATTAAAATGATGTTTCTAATGGAAAAATGAACTTTTAAAATAGTAATGTCATACTCTTTGTACAGGTAGTATGCCAGATAAATGCAGAGTGTAATAGCAATGCCATACGTAATAATATATTGTAAAATGAAAGGGCCAACAAAGTTGTCAATAGGAAGAAATCCACCTGTGATATTATAGAGAATGAAAAGGATACCGAGGATAAGATACCTCTTTAGTGTTTTTCGTTTTAGATTGAAGCTCTGGTATGCGGCAAACAATACAATGAACGTATCTACCAAGAGGTAGAAAAACGTTGTCCAATGTATTGATGTGCCGAACATTTAGATTCATATTAATAGTCTTCAAAGCGATCCTGTTCTATGTTTTTTCTAACCTTGTACCAGTTGAAAATTTGATGGTGCATTGCTATATAGACTCCTTTGCTTAAATCAGTAAGATTTAAAATAGCGAACTTCAAATTATCCAGTACATCAGAGTTAGGGAGTGTTCCCAAAATAAACGACCCAGTTAACACAATGGTCTTGTCAATATCTAGCTTCCCCAAATATTTTGCAGTTTCAACCATAGTCAAGGTGCCATGAGTGATTAAAACTTTACTAGACTCAGTTGATGTGACAAGTTCAGCTAGAAACTTTCTGTCTTCCTTGTCTATAAACCTACTATCCTTTAAAAAAGCCTTTTGAATCGTAAACCCTGGAACATCCTTTATTTGATTAAGTAGAGTAGTAAGCAACAAGGGTGATTCTTTTGGTGCATTAATCGAATCTTCATATTCTAGACCTTCTATGGTGCCGCCTGTGGTTATTATTTGTATCATGGTGTCAGTCTGGTCATTTATACAGTGATACTTGCAACTTCAGTTTTTAGACAATTGAAAATTTGCTCTAAAGGTATTGTAGCCTTTCCTAAAAATAGGACAGATTATAACCTGAACCTTTTCAGTCAACATTTAAAATGTCTTTTCTTAGAACTTTCCATTTTGGTTCTTCCATTCTGATTTTAGTGAAATTTATTCTAAGATATCTCTCTCAGGGAGATAGTAAAAAGCGGCACAGTGACTATACCATTATAAAATTTCTAACTCAATAATGCTGAGTTTTACGAAATTAAGTTATCACTAAATGGTATACTTTAATTAATACTTGTTCTCAGTCAATCAAAAGAAAGCGTATATAAGTTATTTGCAATATTTAGAGATTAATTCAGCCATACGACCATTTTTTCTAGCTAAAGTGACTAAAAGTGAAAAAATAGGTTGTCCCAGTTTTTGAAAACCAACCATTTTTGAATTATTGAGATAAACAAATACGGCGAGGTCTATTAATCTTTTCGGTGTCCCAGATCGAGACAACAAACCATCCTTAGCCAAACCTTTAAAAATCTGTAATGCATTCTCAAAATTTTTATTGCCAGGACTCACAGTCACCCTGACCACGCACTCATTTTTACTTTTATTGTGAAAATAATGTTTGCGCAGGCGATCAACCATTACTTGTCCCCCTTCGGTAAATTCAGATATTTTGCCACTCAACCCTATTTCGAGTGAACCCTTAAGTATTTCAAACTTTTCCGAAAATAAGGTGTGATAATGCCATGGCGTTTTTTCACCTGGAAGAATACTGATTATTATGATGGAATCCTCGCTACCTTTAGAATGCTGTTGAATTTGTACCATACTACTTAATTTTAAACACCGCTATAGTCCTCACGGTCTTATTGATTTATAATCGAACCAATAAAGTGTTCGACTCTGATTAAATGCTGTTCTCTTTCTTCAGGTGAGGAGACATTAATACCTTTCCGCTGGTGTCAACCAACAATACAATCTTAAATAGCCTTCTCAATTGATACCTTTTTCTTATTAAGCAATAAAATTAATCCAAAGAAAAAGCATACTAGAATAGCCATAATGTGCGGAACGTATTCTGCTATTCCTGTATAGTTTTTATTTAAAACAATCAACAAGTCAACAACAGGAATAATTGTCCCGACGAGTAAAGCGATAGCCAATGCTCTTGTTTGCTTTGTCAGAACAAAAACACAAAAAAGCAACCCCGCAAATAAATCTCTTATTCCTTTAATGTAATGAAAAGAATAGTCGCCTAACTCATTATAACGTATACCATAACCAAGCTCGGCATTTTCGGGTGTTAAAAGAAATCTAGTTCCCAAGAAAATCAATCCCAGACCAGTAAGGAAAGCTATTGTAACGGAAATTCGCTTTGTCATCATATTTTATCTTTAGTTATTATACAAAGCTCGATTTTTCGATTTTAGGATTTATGCACCTGGAGTTAATAAATCATCTCGAACTTGAAATTCTTTTACGAATGCGGCTGAGCGATTGTGGCTTAACGCCAACATATGAAGCAATGTAATATTGCGGTATTCTTTGCTCGATATCTCTAAAATTGGATAAGAAATTAAGATATCGTTCTTCTGAAGTTTGGGTGTATAGAATTGTTAATTGCGCAATCAATTCAACAAAAACTCTTTCAATGATAATCCTCCCAAATCTATCTCCTTGTGCAAGTGAGTGGTAAATTGACTCCATTTCTTTTTTATTTACAGTCAATACCGATGTCGGCTCTAAAGCTTTGATGAATACTTTGGAGGGCAGTCGTGGAAGATAGCTTTCATAATTACAGACAAAATCATTTTCATTATTGAAATAATAAATATTGTCTTCACCATCGTTATTTATCCCATAACAGACAATACCTTTTTTAATAAAGAAAACCTCATTGCAAACCTTGCCTGTTTCAAGTAATAGTTCATTTTTTTTGAAGGATTTAAAAGTAAAGCAGGACTTAAGATATACTTCTTCTTGATCAGAAATAGTTATGATTTCTTTAATCTTATTCAGAAGGCAAGTATGCATTATTCAATTAAATATTATAAAAATTTAAAGTAACAACTTAACCACAAAATTAATATTTTCATTTTTCAATAATAGTATGAATATGGTTTTATATACATTGTCCTATTGCTTTTAGTTGTTAATTGCTGAAGTATTTGAACGAAATATTCAATACTTCTCCATTAAATGCTAGAGTAATGCTATGGATTGGAAATAATATTGTGCTAGGCTAAATTTTTATTGGCCCAAAAATCTAGGAAATGAGTCATATTTCTTTTTCTGGTTCATAAAATTTTTCAAAACTTCATTCCATAGAAAATACTCATGGCCATCTGAGTTAAAATTGCAGTTATGAATTTCCTCGTTCATTTAGTGAGGTCTGTAACATTAGCATCAACTTGATATAGGAGTACTAAAAGAATTAAATTATGAATTTCGCTAGAAAAAAATATTGATCTATTCTCAATTTGTTTTCACAAAATTTTTCTTTTCTGACAACCATTTTAGGCAATAAACAAAGCATTTATACAAGAATCAATACAGTTTCTCGAATACCTGCTCCGCCCCAGAGAGGAAATCGCGTTTCCATGAACTGATCTGGGTAGGGTGGATCTGGTACTTCTGGGCGAGTTCGGCTAGGCTATGCCGCTCTTTCAAGGCCTCCAAAACGACCTTCGTCTTGAAGTTCGGGGTGAATTTTCTTCGTGTCATATCCAGTAAATTTAATGATTAAACTTACTGTCTTAATTCTTGGGGTATCTACAGCTTTCAGTAAGCTCTTAGTGAAAATCATTCATATTCGTAATTATGCAGAAAATTGTTACTTTGAAAAGAATAGAATTTAGTAATGTCAATTCACTTAAATTTTGTTATATCTTGGGTTTGTAATCTACTATATATACTACTCATTAAATGAAAGACAAAATAAGAAAATCCTTCGATCAAATATTCATGCTATCCGATGAAGAATGGTTTCAAATGCAGCAATGCTTTGAGCTCTTTAAATTTAAGAAAGGAGATATCTTATTAGATACAAACGCGATTTGTAATTTTATAGGTTTTGTAGATATTGGAATAATTCGTTTTTTCGAAATAAAAGATGGTAATGAAAAAGTTACGGCTTTTTGGTTTCCAGACGACTTCCTAAGTAACTACAGAAGTTTCCTGTCTGGTACAAAATCAACTCATTATATAGAAGCTCTGAGCGATGGAAGTTACTGGAGATTAAGTAAAGAAGATTTATGGAGGCTGTTTGATGATTATCCCAAAATTGATAGATTGGGAAGAAAAATGGCAGAGTATCTTTACCTGATTGTCGCAGAGCGACTAGATAACCTTTTAAAACAGTCTCCTGAAGAAAGGTATAAAAGTTTAATAAATAATAATTCTAGGCTACTACAGCAGGTTCCGCAGTATATGATTGCTTCATATTTAGGCGTGAGCGCGGAAACATTAAGCAGAATAAGGAAAAGAATCTACACAAAATAGTTTCTTGACGTTCGTCAAGAATATTGATGCTTACATATTGTTCATTTATAGTTTCTAAATCTTAATAGAACCTTTTATGAACATAATCGCATTGCATCATCACAAATTTACCGGCACCCTACTAGTCATTTATTTTTTATTCTTTCTAAGAATATCAGCTCAAACAGCACATACCGAATTGGTTTATTCAGAATCGAACATACATCTGCTAAATTCTGTAAATACTGATTCTGATAATTCTGTCAAGAAACGCTTTAACAGTCGCGATACTGATCTTTTTGATCGCAAAAATTCAGTAGAAGGCAGTATTCTATTACCTATCGCACCAGGAAATGAAACATCATTTAAATACACGCGTAGAATTTGGAAAAAAGAAAGAACTAGCGGAGAGTTTGTAACAGGAATACATTTTCATATAAATTCAGAAAGAGATGGTGGCACCTATGACGACTATCAAATTATTTTGGGTTACCGACATTTTTTCTGGAAAGGATTAAACTTTGAGGCAGGCATACAACCTAAACTCTATTACCGATTAAAGAATGCTACTTTTAGTGATAGAACGCACGATGGGTATGGTTTATTTGTTTATTCGATGGCAGGATATCAATTCGAAGCTATAAAAAAACAGAACTACAGCTTTATCGTTAATGTTCAACCCGTTGGATTAGCATACAGTGCATATCATAGTGACAATTGGGCAAAAGATGCTGAAGGTAGCGAAACCGATGATCTTCTTTATTTTGGCAACATATCAATAGGAATAAGATTTTAGGGGAGTGTAAATCCAGTTTTGACTCTTACATCAAATGTTTAAATGATGCTCTGGTTTGGAAGTAGACAATACTCTATTCTATAATAGTTTCCATTCGCTTTCGCTCAAGCGAAAATATTGCCCTACGCTTTTGGCCAAATTAAAATTCAAGGCACCTTTGGCATTTTAAATGAAAAAGTAGAAGGTGAAGCAACATGGATAAAGACAGCACATCTTACGATAGCAAACCTGATATCTCTAAATTGGTTCAGAAAGATGGCAAACGGAAGGTGGATCATAATGAGCCAAAAGATAAAAGGCATTTTTGAACAATAACCAACAGCCTTTGAATTCTCAACCTTACGAGACCAAAAAATAATGTAAACTGTACCTATGATAGAAGGAAACATCCAGGCAAAGAGGTTATCGAAGTTTAAACCTGCAACAATAAACGCAGTTATTGATGCAATCATCGCACCGACCATTCTACCAATAAGAATCTTGAGTCAGATGGTTCTCTTTCTCATTGTTTTCTTAAAATTCTGGAAGTCTTTTAAAGTTAATATAATTCCAAAAACGCCAAAGAACACAAAGAGCATATTATTTGCGTTTTCAACAAACATTCTATAAACCCCTTTAAAAAACATTGCCACGGAACCTAATAACCTCGTACCTGAAATGATTTTATCAACACTTTTTGCATTACCTCTAAAACGACCTCTTATGTGAAGCGCCCTATTTCCTGCCAGCACCAGATAAATCGTAAATACTCCTTTTAAAAAAGAAATAGATTCTTGTGTCCGGGCATTATTGCAATAAACAACGACAACGCGGCACTACTTATATATAGTAATTGAGAAAATTTTACCTGAACGGCGGTGGATTTTACTTCCTTTTTTCACTGAAATGCTCAGTGCACCTTAAACAAGTCCCAAACCACCGAGAAAGGCGTGTACGTATATCAAGATTTGTATCGTTTGTTCCATACATCGTTTTTTTAGTATCAACTTGATACAAGAGTACTAAAACAATTAATTTTTGAATTTCGTAAGACAAATGATATAGCTTTAGTCATAATTGGTTTTCACGAAATATTTCTTTTCTGACACCCATTTTAGGCAATAAACTAAGGATTTATACGAGGATCAATACGCTATGATTTGCGGAAAAAAATTCAGAATTAAGCATGGTATTAAAGATATCTAATGAGGCTCTTTACCTGAAGGTAATAAATTTTTGTGATATTGATACGTAAGAGCAATAGGAAAGGTAATGCGCTTACGTATTATCAAATTACTTTCTTAATTTACTGTTTTGTATAAAATTTATCTTGCAAAACCGTAACTCTTACTTCACAGATGTCTTCGGTTCTAACGCCGAATCTTAATCGACCATTAGATACTTGAATGATATCTCTTTCAATACAATCATCTATGCCAGGAAAAATACTGCAGCCTTCATTAATATTGTATACGATTCCTGTTTCTGTGATGCCACAGTTTTCAAAACCAAAAACGTTGAGGATTTCCGGGTCAGAGGTTAAAAGCTCCAGCGTTTGTGATGTATTTCCGAAATCTGCTTCCCATGTTTCCTCGTAGAGATCGCTCTCACGTAAAATGGTAAATGGTCCTACAGATTCATAGACCAGTATAGGTTGTGTAAGAGCCTCATCGGCATATGCGGTGCTACGTATGCGGTTAGTTTCGCCATCAAAGACAAAAAATTCGTCCAGATATGCTTGAGCAAAAGGACTGTCGGGATCTGCGATTGGGAAAACTGTCGTTTCACTGGAAATCCAGGTTCCCTGTAATTGAGCTACGACTTCTGCTTCTGGATTCGCGTTGGAACCATCATCATCAGAATTACAAGATATACATAATAAAACTACAATGGTAATTAAGAATTTATTCATTTTATTTAAATGTTTAATGATTAAATCAAAGATGAGTATACATAAAATGAATTCCATTGACGATCGTCAAGAATCGTTTTTGTCAGCACATGGTAATTAAAAAATAAGATTGATTTGTCTGAATTATACCTAATAACGTGATATCTTGTATTACTAATTTCTAAAATCTCAGATAGGTAATTAAGGCTATATTATGTTGATTTCCACTATCACTTACAAAATACTCCCCCTTTATAAGACCGGAATAAAATAACTCGAAACTCAAAAAAGCATTAGGAGCCCATTCCAATTCTATACTGGGAATGAAGCCTACGTAGCTGTTTTCACTATTATAAGCGTTACCAAAATAAGGTAAGCCTGGTGGAGAATAGATAACATCTGAAGTATTCTGTCGCCAGGCAAAGGCTGTTTCAGCAGTTACTGCGATTCCTTTAGGCAACAACAGACGATACGAAGGATTTACTGTTATTAGGTTACTAAAGTTAAAGAAAGGGTACGGCTTAAAAATCCCAATGCCGGATTAAGCGGATTATAGGTATTTGATTCGCAAAGGGATAGTTAATATTCATTAAACAATGTGCTCCCGGAACTATTGCATTTCTTGGTCCTTTCCAATAAGAGTTATTCGGTAATAGTAAAAAGTAATGAATCGGGATTCTCCATCATTTAACCAACACAAGAGAATGTGCCCCTCTTGCAACGGGAACACTATGGTCCGTTTTCACCAAAAATGGCCTTTCCCCGGCTTCCTTGACCACGCGCCAAAAATCTATACGGCTACCTTTTCTTGTATCCTCAAAATTGTCATAAACGGCTACGGCGAGGTAATTGTCATCGGCATCGAATACCGTTGCCTCGGGCAATATCCCCTGAAAATAAAAATCGCCCAAATGGTCCAGTTTACCTGTTTCTTTATCGATAGATACCAATGTAATAGAGGAGTACCATGTAATTCTTGGCTCAGCACTTTCATTCTCATAGGGAAGATAGCTTCGTTCAAGATTTGCGGTTGCAAGCAATGTCCCATCATGACTTATTGAAAACCCTTCGGGACTTATTCCAGCCTCTGAAGTGGATATATTTGAGTGCAATGTGTTCCCGTCGGATGGGTCACTGTCAAATCGAATGCTGTTGAGCTGTCCTCGTGGTGCCTCTATCCAAGTGCCGGGGACATCTGGTCCCCAATATAGGCAAGTAGTGATATAATGCCTTCCATCAGGCGTGAAGTCTCCTTTCATAGGAAATTTCCCTGTTCCCACGACGTTGCCGTAGGGGGAAACCGTTGGGGCGGAGCCAGCGAGGTCGACCTCCATAAAGGCAATTTGGTCCGCGTTTTGCATAACGGCGGCCAAGTATTTGCCCGAGGGGTGCCAATCGACCTCGTTCGCTGCGGTCTCGGCGTCCACTCCGGGAATCGTAAAATGGGAGACCTTGCCCAACTTACCTTCCTTAAAAGGAACAAGGCCAAAGTTCTTGTCGCCGTTACTGTAGTAGCCTATGGCCACCCATTGCCCATCCGGGCTTACGGTTACGCCTACGGGGCGTTCACCAACGTCCATGGTCTCCAATTGTACAGGGTTTTTGGGATTACTGATGTCATAGACCGATAAAAGTCTCCCTATTCCGAGGTCGTTAAAAGTGGTACCTCCTTCGGAAGGAGGCGTGAAGGTCTCTACCACAAAGGCATGGTTTCCATCAGGCGAAACGGCCACGGAACATGGTGGTCCGGCAACCGAGTTGCTGGCAAAAGTTTCGTATGCCTTCCAGTCTTTATAATTACCATCCAATGGGATCAGGCTTATTGCATCATCACCATCCCTTTCACGAAGTTTGCCGTCAACATAGGCCGAAGAGACCATATCGGCATCCGATACCGATACCAATGTTTTCCCCTTGAAATCCAGCGGAGCCATTCTGTTCTGCGCAAATGCGAACTGGGTCAATAAAATGACACAAACAAATACTTTTTTCATATTTATAAGAGTTTTAATCTCCTTGATATACATTTAGGTTGCAAGGAGTGAATGAATTTTCATTGCAGACTATTCGCTGCAGTTTTTCTTGGTCGATGTATTTTTTAAGTAGCGGCAGGGTAAAGGTCTGATCGGTCTTTTTTGCAACGCTGTGACAACTATTGCACGAAACGGATTCAGAAGTGTCGAAACTTGGGAGTTTGGGACTGAAAGAACCACTTTCCCATTGGTCTTTCCCGACTTTTTTTCTAAGATATACGGTAGATTGGCCCTTGGAGAACCAAGTTTCCATGAGGATCAAAGTACCTAGAGGAAGTTCCGAAGGGTTGTTTGACAATGACGATTTTTCATTTCTGGATATTTCAATGAACATTCGCCTGACATAATCGCCCTTTTTGTCCACCTGTGCATAAAACATCCATTGCTTTCCATACCTGTTGATAACATCAGATATATCTTTTAGCTCTTCATAGGTGGATGTTTCGCGTCTCTCATCAAAAAAAATATACTGGGTAACTGTAAAGGATACAACTAAAAAAGGAAGGATTAACCAACGCATAATCGTTTTTGTTAACAATACCTTTCAAAGGTATCGTATAACAAGGCCAGGAATTGGTCCTAAACGCCCAAAAAAATGTCTGTGTAGTCCGAGTCTATACTGTTCTTATAGTTTTTGATGGAAGATGGCCGAAATGGGCCTTGTAAGCCTTGCTAAAATGGGAGTAATCTTCAAAACCAACCTCCAGATAGATTTCGGTGGGCCTTTTCTCCATGTGCACGATAAGATCCCTCGCGGCGAGCAGTCGTCTTTCTTTTATCCATTTGAAGGGACTGGTTCCAAAAAGCTCCTTGAATTCCCTCTTGAAGCCCGAAAGGCTTCTTCCCGAAAGCTCGGCAAGCTCCCGGAGGCTCAATTTTTTGATGTACATGTTCTCCATAAAGAGTTTCAGGTCGATGCTTGAGGGCTTTGAAATGTCAGAAAGAAAGCTGGGCAGTGCCTTGGCCTGTTGGGAGAGGTTCAAGAGTATTTCGAAGGTCTTGACCTTAAAGAGTTCCTTACTGGTCTGCGATGCATTTTTTACATACGGACGCATGGATTGAAAAGCGGCCCCAAGGAGCTCGTTATTTTGGAAGACCACATAGGGATTGATCAATTTTTGCCATGGATCAAGAAAACGGTGGGTCTGAAGGAACTCCAAAATGAACTCATCATTGAGGAAGAATAGGATGCTTTGGTAGGGATCTCCGGTCTTCTCATAGTCCAAGATGGTCTGCTTTGGCATAAGAATGGACTGCCCATCGGTAAGTGTGATGGCTATTCCATCTATAACAAGCCTGCAGGTTCCAGAGATGACGTGCAATATTTCGTGCTGGGTGGTATATCCGGTTCCCTTAACCTCGTGTTGTCCATCATGGCAGCTTTCCAATATTGTAGCGCCTTCCAATTCGACCAGTTCATGGGTCTCAAGTTGGTTCTTGAACTGTTGTGGCATTATGAATATGTCCAATGCTTCCATAGCTAAAAATAGTATTATAAATTTAATGATGTTATCTTTTGTCGAATAACTTTTATTTCGCTCATACTTTTCGCAATAACTATTCAATAAGATTGATTTCGATTCTCAAAAACTGATACCACCTGCCAAGATAATAGAAGGTACAATAGTCTCGCCATCGGTCACATTACGTCCAAAACGCACAGGCACCAGTACTCCGGCCAGAAAAAATGGGCCCACCTTTCCCTTACTGGGTATGGCGAACACCTTGTTGATTACCATGTTAAAGGCATAAGCCCCGCGGCCGCCTATTTCGATGGCGGATTTCAGCTCGCCGACGATATCGGACCTAAACCGATATAACAGCCCTTGCTGCCAGACCACCATATTCAATGCCCGTGTATCGGTGATGGGTACCAATTCGAAATTGTAGGACCATCTTTCGTTGATGCCGAATATTGCCCCTACCGGAAAAGCCAAGTTCGTGGCGTCGAACGTGTGTTGTACTCCAGCGGCACTGGAGTACCAGATGGCGGGATGTACGACTGCTGCATGGTATTTAATTTTTTTATCCTGTGCCTCCATGGGTATAGACGTCAGCACAATTAATATTGCCAGAATATTGAACATCATGGAGACCCTATTTTTGGCTACTTTGCCAGCTAAGTGGTAGTGGTTTCGGAATGTTACATCAATTAGCGGCATAGGCCTCAAGGTCGCACGGTGTTAACGGGGGCACATCACATTCCATAATTTCCATAGCTCCGTTTTCCAAGGCCATGGCGATACGGGGCAGGGTATATGTATAATCTGTGTTTTCGGCGGTCATATGACAACTGTTACAGCTTACGATTTCAGAAGGTGCTGAAAAATCGGGTGATGAGGGTGCGAAAGATCCATTGAGCCATTCTCCATTCACTTTAGTGCGGTAGAACACGGAAGATTGACTGCCGTTGGACCAGGTCTCCATAACTATCAGTGACCCATCCGGGAGTCCGTTTTCGCTTTCGTAGTTAACATAGGTTATTGAGTCTAAAAATATCCTCCTAAAGTAGTCCCCTGTTTTGTTCACCTTTAAGTAGGGATAAAGTGGGACACCATAGTTCGTTACAAGCCCTAAAGGCTCTTGCTCATCAAGGATATTTTCCTCATCTGATGCTGAGACATAAGTGTCTTCATCGCAGGAGGTAAGAAAAGCCCCCAGGACAATAACAATTGATACTATTACGATATTCCTTTTCATTCAAAGTTTTTTTTATGATTCCTATTTGTTTACGTCTTAATCTCCGGAAGCATCGCACTCCATTGATGTGTCCACCGGTTCTGGAAATCGGTCACCTGATTGAAAATCAACCATCCATTGGGGATATGGCGCCGTTTTTTGGCTGACCGTATCCAGTAAGTCTGTATCGGGTTGATTCAAAATAAATTTTGTTGCACCGATGTTCTCCAATAATTGTTCTTTCCGCTTTGCCCCAATGATTGTGCTATGTACTTGCGGTCTGTCCATTAATCATCTGAGGGCGACTTGGGCTACACTTGCATTTTTCCCTTCAGCAATTTTTTTCATGACATCAATGATGTCATAAGCCTGTGGTCTGTCCACCGGAGGAAAATCAAAGTCGTCACGCCTACTATCTCCACCAGTATTTTCTGTAATGCGATCGTACTTTCCACTTAAGAAGCCTCCTGCCAGAGGGCTCCAGGGCAAAATGGACAGGTTTTCGGAACTTGCATAAGGAATTATCTCATGTTCTATATCCCTTCCGGCCAGGGAATAATAGTATTGCATGGCAACAAATTTTGTCCAACCCATTTTGTCCGCAATACCATTGGCTTTCGCCACCATCCATGCCGGATGGTTGCATACACCAAGATACCTGACTTTTCCGCTTCGCACGACATCTTCCAGACCCCTCATGGTCTCTTCCAATGGTGTAAGGCTGTCAACACCATGTATATATAGTAGGTCAATATGGTTACTTTGCAAACGCCTTAAACTGGCATTTACTGCGTCTGAAATATGTGCTCTACTGAGCCCCACCTGGTTCACACCCTTACCCATACGTATACGGAGCTTAGTAGAAATGACGGTGTCGTTTTTAGAAATGCCCAGTTGTTTGAACGCCTTGCCCATAAGTCTTTCCGATTCCCCTTCACTATACGCGTTGGCATTGTCAAAAAAATTGATGCCATGATCAACAGCGGTAGAAAGAAGTTCTTTTGCCCCCTCTAATGGTAGTTTGCCTATGGACGCCCAAACTCCCTTTCCACCAAAGGTCATCGCCCCTAGACAAAGCTCTGAAACCAAAAGCCCCGTATTTCCTAAGTTATTATATTTCATAATGTTCCACTTATATTCTAAATTGATGGATTGCTTTTCTAACCGGAGTTTTTAAATTATTTAACCAATTTAAATCTCCAAAAGCTACAAATGTATTTATCAAACCACCAAGTAATAGGTCTTATAAGTCAAATAAAAGGGCTGTGGGGTTCATTCATTCAAGAACCAATCGTCTCAATTAAAGGTATGTTGATATTAGAAGATTTATTTAACTATGGGCCTAATTGAATTACCCTTTCTATCTTACAACGTTGAAGAACAGCTGCTTGAATGGTGATTATGACAGGCATTACGTTAGTAATAACAAAATTTGTTTCATCCCGCTTCCGCGAAAACGAAATCTATAATGGGAGGTAGGCCTATATCGTCAGTTTTATTGTCGTAAGTATTACCAAAATAAGGTAATCCCAGTTGGGAATAGAGAGCATCTGAAATATTCTGCCACCAGGCAAAGGCTGTTTCAGCAGTTAATGCGATTCCTTTAGATAGGCACGATTTACTGCTAATTGGTTGCTAAAGCCTGAGAGGATGTACGGCTTGAAAATCCTAATGACGGATTAGGCGGATTTTAGGTATTTGATTCACAGTTATTTACCTCATTCAAAGCAGATGCACTGATTCACGTATTCTTTCAACTTCATCTTCCTTTATCTTAAGATCAGTCCATCCATTCCATGAACTCGATTAAATTTTCGTTAAGGTCTTTAATTATGCACCATTTGAATTTCACACCTGACGCTTTATCGGTAAAAATGACCGGGTCTGTTTCGAAACTTACGCCCCTTGATCTAAGTTTCTTTGAAAATTCATCCATATCCTCAACCCTGAACGCGATACGTTTTACACCTGCCACTGAAAGATCGCTCATGGTTGTTTTTCTGTAGTCGGGCAGATCGTTTAACCGTTTTGAACTTAGAAGCATCATTTCAAATTCTCCCTTGCGAACGAGTCTGCCCTTAATAGATGCCTCTTCTATCGTAAAAGATTTTCCAGGAACAAAATCAAGATTCTCGACATACCACGCAGCAGCGGCATTCACGTCCGGCACGGTGATTACCAACTGTTGGGGATAAAACTCCAAGTTCGATTGAGCTGCAATACATCCGTGGGCCCATAAAAACCAAAAAATTACGTTTATTCTCATCATTTTCACCATATTTTAAATTATTAAAATGTTTGCAGTAACCCCAAGCAAAGCGGTAAGTTCACCGCCAATATTTACAGTGCCTGCCGTCACTAATACTCTATTCTTTTTCGTGATGCTTTGATTGAACTTATTTTTTTGTTTAGAACCTCAAATAAGTGATGAATGCCATGTTATGCTGGTTTTGGCTATCACCTGAAAAATAATTCCCTTTGAACAGTCCTGAATAGAACAACTCGAAGCTTAAAAAAGCGCTGGGTGCCCATTCTAATTCTATACTGGGAATGAAGCCTACGTAGCTATTTTCATTATTGTAAGTATTACCAAAATAAGGTAAGCCCGGTGGAGAATAGATAACATCTGAAGTATTTTGTCGCCAGGCAAAAGCTGTTTCAGAAGTAACTGCTATTCCTTTTGGCAACAACAGACGATACGAAGGATTTACTGTTATTAGGTTACTAAAGTTAAAGAAAGGGGTACGGCTTAAAAATCCCAATGCCGGATTAAGCGGATTATAGGTATTTGATTCGCCGTCGTTGGCCTGCCTGTCACCACTAAAAATGTTGGCCTCCAGACCTAATCGATGTTCTTTTTGATTGATATTCCAAAAGTATTCTATGTCTGTACTTACAGAATAGGCGTTAATGTCTATCCCACCGGCACTCCCAAACTGATAGTTTGCCTCTAGGTCAAAATCAAAACCTCTATCATGATTGTGTCGGTGAACCAATCGTGCACCCACGGTCTGTCTTTCGTCTTCGTCAATAACGTCTTGATTAAAATTCTCCCAATGGTTGATACCTGCATGATACAATTCCAGATTCAATCTGTTTTCTTGGTTATGTAGTGGAGTGGTTGTGTAAATACCAAACAGTTCACGGTCAGACAGCCAATCATTGTCCAAGGCATTAGGTTCTATAGGCACTTCTCTAAAATAGAATAGGTCTGCCTTAAACCGGTTAATAAAGATATTGCTACGCGCACCATCGTATGAACGCCTAACATTCGGGTCTTCACGAATGGCAAACAACCGACCAGACCCTATGAAAGCTTCCTGTCTGCCTATTCGTAAATAAGATTGTTTTCCAGTACTTTCGTGTGGATACTTGAGTATGAAAAAGAGTTGGTGAAGAGCTAGATCATCGGCGTCCACTGGGGAATCAGGCAAATCGTTACCTGCTCGCCATGCAGTAAGAACTTGTGAGAATACACCAAAATATTTGTGTCGAATGGCTACATGAAGCATTAAGCGTTGGTCATATCTGTATTCTTCGGTCGGTGTTGGCAGGGCATCAAAATTGTCTGTTTTGAAATAGTCAAACCGCGTTCGAACATCACCGCCTATCGAAAGGTATGTATTGGTTTTTTTGTGTATGGGAATAAACTTCAACCGCTCCCAAAAGTTGATTTTTTCATTTGTACGTAAATAATCGAATCTGTCCAAGTATCGAATAATATTGAATCTTCTACTTATGAATAACTGACCATGGATGTCATTTACGTCAAACTGTTCTAGTCCGGTACTGTCTTGCGCTTTCATTTCTTGGGCAAACAAACTGGCGTTCATCCAGATTATAGGTAGAAATAAAAGACCAAGAGTCCTTTGAAAATTGATTTTATTTTTCATACTATATTTCTTCTACAAAGACTGCCCACCGGAAATTTCGATGCGCTCACCATTAATCCATTGAGCGGCATCACTACACAAGAAGGCAACCACCTGACCTATATCATCTGGTTGACCTACACGGCCTAAAGGAATCATATTGGCGAGTTTTTGCTGCACTTCTTTATTATCTCTGGCTTGGGCATTGTTAAAATCAGTAGCAATGGCTCCGGGTGCCACCGCAACCGACCTTATACCACGATGACCATATTCTTGCGCCACATGTTTTGTAAGCGTTTCCAAAGCACTTTTCAATGAACTATAAAGCGAATATCCAGGAATGCAATAGCGTGTAGTGGCACTGGTTATGAAGATAACGCAACCACCATCATTGACCGCCGGAATTAATTTTTGGGTCAAAAAGTAGACACTTTTATAATGGATGTACATTAACTGGTCAAACTTTTCTTCTGTACAATCCTCAATGCTGATGTTTGCCCCAATACCACCATTGTGTATCAAAAAATCAAAGGTTTCAACGCCCCATTCCTCTTTAAGTATAGTTTTGAATTTCTGAACAAAATTATCTAACAGATCAAACTGTACGAGGTCTAGTTGTAGTGTTTTTGAAGATTGCCCTTTTTCTACTAATTCCGCTACTACGCTTTGAGCCTCTTCGACTTCATTATAGTAGGTGAAAATGACATCTACACCAGTATCGGCCAGTGCGAGTGCCATGTTCTTTCCCAGGCCCCGGCTACCGCCTGTAACCAGAGCTATCTTATTTTTAGCTTTCATATATTTTTGTTTTAATTATTCTGCTATCTCCAAAAGCTTTTCCGGTTTGTAAGGAAGCGACCGTATCCTTATGCCCGTGGCATGATAAATGGCATTCATGATGGCTGCTTGTAAGCCTACGCCGCCCAATTCGCCTACCGATTTCACCTCTAGTATATTGGCCTCTTTATCAGTATGGTCCAAAAAGGAAAGATCCAGGTCCGGAATGTCTGCCTGTACCGGCATATGATAGCCACCCAAATCGGAGTTGAGGTAGCGGAAATTGCTTAAATCTCGTTCAGCGGCCTCTTGCATGGCCATACCGATAGCAAAAACACATCCACCTATCAATTGAGAATGTGCCGTTTTCGGATTAATGATTTTTCCGCAATCGTAAACACCTACAATTCTTTTGAGCGATGCCCAGCCGGTAATGGGGTCAACTTCAACTTCCACAAAATTGGCTCCGAAGGAAGAAGATGATTTTTTGAACATTTCTGGGCTGTATTGTGTCTGAAGTTGTGTCTCTACATAAGGTCGGCCTGCGCGCTTTAATGTTGTTTGAAGGCTTTCTTCTTTTGTACCATTGGTAATTGTTCCATTGCTGATGTTTAGCGTTTCTGCTTTTAGTCCAAATAGGGGAGAAGCTTCATTTGTTGTCGCACGCCTGATAAGATTCGTTTTTAGTTGCTCACAGACCTTTGCAACGGTAGTACCTACGCTGGCAGCTGTAAATGCAGCTACTGTAGGTGGTGTTTTAGGATAGCGGGTGTTCCCCATAACGACCTTAATCTTTTCAATAGCTACACCCAAGTAATCGGCAGCGATTTGCCGAATAATGGTATTGGTTCCTGTACCGATTTCCTGCGTACCTACAATAAGCTCTACGGTGCCGTCTGCTAAAAATTTCGCTTTCGCGGAAGCGGGATGAAACAAGGTAGGATAACTGCCACTGGCCATGCCGTAACCTACCAGCATACCATCTTTTCTCATGCTGCCTATCTTGGGATTACGTTTGTCCCATCCAAATTTCTTAGCTCCTACATCATAGCATTCGTTCAGGTGTTTTGAAGTCCACGGAAGGTTTGTTTCCAGGTTGATATCGGCATGGTTCTTTTTTCGTAAGGCTATTGGGTCCATGCCTAATTTATAGGAAAGCTCATCGAGAGCAGATTCCAGCAAAAACAGACCACTTGCTTCTCCTGGAGAACGCATCGGTACCGGACCGCTCATGGGTACCGGAGCAACTTCCATTTTAGCTCGCATATTAGGGTTACTGTACATCATCCGTGGTGCAATGACACTGGACTCAAAAGCCGTTTTCTGAAATTCTGGGGTCTCTCCAGTAGTATGAATGATGATAGAATTGATGGTGCCATCTTTTTCGGCACCTATTTTTACTTCGCTGTGCGTGGCAGAACGTAAACCCACGCATCCAAACAGTTGTTTTCTGGTCAATTCTACCCGTAGCGGTCGGTTTACTTCCTTTGCAGCCGCCGCTATGATGCCCGTATGCGGAGCTACCAAACCCTTACCGCCAAATGCCCCACCGACATAAGGCGAAATAACAGTGACATCTTCAACAGGCATTCCTAACATCTCTGCCACCCCTTTTCGATGACCGAAAATCCAGGCAGTTGGTTCGTAAACGGTTAACCGTCCTGCATTCCAGACCGCCGTAGTGCCATGGCGCTCCATAGGCTGGTGATGCATGGTCTGGGTCGTATACGTTTGTTCTAGCTTTACTTCGCTCGCTTCAAAGGCTGCTTCCGGCTTTCCTCTGTGATAATCACCTTCCATGATTCCGAAAAGAAACTCCAACTCCTCAGCATCTTTAGGGTTGGGATGCTCTTCATAGGTTCCTTTCTCTTCTTCGTAGCTAACTTCAATAAGATGCCCAGCTTCTTGCGCTACTTCAAAAGATTCTGCCACTACGAGAGCAACATATTGTAAATCATAGACAATTTTATCGTCCTGCATAGGAACGTGTTTCTGCTGCCCGCTATCACCACTTGGGTCGAATGGAGAAATATAGGTCGGCGGACTATAGAGTTTGGGCATATTTTCATGCGTGAAGACCTGGAGTACGCCTTTTTGGCTTCTGGCTTTATCAGTACGGATAGACGTTACTCGGCCTTTGGCAATGGTGGCTGAAACCAAATAGCCAAAAGCCAACTTATCAATAGCGACATCATTCGCGTAAGTAATTTTACCTGAAACCTTGTCAGGACCGTCTACACGGTTGAGTGGTTTAGTTATTTGTTCCATAAGGTGTTTCTTTTGCCATTAATAGCGTTCGTACTAAGATTTTTTCCAGAAGTTTCACTTTAAAAGCATTATTTTTCTTGGGCTGAGCATCACTAATAGCGATCTTTGCTGCTTGCCTAAAATTGCTTTCGGTAGCCGCTTTTCCTTGCAAGAAATTTTCTGCTTCTTCAAACCGCCAGGGTATCGTACCTACCCAGCCTGAGGCTAAGCCGGCATTAAGTATGGTTCCTGTTTGAATATTGAGTGCCGCCGCACCGGAAATCAATGCAAAGGCATAAGACTTTCGGTCCCTTACTTTTAGATAAGCTGAATGGTTAAAACCATGTTCCAGCGGAATTTCAACGCCAACAATCATTTCATCGTCCTGTAGATGCGTTATTTTAGTGTTTTCCTTTACTGGGATGTGGTAAAATTTATCTAAGGCAAGTTTGCGCGTATCCTTTTTGGACTGCAACACCACTTTAGATCTTAGGGCTAGCATACCTACAGCCATATCCGATGGATGTGGAGTGTTGCAACTTTCGTTCAACCCAAACAGTGCGTTGGTTCTAATCCCATCTTTTGCTGTTACCGTCGGGCATACATCTCCCGCAGTTCTTCTACCGCAAGCGGCAGATACATCGTAGAAAAACGGACAGCGGGATTCTTGCATCAGGTTGCCGCCTATGGTTGCCATGTTTCGTATCTGTTGCGTGGCACCTTTTACAAGGCTTTGCGATACGAGTGGTGCAAAGTTGATAATCTTCTCAGATTCGGCTGCTGCAGTATTGGAAGCTAGCGTACCCAGGTACACTGTATCCCCTGTATTTTTTATGTCACGCAGTCCAGAAATGGTATTGATGTCAACCAGCTGTTGCGGGTGTTGGATACCTTCCTTCATCATATCGACCAGATTAGAACCTCCGGCTATAAAATAAGAGGCCTCTTTTTCCTGTTTTGCCTTGATGGCATCGCGCGCTGTTTTTGCTTCGGTATATTGAAAAAAATTCATGGTCTGCTTTATTTAGATGCTGCTTGAACTGCTTTAATAATATTTGGATAAGCTCCACAACGGCAAATGTTACCGCTCATGTACTCTTTTATCTCTTCGGTACTTTTGGTGTGCCCTTCTTTTATGCACGCCACGGCAGACATTACCTGCCCTGAGGTACAATACCCACATTGAAAAGCGTCATTATCAACAAAAGCCTGTTGCACGGGATGCAATACCCCATTTTCTGCTAAGCCTTCTATGGTTGTGATTTTATCATTTTGATGGCGCATGGCAAGCGTAAGGCAAGACAACTTGCGTTCGCCGTTAATGTGAATGGTGCACGCTCCACAGTGTCCCGCATCGCAACCTTTCTTCGTTCCTGTCATATTCAACTTGTACCTTAAGGTATCTAGCAAGCTGGCACGCGGATCTATTTTTAGCTTTATGGTTTCGTTATTGATGTTTAGTTGTATATCGACCGCATTAGGTACTTCAAAAGGTCGTTCAAGATTTTTCTGTTCTGCAGCCTGTGCACCTAAAAGGGGAGCTACCGCTAGGCCTGCAACACCGGTACCAGAAACTTGTAAAAAATTTCTTCGGCTAAATCCTGTCTTTATCGGTTTGTCTTCTTCTTTCATCTATGTTTTGGTTATAAAGTTTTTAAAATATTTTGATATAAGTGGAACCACAGCATAAATCATGGTGCTACAAATAAGAAAAGAGCTAACGCCAATAGTTACTGGTTCGGACGCATTCGGAATGAGTAAATGCACAATGAAACCGGCTAAGTAAATTAGCCCGTAAACACATGGCCAGGCTAACAAGACCATCCTCCAATGTATTTGTTTGGGCTTCTTTTTATCCATTATACCGTATATGCTTTTACTTTTTCTTCAGCAGGGAATCCCATGTAGAGCTCTTGGTCAGGCTCCATCACTTTCGTTTTGGATAAACCGCCAATAAAGGCCGGCTTAAAACCAATATCTGAAATAAGTTGTTCTATAATTTCTTTTGCTTGCTTGTTACCAGCAGCAAAAGGTATAATCTCTTGCATGCCTTCTTCTTTAAATGCTTCGTCCCTCAGCTGTGCAGCAGGTATGGTATTAAATGCTTTGCTCACTGAGGCACCCTTAAAATAATGAGCTGTCCACTCAGACTCTCTCTGATTTTGGGCACTCATCTGCTTCTTTATTTCTGTACCATCACGTTGTACATAAAAGTTAGTGGTATCTATAAGCGTTTTACCTTGTAGGTTACCAATTCTTTCATGAACTTCAGGAAGCATTCCATAGGGTGTAGCCAGTAAAATGACTTCTCCGAAAGTTGCGGCTTCTTCAACGGTTCCTCGATGTGCCCGTTCGCCAATCTCATTGACTAAGCCTGAAAGTTTCTCTGGGTTTCTGGAACTAAAAAATACCTCATGTCCCGCTTTTGCAAAGTGCTTGCCCAGATTGCCTCCAATATTTCCTGAGCCTATGATTCCTATTTTCATATTATAAAAGATTTATTTTTCTACCTTCATTTTTGTTGGATCCCAATAACCGATGTGACTCGTTATTTGCCCTTTTTCATTATAAGTGGTCACATTTATTCCTTCAAAAGTGACTTGATCACCCTCTTTAGTAATTCCTCTTCCTGTCCATTTTGAAGTTGCTATCAGACCGTCTACAAAAATGTAATCAGGATAGAGACCTGCTTTTTTAAAGGCCGACATAAAATTTTGACCTACCTGTACTATTTCTTCTCTGTTGTTTGGTGCCGGGCTCCCATAAGGGTCATTGATGTAAGCGTTACCTGCAAAAGAGTTTGCCCATGTTTCGGCATCTCCGCTTTGAGTTGCTTTAAAGTAGTCTTCAGTCCATTGTCTCACTTTTTCTTTGGTAATTTTTGGTGCCTTACCAAGATAAATCTCTCCTTCACCGTCGTCAAAAAAACCATTGATAGAAGTGACCGTCAACCAACCTCGGGCTCCCTGATATTTTCCTGTGCCACCAGTAAATTCACCTGATACCTTAATTGTAACTTTGCTTCCTTCAACAGTAAATTCTTGCGCTTTGTAAGATAAAAACAACAGATCACTACCTGATGCTGAGCCTTCAAACTCAAACATGTTTATTTTCATGGTGCCCATGAGTTCGTTCTCTCCGTTGTAGAGCACCCGGTTAGCAGTTGCTCCATTAATGTGGGTGTTACCTTTTTTACCGTTTTCAAATTCCCAATGCCAAGAGCCTGTAAGCTGCCCGGCCTGTGCATAAACGAGTGGTTCATTGTTTTGCATGGCATAACCTTCTGCAAATTGATAACCGCCGATTACCTTAAATTTTAGTGTTTCTTGTGCATTCATGTTCATAGAAAGTATAGTTATTATGATTATTGTTAGTGCTGTTTTCATTTTTAGTTGTTTAAACTGTGAATTTGTGTTAGCTAGTTCTACTGAAAATAATACCGATGATCCCAGGCAAAGCGAGCAAATGAATTGGGCCTTTTTCCCGTCATTTTTTCGAAAGTAGATGTATAGGTGGTAGAGAAAGCACCGTTTTTACCCGCTTCGTAAACTCCTTTTAATTCCAAGGGGGAATTAGTTTTATTTGAATGTTGGATAAATGCTTCTTCTGAAGCTTCATGTGCAAAGGGTTTGTCCTTGCTAAGTTTAGAAAGCTCTTGTTTAATTTCTTCTGCCGTAAGCGTTTCAGGTCCGGTTAGCATAAAGTAGTCCTCATCTAACAAGTCTGATTTTGAAGGATCTGTTAACAAAGCAGCGGTTGCCAAAGCGATATCTCTACAATCTAAAAGAGCCATTTTTCCATCACCGGTAGGTAGATAAAAGGTATCATCTCCTTTTTCGTACACACCGGGTACAATGAGCAAATGCTGCATAAAAATAGTAGGTCGTAGCATGGTCGCTTTTATGTTCGCTCCTCGAATGTTTTCTTCTCCCGCCCAATGTGCAGCACCGGGTCCTTCCTGTGCTTCAGGACTGGCCACATCTACACTAACTTTAACAATGTAGTCGACACCTTGCTTTTTAGCTTCCTGAATGACTGTTTCCTGATATTCCACCATCGTGTCTGATAGCGGAGTGATTAAACAAAGGCTGTCAACACCTTTCACTGCTTCGATTATCGATTGGCTATCTTCCAAATCGAACTTAACCGGTTTTACAATTCCTTTATTAAAATCTTTCAGCAACTTTGATTTGCTTGCTTCTGGATTGCGTGTACCTACTCGGACTTCCTTTACCTGCGGATTTGAAGCTAAAAGCGCAGTCAACTCACTTCCGATGTTTCCTGTTCCTGCGGTAATTAAAATTGTTCTTTTCATTTTATCTTTGGTTTAAGTTTTGTGCTAACATTTTTCATTGAACCTTTCCTGCTAATCCGGCAGTTGGCATCTTAACGGTCATCGCGCCATCAACAGCCAGAATTTGTCCGGATACATAAGACGACCTATCTGAAGCGAAATACAAGATGGCATCTGCAATTTCATTTGATTCACCAGCTCTCTGTAACGGAATATTGGCTTCATAGAAAGACGACATATCTCCATTGTGTGTAAAACGCTCTAACATCGGTGTTAAAATGGGACCTGGAGATACGCAATTGACACGAACTCCCAAAGGTCCTTGTTCAACAGCTAATTGCCGTGTTAAGCCATTGATTCCCGTCTTCGAAGCGGTATAGGCAGAAAGGCCAGCTCCACCCAGAAATGTCCATTCCGTAGATAATAAGATAATGGAAGCTCCAGGTCTACGAAGCAAGGGTAATCCATATTTTACAGTAAGCCAGGTGCCTTTGAGGTTGGTATCTATCATTATATCCATATCATCATCGTCAAGCTGGTCAATAGGAAGAGTATGAGGTTGTTCCCGTCCTGCATTGGCCACAATGACATCCAGTGACCCAAATTCTTCCTTTATTTTAGTATAGCCATTGCTGATAGAATCCCTGTCGGTGACATCCATTTGGAGAAATAAGCTTTTTACACCTTTTTCTTTTAAAGTTTTTGCCACGGCTTCACCTTTTTCTTTACGTCTGCCTGTAACAATCACATGTGCTCCTTCCTTTGCAAACTGATGCGCTGTAACTTCACCAATACCTGAAGTAGCTCCGGTGAGCAATACCACTTTTTCTTTTAATTGTAAATCCATTTTTTTAATTATTTAAATGATTATAAGGTTAAAACTGTTTTTCCTTTGAGGCTTCTTTCACTCATTTTTTGAAATACACTCCTGGCATCTTCAAATGGAAGTATATTATTTGGCTCTGGAAAATTGAGTCTTCCTTTAGCATGCCATTTGAAAAGTTTTTGAAACGCTTTTCGAACTATTTTTGGTTTGTTTACGATATAGGCTGCAAAATCTGTCCCGACCAAAGAAGCATTTCGAACAAGCATATCTAACGAGGTTAATTGAGGTATTTCACCGCTAGCTGCACCTATGGGAAGTATTCTGCCTTCCCAGGCAACACTCTCTAAAGCTTTTTGAAACATGTCTCCACCGACCAGGTCGGCGATAACATCTACACCTTTACCAGCTGTGATTTCTTTGGCGCGCGCTATAATTTCTTCTGTTTTATAATTAATGTATTCATCAGCGCCCAAAGATTTTAAATAATCCATTTCTTCCGCTTTGGAATAGATTGCAATAACATGTGCTCCCTTGGCGGCTCCTATTTCGACCGTTCTTGAACCCACACCACCTGTAGCTCCGAAAATCATAAGACTTTCCCCTGACTTTAAATTACCCCGATGTAACATAGAAATATAAGCAGTGCCATACGCAATGGGTATAGCTGACGCTTGTGTAAACGAAACCGTTTCAGGAATGATTTCCAATAAATTCTCGCTAACGTCTACATATTCCTGATACGCTCCAAAATCCATAGAGGCCATAACCCGGTCGCCCTCTTTGTATATCTCTGAATGGGATTCGGATACTTCTCCTGAAATTTCAAATCCAGGGCTAAAAGGTATTGGTGGTGGATTTTGATGTGTGCCCATCGCTTGCATCAAATCTGCAGGATTAACACCTATTGCACGTACTCTAACCCGCACTTTGCCTTTTGAGAGTTTGTCCTGTTGGATATCCTGAAGCTTGAATTGCTCAAGATTTCCGGATTCTAGAATTTGCCATGATTTCATCTGTTCTTTAGTTGTTTAAATGGTTCTTATTGAGTGAACTGATTTGTATACTCTAAAGCTAAAAACTAGAGACTCATTGGCGTTTTACTATTTATCGGTTCTATGTCATTTTAACACGCTATGTTTTAAAGTACAGTTAGTATTTTATCAAAGCTTCAGTACTATTTAGCCAGAGCTATAACGATTACTAGGCTATCGCACGTAATTCATTAAATTATCTTATTGTAAGACCTTAACAGTTTTTTTAACTTTTTCTTTATCAGTACCTTCTTTCCTAATTTTCATCTTCAATTTTATCAATAGATACCCTTTAGGTTTATCGAATTATCTCAATAGACATAATAATCGGTGATCACTTTTGAATCAAAACTCAAAAGCTTTACTTTCATGGTAATTCTATTAATGATATATTATAAATAAGTCATTCAAGTGATTGATTACCCAATATGTATCTTACATTATAGATGAACTCATCTAGTCTCCAACCTTGTTCGGTTCTTATAAAATGTAGATCGTAGTCTCCAGTTAGCTCCAAAGTTTGTCCTTGAGTAGCTTCTTTGCGATATAATGTGGCTGTAGCATAAGTAACCACATCAGCTTCATTATCTTTTAGGCTAACCACAGTATTACCGTTAAGGTGATTTACAGCATCTATATCCATAGCAGTGTAATTAGCATTCCAGCCAGATGTAATGTTTTCTCTTGAAACTGTATTTGCTGGTCCCGCTCCGATGGAGGACATATCAAATAAAACCTCCTCGGTCATGACTTCTTGATGTAGACCTTCCCAGTTGAACGCATCAGTATAATTGAATAATAGATTTGTTTTTTCCATAATTTCTAACTTATCAATAGTTGCTTTCGAAATGTTTTTATCATTAATACAAGAAAAGGTTAATAGACTTATCAACATCAGTAAAGTTGGGCATTTGATTATTTTCATTTTATTATCTTTTTTTGATTATTTGTTTGGAACTGGAATTTCTGAGGGTGCTGGTCTAAAGCCAGTAATAGAATAGCCACAATCGGTAAGAAATTCTGAACCACTTATGTGATCGGCAATAGGACTGCATAAATAGGCTACAGTACCAGCTATCTCCTCTACTGTAGCCATACGTTCTACTGGAGGGTTATGCATTACGGTATCAACAAAGAATTTTTGAATTCCTTTATCATTCTCACCGTAACCTTTCTCTTTAGCTGACTCTTTAAATAATTCTAATGTAGTTTTGGTTGAGACTGGCGCAGGACATACGGCATTTACTGTAATTCCAGTCCCTCTTAATTCTACAGCTAAACTCCTTGCCATATGCGTTTGCGATGCTTTGGTGCAAGCATACACAGGTGCAAGGTTAGCAGGTGTAGTATGGCCGGAAGCACTTGAAATTTGGATTACTCGACCCCAACCTTTTCTAACCATCATAGGTACAAGTGCTTGTATAAACCGAACATTAGAAACTACGTCTACTTCATACGTTTTGATCCATTCTTCGGGAGTACTGTTCCACCAGTTCCCCCATGGATAAATTCCAGCATTATTTACTAAAATATCAATGTTACCAATTTCTGACTTTATTTTGTTAACAACTTCCTGGACACCGTTATCACTAGATACATCACCCATAGCAACAATAGCTTTACCACCGCTTTTCTCAATTTCAGACTTCAATTTCTTAGCTTTTTCTTCACTCGAACGTCCGTTAATAACTACAGTTACGCCTTCGGCAGCTAAAGTCTTTACGATTCCTTGGCCTATACCGGCTGTGCTCCCTGTCACCAGAGCTTTTTTTCCTTTTAAATTTAGTTCCATTTTTGCTGTATTATTTTAGAATGAAAGGTCTATGGTGGTCAATATTTTCGAGTTGACCACCGTAAGTAACGGGTTGAGTTCCCTTTAAGAAATCATATGGGAACCCTAATTCTATAGTACTAATATCGTTTAGAGTTTTTAAGTCATCACTAGAAAGTGTAAAATCAATACTCTTGAGATTAGACTCAATTTGACTGGGTTTGGTGCCCCCCAAAATTGGTATGATGTTTTGGCATTTTACATAGCTTATAGCTACTGTTGCTGGATGCACATTGTTCTTTTCTGCAATTTCAACCACTTTATCTCCTATACTCAGATTTCTTTCAGATAGAGCGGCAAATTCTGACTTATCCAACCTTCGGTTACCTTTGTCAGAGTCCTCGTTTTTCTTACTATATTTTCCTGTTAATATTCCTGAAGATAAAGGAGACCAACCCAGTGTAGTCATACCTTCGGTTTTCGCCATTGGTAATAAATCTCTTTCACCAGTACGCTGTATTAAACTATACTCTATTTGAGATGCTTCAAAAGGTGTAAGTCCATTTTGTCTTGCATACATATTTGCTTTGGAAATTACCCATGCAGGCGCGTCGGAAATTCCTAAATAAAGTACCTTGCCTTGTTTCACCATGTCATCTAATGCCCGCATTACTTCTTCTACAGGTGAGAAAAAATCCCAAGCATGAACCCAAAATATATCAATGTAATCGGTATCAAGTCTTTTTAGACTTCTTTCTAAGGATTGCATCATATTCTTACGACTGTTACCAGCCATATTCGGATCTTTACCCGGCATTGCATCCGTATATTTTGTTCCTAAAACAACAAAGTCACGATTTGATTTGATAAACTCTCCCGTAAATTTTTCACTTGTTCCTCCGGTATAAATTTCGTTAGCGGTATCAATTAGATTTCCACCGGCTTCGGTAAATAAATCAAACATTTTTTTGCTAGTTTCTTTATCGGCTCCCCAACCCGCTTCGGTTCCAAAAGTCATAGTTCCTAGTGCAACCTCTGACACTCGCAATCCTGTATTTCCTAATAATTTGTACTTCATCTTATTCTTTTTTTATTTGAATTATCTCTCTTTGATTATTAATAAGCATCAATTTTTCTTTATATCGAAGATAATTACACCGTAGGCATTCTTATTTTACTATTCCTCGTTTCTATGTCATTTTAACACGCTTCATTCAAGAAAATAGTTAATATTTTACTAAGGCTTCACTACGATTTTGCCAGAGCTGAAAAAACTGTTCTCCAATGGCTTTGGGATTGTGTCTTTCTGCTGTTTCAGAGACTTCACCAAATATTTCCAAGGCTCCTGCGTACATACCTTCTTCTTTTAATGCTTCAAATAACTGCGGTGCCAAATTTCTAATACCTGCTTTGGCAATAGACGTGGTCGCAAAATCTGCACTGGGATAATCGGCAAAACCACCACCGGTCAATAAAAGACCTCCTTTATTTACCTTGAGTTTTCCAAAAAGCGTATTGATGACCGTAATGATGCCTCCCAGACCTATGTGCAAGTCTTTTATAAAACTTTCGGTATCGTAACTTAACAGATGCTTTGGTGCCATAGGTGCCACATTATAATGTACCACGGTAACGTTGGGTAATTTTTCATTTAGTCCTCGCAATGCTTTGGAAAAAGCTTCGATATTTGTGACATCGGCAGTAGCGTATACTGTTACGATACCCTCATTCTCTAGCTGTTCTTTTAACGTTTCAAGGCTTTTCGCGTTTCTACTGATTAGACCAACGTTATAGCCTTCGGTACCAAATTTTTCCGCTACACCGCGTCCTATTCCAGGTCCTGCGCCCACGATGATGATTGATTTTTTTGTATGTTCCATAATTTGTAGTTTGTAATTTAGAGTGTAGAAGTCATTTTACGAACCAGATTAAGGGTTACAGGGATATTATTTCTGGTCGCTTTTGAATAGGGGCAGTTTTGATGCGCTTTCTCAAGTAAATCATGGGCAGTTTCTTCGTCTATTTCGGGTAATGAAACTTCAAGGACTACAGCAATGCCATAGCTATTTTCATCTTGTTGCAAATCGACCAAGCCATTTACTCCTGTTTCCGTTAATTTAATTTTTTGTTGCTGAGCCAGCATTCTGATGGTACTTTCAAAGCAGGCGGCATAGCCAGCCGCAAACAATTGTTCTGGATTCGTAGCTGAACCATCATTTTTTAGATTCATTTTTAAATCGAGCACACCATCTTCAGAGGAGACACTTCCTTCTCTTCCTCCCGTAGCAAAGGCTTGGGCTGTATATACTTTTGTTTTCATATTTAAGTAAATTGTTGTTTTCTATAGTTTTTAATTGATTTTTCTTGCTTCAATACGACTATTTGTATCTTCCTCTACATCTTAAATTGTTGTTCTGTCTTTTGGTTTTTAGCAATATCGATAGCTTTGTAGTTTGAGATAGGCTGAAATTCTGGGATGAAACCTAAATGTGTAATAAGGTTTTCTACTATCTGTTTTACTTCGGGATGATTTGCTGTAAAAGGAATCCTAAGTTTTTGCTGCAGAAGACTATTAAATGCATGTTTTTTGATAACTTCATAAGAGTTGACATCGAAGGCTTTTGCTAAATAGGCATTCGGAAAAAGATGGCTTATATAATTGTTTTGCGAACCGTTAATAAATCCGTTATCCACTAATATTTTCTTTCCTTTAGGGCAAGGTCTTGTGGTATCGATTAAAACCTTACCGGTTGTAAATCGTTCGCATTGGGCGGCAAGGTTTTGAAGTTCCAGAAAAGGGATAGCTATCACATGAACATCTGCAAACTGTAACACATCTTCTACACTTCCGTAAAAAGCATTTGACCCTACAGCTTTGGTAAATGCATGCAAGCCTTCTGGTCTTTTACAGGTAAACATGACCTTGTGCAAATTTTTGCAAAATAGCTGCCCTAAGATGCTGCCCAAACTTCCGGTTCCTATCATTCCAATGTTCATAGCGCTACTTCAAGGGTTTTGATTTTTCCATTAGTGTTGGTAAATACTCCGCAACGGTAGGATGTATGTGTACGGCATCCCTTAAGTCTTCAAATGTACCTTTACAATACATATTTTGAAGTACCGCATGAATGACTTCATCTGCTCCGATGCCAAAGAGGGTTGCCCCCAAAATTTTCTTTGTTTGCTTATGAACAATAATTTCCATAAAACCTCTGGTATCGCCTTTTTCGATGGCACGAGCCACATGTTTCATAGGCATCTGTGCTATAAGAAAATCAGCTTTTTCGGCATGCGCCAAGGCTTCTTTTTTTGATAAACCTACTTGGGCGAGCGGCGGGTCGATAAACAGTGACCAACAGGATATTCTATCTGAAGCTTTCTGTTTTCCGTTGCCTAACAACTGTTCTTTTGCAATTTGATAATCGTGATAAGCCGTATGGGTAAAACCACCTTTACCGTTACAATCGCCTAATGCCCAAATATTATTGACATTGGTTTCTAGAAAATCATTCACATCTATATAGCCATTATCATTTGATTTTATACCTGCTTTTTCCAGACCTAAATCATCGGTATTGGGCTGCCTGCCCGTTGCAAAAAGAATGTGTGTACCAGTTAATTGGTCTTTTTCCGCTTTTGAACAATGCAGGTGCACTTCAATTTTATTTGTATTGGTGTTGCAGTCGATGCATTCTGCATTCACCCTAAAAATGATACCTTCTGCTTCGAGGACTTGTTTTACAGCACTACCAACATCTTCATGCTCTCTGGGCAATATTCTGCTACTCATTTCAACAATAGTAACTTTGCTGCCAAAACGGGCGAACATTTGCCCAAATTCTAATCCAATAGCACCAGCGCCAATGATGATAAGATGCTCAGGTACCATTTCTAAATCGAGAATAGAAGTGCTGGTTAAAAAATCAACCTTGTGAGCATAAGAAGGAATGCGGGGTCGTGCACCCACGTTGATAAAAAAGAATTTTGCGGTTAAAATAGTACTGTTAACACTTATACTTCGTGTACCGCTAAATCTGGCGTGTTGGTTGTAATAATCAATATTTTTAAGCGCTTTAAATTTATTTTCTCTCTTCGTAATTGGTGCGATAATGGTATTTTTTCTAGCAACGATAGCCTCTAAATCCGCTTTAATTGTACCTTGAATGGTGATGCCAAACTCAACAGCGTTTCTGGCATCATAAATAGCTTTGGCACTGGCATGAAGTGTTTTTGAAGGTACGCAGCCCACATTTGGGCAAGTTCCTCCGAAACGTTTGCGCTCAATCACGGCAACGGTCTTACCGGCTGCGACCAAATCTCTTGCTAATGGTACTCCTGCCTGACCGGTACCTATTATGATGACATCATATTGTTTGTTCATACCTTAATTTTAAATGAAGACCGAAGAATGATTCGATATGAAATTTAAGACAGTAAGGTATGTTACATCTATTGGGCAAGGGTTTCATTTTTCACAGGAAAAATGACAGAAAAACATCTTAGAAAATCAAAAGAAGTATTATAATGCCAGAAAATGGCCGTCCAAATTAATTATTTTGGTTTTGATATCTCTAATTTCTTCATTCGATATTCCAGGGTAGTGGCTTTCAGTCCCAACAGTTTGGCAGCTCCTTTTGTGCCGCTGACCCGCCAGTTGGTCTGCTGAAGCACTTGGGTAATCAATTCTTTTTCTATAAGATTTTTGCGTTGTTCAATATAATCCATAGTCACACCGTCAGTTAGTGTGCCTTTATTTGAGATAATGGAATGTTGCGATAATGCTTCGTCAGAGAACTGTAAGGTAATCAAATCCGTTTTGGCGGTGACCAACGCCTGTTCAACCCGATTCTTCAATTCACGAACATTGCCAGGCCAGGTATATTCTTGAATTTTTAAAAGACTTTGTGTGGAAAAACCGGTAAATGGTTTCCCTATCTTATGGGCAAAGGTTTTGGCAAAATGTCTGGCCAATAACGGGGCATCTTCCAGACGGTCTCGCAAAGGCGGTAAGTAAATTTGAAAACCATTGAGCCGATAAAACAAATCGCTTCTAAACGTACCTTCATCTATAGCTTCTTGTAGATTACGGTTAGTAGCGGCCACTACTCTAAAATCTGAAGTCAGTGTTTTAGTGCCTCCTAAGCGTTCAAATTCCTTTTCCTGTAAAACCCTAAGCAATTTCGCCTGGGCTTCGAGAGATAGTTCTCCTACTTCATCTAAAAAGATGGTACTTTCATGCGCCAGTTCAAATTTACCGATACGTTGCTTGGTAGCACCGGTAAAGGCTCCTTTTTCGTGACCGAAAAGTTCACTTTCTATAAGTTCCGAGGGCATTGCCGCGCAATTCATCTTGATGAGTGTTTTTTCACTACGCACTGAGGTTTCATGAAGTGCTCTGGCAATTAACTCTTTTCCCGTACCGGTTTCTCCTGTTATAAGAACGCTAATATCCATCGCAGCTAATTGACGTACCTGCTCAAAAGCATTTTTCAAGGAAATATGCTGACCGATAATATTCTCAAAATCATGGTCTGATTTGATTTCTTCGCGAAGGTAATTTTTCTCTTGTTTGAGCTGCGCATTCAATTCAGTGATACGTTCTAAGGCGAATACCTTTTCTAAAGCCAGCTCTAATGAAGGCTTCATGATTTCTAACAGCTGTTTGTCCTTTTCAGAATATCCTAAATCACTTTTGCTCAAAAAACTAAGACGGTAGTATCCGGGAAAGGATAATTTTAACGAAGTCGTTAATCTACTATTTACATTAAACTTTTTAGCAACCTTACGTAGCACTGTTGCTTTTTTCTGATATTTTATAAAGACTGTTCCTGTTTGCAGTAGCGTTCCGTTGATTTTTTCTCTATTGCTTCGATACGCTGCTTCATCAAGCCCGATAAAATTGAGAAATTTTTGATAATCAAAGTGTCTGTACTCATTTGCCCCAATCCTTTCAAACGTGTGGCAAAATTCAGTATTTCTTTCTGGCTGAAAAGCAAAAATGACTAAATGGTTATCCAGATGATTAGAAAAGGATTGTGTCAATTGTAATAATTTGTCCTTCCAAAGAATATTAAGATTAAGGGTATTCACCAGGTTGACCTGCAAGGATTTTTCTTGTTCGCGTTTTTGAATATCTTCACGTGCCAATACATTACTTATGGCCAATGCTAGTTGGTCACAAACCGATTTAAAAAGCTCAATTTGACCTATATCAAATTGATTATCCTTGGTATAAGCAAGTATAAAAACACCTACTATCTTCCCTGATACCTTAAGTAACCCAATGATACAAGTATCTAGTTTTTTACGTAATTCATCCAATAACTTTTTATCTGTGTATTGGCTGTAATTTTTGTTATAATCAAACAGTAATGGGATATCGTTATTTTGTTCGATGGATACGACCACTTCTTCTAGCTGCGAACCTTTATAAGGAATTTTAAATTTGGTATAAAAGCCTTTTTCAAATAACTTTAGGTCTAAAGTATTACCCGCTACTTCTTGGTGTATGACGGCCAAGTCCAGATATTCATCTCTTTTTTCATCAATGATAATTAAAGCGTGTTCTTGCGATTTGAATATAGGTACGAGTGTTTTAACAGTTTCTTTTATTAAAACATCAAGTTTTTCAATGGCACCTATTGATTTTGCAATATCAAGTGATACCTTTTTATGTTTATTATCTAATTGAATGGCTTCGTTAGCCAATATATTGCTAAGCGCAACGCTCATTTGGTCGGTGATGGATTTAAAAAGTGATAATTGATTATCAAAGGCGTGAGGCTGTTTGCTCCAAAAACATAAAAGACCGATAGTTTGGTCGCCTTGTTGCAATGGTGCTGCAATAATCTGCTCAAATATGCGGTTTTTGGGGTTTTTAAAATGGGGATGTTCAAATTCTTCATAGATCTCTCTACCTTTTACTAAAATACCTTGTTGCACCACCACCTTGGAAGCTTGACTCATAGGCATCCACCCGTTTAACCCTTCATTGATATGGGTAGTATTGATGCCGCTGACTTCATAACCATAATCCACCGTTAGATCACGCTCCCTATTATTAGAATAATCCAAATGAAATAGCCCAGCATCATCAAAGGGAAAGACTTTTCTTAACTTGTTGAAGATGGCTTTTATCAGTTCTGGTCCTGTGGTGATGTTGGCGATAGATTCTGTTATTGCCAATAAGTTTTCGGTTTTTTGTTTTTCTTCCAACAGTTGCTCATTAGCGAGTACGTTGCTCACAGCCACTGATAATTGGTCAGCAATGGCCTGGAAGAGGGGGAAGTCTTTTTCAGAATACCTTCCAGTAGTTTTAGAGTCGAAAATTAGTGCCCCATAAGCATTTCCGGCCAACCTCAAGGGAGTATGTATATATTCGATTAACCCATCTTCCTCTAAAATTTGTAGAAATTCTTTTGGGAAATGATATTGATGATAGTCTGAAATATTCATTACCTCTGTTGAGGATATGAAATGCTCAATGAGGTGATTCATTTCCTGCCACTGGTCAAAACCACTCGCTTTTAGCTCTTTGCTTATTGCATCAGGATTCAATCCTCGATCAATAGAAATATCCTTCCACTGGGTTTTGTCTTCATTGACAATCACGATGGCCAAATCATCCATTGGTAACAATTGGCCTATTTTTTCGGTAATGATATGAAAGAGTTGGTCGCGCTGGCTTACATTTACGAGTGCCTCACTGATGCCCAGAAGTTTTTCGGTGAGTTGTTTTTCTTCGAGCAGTTGCTCATTGGCCAGCACATTGCTTACCGCAACCGCAAGTTGGTCGGCAATAGCCTGAAAAAGGGGAAAGTCTTCTTGAGAATAAAACCCCTCTTCTTTAGACCAAAAACATAACATACCAATAGTAACACCTCCCGTTTTAAGAGGTCCTGCTATAAATTGAACCAATCCATTTTCTTTAAGAACGGGATAATGTGGGTGATTAGGGTATTTATGCATTAACATACCTAGCATATCAATAGCGGGACCATTTTTCATGTAATTTTCAATCCCCTCGTCCTTTGGTAACCAGCCACTCACATTTGGCGCTAGATATGCAAATTTATCGTCAGCAGAAAGGTCACGCTGGTACTGACCTGTTTCATCAGTGACGAAAATCCCAAGCTCATCGAAAGGGAAGACGGTATTTATTTTTTGGGTAATCACTGTAAATAGATGAGCCTTATTTTGAATGCTGGCCACCGCCTCACTAATGCTCAAAAGCGTTTCTTTGAACTGTATTTCTTCTTGCAGTTGTTGTATAAGCTTTGCTTCCTTTGATACCATTGTATTACGGACTATCGTTATTGTTTGTCAATTTCCCATTTTATTTGGGAATACAATCCTTTGTATGCCTTTTTGTCGAAAAATGTTCGTTTACTTCCATCATTTTAACCAGTATTTTTTTAGTGATGATGTTGTTGTCTCAAAATTATAGGGTACATCGGTTATAGTGGTTTTCTAGATTTCCATTTTCCCAAAAAAAATAGGATTAAATATAATTAAATTTTCAATTTTTTTGGGAATATATTTGAAGCTTTAAACTGTAAAATTCATAAAGTTTTGCAAAACAGATATTTATAAAGCAAGAAATACTTGGCATAATTCTGTATTACTCTGAAATATAAAAACGATTATATTTTGGATTCTAACAACTACACTATTTTAAACTTTCATGATTTTGAGACTTTCTTCTTAAAAGAAAAACGCGAAAAAGGCACATACTTTACCATTAAACCTCACCAAGAAGTCTGCTTGGCCCGGCTTGAAGAGGTATCTCATACCGTTACCGAAGAGTCTAACACATACTATCAGAATTTTTTCATTATCTATTTTGTTACTGACGGTGAGATTGAAAAAACCAATCAGCTTACTTCAATTACACTAGAGCGTAATTGCTTATTTTTTACACAACCAGGACAACTCAATTCTTGGAAGGAAATCAAAAATGTTTCTGGCTATATATTAGCATTTACCAAAAATTTTGTGGTACGCCGACTCACCGACAAAAAGTTTTTGCGCAAACTTGACTTTTTTGACTTACGGGTCGTGCCGAAATTTCGATTAGAGCAAGAGGTGAGCGATTACTACCAAAAGCGATTTGACATCGCATTAGAGGACTATCGCTCAAAAGAAGGTGATGAGTTTATACACCTCTGGATTATGGAATTGCTTTTACGTACCCAAAAAGAGTGTCACCTAGGCAGTCTGTCAAATCTATTGAACAGAAATAGATCTAGAGCTATGAAAATATGTGAAGATTTTAAAGAGAAGATAGAAGATCATTATATAGAAGGACATAAACAAAATTTTATTCCATCAAAAAGAGTTGCCGATTACGCCAAAGATTTAAACATCAATGCTAATTATCTGAATAATATGGTCAAAGAGGCTTATGGCAAAAAGGCCTCTGACCTCATTTTCGAACGAACTTTGCTGGCAGCACAATCAAAACTTATCCATACGAATAAAACGATTTCTGAAATTGCCTTCTTTCTAGACTTTAATTCGCCCTCTTATTTTGTACGCTTTTTTAAAGAACGTGCCCGAATTACTCCAAGTCAATATAGAAACAGGGTAGGAAAATTTTTAAAGTGAACACCTTTCTACGTATATGCTTATCTGGATTCATTCTAAAAAATGAGAAAGGGAATAGTTACCAAAAAAAATGGGAATAATGACATACTGTAATCTACAACGATAAATATCTTAGGGTATTCAAAAAAATAACATTGATATAAACGTATTATGCTAAAAAATAGGAATGTTCTTGTAGTCGGAGCCAATGGAAAAACAGGAAGCCTGATTGTTGAAACACTAATTGATCATGATGTTCAGGTGGTAGGACTTATTCGAAGCGAACATCAGGAAAGCAAATTAAAAGCTATAGGTGCAAAAGCACTTGTTAAAGATATCAATGACTCAAGTATACAAAATGATTTAAAAACCATCGATGCTCTCATTTTTGCAGCGGCTGGAGGTTCGGGCAGCCACCAGGAAGTAGACCATCAAGGTGTTAAGAATTTAATACAGGGATGTCAGGCAAATAATGTTAAGAGATTTGTGCTCATAAGTGCACTTGGGGCACATGACCCAAACTCATGGGGGAGATGCTTATAAAGACTATTTACAGGCTAAAGCAGACGGAGAAAACGAATTGACGAGCAGTTCGCTGGATTGGACCATCATACGTCCTGGCTCCTTACATAATAATCCACCGAAGAATCAAGTCACGCTAAACCAAAATGCCGGAGGTATGGGTAGTATTTCAAGAGAAGATGTAGCAGCTGTAGCAGTGGCATGTCTCGAAAATGAAAATGCCATAGGAAAAACGTTTGAATTGTATGATGGAAATAGCCCAATTAAAGAAGCTGTATCTCAACTATAAAATAAAAACAAAAAGAAAACCAGTATGATAGGACAAGAAAAACTTAGGGTTGACGGCCCATTAAAAGTTTCTGGAAAAGCAAAGTATGCATCAGAACATCCTGTTGATAACCCTTTGTATGCTGTTATTGTAAAAAGTACCATCTCTAATGGAACGATAACCAATATGGCTACAGAAGAAGTAGAGAAGATTCCTGGCGTCGTGAAGGTCATTCATGCTGGTAATGCTTTAAAATTGAAACCTTACCCGACAGGAGGTGATGGTGGATTTAATCTTTTTCCCGGTGAACCTTTTATACCACTTCAAGATAATAAGGTTTACAATATAGGACAGCACATTGCACTCATTTTAGCTGAAACCATTGAGGATGCAAGACTAGGAGCATCTCGACTCAAAGTGAGCTATCAAGAAAAAGCTGCGGCGCTTGACAAAGAAAAGGTTTATGATGATTATGTAAAACCAGAACGATATAATACAGGTGAAGAACTACAGCATCAAAGAGGCAATTTCCAACAAGCTAAAAATAACGCTTCCGTAGTAGTGGAAGAAAATTATACCGTTCCCGCAGAGCACCACAATCCAATGGAGACGAGTGCGACCATTGCTATTTGGAAAGGTGAAAAATTAACTGTTTATGATTCGACTCAAGGAGTAGACAATTCACGTAATTGCGTGGCGCATTGTTTTGAAATGGATCCAAAAAATGTTCGTCTAATTGCCTATTATATCGGTGGTGGTTTTGGTTGTAAAGGCTTTTTTTGGCCTCATACGCTTTTAGCCCCAATGGCTGCTAAAATTATGGACAGACCTGTAAAACTGGTTTTAAGTAGAAAAGATATGTACACTTCGGCCGGTCATAGACCTGAAGTTAGCCAACGTGTTACATTAGCTGCAGAGGCCGACGGAAATATTACAGCTGGAGAACATATTACCTATTCGTACGGTTCCATATTAGGTGGACATTATGAACCTTGCGGATTAACATCAGCCAAATTATATGACATTCCTAATTTTTCTATGGTTCACCAATATACCAAACTTAATTACCCGACCCCAACACCTATGAGAGGACCTGGTGAAGCTAATGGTAGTTTTGCTCTAGAGTCAGCCTTAGATGAACTTGCAGAAAAATTAAAAATGGATGCCGTTGAATTAAGAATCAAGAATTATGCAGCAGCAAATCCGATAGATAAACTTCCTTATTCATCTAATAATGTTCGTGAATGTTATGAAAGAGGTGCAAAACTGTTTGGTTGGAATAATAGAAACCGCCAACCTGGTAAGATGCGGAAGAATGGTCAATTGATTGGGCATGGTATGGCAACAGCAACCTATCCTGCCTATCGTGCTGGCGGCAGTTGCAAGCTGATTCTTGATGAAAATGGAGTTTTAATAGTACAAACGGCCATTCAGGATATTGGTACAGGTACATATACGGTTATGGGGCAGATTGCCGCAGAGGCATCCGGATTAGCACTCGAAAATATAAAAATAGAAATAGGTGATTCAGATTTTCCCGCAGGACCCTTATCTGGAGGATCCATGGTTACCGCAAGTGCTGGTAGCTATATTCAGAAAGGAGCAGAAAAGTTGAAGAAACAACTACTCGATTTAGCAGTAACACAAGAAGACAGTTCATTATTTCAATTAAAGTCAGATAAAATCTCTTTTGTCAATGGAATTATGCAGGATTCTAATGGAAAAAAGGATACTGTAAAAGAGGTAATGAAACGAGCAAACAAAAAGGAATTGATCATTGAAGAAAGTTCTTCTGTGGTAAAGGGCTTTGCATTCGGACAAGAGGCTGAATACGCGTATCAATCCTTTGGTGCTATTTTTGTCGAGGCGAATATTGATCCTGACCTAGGAGTCATTACCATCCCAAGAATTGTAGGCGTTTTTGATGCCGGTACCATTATTAATCCTAAACTAGCCAACAGTCAAATGTATGGAGGGATCATATTTGGTTACAGTATGGCATTGTTGGAAGCTACGGAGTTTGACCACGATACAGGCAGAATTATCAATGCAGACCTGGCCGAATATCACGTTCCGGTTAATGCAGATATTAATGATTTAACTATAGAGTTCCTAAATAAACCTGATTATAAATTTAGCTCGCACGGTGGACGAGGTATTGGAGAACTTAGTGCTATTGGAGTTTCCGCAGCAATCGCTAATGCCATCTATAATGCTACTGGAAAGCGCATAAGAAATTTACCAATAACTCTAGATAAACTATTGTAACATGAAAAATTTGGAAAAAGAAGCCAATCGGTTTTTAGACATTTTGGTAGCGGGTGATATCGATGGTGTTAGAGATATATGGCATAAGGACGGAACCTTAGAATTTCCATTTTCACCCAAAGGTGCCTGGACTGTAGAAGGTAGGGATAAGATAGTCGATTATTTTAAAGATGCCTTTAAAAGGAAAAGACCGGAAAAATTTGTGTCTCAACCAGCATTACTGATGGCAGACGGCGAACATTTGTTTATGGAGTTCAAAGGATACCTGAAAAACAGTAAAAATGAAAAATACACCAACGATTACTGTGTACTCTTTCAATTTAAAGATGATAAACTTTTCAAATTCAGAGAGTTTTACAACACCTTAATTAGAGAAAAATACGAAGGGCAATAATCACAAAATTAGTATGTATGAAAAATAACAAATCAGATAAAGAGGTATGGCCAGAGGAGATTTCTTCTAAAAAAGCTGGCTTAAGCAGGCGTAATTTTATCGCTCGGTCAACACTTGCTGCAGCTGGCTTGGCATTGGCTCCTTATGTTACTTTGGGGGCTAATCCAGAACAAAAGCCTTTAAATTTTGAAGAGTACCTCGAGATTGAACCCATTATAAATGAGCAGGCCATGCGCATGAAAATTGACCCGAGAACTAGTTTGGCAGACTTACTTCGTGAACAATTGGGGCTTACAGGTACCAAAATAGGCTGTAACCAAGGGGCTTGTGGCGCATGTACCGTGCATTTAGATGGTATGCGCATCAATTCTTGCCTTACACTTGCTATTCAGACAGATGGACTAGAAGTTACCACTATAGAAGGATTGGGTACAAAAGATGAATTTCATCCGGTACAAGGTGCATTTATGATGCATGACGGTTTTCAATGTGGGTACTGTACTTCTGGTCAGATTATGTCTGCTGTTATGGTGTTGAAAGAAAACCATGCTGCGACCACAGAAGAAATTCAGGAATGGATGAGTGGTAATATATGTCGATGTGGCGCTTACAAAGGTATTGTAGCTGCCGTTGAAGCTGCCAGAGACGGTAATGTACCGAAAGAATTATTACAAAGACAGAAATCTTAAAAAAGAAATCATGCATCCATTTAAATACATACGTACAGAAGACGCAGCTAGTGCAATAGCAAAACATACCGAAACGGGAAATACACAGTTTATTGCAGGAGGCACTAATTTAGTAGATAGGATACGAAGAGATGTTTTTCATCCTGATATTTTAATCGATATCAATAAACTGCCCTACCATAAAATAGAAGAACACCAAGGTGGATTACGCTTAGGTGCGCTAGTAAGCAATAGCGATACGGCAGATAACAAAGTGGTAAAAAAGAACTACCCAATCGTTTCTGAAGCTATTTTACTAGGAGCAACCGACCAATTACGTAACAAAGCGACCAATGGCGGAAACTTAATGCAAAGAACCAGATGCCCGTACTATATGTCGCCAGAGTTTCCCTGCAATAAGAGAGAACCTGGTAGTGGATGTTCAGCTATTAAGGGACATAATAGAATTTTATCCATCCTTGGAACTTCCGAAAACTGTATCGCATCTTTTCCATCGGATATGTGCGCATCATTGACGGCATTAGAGGCAAAAGTTAATATAATGGATATAGACGGCAGTGATGTAGTTATTCCTATTGAGGAGTTCCACGCTTTACCAGGAGATACCCCTGAGATTGACAATGTATTAAAACCTGGGCAACTTATTACTTCGATTGATTTGCCAGCATCTACTAAAAAATTTGCAAAACGCTCTACTTATCTAAAGGTCAGAGATAGGCATTCGTATGCGTTTGCATTGGTTTCCGTTGCGGCTGCCGTTACAATGGAGGCTGGTGTAATTACCGATACGCGTATGGCATTTGGTAGTATTGCACCTAAACCATGGCGAGACAAGGAGGCCGAAAAAATGTTTGTAGGTCAAGTACCCTCTAAAGCTCTTTTTGAAAAGATTGGTGAAAAAGTCGTTAAAAATGCCAAAGGATACGGAGGCAATTCTTTTAAGATAACTTTAGTACCTCGTGCCGTAGTAAGAGCATTTAGTGAAATTACAGGGTTAATTTAAAATATTGAATAATCTTGTATTGGAGACTTATAATATCTATTTGGTTTATCTGTGTTGTTTTTTTAGGAACTAGGCAAGTATCAGGACAGGTCGATATTGTTCCGGATAATGATGATGTGTCGCTTTTTCTTCATACAGAAGGGCAATTTGCATTAGGCACCTCAAAATGGTTTGCTAAACCTAGCCTTATGCTCATCTTAGATGATAATTCATCGAGTTACGGCGGTTTTATACCTGCTCTGGAAATTGGATATACATTTGATAAGCTAGGTATATTTTCGCTTCATGAAAATTATATCAGTTTACCCGATGGTCTTTCCGGGAACGCACTGCAACTCAAATGGCAAAAAGTATTTTCTAAGTACAAACTTAATCCTTTGGTGCGATTAACGGCAGAGCAGATTTACCTGGAAGATTTGACCATACAACAAAAAGTTCTATTGAATTATAGAACCAGAATACGTGTAGGAATCGCACCTCAGATACATGACAATTGGCAGGTATTCGTAATGAACGAGTGGTTCCCTACACAACAAGCAGGGTTTTCTACTGAAAACAGAATTATCACCGGTATGAAATATAAGTTAAATACCACTATGAGTCTATCCGCTATTTATTTAAACCGTTATCGGGATAGCAGCGTTTCCAGTTTGCGCTGGCAACATATTTTGTTTTTTAGCATCACCTATGCTGGCCGTATTATAAATAAAGAATAATGAAAGTATTTGAACTACAAAGAATGATAGCCTTCTACGACCGTTGCCAACATGTTGGTATACCTACGGTGATGGCATCCTTGGTGGGATTGCGCGGTTCTTCCTATAGAAAACCGGGAGTACGAATGCTTTTGGGCGAGAATGGCGCTATGCAAGGTGCTTTAAGTGGCGGCTGTGTAGAAAAGGATATTTTTAATGCCGCTAAAACAGTTTTTAAAACAGGTGTTGCTCGGGTGATTTCTTATGATGGGAGATATCGTTTGGGCTGCGAAGGGTTTCTGTATATTCTTATAGAACCTTTTGAACTAAAAGATGAACATCGAATAATTATTGAGAATACCTTGGACTCTAGACAGTCCTTTGAAATCCATTCCATCTATAAACCAGCACAGGATATCGACGGAGATTTTGGTTCTGTGTTCGCTTTCGCGAAAGCGAAGTTCTCTACAAATCCTAACCTAACAACTGTTGTTTCCAAAGCGGAACAGGTATTTACGCAGCGTATTCATCCCGATACACAATTGGTCATTGTAGGGGCTGAACACGATGCCCAAAAACTTTGTGAGGTAGCTTCATTTTTAGGTTGGCAAGTGACTATTGTGGCTTCCTTAAAAAATCCAAAGGATAAAAATGATTTTCCAAAGGCGAAGACTATTCTCAATGAAACCCCAGAAACCATCGATTTTAGTTGTATAGATGATAGGACGGTCACAGTTTTGATGACGCACAACTTCGCGCTGGATTTTCAATATCTCTTAAAACTAATGCCTTTTGAGAAAAACTACATTGGGGTTTTAGGGTCTTCTAAACGAAAGGCGCAGTTAGAAAATCAAATTTTTGACGCCTGCCCAGAAGTTGAACCTGAATTTTTAGAGCTCATCCATAGCCCTGCAGGGTTGAACCTAGGTGCCGAAACCCCTGAAGAGATAGCGTTATCCATCATTGCAGAGATTCTATCGAATATGAAAAAGCAAACACAAGATAAAAACCACAATACTACAGAACTACAACTTAACGAAAAATAATTTTGAAACGTATGAAAAAAATAGCAACGGGATTAGATAAGAACCAACGCCAATCTTCTACAGATGTCCTCAATCAGGTATTGGCAGATGAATTTGTACTATATACTAAAACCCGAAAATTCCACTGGAACGTAACCGGAATGCAGTTTAAATCCTTGCACGAAATGTTTGAAGAGCATTATGGCGATTTGGAGATAAAGATAGATGATGTGGCAGAACGCATACGAAGCCTTGGGTTTTTGGCATTGGGCAGTCTGGAAGAGTTCGCTAAACTTACCCGCTTAAAGGAACATACGCAAGGCAATCCCAAAGCCGATGAAATGATTGAACAATTGGTGAATGACCATGAAACCCTGATACGGGAACTTCGTGAAGATATCGTCAAATGTGAAGAAGAGTATAACGACGTAGGTACTGGGGATTTTCTGACTTCGCTGTTAGTAGACCACGAGAAAATGGCATGGATGCTTCGGTCTTATTTAAGTTAACTATAGAAAGTATTTAGAGTAAAGGATATGGACATTGCCATTTTAATTTTAGCAGCAGGTAGTGCTACTCGTATGGGAAGCATTAAACAACTCTTGCCATATGGTAAGTCTACGCTGTTAGCCCATGCAATTGCCAATGCCATACATTCAGAGGGAAATCAGGTGTTCTGTGTGATTGGAGCAAAAGCAGATGTGGTAAAAAACGCAATACTGTCTGCTGAAGTGACCACCTTCTATAACCCAAACTACAAGGAAGGCTTAAGTTCGAGTATCGTTGCAGGAGTCTTATATCTTGAAAAAAACACGATTCCAGCAGATGCCCTCATAGTGATGCTTGCAGACCAACCATTGGTAGACGCAGCATATATAAATAGATTGATAGCTACTTCAAAAAAGCATCCCAATCAAATCATCGCATCTTCTTATGGCTCAAAAAATGGAGTACCCGCGCTGTTTCCGAAAACTTATTTCAAGGCATTGCTTCAGCTTCAAGGGGATAAAGGTGCTAGGTCATTCTTGAACGATAAACACCAGCCCATCATTGCGATAAATGGACTGGACAAGCTTACAGATGTAGATACTCCAGATGATTATGAAAAACTACTTAAATCTTCGGCAATATGATTTCGGTAAATGAGGCATTAGCCCATATAGAGCATAACATCCAAGAGAGTGCCGCAATAGCTGCGAAATTGCAAGATGCCTATGGTTGTGTGTTGGCTAGCGATATTCATTCACCGATACATATGCCACCTTTCAGGCAATCGGCTATGGATGGTTATGCCATGAAACTTACAGATACCAATACGTACAGAGTTGTAGGAGAAGTGTCTGCTGGTGCATCGGAAAATATAGTTCTGAACAATACTGAAGCAGTACGCATCTTTACAGGAGGTCGAGTTCCTGATGATGCAACTACAGTGGTGATGCAAGAAGACACTATAAAAAATGCAAATCAAATTGAAATCACAAAAACACCTAGCGTAGGTGCCAACGTAAGACCGCTGGGCGAACAACTGAAAATGGGCAGTGTGGCATTAAAAAAAGGAACTGTACTAAATGAAGCCAGATTAGGATTTTTAGCGGGATTAGGGATTGAAGAAGTAAACGTATTTCACAGACCTACAGTGCATATTTTGATTACTGGAAACGAACTAAAACAAGCAGGACAAACTTTAAAAGAGGGCGAAGTCTATGATAGTAATTCGGTCACTTTACGGTTTGCAGTTCAAAAAGAAGGAATAACGGATATAACGGTGCACCACATACCCGATACCTTAGAAGATACCATACAAACAATTAGCAATAGTATAAAACAAGCAGATATCGTATTGATTTCTGGTGGTATCTCTGTGGGAGACTATGATTTTGTTGAATCGGCTCTGGAAGCCGATAATGTCAACCCACATTTTTACAAGGTTAATCAAAAACCGGGCAAACCGCTTTGGTTCGGCACAAACAAGAGTACTGTTGTTTTTGCCCTACCAGGAAATCCGGCATCAAGTCTCACTTGTTTTTATGTTTATGTACTACCGGCCATACGACTAATGATGGGAAAACATCCTGTGCATTTAAAACGAAAGTATGCCAGAGCTGATACAGATATTGTAAATGTTTTTTCAAAAACCCTATTTCTAAAGGCCATCGTAAAAGATGACATAGCGACGCCCTTAACAGGGCAAGCCTCTTCAATGCTGAAATCCTTTGCGTTAGCGAACGCACTATTGATAGTTCCTGAAAGTACTTCCAGGATAAGAGCCGGAGAAGAATTAGAATATATAACACTGAGGGAATAATGGATTTCTCACAATTGCATATCGCACTACCATTTGTTATAGTCCTTGCAAGCATTGCCTTTATGTACGCCAGTGTAGGGCATGGTGGTGCCAGTGGCTATTTGGCATTGATGTCTTTGTTTTCATTTCCGATAATCATCATGAAACCCACAGCCTTATTGCTCAATATTTTTGTGGCTGGTATTTCCTTTTGGTTTTTCAAGAAAAATGAACATTTCAGTTGGAAGATCTTCTATCCATTTGCAATCACTTCTATTCCCGCGGCTTTTATTGGTGGCACTTTATCTATAAACCCAACACTGTACAAGCAGATTTTAGCCGTTTTTCTCATTATTGCCATTTTAAGGATGCTGAATGTATTCGGCAAAATGAAGACCACCATAGTCCAACCTAAGCATTGGCTTGCATTACTCATAGGTTGTTTAATCGGTTTGTTTTCTGGGATGATTGGTATCGGCGGCGGAATTATTTTAAGTCCTGTAATTATCTTGTTAGGTTGGGGAACCATGAAACAAGCTGCGGCAGTGTCTGCACTTTTTATTTTTGTGAATTCTATTGCAGGAATTATAGGATTTTCAATGACTGGTGGCGCGGTGCCAAATGAAGCTTTTTATCTTATTCCTATAGCACTTATCGGTGGCGCAGCAGGTTCGCTTTTTGGTAGTGGCCGTTTTAACCCTAAAACGTTGACGTATATGCTATCTGTGGTATTGGTAATAGCTAGTGTAAAATTATTTTTAATCTAAGAGGATGACAGAAATAACCTTAACATATTACGGCGAAGTAGCCGAGAAAACGGGAAAAGAACAAGAAACCGTTCAGCTGGAAAACATTGAAATTCCAGAAATCATGAAATACTTGGAAAGTACTTATGCTCTAAATACAAAAGGCATAAAAATCGCAGTGAACCACGAATTGGCAACCCAGGATACCCAACTAAAGGCAAATGATGAGATTGCCATACTATCCCCTTTTGCAGGAGGCTAAACTATGAAGGAAGATAACAGGTATATCAGACAAGAAGCATTACCACAAGTAGGTAAAAGCGGTCAACAAAAACTTCAAGAAGCAAGCGTTTTGGTTGTTGGTTGCGGTGGTTTAGGATGTGCTATGTTGCCTTATTTAGTCGGTAGCGGCATCTGTAAAATAGGTATTGTAGATGGTGATGTGGTGTCAAAAAGCAATCTACACCGCCAAGTACTATTTACACAAAGCGATGTTGGGCAGCTTAAAGTAGAAATCGCGGCCTTAGAATTACAGGCGCAGAATGATGATGTGACCATCCATACATATCCTTATTATTTAGATGGTGATAATGCCTTATCGCTTTTTAAAAACTACAATATTATTGTAGACGCTACTGATAGAATCCCTATAAGATATCTTATTAACGATGCTTGCATACTGACCGGAAAACCTTTTGTACACGCCGCATTATATCGATTTCAAATACAGGTTTCCGTCTTTAATTACAAAAACGGTCCTACGTACCGATGTCTTTATCCTGAACCTGCTTCGGTAACCCAGAGTTGTGATACCGCCGGTGTTTTAGGTTCTACCGTCGCCATTGCAGGCGCTTTGCAGGTTAATGAGGTGATGAAGATTATTTTAGATGTAGGAACTGTGCTATCTGGTCAGGTATTGCTAAAAGATGTTCTAAAAAACGCGCAACAGACATTCTTGTTCAAAAAGGACGAGACGATTGCAATGGATATGGCATTCTTTCAAAAGGAGCATCGTAATCTTAAAGTGGATTTCGCTTTCGCGAAAGCGGAAAATCATATGCTGTTAGATGTGCGCACAGCTACAGAATATCCGAGAATCAAGGACGATAAGGTGTACAACATTCCTTTAGGTCAGTTAGAAAATTCAATTCACAAAATACCTAAGGATACCCCAATATCCATTTTCTGTAAAAGTGGAAAAAGAAGTGAGCAAGCCCTGCACATTTTAAAAAAATACAACTATCAAAAGCTGTATTGTCTAAATGAGAATGCAGTACAGATTTATAAAGAATTACACCTATGAAAAGGAAAACCGTATTTATCGAAGGCGCCATTACGCCAGAATTCATTGCAACATCGATTGCAAAACATCAAGGTAAAACATCTATTGGGGCGCATAATATTTTTTTAGGACAAGTGCGAGAAGATAGCATAGATAGTCGTAAAGTGACCGCAATAGATTTTTCGTGTTATCAGGAAATGGCAGAAAAGAAATTAGCTGAAATACGAGAAACCACATTTCAGAAATATGAACTTACCTGTATGCACATCTATCACAGTTTGGGCGAAGTTTCTGTGGGTGGTATTTGCATATTTGTGTTTGTCTCTGCGCCACACAGACCTATCGTTTATGAAGCTACCGAGTATATTGTCAACGAAGTAAAAACAAAGGTACCCATCTTTGGAAAGGAACTGATAGAAGGTGAAACGCATCAATGGAAAAAGAACAATTAGTAGTATGGTAGACATCACACATAAATCAAACACGCTACGTATCGCAACAGCACAAGCTATTGTAAAAACAAGTAATCAAGCTACAATTGATGCAATTAAGAACGATAAAGTGCCTAAAGGAAATGTTTTTGCTATGAGCAAGGCAGCCGGACTTTTGGGCGTAAAGAAAACACCTGAGCTTTTGCCCGATTGCCATCCACTACCTATCGAATATGCAGGTGTAGATTTTAATATTGAAGGTTTTGATATCAAAGTAACAGTTACCATTAAAACCATTTACAAGACCGGTGTAGAAGTCGAGGCAATGCACGGTGCAAGTGTTGTGGCCTTGAATATGTACGATATGCTGAAACCTATCGACAAGGGTATTGAAATACATAGTATCAGATTGATAGAAAAGAAAGGTGGAAAAAGCGACTTTAAAAAGATCGACGTCAATGACATAAGGGCAGGTATTATTGTATGCTCAGATTCTGTTTCAGCTGGAATAAATACAGATGCTTCCGGAAAAGCGATTGCGCACTTTCTTGAAGATTACAACATTGAAGTTGCTAGTGAAACTGTTGTGCCGGATGATATTCAAGCCATACAGAAAGCAGTTCAAAAGGTATTACCCCACCAGAACTTAATCATACTCACAGGTGGTACAGGTCTTTCGCCCAGGGACGTTACACCAGAAGCTATCTTGCCTATGTTGGATAAGCGTATTCCTGGAGCAGAAGAAACTATAAGGCGTTATGGTCAGGACAGGATGCCATTTGCATTCTTGTCGCGCAGTGTGGTGGGCATAAAGGATAATGCGCTCATTCTGACACTTCCAGGCTCGCCAAAGGGCGTCAAAGAATCGTTGGATGCCGTAATGCCGCATTTGCTTCATGTTTTTTCAATTTTAAAAGGTGAAGCACACGGATGAAAATTAAAACCAACATATTGAACGACAGTTTTGGTAGGCATCATAACTACCTGCGTATTTCATTAATCGAAAAGTGCAATTTAAGATGTGCTTATTGTATGCCAGAAGAAGGGGTACTTTTAAGTCCTAAAAAGTCGTTGATGACAGCTGAAGAGGTACTGAGCATTGCTAAGGTTTTTGTGAAGCACGGCGTAGACAAAATTCGGTTAACCGGTGGGGAGCCATTGCTACGAAAAGACTTTTCAACCATTCTGGAAGGGTTATCGCAATTAAATGTTGCATTATCCATCACCACAAATGCGGTACTGGTAGATAGACACATTGAAGATTTTAAAAAATATCGGCTGCACCACATTAACGTTAGCCTTGACACACTCATAGAAGAAAAATTTACCACCATTACCAAGCGCAATCAGTTTCAAAAAGTGAAGGACAATCTTCAGTTATTATTGGGCCAGGGATTTAAAACAAAAATCAATGTGGTTTTGATGAAGGGTTTCAATGATACCGAAGTCATCGATTTTATAAAACTTACCAAAGATGAAAACCTCGAAGTTCGCTTTATAGAGTTTATGCCCTTTGATGGTAATAAATGGAGTAAGGATAAGTTGGTGTCCCATCAAGAGATTTTAGACCAAGTAAACCGGTATTTTGGGGAGGAAGCCAATCAGGTCCTAGTCAATGAGCAAAACTTTACAGCCAGAAACTATAAAATTAGAGGTTTTAAGGGACGATATGGGATTATCAGTACCGTTACAAATCCGTTTTGTGATGGATGTAATCGTATCAGGCTCACGGCAAACGGCAAATTGAAAAACTGTCTTTTTTCAAACAATGAGACCGATTTGTTAAGCTATTTACGTAAAGGAGAATCTATCGAACCGCTTATAGCAAAATCTATCTACGCTAAAAAAGCGATTCGCGCAGGAATGACAGATACTGAGGATTTTGAAAATCCAGAAAAACATAACGATAATCGAAGTATGATTACGATTGGAGGATAGTGTTAGTTTAGAAAAAGAATAAAAGAAGATCATATTTTTTTGGTTAATTTGTGAATGAAAAATGGTTTAGAAATTTAGCGATGGAGTAAAACATAATAATTTTACCAGTTTATTTCCTCTCTTTTCTATATATTAATTATAAACTAAAAGTTGCAATAAAATTAAAAAATCAAAATGTGCTTACCATTGGAGGAGCCACCGGAATGGGATTTGCGACGGCCAAATTAGCCGAAAATCTCGGGGCTCGAGTTTATATCGATGGTCATAATAAGGACAAAAACAAAAGGGCCTTAGCCCAACTTTCAAATACAGCACATGGCTATTATTTAGATGTCATAAATCCTAAATCAATAAAAGAACTCTTCGATTCATTAGAACGTATTGATCATATTTTCATAACGGCGGCACCGGAGATTTTAAGGATGCACCTTTAGAAATTAAGGATACTTACATCTTTGGTGAATTTTGGAGTTTATTTATGATAACTAAAGAAGCGGTAGAAAAAAATTCATCTAAAGGCTCAATTACATTCATCACCGGAGGATTTACCGAGAATCCAACAAAAGGTACCGTTTTAGTTTCATCTGCATTTCACGCGGTGGAAGGATTTGCTAAAGCTATGACCGTTGAAATGGCACCAATTCGATTCAATGTGATTCGACCAGGATTTATCGATAGTGGTTTTTGGGATTTTATGGAAAAAGATGAACGTGAAAAACTATTTAACAAGACAAAAACAACCATAGCGGTCAATCGATTAGGTATATCAGAAGATATTGCCCAAATGGTTACTTCAATTATGATGAACTCGTTTATAAATGGTCAAATTACTGAAGTGAACGGAGCAAAATTACCAGAAAAAACTGTTTAAAATTGTGTACAACCATTAGCGGGTTTAGTATTGTTTTAGAACATAAAACTATACTTTACGAATTAAATTCAGTAAAATATCTCAGAAATACTTAAAGAATACTGAGCAGGCATAGGAGTTCTGGCACATAGATGAGACGATTTTGACCCAAGCAGTTTTGAAGAGAATATGAAAAATGATAAATATCAACAATCGAAAAATTTAAAAATAAGATATTTGTTATAATAGTATTTAGCTATATATATAAACAAATAGTATGCTTAGAGAATTCTTATTACAAATATCTTCTTTTACAGAGGATGAAGTTCAAACTTTATTGGATAGTGGAACATTAAAAAAAGCAAAAGTCAACGAAACTATTTTCTTGGCGGGTAATTACTTTTCAAAGCTTTGGTTTTTGAATAATGGGATTGTTAGAGCATTCCGAATTATTAATGGCGAAGACTATACTTTCTTTTTCTTTACAAAACAAAATTTTGCAGTAGATTATCAAAGTTATCTTACGGGAGAGAAAAGCCCTTTATTCTTTGAATCCTTAACTGATGTTGAATATGTTGAATTTACCAAAGAATCCATAGAAAAAATCTACCAGACAATTCCTTCTTTTGAAAAAGTGGGTCGCATTATGTCAGAAAATGCCTATTTAAGTGCTACTGAAAGATTAAAGCAATTTCAGGCAGAACTGCTCGAAGTACGTTATGAAAAACTAATGGAGAGGGATCCTGAACTGTTTCAACAAATTCCACAGTACCACATCGCTTCTTATCTGGGTGTAAAACCACAAAGCTTAAGCCGTATTCGAGCAAGACTCGCTGGTAAGAAATATTGAAAATCAATCCTTTTTTATCTTTACCGTTCTTCTTCACCTATGTGAATGTTTTGACTTAATCCTTTGTTAAAATTTGTAATATCAAATCCAAAAACGATAATAGCATTTTTAAAATCATAAAAGGACTATGAATAAAAGAAGTAAAACAGCTGGTATTCTATACATTGTAGTTGCTGCTGTAAGCCTAATCTTAGGTGTTATCTATTTAATGAGTACTTCTTTTATGCCTTATCATGCTGATGCTATAGACAAGTCCTGGGAATCTCTTGAAGGGTCCACACAATATTTATTCTTAGCTCTTATGGATGTAGCCGGCGCAGGTTGGCTAACTTTGAGTTTTACTATTTTACTACTTTATTATTTCCCGTTTAGAAAAGAAGCTGTTTGGGTTAGGTATGCTATTCCGTCTATCATTCTTATATTTTATATCCCAACTTTGTTAGCAACTTTAAGTGTGCTATTCAACACAGCTGCAACACCTCCGTGGTCTGGCAACGCTATATGCTGCCTATTAGCACTGTTCGGTTTAATTCTTGACGCTCCCTGGAAAAAGGGATAGAAATTGAATCAATCGATTTTCTGTTTTCACAGCAATACCAATTTCAACATAAACCCTGAACAAGAGTGCTTTTTTGAAGTGCCTCTATTTCTCTTTATACAGTTGTGAATATATATGCCTTTGCACCCGCCTTTATTAACAGCAGGAAGACAAGGATTTTCATAAAATAATCCTGAAGATACTCTTCTTCACCTATGTGAATGTATAGGTTTTACCCTTTGCTGAAATTTGTTACATCAAATAGATAAACAATGAAAGCATTAAAACATTCAATACATTTTTCTTTACTACTTCTAATCCTTACATCTTACGATATAAGTGGTCAGAATTCTCAAAACGTACAGTTACTTGTCGAGATTGAAGGTATTCAAACTATAAAAGGCACCCTCTATATAGCGCTTTTTAGTGAGCCATATGATTTCCCGAATGTAGAAAAGACTAAGATCAAAGATTTCAAAACTGTTGAGCATCAAAAAGAGACATTTACCTTTTCTGTACCCGAAGGAACCTATGCTATCACCGTATTTCAGGATTTAGATGAGGATAAAGAATTTGATAAAAATTTTTTCGGTGTACCCAAGGAGCCCTATTGTCTTTCTAACAATGTAAAACCAAAATTATCGACACCGGATTTTGAGGACTGTGCCTTTACAGTCTCTACAAATACAACTATCAATCTAAAATTAATCAATTAAAACAATTTAAATTTTTTACTTATGAAAACAAGAAACACACTTAGATGGCTGCACATCATCGCAGCTGCTGCTATTGGCACGTTTATTTATTCGCCCTGGGCGAGCATAGAGTGGTTTGCTCTTACCATACAGGTTTTAGTAATTCCTGTATTGACCATTACTGGCCTATGGATGTGGAAGCCTAAATGGTTTAAGGGAAAAAATAAAGGTGCTATGAGAAGTCTCACTATTCTTTTGGCACTAGGTTTTACGCTAAATAGTGTAAACGCACAGGAAAAATTGAGAGGTGGATCCGGAGGTTTTATGCTGGGGGCAAAAATTCTGAAAACAGATGAATACCAGTATTTTGTAAGAGAAGGAGGGCCTGATATAGAAAATAATGTTAGACAGATAGGTGGTGAAGGATACTGGGTCTTAAATAAATGGGTTTTAGGAGGAAGTGGTTACTACAATTTTGGTGACAAAGCCGGTGATGGTAATCAGGAATACAAAATACAAGGTGGTGGTGGTTTTCTTAATGTAGGGTATATCGTTTACCATACTGAGAAACTATACGCTTTTCCTTTATTGGGAATAGGAGTTGATGCTCTGGGTATTCATAGAGAAATTGATACAGACGTTGCCTTCGAACCAGACAGATTTCTTTCGGCCAGCTACTTCATCGTAAGGCCTGTACTTGATATTGGTTATGGTTTAGACTGGTTTCCGAAAAAACAAGGATTTAAAGTTGGTATCAGAGCAGGTTTCAACTATACATTGGATCGTGGTAACGACTGGAACCATTACGGAGGTGAAATAACCAATCCCGATTTGCCTGATAATGATCTGGATGGCTGGTATTTTAGAATCACTATAGGTGGTGGTGCTATAAAAAAAGTACAGAAAAATTAGAATGATGAACAGTTTTATAGCACAGCAGATTTACGAAAAGGCCCGCCGAAGGGTGGGCTTTCGTATACACTTCATAGCTTTTATTATTGGCGTATTGATCAATTGGGTGGTTTGGGCTGTATATCCCACCGTACATATCTGGCCGATATGGCCTACGCTGGGTTGGAGCATTGGAATTACTGCACATTATCTCGGTGTATTTTACCCAGGAAAGGTCTTTTCTATAGAAAAAGAAATCAATCGTATACAATTAAAAGAAACGCAAGATGAAGAAACAAGATAAATATGATGTGGTGGTTATAGGCTCTGGAATTGGCGGTGCGACCCCCGCAGTACTTTTGTCAAAATATTTTGGGAAACGTGTATTGATCATAGAAAAGCATTGGCAATTTGGTGGGCTTACCCATAGTTTTGAGATGGATGGCAAATCATTTAATGCTGGTGTTCACTATGTAGGTGGGGTCACTAATGGGTCTATACCCGATAAACTATTTGATATCATTACAGGTAATAGACTCAGATGGTTTCCATTACCTTTTAGATATGACCATTTTCATTTTCCAAATTTTGACTATGCGTTTCCTGCTTCAGAAAAACTATTGATAGAGGAATTATCACGGCTATTTCCTGAAGATGCAAAAGGTATTGCCCAATATGTAAAAGATTCACGTAAAGCATTTCGCTTTATGGCCATTTTTATTTCTATTAGATCCTTCGCGCCCAGATTTTTACATTTTCTTATACCGATTATTCGTAGCACTTTAGGTTTTGACCCTAATATATTGGCACAAGCTTATTTAGATAAAAATATTAAAAATGCTAAACTAAAAAGTTTGCTGGGTGCTCAATGGGTTGATCATGGGGTAATACCCTCTGAGGCATCCTTTATGGTACACTCTATGATTTTTCATCATTATATCAATGGTGCTTATTATCCGCAGGGTGGCCCGAAATCCATTGCAAGGGGAATGGAAGAAACACTTAAATCTAATAATGTAGATATAAGGTTAAAAACAGAAGCTACACAAATTTTGATAAAAAATGGTAAGGCTTATGGTGTTGAAGTAATTAACAATACTGGTCAAAAAGAGATAATTCTTGCGGATACTGTCATTTCAAACACAGGTGCTGTTCATACCTACACCAAATTATTAAATCAGCATAGATTTGATTTTATAGAAAACAATAAAGACCATCTGCTACCACGCTATAACTTTTTTAGCATCTATATTTCATTATATCAAAACCCGGAAAATTTAGATTTTGATGGTACCAATCACTGGGTTTACAGAAATTTGAATCACGATAAGGATATACTTTCCCCAATGCATCCTGATTATCCTGGATTTTACTGTATGCTGTTTCCTTCACTCAAGGCAAAGGATATGAAAAACCACAAAATGGAGATACTGACGATGGTAGAGTATTCAACCTTTAAAAAATGGAAGGAACAAGAATGGAAACACCGGGATAACGCCTATTATGAGGAAAAAGAAAAGATCATTCAGAAAATTTTTGATGACATAGAAAGTAGGCATCCTGGGTTCAGATCTATGATATCTAAATATGATGCTTCTACACCTTTAACGCTCGAAAAGTTTACATCACGGGAACAAGGAGCCAGTTATGGAGTTCCCTACACTACACATAGGATGAAGCTCAAATGGTTATCAAACAAAACCCCTTTCAGGAATCTATATCTTTCTGGACAGGATACGTTTGCTCCAGGAATAACCGCTGCAATGATGGGAGGTGTAGGGGCTGCGGCTAAAGTTTTGGGTACGATGGGTTATCTAAAAATAATGAGAAAAGTACTCAAGCACGAAAAGGTAGTAGACAACATTTATCACCTAACCCAAATAAGAAAAATAAAAGAAGAAACCCCTGATTCCTATACTGTATATTTTGAGCCTATAGCACATTTAAGCTCCTATGAAGCAGGGCAGTTTATAATGGTCAGTAGTATGCACAAAGGTGTTGAACATAAGCGCTCCTATTCCCTATCCAGTACTCTGGATGAACAATACCCTTCGATTACCATTAAACGTTTAAAAGGAGGCTTTATGTCCAACTACATTAAAGACAATCTACGGGTCGGCTCTTTTCTAAACACCAGTAGCCCAAAAGGAAAATTTATTATTCCTGTTGCTAACTACGGTAAAAACATTCTGATGATAGCAGCAGGTAGCGGTATTACCCCAATATTTTCGATGCTAAAGGACACCATGCTAAACCCAGGTGGATAATAAAGTTCATTTAATGTATGCAGCGAGAACACCAGAGGAAACAATTTTTAAAGGAGCTATTGACCGCTTACAGAAAAACCACGCTGATTATCTAACGGTAGATTACTACTTTTCAGAAATAAAAAATAGTAGCCGCATAGACAAAAAAGATATTGAGGATGTGCTACGGGGTAAAGACTTACAGAATACATTGGTTTATGTTTGCGCGCCAGAAGGTATCGTAACAATGGTATGGAGTGTATTGCAAAGTGTCAATCTTAATCCAGAACATTTTAAATATGAGAGTTTTACCACCAGTGCTTTAAATATTCATAAGGTAAATATTCCCAGTAAAGATGCAACAGTATATTTTCAGGATGAATCAAAAAATTACGAAATCCAGGTTAAAAAAGACAACACATTATTAGATGAGCTTATTGACAAAAATGTACCTATAGATTACTCCTGTAAAAGTGGCGATTGTGAGATGTGCAGCTGTAAAATCAAACAAGGAGAGATAGTCTCCTTAGATGGAAAAAACCTCAAAAAATATAAAACAGGAGACGTCATCCTGCCTTGTGTAAGTTATGCTGCTTCTGAAAAAATTGAATTAGCCAAGGCATAATTAAATTAAAATTCGTAGATGGTATTGGTGTTTTTGCCGGAATTGTACTTAGTAAACTATTATGGATTATGGTAGTTTCAAAATTAGCGACTTTTCTCAAACTGGGTACTTTATCACCTTTTACAAGGTGGAAAAAAATGAGCGGTATAGTTATGATGGCCGGTATCGGGTTTACCATGTCCTTGTCAATTCCTGAATTGGCACTAAAGGATGAATTTCTTTTGCAACCTGCTAAAATCGGCATTCTATGTGGCTCATTTATTTCCGCTTGTATCGGGCTGCTTTGGTTTCGGTACTTTACTAAAAAATTAGAAACAGTATAAAAGCTAAGAAAACTATTTATTTTTTGTGCTAAAATCAAAAGAGTATCCTACACTAATATTGAAAATAAAAGGTGAGTTAGCTATTCCTGCGTCCATGGCATTGTGTGTTTCGGTATTGCCCGTAAAACTATTTTCGTATACAAATTCATCATTGTCCAATGTAGAACTTATCCTTGGCCAAAAGCGTACACTCGGTGATACCATAATGCCTTTTAAGAAGTTGTCTTTATTTTTAAATGGCAACCAATTGATATAGGCACCAATCCCTAAAGTAAAGGTATTGTAATCTACTATTAGGTTGCTATTATTCTGTGAAACACCATCTGGGTAGATTTCAAATCGATGCCATTTTGGCTCAATCCTTACGTTGAACCAATTGGTAAATTGATAGCCTATACCAAAACCCGTGGTAAATGGCATATGCACAGCTAGATTTTGGTCTTCTAATTCACCAGTTACCGTATCACCGGAAAAATCCAATGAAACGCCATGCGAATAATCAAAAACCCATCGCTTGTAAAACAAATTGCCCTCTATGTTGAAACCTTCGGCAAGTAGGGGTTGATTTAAACCAAAAAGGATATTTACCCTTGTTGGATACGCTTCGGTATTCGTTTGTGCTTTTGAATAGTAAAATGCTGTAAACAGCAATAGGAACATCAATACATTTTTCATTTTAATTTCTTTCTTTAATAGTTAAACTTAACTGCAAAGAAAAAATATGATGTTACGTATCTCGTTCACATTTGTTAACTTCAACTATCTTCTGAAGAATTTCTTATTCTACTTAATGACTGAGGGCGCATCCCCAAGTACGCGGCTAAATGGAATTGGGGTACACGTTGGATAAATTTGGGGTGGTGTTTCATAAGTTTATAATACCGCTCTTTTGCAGAAAGCGTAGCTAAGTCGGCAGCGTGTTGGGTAGATTGATAAAATGCTTTTTCTACCTGCTGGTCCTTTAACTTTTGGTATTTGGGATACTTTTCAAACAGGGTCACCATGTCCTGAGATTTCAAAATAAAGAGCTCACTATCTTCCAAGGCTATAATGTTCATGTCAGATGGTATTCCGCTGGTTAAGCTCTTCAAGTAGGCCATCCAATTTTTTTCAATTGTGAAGTCGCAAGGGATAATGTTACCATCGTGAATTGCATAATGCATTAATAGACCACTTTTTACGTAAGCTATTTCAGTACTTATTTCACCTTGCCTTAAAAAGTATTGGTCTTTCTTAATATTTCTTCTTTCAAGTATATGGTCGAAGTAATCAATCTCTTCATTACTTAAATCAATAGTTTGTAATAGGCTTTCTCTTAATATTGAGTTCATAAAATTCTAGATTTCAGTATGATTGGGACAAAAACTGATAAAAATATCTGTACTGAAAGTTAAAGAAAATTGATATAAAAGTTAAACAAAGGGTTTCCTATTTATCTTGATTAATCATTTGGGATGGTGTGATGGGTGTCTGTCGTGAAAGCAGGAATTATTCCCTAAGCTCTGAATTACAATAAATTTCTGGCAAAATTTGAGGAGTATAAACTTTACATTTTTGTTTAAGTCGATATATACAACTGCCCGAACTGTGGCATCCTTGCCTTCGTGAAGTTTATAGTGGTTTAAGGCTTACAAAATATAATTTTGGTGAATACCATATATAATATTGAGTAAATCGTGCTCTATGCAAGCAAAACTTTGCTAATACAAAGTTGTTTATGCATTTGAATTAGAAATTAATAACACTATCTAGAGCCTCATCAGCTTCCTTGTGAATAAAATTAGCCTGGTAATTAATAGTTGTTTTTAAATCACTGTGTCGGTAAAGTTTTTGCAACATTAAAGGATGAATTGAATCGCCTGCAATGTTTCCAAAAGTATGACGCGCTATATGCATAGTGACTTTCTTTTCAATCCCATTCTTTTTTGCTATGGTTTTTAAGTTGGTATTAAACTTGCTTGTCGCTACTTTGATTTTATTATAAATATCTTTTGAGTTATTTAAATCTGCTTTTTTCATTTCAGGAAAGACAAAGTCGTCGTTTCCATTTTTGTCCCTCTGATAATAATCTAGAATGTCCAAGGCCTTAACTGGAATCTTGAGTGAAACTATTTTGTTGTTCTTTCCCATTCGGTAATGCAGTCTACCGTCGTAAATCATTGACCATTTGGTAAACAGTACATCTGAGACTCGCATCCCTGCAAAATAGAAAATGTATAGCCAGACATTGAGGGAATGACGTTCTATTTCAGTAAGGAAAATAATTGTCTCAAATATTTGAATTTCTTTCTTATTCAATCCCACTTTATAAGTGTCAGGGAATTTCATTTTGAAACCACCTTTGCCAAACGGGTACAAATCTTTACTCACTACCTTGTCTCTACTGCTCTGTTATAAAGCAAGCGAATAAGAACAAAAACATTAAGTACAGAGGTTTCTGAAAGAGCTTTGAGGCGGAATGTGTTCGAACGTTAGTTTGCTATAATTTCCGCATATTCTGCAAATACTGCTGTTTTTCAATTAACCTTTTGTTATTAGACTTCAATTCCATACGCAAATTATGGAGTCGTAAAGGTAGCAGAATGAAAATCATAATTTTAAAAATTTCAGTCGAAGATGATGACAGGGTGTGAACATTTTTAGATGGGACAACAATGTCTAGAGGTAATATACTTCATTTCAGCCTGCATTTAAGACATATTTCAAAGCCTCATTTTGAATCTCAGACTTCGATTTTCGATTATTTTGAAGCAACCATTCATTGAGAAGATCAATATCAAAAAATACGAGTTTGCCATTGGGTTTGCTGTGGGGTATAATTCCTGCAGAAGTAAGTTTGTATAAATAATTTCTTGAAATACCAGTATAGACACTTGCCTCGTCCAGAGTGAGAACTTTTTTAGAACCCAGGAGAAGCTTTTCTATTCTTTCTAATCGGTTTTGTAAATCACTTATATCCATATGGTTCAGAAACGATGAAAATCAGTACTTTGAAAGTATATCTGAAGATAGTAAGAACCCAACTGAAATAATGTTAAACGGTGCTTTAATTTCGAACAAATGACTATTATACAGAGCGTTATGCTTAATTGATGTCAAATGATTACAAGTATTTTTTCAATCATAAATTTCAAACACAAATGACGATTTTTAAAATTATAAAGTATAACCAAAAGTGTCATAAAACGTGATTCAATACCACCTAAATGTTAAAAACTGAAAAAATATCGTAGATTGAGCACTATGCAACGCAACCGATTAACAGAAATTGTTTAACTGCTTAGGTCTATTGTATCCAATTCTAAAGACGGAACCAGATTTGCAGCTTCTTTCATTTTTTCATCGATAATTTTGGCATAAATTTCTGTAGTTCTAATCTCTTTATGTCCCAAACGCTTGGAGACGGTATAGATATCTGCCCCGTTTTCAAGTAATAATACCGCGTTAGTATGGCGTGCTGAATGAAATGTAATGTGTTTAGTAATGCCAGCGAACATACACCATCGTAATAATTGAAGGTTCATATGAGCGCTATACCGTAGATTAGTGAATACTCTTTCTTTTGATTTGCCACGTTTACCCAATAGTTTTCTTGCTTGTTCTGATATGTATAAATATTCCATACCCTCTGTTTTCTTTTGCTTAAAGACAATCCGATAAATCTCATTGCCTGAATTATCGGTTCCCTCGTCTCTTACTTCGGACCAGGTCAATTTATGAATGTCAGACCATCGAATACCGGATAAAGCTGAAAAGAGAAAAGCACGTTTTAAAACTTCATATTTGCAGGGTGTTTTTGAGAGCCTGCGTAACTCATCTGATGTAAGATACTCTCTTTTTGATTCCCCCATTGCAAATCCTTTAACCTTAATAATTAGATTTTCTTTCAAATATCCTTCATCAAATGCTGCCCTCATCGCTGCTTTGAACTTATTGAAATAGGTGTGTTTAGTATTTTGAGATAATTTGGTTTTACTCTTTGTTACGGCAACCGTATCTAGATGCTTCTTGAAACCTTTAATGAAATCAACATCAACATCGTTAAAAGTAAAGGTAGGGGAGCAGTAGCGCTCAATATGTTTTTGTGCTGCATCCCAATTGTCATAATTACCTTTTGTCTGGTAACGCTCTTCTTTCTTCTGCTCATAAAAATCTAGAAAACGAGTCTTGCCCAAGGTATTATTCTGAATTTTATATTTGCCTTGATAGACTTCTGCCTTCCGAATGGCCAGAATTTGCTCAGCCAATTGTAATTGCTCTTTATTTTTCTTTTTTTCAGATGCTGTTTTTGGGTCAGTAATAAGGTAAAGTTCGAGATACTCAAAATCTCGAATGTGTTTAGTCTTTCCTTTGGCATCCAATTTATGTCCTTTATAGTATTCGATATAAAGGCTCGTTTTTCCACTTTTAAGTCTTTTCTTTCTAAGATGTAATTTCATACGAGGTGTAAATTTTACACCTGGCACTTAAGAAAAACGCTTTGAGGTGTAAATGAGGTGTAATGAAATTACAATTATTGACCAACCAAAGGAAACTAAAAACAAAAGAGTTATCAACATTCATTTGATTTACAGGTATTTAAAATCAAATGAAATCAAACAAAATGATGAACTACTTCCCAATACAGAAATTAGCAAAAATGTTAGATGGTAAGTAATTCAATACTTTTGGAATGTATATGCTTTCAAAGGTACAAATGTGATACATTTTAGGATTGATTATTTACTCCATTAGCTTTATGAAGATAAATATATTTGCTTAGCTTCATTTTCTGATAATAGACTTTCTAGCCTTATATCACAAACAAAATCTTTCTCATTATAAAATTCTTTGTATCTATTGAAATAAAAGCTCTTTAGAATAAATCTAACGAATTTAAAAGGTGTTATAGGCTTTGATACAGGTATCCGACAATTCTTATAATTACCCAATGTAAGATGAGAATAACAATGATCATGCTCTACATATTTTTTTTCGTCAATATCAAAATCGAATCTAACAGGAAATATCAAAGCCTTTTTTTCATAAATTTCAGCAAATAATTCCTTGCCGAAGTGTACTTCTTCAAAATCACTTGGATTATCTTGAAATCTTTCAACATCTGGATTAGGGTAAAAGGCTAATCTGTGCTTTAATATACTATCACGTTTACAAGAATACATAAATTGAAGCAATGCCCCATCAATCAATTTAAAGTTAAAAGCCCTTTCTTTGATACATTCTCTATAGATTTCTTCATAGGATAAATTCTTTAAAGCGGATGAAATATCTTTATAACCACTCCAAACAATCTCTCCCGATTTATTTGAAACAAAATTATAATCAATTTGAAAGCTTGTCTCTATTAATGATTTGTTTATATTCCGTAGTTGATTCCCTATTTTTGATCCAATAGCCATATTATTTTTTGAGCAATTTTAATATAGCTTGCATTTCTTCTGGATAATCTTCAATTTGGTTTTCTCCGGAATCTATCCGTTGAAGAATATTAGTTATATTACTTAAAGAATCAATATCTGTTTTTAATTGAATTTCTTCTGTAATTGTTAAATCACGACTTATCACATTCATTTTATCTATTTCCTCTTGGGTTGGATAAGTGAAACTCAATTCAAATTTTTTCTCTTTGATAAGATTGAATTCTTTTTCTAGTAAGTTCATAAAGTTACCTACTCCAAAGACTCTTACCCAAGCCTTACTTCTAGTAATGGCAGTAAATAAAATATTTCTTCGTTCTCTTAATCCTCTATTGGGGATAATAGGATGAGAATAACAATCCTGACCATTCATTATATAGACGTAAGGTACTTCATTTCCTTTTGCTCTATTTATTCCCGTAAAAGCTATTGATTTATCTCTATAAAATTCATCCTTATCAACATCTCCAGCTATATGGCTTCTAATGCCCTTTGAATCTAATAAGGCTCTAATCATTGCAACTTCTTTTTTAGTGGTTAAGGCCAAAGGGTTTATAACTATAATATCTCGATGAAGAAGCTCTTCTTTTTTTAGATTTTTTTCAATATCATCGGCAATAGCTTTTGCTTGTGCCTGCTTTGAGGTGAAGGTTTTGAACTGTATAATGTCTTCTAAATTAATTTCTTGTTCTAAGAATTTATGAGTTGCTTCATTTGCTCTTGTTAACGTAACTTTTTCCTTTGCTTTTAAAACTCCTTCTTTCACCAAGTAACCAACATCATTCCATAGAGCAGGTTGATCGAAGAATTGAACTAAGCCTTTGTTATGATATATACCGAATCCAAGTGCATGTGCAGTAACAAGTACAGGTCTCGAATTTCGATAACATTTTTTTAAAATTATATCACTTGCATCCTGACCAAATATTTTATTCGGATTTCTAAGAGAAGAACCAATATTTAACTTTTGCAATTCATCGTAAGCATATATCAATCTTTTCTTTTTAGTCAATTGTACAAAACAAAGGTTCAGAAACGATTCGGATAAATCTTGAGCTTCATCGACTAAAATAACATCGTATGAAGGTTTGATTTTTGATTTTTCTATAGATTCTAATGCTTTTTTACAAACAGCATCAAAGGGTTGAGTTCCAAGCTTATTAGCTAAGGGTTTCGCAGCTCTAACATCTAAATATTCAATACCATTATCTTTACAAAATTCATAATAGACCCCTGTACTTCTACTTCCTCCCCATGCTTGAATTATTCTTATTTTATCTTTATTGGGTTTTCTTCCCATCTTTTGAATACAAAATAATTCAATCAATTCTTTAAATTGGTTTTTTAAGGACCTGGTATTAAATGTTACGATAATATTCCAATCTGGATTTATCGCATGTAAATAGGCAGCTTTTAGAGCAAGTACGATAGTTTTTCCAGATCCTGCTAGCCCTCTAATTCTTTGTAAACCATCGTGATATTCAATGATGGCTTCTTCTTGTTGATTGTCTAAATTAGCAATAGTTTCTTCTAATCTTTTTACAATCGCACCTCGTGAATTATCTTTTTTGACATAGCTTCTATCAACTTGGGTCTTTATTTTTATAACAGATTGAATCACTGAAAGAGCCTTTCTAAAAATCTCTTCAGAAGAGTTATCCCAATCTGGAACAGACTCAATTTCTCGAATTAGGTCTTTATCATTGAACGATGTGTATTTTTCAATTACTTCTTTTTCTCTACAAGCGGGTGCGTACGTTATAACCTCAATGTCAACCAAGAGCTTTCTACCCTTATTCAAACTTTCATATTGCTTTAGTTCGGATTCAATTTTGTTATATAAGGAATCTCTAACACGTTCCCTGTTTTCAAAATTCAAGCCTTCAATTAAATCAAAAATTATGATTCCTTTGTTCTCAGAAATCCAAAGTGCGTCCAGAATAATATTTTCTCCTCCCGCATATAATATTGGGTAACCGATATATAACTTGCCTTCTAAATCCCCTTGTTTTTTGAAAAAATTGATCAGAAGTTCACTTGAAGCATTTTTATCTGTTTGTCCTTTTTTAATATCTACCATATTTATTAGACAGCCACTTTTTTAAGTGATGATTTTATTTTATTAAACTCTATATTCTCAAAGTCTCTTTTTGCTTTTCTCTCCACATCAATATCTTTAGTTTCTAATATAGCGGAGAGGTAATTAAGTTTTCGTTTAGTGTTTTCGAACAAATCTGACCAACGGATTACAGATATTTCTATATTTTCATCCTCATTTTTAAAATAGAAATAAGGGTTGTCTCCCTTATACTCTTTTTTTCTACCTCTTAATTCTCTTTCCGTCCATTTGTTAAAGTCAGAACTTACTAATAAGATTTTATATTTAATACTATTAGGAAATATACCTATATCTTCAATTTGTTGTGCATATTTCATTACTTGATTAAGTTCTTTTTGACTAATTTTTACTTTTGGAGCTTTAAGCTCTACTATAAGTATTTCTCTTTTTTCCTCGTCAACAATTTTTTCACTATATAAGAATAAATCAGTAATTGACTTCACTTTCTTGTCTGTTAAGGCTACCATATTATCTTCATCTTTCGATACCTTATATTTTAGACACTTATCTCTTAATTCAGTCAAATTGTTTTCTAAATTTTTATCAGATAAAAGGTTTGTGTTATTGTTATATTGTTCGCCAAATATCCATAACATGTGCTCCAAATATTTATGAAGTTGCTTTCTCTCTTTTATACTATTTGAAATATCGGAGTAAACTATTTTTTCGATAAATTCTAGATCTTCTTTTTTTGAAGCAACTTTTTCCGAAAATTCTATTAAGTCCTCCAGTTAAGTTTTTTCTAAGAGGTTGTGAAACTTACTAATAGTTTTCTTATCTAATTTGAGAATTTCTTTAAGAATAACTTCTAACTCTCCATTCGCTATAGTTTTGTCAATTAGGGGGTAAATGATTTCGCGTAATTTTTCTTGGTTATTAAGTAGATGATACTTATCCTCTACGATATATGCTAATTTATCAAAAAGTAACTCTTTTGATAGAGAAGAGGCTGCTTTTTCCTTATATGGATAATGAATATCATGCTTAAGCTTATCCGTGAAATTATCAAATTCTTTATTTTTTTCTTTAAAAAAAGAATTTAAAGTGTTTTTTAGAAAAGATCTGTAATTGGATAATTCTTCATCAAATCCATCTAAATCAATATTTCTGTAATTATCTGGTGTAAGTACGTCAGATTGCATATAAATGTACCAACCACCTATTTTTGGACTTAGCCAATTTGCATCGAATTTAAAGCTATTTGCTACCGTATATATGCCTGCGTTATTAACTGTTAGAAAAGCTCGAATCCCATCAATATTTTTTAATCTAAAAAAGGAGAAAAAGACCTTGTTTTTTTTACCTTTTTTATCAAGGTAAATTAGACTTTTTTTTATTGGCTCCTCTAAAAGAAATTCTTCGGGTAAAAGCTTCTCTTTGTTTATATGGAAATTAACCTTATTATTAAAAATGTCTAAGGGGTATCTTTCAAAAATAGCATCTTTTATATTTTCTTTTAAGAATTGTTGTGTTATTTTTCTATTTCTATCTCTCCCTTTTTCGGTTTCCTGATTATTATATAAATCTTCAATTGTAACTTTATAACCTGTTCTATGATTGTCTCCTTTTAATTTTTTTTCATCTGTAGTTATATCTATTTCACCAACTTTAGCAAATTCAAAAAATTGTTCAGTTGATAGAGGAATGATAGATTTACTAAAAAATCCTTCTGACTGATCATAACCAATTGTTTCAATGATAAATTTTTTTCCTATTTGGAAAGCGCAGAAACGACCAATACCTTTTCCTCCCTCTTTATTTCCTGTAGCAATGTCTAATGTTTTATATTCTAATTCAGAACTATGCACTCCTATACCATCATCTTCAATTGAAATTTTTTTAATTAATAGAGGGTGAACTTCTTTTTCGTCAGAATAGTCTATATCGATCCAGATATTTTTTGCTCTAGCTTGGATTGAGTTATTTATTAGCTCAGTAAATGCTGAAAAGGTAGTAATATGATTTGGTATAACATCTTTTAAAAGCCTAGTATTGACTGTAAACTTTCTTTTCATTCGTACCTTGGTTGAGAGTTAAGATTAATTAGAATCATTGCTAATTTAGCTTAATCCTTTAATAAATAAAATCTTTTCTTTGTAAGTCTACTTTCTATACCAGAAAATAAGAAAACATAATTGGAGATTGATCCAGTATATAATATTCTATTTTCCTAAGTGATTTGTGGTACAAGGAAAATTCATTTCTATCAGGAAAATATAAAAGAGTAGTTTCTATTGTTTACCAAAATCTAAAATCCATTTCTAAATTAATACCTCGAAAACTAGGTTTTTGTTTGTTCCTAGTAAGTAGAGAAACGTCTTTAGAAAGTTTACTTTGTAAATCATTAACAGTGAGTGTTTTGTTTTGCTTCAAAAGATTTATCAGCGAATAACCAAATGCACTAAAATCTTTATATTTCTCTGAACCGGTAAATGAAAATTGATCACTCGATGAGGAAGAAATTATCATCGCACCTGATTTTCTCCTAAGATCAGAAAATAAAGCATTTGTAATCTCCAGTGTTTTTAAATCTTCGTCATATTCTCCAGATTTACACGCATTAATTAAAAGCAACTTTTTCCTTGCAGGAATGTTATCTATCAAATCCTCCATGCTATCATATAAAATACCCTTGTCTGAAATATTTTTAGCATCAATATCGTGAGTAAATAAATAATAATTCTTTTTGTCTTTCGAGAAATTACCATGTCCTGAATAATAGACAATAACCACATCATTGACATCGCTCTGCTGTAAAAACTTCTTTAATCTAGGCAATTGCTCTTTTCTAGCATTAGAATTAATTATAGTGTCTACATAAATTTTGTTGAAATAATCACTCTTTTCACTTTTATATAAGCTTACTAATCCTCTAATATCATTATCAACATTTTTCAAATTATTAAAATTCACATATTCTGAAACTCCAATACCGACAATGTAAAGATTTGGTTTCTTACTCTTTACAGGTTGATATTTGATATTTATAGTTTCTTTGTTGCTCTCGGCCCCATTTTGATTTATTACAGATGCTTGAATCTTGTTTGAACCTTCAGATAGTTCAAGGTCTATCATTTTAATTAATCTATTCGTTTTATCAGATTGCAGTGATATACCATTTATTCCATTGATTGGCACATCATTGACCCATATGTTTAGCCTATTTAATAAGGAAATGCTATCATTGGCTTTTAGTTCTAATTTAATATTCGGAGAATTGGTAATTCGACCAAATTCCTTAAAGATGTCCTTAGAGTTTACAATTTCAATCTCTGGAACATGCCATTTGTCTAATAGCATATTTTCTTGAAAATTCATCTTTTCAAGACGTTTATAATAAGCATTTTTATAGGATGAAATGAGTAAACTATCAGACATGCCTAGTTCATTCAATACGATATCTGGACGATTGTATTTAAGGTCAAATTGTTCAAATGGATAAGTGTTCTCACCCTCTACAAAATGAAGGAACTTTGAAATGTTTTTCGAAGTTTTATAGTAATTTTTGTCAGTAATAAATGCATATTCTTTCTGTTTACCACTATTAAACTCATAGTATTGTGTTAGTAATTTTTTGTTGTTTAAATTCCATATGCAAATTGATTGATCTTTACTACTGCTTACCAATTTATTCTTTGCTATATGTAAATCTATAATTTCGTCAGTATGTTTCCATAGCCGGCTAATTACCTTTTGATCTTTAAATGACCATATAAATATTTCTCCATTAGATAATCCCACTATTAGATAATCATATTTATCACTGTAGAGTACTTTATTAATGGGTAGGGGATGATAAAAAGTATGGTTATAAGTTTTGTTTTTAGTGTAATTAAATTCTTTAATGTTTTGATAACCAAATAAAAGTGTAGAGTCGTTATGTTTGAAACAAATATTTGCCAAAGAAGGAGGAGAATGAATTTTACTATATTCATCCTTAATTAAATCATAAATTTGAAGCTCGTTTTTTTCTTTTATTATTAATTTTTCATCATTATTGATCCATTCCAAAACTTCCTTGTTTTTCATATGTTTTAGAGCTTTAAATTTCTCTAAATCCCAAATTAATAAATCATTGGATAGACCTTCTGAAATTCCATATTTATTGTTTGGTGAAATTATGAACTTTCCTTGGTAATATGTGTCTTCAGGGTTTGGAGTAGAAGCTTTTTTAATGATCTCTCCATCTTTATTGAAACAAACTATATTACTGTTTTTGAAACTAAAATTATCAGTCTCTAGAAAATGATTATACGTAATAAAAAGATTTTCCTTGAAAAATTTAACATTTGAAAAACCATCTATGTCAATTGTTTCACATTTTTCTAGATCAATGAGTTCATTATTGCACGAGAGATATTTTTGTCGAAGTAGTAAGTTTTCTTTTGTATTAGCAGATATTAGGACATCTGTTAAAATTGCATCTTCTTTTACGTTTGGAGATATTAAGATTTCTTCTAAAACTTCATTTTCTTGAATATCTAAAAAACTAATTTTTTCTTTTTTTATTTTAAAATATGTTTTTTTGTCAATTATCCCTGTACTTAAAACATATTCGGAATTTGATAATATCTTTTCTCTATTATTGTTAATAGATACGATTGATATTTTTCGATCGAGTTCATCTTGATAGGATACCAAAAATTCATTTGAATTGATAGAATTTAAGTCTTTAATTATAGCATTTCGATTTAACGTTATTACTTGATCAAAATTTACTTTTTTTGAATTATAAACGAATATTCGATTTTCTGAATAAGCATAAATGAAATTATTAATGTCAATTTTTATATTCTCAATAGGTTTCTTAAATTCATTTTTATAGAGTATTTGATTTTTAAGAGGGTCAAACAAAATTATCTCATTGTTTCTGCTAACAATAAAATTACATTCAATACCATTATATTTAATTGCTCTAGGTAGGATATCTCGTATTTCAAAGTCAAATTTGAAGAAAGATTCGAATCTCGACTCATATAGATTATATACATGGCCCCCTTTATAATTTTTATAGGTAATTAAGTACTTAGAGTTTAAAGTTGATATTTCATTATGAAATGATTCAAAATTGTAAACATCATTTTTGGAAATGGAATATAATTTGCTGCTTTTTAAGTTAATAACATATATTTTCTCATTTTGTGATAATCCTGTTATTGCGATAATGAACTTACCACTTTCGTTTACAATTATTTTATCAATTTCATAGTTGAGATTGATGTTTTTAATCAGTCTTAATGTTCGTTTGTTCCACAACTTAATATTTTTTCCTTGATAGGTAATGAAAGTATCTTTTGTTAACAGAGTTTTGGGATTAATATAAAGCTGATCATAATGCCATAGTTGAGTTTGGACAGAGCGAATATTTTCTTTTTCATTACCTACAATTTTATTATTAACTGTAATGTCTTTTTTAAAAAGTTGATGCTTTTTATAATTGAAAACTATAGATTTTGAAAATCGGTCTAATCCATTATGATAAACATATCCGCCGATTATTAAATCACTGCTGTTAGGTATAAACTTAATTTGATTGATATAATCAATAATAGTACCTTCGGGCAAGTGGTCCTGAATGGCTATTTCGTAGATTTTTTTAAAATTATTTATTTCATAAATCTTTATAAAGTTTCCTTGTGCTATTGCAAGAGTTGCTTCATTAAATGCAATTGATGTTATTAAACCTGTGTTTTCAATAGCTTTGTATTGAAAGCGGATTTTCTTTTTAATGATATCATATATATATACTATATTTCCATAACTATATTTGAAAGCTAATAAGTTTCCGTCTTTAGAAAACTCAAGTAAACTTATAGGGTTGTTTTGGTTTTTGTTTAACTTGGATAACTTAGGTATAGAATCAAAAGTTTTTAAAGAAATTGGATCAATTATTAGAGTATGACCTTGTTCATATGAAATTGCCAATAACTTGTCGTTTTTGCTTAGTATATTTTTTACCGATTGATGATACAATTCTTTCTTTGAATTGTTTACCTTTCCATTAGAATTAAAACTAACAAGAACACTTCCATTAGTTTCCTTTGTATTAATTATTGATTGTCTGAATTTGTTTTCAATAATCCAAAAATAGGGGGTATGATTATTTGGAAATATCGTACTCATATTTAAATAAGTCTTTTTCTTGTCTGAAGAAAACCAGTTAAACAAATAAGACTCTTTGTTTTGATTATGTACAAGATTTAAATACTGTTTGTTTAGATGGGATATAAATACTACGCTATCATTTTGGGTAAAAGTTAAATCATATATTTCCTGATTATTATTCGTATCAAGTGAATTAATTAGTTTTTTACTAGATGAATCATAGAAATCAATTTTTTTTCCAGAACTGATTGCAAAATACTTTCCACTTTTACTTATAGCTATGTTTTTTACTGGATTGTTTAACCGAGTTTCAAGTTTTGTATAAAAATCTATAGTTTGACCTTTTGCTGTATTAAAAAAAGAGCTAAAAAGGGCTAACAATAATATGATATGTTTTTTGGAAAAATTATTAAGGTCTTTGAACTTATTTATCATTTAAATTATGATTTACTAGGCTTCATAGAATAATGGTATCTATTCATTTTCAGCTACTTTAAACATATCGCTAATAATAAGCCCTACATAAACACCAAAAAAAGTTTCTATAATAGCAATGAAATAAGTTAGAGAAGAGAAAGAGATTATATTAAAAGCAGCCATTACTATTGAACTTGTTAAAAAAGTAATATGTCCATAGATAAATAAATTCGCCATGGTTTTATATAATGGAGAAATTAGATGCTTTTCATTTGCTGCTAGTTCAGTAGAATCCACATTGTTTTGTTCTTCTTTTTTTTCCTCGACTTTTTTGTTGGCAATTACATATTTTACTAATGCAGTAAGATAAACTGCTTTGATAGGAACTAAATATTTTAAAATCTCGCTTAACTCTTCGGGAGTAAATCCTTTCAATGCAAAAAGTATCAAAACAAGAATAAAAATTAGTAAACTGGAAGTGATTACAAATTTTCCTATATAACTACGATGCTTATCAATATTCATTTTATTTTGTTAAGATATCATTAATAAGGTTTTTAATTTTCAGATTGAAGTCCTTGAGATTTTCAATGTATTTTGGATCCATATCCTTATAATCTGAATTTTTAGGAGACCAGATAATTCCTGAACCGTATTTAGCCCCAATCCTATAACTAACATTAATATCCTTTTCCAGTTCTTCAAATTCAAAATAAATTCTAATATATTCGAAGTAACCTTCCTCCAGTATTACGTCAACCACATTACTAATATTTATTATCAATTCATTATTTAATTTAGATATTGTTTTGAATTGATAGTCTTCAAATTTTGCTTTATACTTTTCAAAATGTTTTTTTAGATGTTTCTCAAGCCTTTCTTTCAATTCATCTATAGGAATTTTACTTGTAGTATTGTCGGAAAGATTTATGTTAGATAAATCGCCAATAGGAATTTTATGATTATCACTAATTTCACCCATTTTATCCATATAGTCCTCCTCAACCGATGAATCATTAGATTTTAAAGTGATGAAAGTGTCAATTCCTTCAATTTCAAGATTTAATTGAGTTTTCTCTACTTCCATTAAAAAAGTAATCTTTTCAAATAGCTCTTTATTAAATTTTTTTCCATTGATAGTTTTGGTTTTTTCATTTAAAGATGCCCAATTGGATTTGTCTTTTACTTCCATCAAAACTCTTAGTTCATTATCGTCAACTACAATACCTTTTGCTTGAAGAAGGGAATCAGGGATATTATTCGAGCTTAGCCAATCATTTAACTCAGGTATTCTAGAGTCAAAAAACGAAGCATGTTTGGCTAGGGCTTCATCTTGGGAGCGTAGAATAATACTAGAAAAAAGAAGTAATAGTAAAAAAAGATTTTTCATTTTAGTTGTTTAGTTATATAGTAATAATTATAAACCCCTTGCTCTATCTTTTCAGAATAGAACAAGGGGGGTAATTATGTTTGAATTTAGTAAAAAAAAATCAAAAAATTGAATTAACTACTTTCTGTATCAGAAAATGACGAATTATAGGCAAATGTTGATCCAGTATATTGTCTTACGTTTTGCAGAGTGTAGAAAGGTACAGGAATTATCCATTTTATTGATAAATCATAAAAACACACACCTTTAGAGGTGTTTAAAATTCTGTTGAATACGAAATATATTATTGGGAAATCTTTACCAAATCGCAAGTTTCAATCTCTACAGTTGCTATTGCTTGTTCTGTTCTAATAGCTCCATAAGCATTTTCTCCTCTATACGTAATTCGAATAGAAAAGTTATTTCCTTTACTACCTAAATACTCACAGTTTACCTTTTCGAAAGATTTTGGATTATGTAAAGACGCTTTGATTTTATCTGGAACGATAGAGCAAGCTGCTTCCAGACATTTTTCTACAGTTTCTCTTTGAGATCTAAGTTGAGCCTTCTTTCTTTTTGTTTCTGCGATCTTTGCTTGTCTTTCTGCTTCGGTGCAGTCCATAATAAAAAGCCTTATGTTATCATAGGTAATACTGTCAATTTGTTTTTGATCCAAATATTCCTTAGTTCTTTTTTCTATCAATTCATAAGTGTAATCATTATGTTTTTGCCCAAAGTCAGGATATTTTTTATCCGCTTCTTTAATACAGTTGCTTTCGATGGTAGAAATGTCGGTAATGATTTTACAAACGCTCAAATCTTTTTGAGACAAACTATAATTCAAGGAATCTTTTAATTGTGCTAATTTTTGCTTTTCTAACTTGTTTTTATCTGCTTTTACTTTGAATTCTTTCATTGAATCCAAGCTATAGAATAATGAAGCGATAAAAAATAGAATGATCGGCGCTACGATTCTAATAATTTTTACAGTGTCCCGCTTAATAGTTTTTAGGATTAATTTGGTTAACGGAGATATAATAATACAAGCGACTATTAATAATAGCCCAGCTACTGTTTCTCCTTCTATTAACATTCCTATTCCACCGATTATAAAAAACAAAGCAATAAATGAAGCTAAGACATTGAGAAGGATAGAGGTAGTGTTATTTTTCATAATTATGATTTTATACTCTCAGTCCCAAAGAGCGGGTTTATAAATAAAGAAGCGTGGGACTTACAAGCTTACCGTCAAGGAGGTACTGGTATACCCAATGCACAAATAAACTAAGCCCACGCCATAGCGTGAGCGAAAGTCCATTCATCTTGTGCATTTAAAAAATTACCAGTTTTCCTTAACAAGAATAAATAGCTAACGCTTTTATTTTTTTATGTACAGATTATGCTATTTCTACATAATTATCTTTTTAATTGTTATTTGGTAAAAGTAATAACTTTCTTTGACTTGGATATTAACCAGAATGGATAACATATGATAATATAGTCATGCTAGTGATAGTGATACTTTTTTTATTGTAAGTAATTGATTTACATTTGATTATAGGTTGTGCTGTTACCTATGAACTTATGTTATCCTTTTTTACTCTAAACCGTTAACATTTAATAGTATATATGTTTAGTAAATCAGATCCTAAGATATTGGTTATTTGATTCTTACGTTAGTATCTTTTTTATTGATATTCTTTATAAATTTTAATAATCAAAAGAGGAGATTATTTTACTGCTTTAAGAGGAAACGGAAACCTTTATATGCTTCTGGAAAAAAGTTTCCACGTACCATTGAAATTATATGTAAAAATTAAAAGTTTCCACTTATTTTAATGTAACTTATTGCTTTTTAGTCTGTTAATTTTAAGTGGAAACTTTTTTAGGAATAGGAAACATAATTTTTAATCCAAAAAGATTGGAAACCTATTTATCTTTTAGCCATTTATTAATTGTTGTATGAGTTTTACCCAGTTTCTCTGCAATTTTACGATTAGAAATACCTTCTTTTTTAAGTTTCAAAGCTTTTTCCTTTAATTCTTTGTTTTTGGATTTTGAGACTGAATATAAATGATCTTTTTCTTTGCCAAAACCTACAGGTTCAAATCCTAAGAAATTCCCTTTTTTAGCAAGTCGTAGTTCAATAACACTCCCTGAATGAAACTTATTTTTTCCGTTCCTTACCTTAATTTGTTTTAAGTACCGTAGATTTTCTCCTTTTGCACTTTTCCCTATTACCGATATAGAATCTGCAAAATTTGCTATGTTTTTACTACCTCCTAAATGATTAATGGTTAGGTGTATCCCCTCTTCAATTTTGGGAGTATGTGCTATAACAAGAATAGATACATCATAATCATTTTTTAGACTTTTTAGTGATTTCATTAGAGATAGTGCAACCTGTCCATCTTGAGTGCTTAAGTTTTTCAAATAGGTTATATTATCAACTATCAAAACTGATATGTCTTTTAGTTCTATTTGTTTTTTGATTAGATCAAGCAGTTTTTCATCAATGTTAGTTAAATCAAACCCCTTCTTTTTATCTGAATTTGAAAGATCAGAAATATCGATCTCATCAATAAAAAAATTATTGGCAAATCTATAAGGTTCTTTGGTGTTATCATCGGTATATCTCTTTTCAAACATCTTATCTGATAGTTCAAAATCTATGAATAAAGTATTAAGTGGTCGATTTTCGTTCGCCAAGTTAAATGTCCTGATTCCTCTACTAATAGAGTCACCTAATTGAGTTGCTAAAATACTTTTACCTATTCCTGTATTGGCAAAGAGTATGTGTATTTCAGGATGAAACCAAATATGACCGAACAGCATACTTAATTCGGGGGTATATTTTGCGTCTTCTAATCGTTGATTAGCACTACGAATATGTGGAGTTTCTGGTTTGTTTTTAGGTTTTGAATCAATTTGATAATTTATTCCTTCTTGCTTGCAGTAGTAAAAGAATGTTCCTAAGCTTATATCTCTATTGCTAGAATTTAAACAATTATCAAATTGTGTATCACATTCTTCATTGTCATAATCTGGATATACTGAACTTATTTGATGGAATAACTCTCTGCCATCTTCACCAAGACTAGCTAATGAAAAACCAATTCTCACCCAATCATTATAATTTTCTGTAATATCGATATCCTTTTCTAATAACTGATTGATGCAAGATTGTACTTTTTTGATATCTAAATTGTCCGATACGTAAGATTCAGTTTCTTCTATAATTTTAGATTCTTTAAAATCAGAAGGTTCAAACCCTATATAATCTTGATAGAAATAAGCTTCTGGATCATAATTTAAAAAACAAGCTCTAGATACATCACTACCAGATTTATCAATTTCTATATCAAAATGTTCTTTAAAAAAAATTGTAAGCCATTTGAAATATTGAATATGAGAAGCCTTATCTATATTAATACCTAATACAACTTTTAATCCGTTTCCACTTGGACTAATGAAAGCAAGTGCCACAGCTAAGATTTTACAAATTTCTTCTTTTAACCTATAGATATTACCTTCACATTTATCAATATCTATAACAATTAAACCAGAATGAGATAGTAAATTATGGTTAGATCTTTTACTAAAAACACCACTAAAAGTAACGAAGGGATAAATTTCTTTTTTCTTGGTTCGTAGCTTTTTTTGTTTGTCGATAAATTCTTTAAACTCTTTATGAGTAATAAGTTCATATAATTCTTTTAGGTTGCTAGGCTCTCTTTCAGGCGTTGTATTTTCTATAGGAGGATGAAATGAGCTAAAGACTCCTAAGTTTTTGACAAGATTGTCTGTCGTTTTCATATTGAATACGTTTAAAAATTAATTGAATTTTGTTTCCCCTGTAGTAACCAATTGGTTATCTCTTTTTTATTGAATATCCATTTACCGCATCTTTTGATACATGGGATTTCCATCTTTTGGCACTTTTTTCTTAAAGTGGATTTGGAAATTTTTAAATATTTCGATGCTTCATCTATATCTAGAAAGATATCTTGTTTAACATCAATTGGAGGTGAGTTATTTTTTTGAAGAATTTGTAATTCCTCACGAATAATTTTTCGTATTTCTTCAGGGTCATATAAAAAAGAAAATTGTTTCATTCTAACAGTTTTGATACTGCTAAATTGAAACAATTGAAAAACCTAGCCTTACGTTGATTACGATTGTAACTAGCGTAAGATTAAATCGATAAAGTTTTGTATTTGTCTTTCAGTTTTAAATTATTTAATGCTTTTTGTATTGTTTCGACAGATATTTTTAATTTGAAAGAATTTTCAGCGACTTTGACTAAATCCTTCTTAGTAGCTTCAATGTTTGAAAAATTTTTGAGGGGTATTACGAATCCTAATAAGTATCCTAATTTTGATTTGTTTCCTTTGGATAAATCTATCCAGACAAAATTGTCATCACAATAACCATTCTCAATAAGCCATTTTTTTAAATGCCTTCGTTTTTCTTCATCAGGTACCAAATCTTCTATGGTTTCGATTGTCTCAGATTTATTTAATATTTCTAATACTCTAGTTAATATGCTATTTTGGATTTCTACGAAATCTGATAATTTTCGTTTTTGGTTTAACTTGATGAAATCATCCATTTCATCAATCCAAAAGTCAGACTTAGGATCAATATGTTCTATGATATCTTTTCTAGAAAAGAAAACATCTCTTTTCTCTTTTTGAAAAGATATATTTTCAAAAGCCCTTTCGAATTCCGAAACATAAAACTCTTTATTTTTCAAATCAGTTATTTGATATTCTAATCGATTAACTAATAGTTTTAAGCTGTTCTCGTAATGTTTTGGATTAGAATGACCATTAAATTCAATATTTACATCCTTGTTTTTGTTTTCTAACAGTTCAGGGTACTTTGATTGTATTTTTTTTCCTAGTAGAGTTTGGTTGGTTTTTAAATAGGTTATGGTGACATTTGCAGTCACTAAATCAGTCATTAGTTTTTCTAGTGTCTCTTTTACTTCCATAATTATAGATTTATAGCATTAGCTGCTGATATTTTTTTATCATTTAATAGGTTGACATAGTTCATAGTTGTTTTCAAATCCTTATGACCTAACATTTCCTTTACCGTAAATACGCTAACATCAGAATTGAGTAGGAGCGTGGCAAATGAATGCCGAAACGTGTGAAACCCTATATTTTTTTGAATCCTTGCATCTTCGGCCCATTTTTTCAGTATTCTGTAATCTTTTTTAAATCCTTTAAAAATTAATTCATTTGGTAACCCTCTTTCTGAAAGGAGTTTATATGCTTCATCATTAAACGGTAGGGTTTGCTGGTTGCGCGTTTTTTGATGTTGGAAACGTATATAATGTCCTGTCTCTTCAGAATGCTCTACATTGCTCCAAACAAGTTTCTGAATATCTGATACCCTCAAACCTGTATAGATCATGAACAAACAGGCTCTCTTTTGTATCTTGCATTTGCAGGGAGTACTCTTTAATCGAGTAGCTTCTTCTTTGGTAAGAAATTCCTTTTTGGTTTCTTCCGCTTTAATACGATCAACTTTTGGAGCTATATTTTCTTTAAGAAGTCCATCTTTAAAAGCTGATTTTATAGCATAGATAAATTTAGAAAAATAGGAACAAGCCGTGTTTTGAGAAATTACTTTTCCTGTTTTAAAATGCCGTTTGACTAAAAGGTATTCTCTAAATTCATCTACGAATCGAATTGTAAGATCTTTCATTTTGATCTCTGATGAAAAATCCTTCAAATAGCTTAAGACGATAAGCCAAATAGCTTCATTGGAGATACTACGGCCTCTTTTTTTAGCTAATTTCTCGAAGTATTCCAAGAAGTCCTTATTCTCAATATCCGAAGCCAGAAAACCATAGTCATTATTAAAGATTTGATTCTGCCGTTTATTACAAAGCATTCTTGCCCTTAGAAGTGTGTTTTTATTCTGGACTTGTTCCACCTCATCTTTTGGCTTGACCAGAATATACATGCCTAAAAATTCTCTCCTTGAGAATTTGCCTGTTGTGGGGTTTAAAATAGGAGGGTAGTAATCCAAATATAAACTCTGTCGTTTTTTATTCTTTAGTAATTTCTTTCTTAATGTAACTTTTGATGTCTTCATATATCAAATACTCTTTTAATTTCTTTTCTGGTTATAAATACTCGACTTCTCAATTTTATAGTTTTTATAGAATCATCTTCAAACAATCGATAGGCAGTAGATTTGCTTATGCCAACGAAATCGCACAGTTCTTTTATAGATAGCACCTCTTTTTGATTGATTTCTGGATTTTTAATCTGTTGAGGTATTACCTTTTTCTCTAATTCTATTGCTTCTTGAATTTTTCTTTGCCTTTGTTTTCTTTTGTATGCTTTTTTCGCACAAGTGTCAGAGCAATTTTTGGTTACTGTTGTCTTAGCAATAAACTCTATTCCGCATTCTTGACAAGTCTTTTTTAACCTTATATTAGAACTCATTTTTTTATCGATACAAGTTTACAAATAAATCACTTAATCTAAATTAAGACTCTGTAAGCCAAAGTATTATAATGGTATTTATCTTGACAATTTTTGATAAAAAAAGTTAGAAAATTATTTAATGTAGAGGCCGGAATTATCTCTTAGAGTATCAGGAAGTATCTATAAGTCTCAGGAAGTCTCATAATTTATCCGAGAAAGTTTGAAATATGGTATCGATTTCAAAAATTGCATTTGGAGGTACAAAAAAGAGACAAGGACAATCCTATCAAAGGATAACAGAAGCTATTTTGAATGCGGAGTTAGGGTATGTAAAAGTTCTGGAAAGTTGATTTATGTTGAGTTTTGTTAGTTTTTGTAGCTCTTTTCCTACTTCCCGATACAGAAATTAGCAAATATATTGCCTAATAAATCATCATTAGATATTTCACCGGTAATCTCTCCAAAATGATATAAGGCTTGCCTAATATCAATAGCCATAAGATCTCCAGAAAGACCAGTATCTAAACCATATTGAACTTTTTGAATTTCTTCTAGTGCTTTTAATAAAGCATCATAATGTCTTGTATTGGTTACAATAGTTTCGTTATTACGTAACACACCCGTATTCACAAAATCTAACAGCTTGTTTTGTAATTCTTCTACTCCTAAACCGCTTTTTGCTGAGAGTAAATGAATATTCTCAATTTCTGAAATAAGGTGATCAATTTGATTTTGTTCTAACTTATCAATTTTGTTAGCCACAATAAGCAAAGGTTTTTGAGGGTATTTGTTCTGTATTTTTCCGATTTCGGTTTTTAGTTCTGAGATACTATCAACCGTCAACAATGAACTATCAACTAAATAAATCACAACTTGTGCTTGTTCGATTTTTTCGAAGGTTTTTTGGATTCCAATACTTTCAACTACATCTTTGGTGTCTCGGATTCCGGCAGTATCAATAAATCTAAACCCGATTCCGCCAATAGTAATTTCGTCTTCAATGGTGTCTCTGGTGGTTCCAGCTATTTCAGATACGATAGCTCTTTCTTCATTCAAAAGGGCATTGAGCAGGGTAGATTTTCCGACATTAGGCTCTCCTACAATAGCCACAGGGATTCCATTCTTGATCACATTTCCAACGGCAAAAGAATCGATCAAACGTTTTAAGACTTCGGTAATTCTACTAATTAATTCTTTGAATTGTGTACGATCGGCAAACTCTACATCTTCTTCGGCAAAATCTAACTCTAATTCTATTAGCGATGCAAAATTGATTAATTCCTCTCGCAACGCCTTAATTTCGGTAGAAAACCCTCCGCGCATTTGCTGCATTGCAATTTGATGCGAGGCTTCAGAATCTGATGCGATAAGGTCGGCCACTGCTTCTGCTTGAGAAAGATCTAATTTACCGTTTAAAAAAGCGCGTAAGGTAAATTCACCAGCATTTGCCATACGACACCCTTTGCGTAGTAAAAGTTGTATGATCTCCTGTTGAATGTATGTAGATCCATGACAAGAAATTTCAATAGTGGGTTCTCCGGTGTATGATTGAGTTCCTTTGAAAATTGAAACCAATACTTCATCCAACACTCGATTCTCATCCATAATATGACCTAGGTGTACGGTATGACTTTTCTGCTTTTCTATTTTTTTGGAATTGACAGATCTAAACAGAGAAGCGCATATTGAAATTGCATCTTTTCCAGAAACCCGAATTACGGCAATGGCTCCGACGCCGGAAGGTGTTGCTAAAGCTACAATGGTATCTTGTTGAATCATGATATTTCTTACTGTGCTGTAAAAATAAAGATTAATACATTCACATTAAAAATGTGTTATTAAACTTTTTTTTAGCAATAATTTTTAACTTAATGGATTATGCAGAGAGTATCATAAGATCTAATCTTCGATATGATAACTGAAGCGAGTTTGGCACAGGCCTATATCAGGTTCTCCTTATGCCTTAGTTGTTTATGAGTAGAAAATATGCTAAAATAATTCCATAAGGATGCTAAGTAGTACATTACTAAATAGTACAGATATTCAAATTAATTTGTTATCTTGTTATGAGAAATTGGAAAAACTTCATAAGTACTACCCTTTTTATTCCATTTCAGGAAAACAAAGAATAAGAGATTGTATAGGTTAAGTTGAGTCAACTTGATCTTAGTTTAATTGGATGACGATTTGTTACCTATGTTAGCAAAACCATTGTAAAAATTAAATTTAATGTCTAACCAATACAAACTAATTCTTATTCGTATGAATTTACACAACACAAATCAATTACAATGCAAAGACAGGTATTTTTTATCAAAAGTAGGAATACTCATCTGTATGACCTTCTTAATTTTACCTCTTGCAAATTGGGCTCAAACCGATCCCTTACCTGCTAGGTATAAATCAGTAGAAATGTCTTTAAACGCTAATACGAGCCAAAGTAAAAGTACTGAAGAAATTATTACTAGAACTATAATAGAACCCGGGGCTACCTGGTTACGATTATTTTTTGAAGATGTTGATCTGGGGAGGTATAGTACGCTTACTATTACTTCAGAACTTGACGGTGCGTCTCAAACCTTTACTGCTTCAACTATCAAAAACTGGCAAAATACCAGTGCCTACTTTAATGGGGAGAAGGTAACTTTAAAACTTGTGGTAGCTAGCGGAGAAAATTCTATCCGTTTAAATATTAAAGAACTGGGCATTGGTATTAAAACCCCAGTTTTAAAGTCTCAATGTGGCTCTAATGACGATAGAGTCGATGCTACCGACGATGCTATAGGTCGAATAGTTCCTATTGGATGTACAGGATGGATTATTACTAATGGTAAGCTAGTAACAGCTGGTCATTGTGTGGGGAGTAGAGCTCAAATCATCGAGTTTAACGTACCCAAGTCTAATCCTGATCGAACTATTGTGCACCCTGGTCCCGAGGATCAATATCCAATAGGTAATTTTGTGTCTCCATATCCAAATAGTCCAAGTCAGGCTAATGATTGGGCTGTTTTTGAAGCTGGTGCTAATACACAAACAGGGTTAACACCAATACAGGCGCAAGGTAAATCCTTCAATGTAGTACAAAGTGAACCAGGTTCTACCATCACAATCACAGGTTTTGGTACAGATACGGGTGTTGATAATCAAACTCAGCAAACTCATACTGGGCCGCTATCTTCTGTAAATAATACATTTGTTCGTTATAGAACAGATACCACAGGAGGCAACTCTGGAAGTCCAATAATAGATGCTGCCACGGGTAATGCCGTTGGAGTACATGCGTATGGTGGTTGTTCTGGATCGGGAGGTTCTAATTTTGGTGAAAGAGCTACCATTCCCGCCTTTTGGGAGGCTATGGAGCTTGGCGGAGGATCGGGACCTGAACCTGAAGAATGTATAGGCGAGGTGTCTTCTTTTCCTTATAATGAAAGTTTTGAAGGGTCTCTAGGGGCCTGGAAACAATCTGCTATAGATGATATAAATTGGACAATAAACTCTGGCGGAACACCATCGAGCGGTACCGGACCCAATAGTGCTTCAGATGGTAGTTCATATGTATATGTAGAAGCTTCAGGGAATAGATCTGGATATCCCAATAAAAAAGCGATCCTTAATTCACCATGTTTGAATTTTTCTAGTTTAACAGCACCAAGTCTTACTTTTCAATATCATATGCTAGGAAGTGCTATTAATAGTTTGAATGTTGAAGTCAGAACAAATAATGACGGAAACTGGACTAGCGTATTTAACAAAACCGGAGAACAAGGTGATACTTGGAATGTAGCAGACGTAAATCTTTCTTCTTACGCCAACGAATCTAATGTGCAATTACGCTTTAGCGTAGTCACTGGTTCAGGTTCAAGTGGATGGCAGAGTGATGTTGCAATTGATGCTGTTCGTATACAAAATGGAACCTCAGACCCCGACCCTACGTGTAATGCTATTAATTTTAATGATTACGCTCTCAATTCTTTTAGTAATCAAGATACTGCAGGAAACAATTCATCTATAGGTAATCAAGGAAAATCTATTACGTTATCCAATAATACTTGGAAGTATATTGCACTTAATTATAACGTAACTACCAATACGGTTATCGAATTTGACTTCAGTAGTTCTTCGGAAGGAGAGATTCATGGTATTGGATTTGAAGAAGACAATTCCCTAACGGCTACAAGATATTTCAAAGTTCATGGGACCCAGGATTATGGTTTAACTAATTATGATAACTATGCAGGTGGCACCGTAACGTATATTATTCCGGTAGGTACTATTTATACGGGAGCTATGGATCGATTGCTATTTATAAACGATAATGATGCAGGCTCTGGAAACAATTCTACATTCTCAAATGTTAAAATTTATGAAGGAACATGTGGAGAACAAACTATTCTCGCAGAACGTAGTATGGAAAGAGAGGCAATACTACCAAGAGTAGGTACAGAGAACGAGCTAGATGTGTTCGACTTAAAGATAGCTCCTAATCCGGCAAAAGATTCTTTCTCTATACATCTTAATACTGCATTAAAAAATGATGTTAACGCTAGTGTGTATACGATTCTAGGTAGAAAAACAGCACAAGTTATGCTTTCTTCGGGGGTAAACACAATAGTCCCTAATGATATAGGGCTCAATGCGGGAATCTACTTGGTAAGGATAGAACATAAGGGAACGGTACTAAGTACTCAAAAATTAATCATTAACTAAATTTTATTGGGACATTAAATTTAAAGCAGTTTATAAAGAAGCTGTTTGAAAAGTTTTTCGAAGATAGTTTGGGATGTAACTTTTTGAACAGCTTCTTTTTATATTCATTTTGGTAGTAGATAGTTATAATAAGAAATAGGGAGATAATAACAATACACCTCCCCATTCAATGGTCAAACACTATTCAAGTCTTAGTGTTGGTTAAGTCTAAAATCAGGGTAAGCATCCATACCGTGTTCATGATTATCAAGTCCATCAATTTCTTCTTTTTCAGAAACTCGAATTCCGACGGTTTTCTTGAGGGTGTATATAATAATAAAGGAAGTAGTAAGGCAAAATCCTCCCACAATCAACACGCTAATCCCCTGAACTAAAAATTGATCAAATCCGGCTTTTGCACCAAAGATACCCACTGCTAAGGTTCCCCATATTCCACATATTAAGTGCACAGCTATAGCACCAACGGGATCATCTAGTTTTAATTCGTCTATAAGGGCGACACCAAACACAATAATGAGGCCTGCAAATAGACCTATCATTACTGCTTCGTTAGGTGACATTAAGTCTGCTCCTGCGGTAATACCTACCAAGCCTCCTAAAATTCCATTTAAAAACATGGTTAGATCATAGTTTTTGTACAGTACAGTAGACAATATAAATGCACCTACTCCACCTGCTGCTGCTGCTAGACAAGTGGTTACAAGTACAAGAGATGTTCCTGCCGGATCTGCAGACAGTACAGATCCACCGTTAAATCCAAACCAACCTAACCATAGGATAAGTACTCCTGCGGCTGCTAGCGGAATATTATGTCCCGGAATAGCTTGTGGTTTACCATCCGGACTAAATTTCCCTATTCGAGACCCTAGTAATGTTACAGCCACCAAAGCTGCCCATCCACCTACAGAGTGTACCAAAGTTGAACCTGCAAAGTCATAAAATCCTTCAGCTTTTCCTATAGACAAAGAAGAAAGAAAACCACTTCCCCACTGCCAAGAACCTACTATTGGATATACTAAACCAACATAAACGATGGTAAAAATCATAAATGCACCTAATTTTATTCTTTCAGCTACGGCTCCAGATACTATTGTAGCTGCCGTAGCGGCAAACATACCTTGAAATAAGAAATCAGTCCACCAAGTATACCCTCCATCTGCATATTCGGGAGTCATTCCATTTTCTGGTGCGGCAATACCGAAACCAGCGAATTTCAAAAATCCAAGGTCGCCTTCTTCAAACCCAGGATACATAAGATTGAACCCACCTAAGTAGTACATTAGAAGTCCTACACAGATGATAAATACATTTTTAAATAATATGTTTATCGTGTTTTTTTGACGAGTTAATCCTATTTCTAAAAAAGAAAATCCTAAATGCATGAAGAATACAAGTGCAGTACACATCATCATCCATACATTATTTGTAGTTAAAAGTTCCATTGTTTAATTACTGTTAAATTAGTTTATATTTCTAGTGAGTTATATAGCTGTGCAATAGAGAATTAGCTCAGTGTTTCTTTCCCTTTTTCCCCTGTACGTATGCGGTAAGCTTCTTTAATGTCAGATACAAATATTTTTCCATCTCCTACTTCGCCTGTCTTCCCGGCTTCTAGGATAGCAGCTATAGCAACTTCTTCAAAATCATCGTTAACAACAATAGAAAGATATCGTCTTTGAATGTCTGTTGTACTATAAGAAATACCACGGTAAACACTACCTTTTTGTTCGTGCCCTACACCGGTTACATCCCAATAAGAGAAAAACATAACTCCTTTGTCATGTAGTGCTTCTTTTACAGCTCGGTATTTTGACCTTCTGATTACGGCTTCTATTTTTTTCATAAAGAATAAAAGTTAAAATTAATGTTAAATTTTGATCAAAAATATGTGAAATTATATTTTACTTCCAAATTTTATAGGGTAATCACGTAATTTTTATCAATTTTAGATATTTAACCCTCAAAAAATTAGGGGTAATCAATTTTTAGTAATAAAACTGTTTATATGATATCTTTAAAAATGCCAATTTTTCAACGAAATCGTTGTAGTGGTTATTTATCAATAATTATTAATGGCGAATCCTAATGATTTCACATTAAGAACCTCCCAATTAGTTATAAAAGCGCATTAGTAGATTCGTAATTAAAGGTTGTTATTTTGTGATTTTCTTATTGATATATCCCTTTTTTTGATGAGCTCAGAAAAGTGATTACTAATGTTTCGCTTTATTTTATTCTTCCTTAATGATTTGTTAATTTTCTAGTCTTGAACACGTTTAAGTCAGAAAAATATGATGGAGAAACAGGGAATGTATTTACCAGAATTCGAGCATGATGCATGCGGTGCCGGATTTATATGTAGTCTAGAAGGGAAAAAATCGAATGATATCATTCATAAAGCACTCGAAATTTTAGAAAAGCTAGAACATAGAGGTGCAGTAAGTGCAGATGGAAAAACGGGAGATGGTGCTGGGATATTAATTGACATTCCGCATGATTTTTTTGTAAAACATTGCGATTTTGAAGTTCCGTCAGCAGGATCATATGCTGTGAGTAATGTTTTCTTACCTAAAAAAGAGAATCAAAGACAGTTTTGTATTAAAACTTTTGAAAAAAATATTGCAGATCAGGGTTTAGCTCTTTTAGGATGGCGAGATGTTCCCGTAGATCATATTCATCTTGGTGAAATTGCAGTAACTACAGAACCTTATATTAAACAAATATTTGTAGGTAAAGCGAATCCGGATCAAAGCTATTTCGATTTTAATCTCAAATTGTTTATTGCCAGAAAGGTAACTGAGCATGCCATATACAATTCTAAACTTTCTGAAAATAGATTTTTCTATGTGCCTAGTTTATCTACCAAAACCCTGATTTTTAAAGGGCTTTTAATGCCAGAAGATATTAAATTGTACTATACAGATTTGATGGATCCTATGGTTGTTACCAAATTAGCGCTTGTACATCAACGCTTTTCTACCAATACTTTTCCTACTTGGGATCTGGCTCAACCGTTTCGATATATGTGTCATAATGGTGAAATCAATACGTTGAGAGGAAATGTTACTCGTATGCGTTCAAGAGAAGAATTATTAGAAAGCGATTGGTTTGGAGATGATATAAAAAATATTCTTCCTGTAGTACTAAAAGGAAAATCAGACTCAGCCTCTATGGATATGGTGGTTGAGTTATTAGTAATGACAGGACGATCATTACCCGAGGTTATGATGATGATGGTTCCCGAAGCTTGGGAAAAAAATCCTGAAATGTCTGATGCCAAAAAAGCATTCTACGAGTTTAACTCTTGTGCCATAGAGCCGTGGGATGGCCCGGCTTCTATTCCTTTTACAGATGGCAATTATATAGGGGCTGTATTAGATAGAAATGGTTTGCGACCTTCTCGATACACAGTAACCAAAGATGGCTACGTTATCATGTCTTCAGAAACCGGAGTTGTTGATATTGCTCCTGAAAACGTGGCGTATCACGGCAGATTAGAACCGGGCAAAATGTTTCTCGTAAATATGCAAGAGGGGCGAATCGTAAATGATGAAGAAATTAAGGAGGAGATTGCCTCAAAGCATCCCTATAGAAAATGGTTACAAGAGCATATGGTGCATTTAAGAGATATTCCATATAACGATTGCCCCTTATTTTTAGGCGAAGAAACAGTGGCAATGCGCAAAGAAGTATTTGGATATACCCAAGAAGATATCGATACAATTATTTCACCAATGGGACAATTGGGAAAAGAGCCCATTGGCTCTATGGGGTCTGACACCCCGATAGCGATTCTTTCAGAACGCCCACAGTTGATCTATAATTACTTCAAACAATTGTTTGCTCAAGTAACCAACCCTCCGTTAGATGGTATTAGAGAAGAGTTGATCTGTGATATTAGTTTAACATTAGGATCAGATTATAATATATTCGATGTTCACCCTAAACATTGTAATAAATTAAAAATTCAAAATCCGGTAATTTCTAAAGAAGATTTAGACAAGATCAAAACGTATGCCGATAAGGGATTCAAATCGACTTCGGTATCTATGTTGTACAACGTTAATCGGGGATTAAATGGTTTAGAAGATGCTTTAGAAAAACTGCTAAAAGATGCTTTTAAGGCAATTGAGCAAGGTACAAACATCGTCATTCTTTCTGATAGAAATGTTAGCAAGCATAGGGCTCCTATTCCGGCATTACTCGCATGCTCTTATGTGAATAGTGGGTTGCAAAAACTTGGAAAGCGTTCTAATGTGAGTATCATTATTGAGTCGGCAGAACCTCGAGAAGTACATCATTTTGCGTTATTATTTGGTTACGGAGCGAGTGCTATTAATCCGTATATGGTTAATGAAATCATTGCAGAACAAATAGAAGATGATAATATTACTGATCTTACTGTCGAAGAAGCGATTTATAATTACAATAAGGCTGTAGGTAAAGGCGTGCTCAAAGTGATGAATAAGATAGGAATATCAACATTAAATTCTTACAGAAGTTCACAACTATTCGAGTGCATCGGTATTAATACCCAGGTGGTAGAGCGGTATTTTCCTCATACGGCTACTCGTATTCAAGGGATTGGACTTTACGAAATAGAAAAAGAAATATCAAAACGACATAAAAAAGCATATGTAGAAAGAGCAGTTGACGCAAGTTTGGATCTTGAAATTGGCGGACAGTATAGATGGCGACGAAATGGAGAAAAGCATCAGTTTCACCCTTTAACGGTAGCTAAACTTCAAAAATCTGTACGAGATAACGATCCTAAGACTTATAAAGAATATGCTTCATTAATTAATGAACAATCTAAAGCATTAATGACCATTCGAGGATTATTAGAGTTTTCAAACTATGATCCTATTCCGCTGGATGAGGTAGAACCATGGACAGAAATAGTAAAACGGTTTAAAACGGGTGCGATGTCTTATGGGTCTATAAGTAAAGAAGCTCATGAAAATTTAGCCATTGCCATGAACCGAATAGGGGGGAAGAGCAATTCTGGGGAAGGAGGAGAAAACCCTCTTAGATTTTACAAGGATGTGAATGGTGACTGGAAAAACAGCGCTATTAAACAAGTAGCTTCAGGAAGATTTGGGGTGTCTTCAAATTATTTGACCAATGCAGCAGAAATTCAGATAAAAATGGCTCAGGGTGCCAAACCTGGAGAAGGAGGTCAACTCCCTGGACCCAAAGTGAATCCTGAAATCGCAAAAACGCGAAACTCCACACCTTACGTTGGTCTGATTTCTCCTCCACCACATCACGATATCTATTCTATCGAAGATTTATCGCAATTAATTTATGATTTAAAATCAGCAAATAGAGATGCGCGTATCAATGTAAAGTTGGTTTCTGAAGTTGGAGTAGGTACAGTAGCTGCGGGAGTTGCCAAAGCTAAAGCCGATGTGATTTTAATATCCGGATTTGATGGCGGAACGGGTGCATCTCCTTTAACATCATTAAAACATGCAGGATTACCTTGGGAACTCGGTATAGCCGAAGCACAGCAAACCTTGGTGGGGAATAATCTTCGAAATCGAGTAGTAGTTGAATGTGACGGCCAATTAAAGACAGGGCGAGATGTTGCTGTAGCCTGTTTATTGGGAGCAGAAGAATTTGGTTTTGCCACAGCGCCATTAGTAGCTTCTGGATGCATCATGATGCGTGTTTGTCATTTAAACACCTGTCCGGTAGGAATTGCAACTCAAAATCCCGAACTGCGTAAAAAATTTAAAGGAAAGCCCGAGCATGTTGTAAACTACATGTATTTCGTAGCTCAGGAACTAAGAGAAATTATGGCGCAACTTGGTTTTAGAACAATTAATGAAATGGTAGGGCAAGTACAAAAGCTGGATCACAATAAGGCAATCGAGCATTATAAAGCTGCCGGCGTAGATCTCACTCCAATCTTACATAAAATCGAAGTTGCCGAAGGTACGGCGGTTCATCATACCACAACCCAGGATCACGGATTAAGTAAGTCTATAGATTTCGAAATTATTGAACAGGCACATCCCGCGTTATTCCGTAAAGAGAAAACAACATTAGATTTTGATATTAGCAATACAGATAGAGCTGTTGGAGCCATTTTGAGTAACGAAATTTCCAAAATTTATGGGGCTCAAGGGTTGCCAGAGAATACATTAAAGTTAAATTTTACGGGAGCTGCAGGGCAAAGCTTTGGGGCTTTTGCTACCAGGGGATTAACAATGGTGGTCAATGGTACTACCAACGATTATTTGGGCAAGGGGCTTTCTGGAGCCAAATTGATTATTAAAGTTCCTGATGAGGCTACTATAACCCCCGAAGAAAATATCATTACCGGTAATGTAACGTTATACGGTGCGACTGCCGGAGAAATATATATCAACGGAAAGGCGGGAGAACGTTTTTGCGTACGAAACTCAGGAGCAAAAGCAGTAGTCGAGGGAGTAGGGGATCATGGATGCGAATATATGACTGGTGGTATTGCCGTAATTTTAGGAGAGGTAGGTAGAAACTTTGGAGCAGGTATGTCTGGAGGTATTGCATACATTTATGATAAGAAGCAAACTTTTGAAGCACATTGTAATAAAGAAGCATTAAATCTTGATCCTGTTATTGAACAAAAGGATATTGACGAGTTGAAAGGATTAATTGAAAATCATTACAACGCAACTCTTAGTCCGTTAGCGCAAAAAATACTAGAAAATTGGGAAAACGAACTTTCAAAATTCGTTAAAGTACTGCCAGAAGAATATAAACAGGCATTAAAAAGATTAGAAGAAGAACGTGTTGAATTATGAATTATGAATGATGAATTCAGAACAACGAATGAAAAATGTAAAAGTATATCAGTTTTGGGCACCAGGCATACAGTAAAAAAGAAAGTATTTAAAGTAGAGGTTACTAATTGAAATATTCCCTCCTTGAGGAGGGTTAGGGAGGTGTTTTTTAATTCAGAGTTCAGAATTCAGAATGACGAATGTAAAATGTAAAAGTCAAAATGATAAATGTAAAAGATGTCAGTTTTGGGCACCAGGCATATAGTAAAAAAGAAAGTATTTAAAGTAGAGGTTACTAATTGAAACATTCCCTCCTTGAGGAGGGTTAGGGAGGTGTTTTTTAATTTAGAATTCAGAATGTAAAATGTAAAAGTAATAAGTAAGCTCCTTCTTCCTTAGGAAAAAGATTGAAATAAGAGTAAAAATTGCATAAAGAAATTCTCAATACTTTGTACTCAACACTAAACTTAAAACAACATGGGAAAGATCACTGGGTTTTTAGAATTTGAAAGAGAAATAGAATCCTATCAGGCGGTTAAAGATCGAATAAAAGATTATAAAGAATTTACAGTCGAAATGCCTGAGAAAAAACTTAAAAATCAGGGAGCAAGATGTATGGATTGCGGAATTCCGTTTTGCCATAGTGGTTGTCCGCTGGGTAATTTGATACCCGATTTTAATGATGCCGTGTATCGAGGTAAATGGGAAAAAGCTGCAGTTATCTTACATGCGACTAATAATTTTCCTGAATTTACAGGTAGGCTTTGTCCAGCACCTTGTGAAGAAGCTTGTGTGCTGGGTATCAATGAAGATCCTGTCACAATTGAGAATATCGAAAAGAATATCGTAGAGCAAGCATTTAAAAACGGATGGATAAAAGCAATGCCTCCCAAAGATAGAACCGGAAAAACTGTTGCTGTTATTGGATCTGGTCCAGCCGGTCTAGCCACGGCACAACAATTAAACCGTGCGGGTCATTTGGTTACTGTTTTTGAACGGGATGAAAAAGTAGGAGGGTTATTGCGGTATGGTATTCCGGATTTTAAGATGGAAAAAAATGTTATCGATCGGCGTGTTTCAGTTTTAGAAGAAGAAGGAATTATATTCAAAACAGGAGTGCACATTGGTAAAGACATTGAAGCAGATCAAATTAAGGCAGAATTTGATGCCGTAGTGTTATGTACGGGAGCAACCGTAAAACGTACTTTGCCTGTCAAAGGTTCAGATTTGAAAGGAGTAGTACAAGCCATGGATTTTCTACCACAAAATAATAGAAGAGTTGCCGGCATGACGGATTTAGGAGAAGAAATTCTGGCTACCAATAAAGATGTCATAGTAATCGGGGGAGGAGATACGGGATCAGACTGTATTGGTACTTCGGTTCGTCAGGGAGCAACGTCTGTTACGAATTTTGAAATTATGAATAAGGGAACTACTGATCGGCCTGCTCACCAGCCCTGGCCGTTTTGGCCAATGCGATTGCGCACAAGTTCATCACACCAAGAGGGAGTAAAGCGTAACTGGAGTATCTCTACCAAAGAGTTTTTGGGAGATAAACAGGGCAATTTAAAAGGTCTAATTACTTCAGAGGTAGAATGGGTCAAAGAAAATGGTCGTTTTACATTGCAAGAGATTGCCGGTACCGAAAGAGAGTGGAAATGTGAACTAGCATTATTGGCTCTTGGATTTACCGGATCAGAACCTACCATAGCCCAACAACTTGGAGTTCAAATGGATAATAGAACCAATATCAAGGCGACCGAAGATACCTATGCAACCAATATAAAAGGTGTTTTTGCTGCCGGCGATACACGTCGAGGACAATCATTGATCGTCTGGGCCATAGCCGAAGGTAGACAGGCAGCCTATCACGTAGATACCTACTTAATGGGAACTTCTAATCTTCCGTTGAAAGGTGACGGGGATTTACCAAGAATTTGATCGCAGCAGGATATACACGTAAGTTGTAGTAGCCACTACTTGATCTGACAGTTGTTACTTATCCGACATCATGCCTTTGCGCTAAATTTATTTCTTTCTCAACTACCTCTTGATTTATGGAGGCAGTTTGTGAAAGAAATAAATTTTC
>NZ_JAGKIK010000170.1 GCF_017897595.1 Aquimarina sp. U1-2
CAAATAACAAATGTCATGTTTTTGTTATTTAGAATGATTTTAAGTAATAATACTTAGTTTTTCAAAAAACTAAGTATTATTGTTTCGTTATCTTGATGCAACCAACAAAAAAAGCATCACATTATGTGATGCTTTTCGATTATTTCATTTACCTCTACTACTCTATAATAAGCTTTTGAGTTATTGAGGCATCATCAGAAGTTATTTTTACAAAGAACACACCCACTGGTATATTTGTAATATCTAAAGTTTCAACTTTAAAAGCTTGGGGGATATCATAAC
>NZ_JAGKIK010000171.1 GCF_017897595.1 Aquimarina sp. U1-2
TCGACCACTAGAGTTTCATCGTTTTCTACACCCGAAATCTCCCAAGATTCGCCAACGTTGGTTTCTTTGTAATCTTTGTTTAATACTGTTTTTAGTTTTTCGCCACCCCATATTCTATATTTAAAAAGTGGCGTGAATTTTAGTGGATATAAATCCATAAATCTATATGTGTTAGTTAAACGTTTTGCTTAGTAAAAATACTTATAAAGTATTAGACTACACATGGAACTTTAATGCATTAATATGGAAAATTACCATAAACCTTGGCCGAATTTAGCTTT
>NZ_JAGKIK010000172.1 GCF_017897595.1 Aquimarina sp. U1-2
TACCGTTCCTTGCCTAGTTTTAGTAAAACCCAATTTGTTAGTCGGTTTAATAGTATCAACACATCATATCCGTAACCTCCTAGTTTTGCGAGTAATTTGGCATTCTGTATAGAAATATCAAATACATCACCATGAAAAAACCATCCCTTTTTGCCATCTAAATCTAAAACCAATTTATCAACAATGGAAATATTACCAATAGTGGTGTTACTAAACTTGCGCAGCATTTCATCATGATTACCTGTAATGTAATAGACTTCAACACCCTCAGCAGAAAAATC
>NZ_JAGKIK010000173.1 GCF_017897595.1 Aquimarina sp. U1-2
TTGAATGGAAATAACCCCTTTTTCAAATAACTTTTTATCTCTTTGGAATTGAGTTGTAGCATTGTCTGCTGATAGTTTTGAGGTAGCGATTCTACTTTTTGCATTAGCCAAACTTTGTTCGTTAGGTACTACCCTTATTTGGGCTATTAAATCTCCTTTTTTAACCTTATCTCCCTCTTCTACAATAATCTTATCCACAATTCCTGTAATTTGAGGTTTTAACTCTATCTCTTCCTCTGGGTTTAATTTACCTGTTGCTACAGCTTGCGAACTAATGGTT
>NZ_JAGKIK010000174.1 GCF_017897595.1 Aquimarina sp. U1-2
TACGGTTTTCAATATTTAAAGCTCGTTTTTTTGCCATTTCCATTTTAAGATTTTGAGCTTCTTCTTGAGTAATTTCTCCGTTTTTTAATCGTGCATCAATAGCTTCTACTTCAGATTTTAGAAGTGCTTTTTCTTCGGCTTCAACCTTTTTTATAGATGCTTTTAGCTTTTGTATTTCGGCTTTATTTACTGTTTTTGGAATGCTATCTTGTGCAGTGATGAGTTGCACACTTAAGCTTAAAATAATTAGTATAAAATACTTTGTAATTGTTTGCATAAC
>NZ_JAGKIK010000175.1 GCF_017897595.1 Aquimarina sp. U1-2
TTCAAAGTCTGAAGCATTTGGCAAAATATACGTAACGCGAACAATATCTGACAAACTAGCACCTGCTTGCTCCAAGGTACTTTTTATATTGATTAAACATTGTTCTGTTTGCTCGACTATATCGTCACTAATCGTCATGGTGTCATAATTATAACCCGTGGTTCCTGATACAAAAACCCAATTATCTTGTACTACCGCCCTAGAATATCCTATATCATCTTCAAATGTTGAACCTGTACTTATTAGTTTTCTTTTCATCTTAAACTTATAATTTTATT
>NZ_JAGKIK010000176.1 GCF_017897595.1 Aquimarina sp. U1-2
TTCAAAATATCCTGATACATTTGTGTATGTATATGTTCCTGTATTCTTATTGTAAACCCCAACACCTTGTAAGGGCTTCTCATTATCTTCTGAAATTACTGTTCCGTTAAGTTCATGGGCATTAACTACCCCTACAGTTAACATAAAGACCAGTAATACTGTAACTTTTTTTAACATAAAAATATGATTACGCACAAGAATAATGGAGTACCCAATACCCAAAGTGCAATTATTTAATTTTAATTGTTTTGTGTACAGTGTGTCTGTACATTTAGTGA
>NZ_JAGKIK010000177.1 GCF_017897595.1 Aquimarina sp. U1-2
TCAGTATCAACTACCTTACATTTCACCTGAAAAATAATAGCCCCCTCATCATAATTTTCATTTACATAATGAATGGTAATACCAGTTTCAGTCTCATCATTATCAACAACGGCATTATGTACATGCATCCCATACATGCCTTTCCCTCCATATTTAGGCAATAAAGCAGGATGAACATTAATAACTTTATTAGGAAATGCATTCAAGATAACCTCGGGAAACTTCCAAAGAAATCCAGCCAAAACAATTACATCAGGTTTTGATGCTTTAAGAATA
>NZ_JAGKIK010000178.1 GCF_017897595.1 Aquimarina sp. U1-2
ATTGGACTACATGGATCGTTTGGATCACTCGTTGGTCCGCCTGGGAACGTCGTTGGATCGTCTGGGGTACTTGGATCGTCTATTCCTGTAGTTTCCTCACAGTCTGTTAAGCCATCGCCATCACTGTCTGTTGTGTTAATGCCGATTGGACTACATGGATCGTTTGGATCACTCGTTGGTCCGCCTGGGAACGTCGTTGGATCGTCTGGGGTACTTGGATCGTCTATTCCTGTAGTTTCCTCACAGTCTGTTAAGCCATCGCCATCACT
>NZ_JAGKIK010000179.1 GCF_017897595.1 Aquimarina sp. U1-2
ACAGCTTTAGAGATAGAGTTTTCTTCGGACAGATCACAAGGTGCTGCATGGTTGTCGTCAGCTCGTGCCGTGAGGTGTCAGGTTAAGTCCTATAACGAGCGCAACCCCTGTTGTTAGTTGCCAGCGAGTAATGTCGGGAACTCTAGCAAGACTGCCGGTGCAAACCGCGAGGAAGGTGGGGATGACGTCAAATCATCACGGCCCTTACGTCCTGGGCCACACACGTGCTACAATGGTAGGTACAGAGAGCAGCCACTTGG
>NZ_JAGKIK010000017.1 GCF_017897595.1 Aquimarina sp. U1-2
GTTTTGCTAACTCTAATAGTCCTAACTTTGGTTTGATGATTTTTTCTTCTGTGTTCATCTGACAAATATTTAAATTGATTTAAACTAAATTACTAAAATTGTCAGATTAAGTATTAACTATTACAGTTAATTTTCCGCAATATGCTCATCTAGAGGGATATCAATATCGGTTTTAAACTTAGGAAACAACTTTTTAGTTTCAGGATCATCTAGAAGTTTATTCGATTCTACAAAATACCATTGCTCTTTCTTATTGTTATAAAAACCAAATAATGAACTTTTTAAAGTTACCAATCTCCCGCTAAAATCCATTTCTGTAGTGGTTGTTACTAAGCAGCGATATTCTTTATTCTCTTTTTTGACATCGGTAACTTCATCTACGGTAGCATTAACAATTTTTATTTTTTGAGCATCCATCGTCCTGAAAATGTCATTCATAGTTTCCATAAGTTGTTGCTCACCATAAGCTTTATAGACTTTTGGATGTGTGTATTTCAAGATGGTACTTAAATTTCTGTCTATAGATGCTTGTGAAGTTGCTTTAGCATCTCTTTCTGCTTGCTTTTTTAATGTTTTAATATTTTGGGAAAAAATAGTTCCCGAAATAAAAAATAAAATAATAACATATTTTTTCATACGTTTAAATTTTTTAGAAACGAAATAATTAAAAATTGAGAACGTATGTAGGCGCTACGCTCTCACATTAAAAATTTTAAACACTCCCCTTAGTGAAGTAATTTTTAAAATTTATTCATGTGCGTTTCTTAGGGATAAATTTTGATAAAGATACATATTTTAAATATTATCAGTAGTTACTATTAAAAATACAATTTTTATAATTTTTAACTATTAAAATAGAGCGAATATAATGCGGTATTATGTGTTTTTACATATAAGTATACTTAGACTACGAATGCATGCCGTTTACGTAAATAGAAACGTTCTATTGGGATTTTTTAGTTGGTATCAGGTTTTTTTCTGGTGATTCCTTTTTTGGCATTTTGTTTTTTCATTTCTTCTCCAATTTGATTAGAAGCTGTAAAAGAAGCAATCATATTATTGAGCATATCACTTCCAGCTTGCGGAGAGTTAGGCAATAAAATTAAATTCGTGTTAGTTTCTTCTCCTATCGATTGAAGTGTGTCGTAATGTTGAGTAACCACAATTAGTGCAGAGGCTTCCTGAGAATTGATACCTACATTATTAAGAACATCTACACTTTCTTCAAGACCTCTTGCAATTTCTCTACGTTGATCTGCAATTCCTTGTCCTTGCAATCTTTTACTTTCTGCCTCAGCACGTGCTTTTGCCACAATTTTAATACGTTCGGCTTCGGCTTCATATTCAGCTGCTACTTTTTCACGTTCTGCAGCATTAATTCTATTCATAGCTTCTTTAACTTGTAAATCTGGATCGATGTCGGTAACTAGTGTTTTGATAATGTCATATCCATAGTTAACCATAGCTTCATTAAGTTCTTGCTTCACTGCAATGGCAATATCATCTTTACGTTCGAATACATCATCAAGTTTCATTTTGGGAACTTCGGCACGAACCACATCAAAAACATATGACGTAATTTGGTCATGAGGGTTTTCTAGTTTGTAAAATGCATCATACACTTTGTCTTTGATCACTTGAAATTGAACCGATATTTTAAGACGTACAAACACATCGTCTTTCGTTTTCGTCTCTACGATAACATCAAGCTGTTGTATTCTTAAATTAATGCGTCCGGCAATTCGATCAAAAACAGGAATTTTAAAATGTAATCCAGAATTTCGGATACTTAGAAATTTACCAAAGCGTTCTACGACTGCTGCAGTTTGTTGTTTAACAGTAAATATTCCTGATATAAGAATGATAAAACCGAAAATAAATAGAGGAATTAGATAGAAGCCCATGGTTATTTAGTTTAGAAGTTATGAACTGGTTTACGTTTTTTCCATTTCTGACTCAAATCCAAAAAGCATAAACCAGTTCTATAAATGAACATGATGAATGTACTGAAAAATTGCATTAATAACTAATTGAAGGTATAAAGAGATATTTTTACAAAACGTGTATTTGGTTTCACCTTACTTCAGACCGATAGCCGTTCTATTGCATTTTGTATTCTTTGAATGGTTTCTTCTTTACCCAGTGCAGCTGTAATAAAAAATAAATCAGGGCCTTGTAAATCACCAACAAGAACCAGTCGTAATGGCATCATAATTTTTCCGAATCCAATAGCTTTGGCAGTAATCCAGCCTTTTACTTCTTGTGATACTTTTTCTTCCGAAAAATCGGTAATACCATCAAGAACGCGAATCAATTCTTGTAGTAAAGCCGGGGTATCTTCTTTCCATGTTTTCTTTCCAGCTTTTGTGTCATAATTAACAGGTGCGATGAAAAAGAATTTACTAAGAGCCCAGAGATCTTTTGTAAAAACTGCGCGTTCTTTTACAACGTCTATAATTGCACTGAGATTTGTATCAGTAACGATATTTTTTTCGGCAAGTAGTGCAGAGAATTCTTCGGTCAATATAGAAGTATCCGTTCGCTGCAAATGTTGCTGCTGAAACCATTTTGTTTTCTCAGGATCAAATTTGGCTCCTGCTTTATGTACCCGCTTGAGATCAAATTCTTGAACTAATTCTTCTAGAGAGAACAGTTCTTGTTCGGTACCTGGATTCCAACCTAGAAACGCCATCATATTAATTACTGCCTCAGGAAGGTAACCATCTTCTCTATATCCTGATGATATTTCATGAGTTTTGGGATCTTTCCATTGAAGTGGAAATACTGGAAACCCCATTTTATCACCGTCTCTTTTACTTAATTTTCCTTTTCCAATAGGTTTTAAAATAAGAGGTAAGTGTGCAAATTTAGGAGATTCCCATTCTAGTGAGCGATATAATAATACATGTAGTGCAAGAGAAGGTAACCATTCTTCACCACGAATAACATGAGTGATTTTCATTAAATGATCATCCACAATATTGGCCAAATGATATGTCGGCATGCCGTCGCTCTTAAACAATATTTTGTCATCTAATGTATTCGTATCGATCTGAATGCTACCTCTAATTTCATCAAAAAGTTCTAAATGTTCATTTTGTGGGGATTTAAATCTGATTACGTAAGGTGCACCAGATTGTAATTTTTTTTCGATTTCTTCTTGAGACAAACTTAAAGAATTGTCTAGCTTTTCCCTATTATGCCAATTATAGATAAACGTTTTCCCTTTAGTTTCATGATCTTTTCGATGGTATTCGAGTGCTTCAGAAGTATCAAAAGCATAGTAGGCGTGCCCTTTTGCTATCAATTGGTCTGCGTATCGCTGGTACAGATGTTTGCGTTCGCTTTGTCGATAGGATCCAAAGTCACCCTCCTTTCGGGGTCCTTCGTCATAAGGAATGTTGCACCAGTCTAGAGCTTCTTTGATATAGTCCTCAGCTCCTTCTACATAACGGTTTTGATCGGTATCTTCTATTCTTAGGATAAAGGTGCCCTTATTTTTTTTAGCAAAAAGATAATTAAAAAGTGCGGTTCGAACACCGCCTATGTGCAATGGTCCGGTGGGACTGGGTGCGAAACGAACCCTAATTGTGTTTGTCATAGTATGTGGTAATGAACTTAAAAGTTTCCAAAATTAGGGTAAATATACGATGTTCAAAAGGGTAAAAAGGCGATTTCTAACAAGAAATTTAAACCTGCTCTATGCATTAGAATTTCGTCATGAGGGTCGAAAATGCCATGACAAAGCATTGCTTTGGGCGAGACGTAGCGTTGGAAGTGTTTTCTAAGTTTCAGCATAGCAGTTTATCCTGAGCGGAGTCGAAGGGCTACGGTGAAACTTAAAAATACAACGTAGAGCTTGGTTTTGCAGCAGTTTAAAGCCGTAATACCTGCCCGCCTTTTTCTAAATAAATAGCAGGCGGGAATTTTCTAATGCATAGAGCGGGTTAAACCATTTTCTTGGCCAGTTTTTTCATTTCGAGTGGTACATGTTTGTTCATAATCAAGAACCAAATTGGTGGAATAAGAGCCAATACCATAGAGGTTGGGTATCCAAAAGGTAGTTGGGGACTCTCGTTGTGATGATCCAATAGTTGATACTTCTTGGATGCGCGATGATGATGGTCACTATGTCGTGTAAGTTCGTAAAGCATAATTCTGCCTAACGTATGATTAGAGTTCCATGAGTGAATTTCGCGAACGCGTTCATATCGCCCAGAGGCAGTTTTTTTCCTTTTTAATCCGTAGTGTTCAATATAATTTATAGTTTCTAGAAGTAGAAATCCTGTTATGCCACTAAATAGAGCTACCTGGAATCCAAAAAATCCGAAATACAGGAAGATGAGTGACAAGTATGAGAGTGTGATGACACTATACCAGAGCATATCGTTTTTAAATGAAAAAAATCGAAGCTTTTCTTTTTTAAGTAGTGAAAATTGTATGTTCCAAGCACTTATATATTGACCTGTAATAGAGGTGATCCAGAAGAAGTAGACAGGTTGATTATAACGTGCCGTAGCGGGATCTTCTGTAGTAGCTATTTTTTGATGATGTCCAAAATTATGTTCTATGTAAAAATGCATGTACAAAGATGGTAGTAATAATGCTTTACCAACAAAACGTTCTTTTGTGAAACGATGGCCTAATTCGTGAGCTACATTAATTCCATTTGTTCCCAAAACTATTCCAGTAGAAAGTATTATACCAACGAGTTCATAAGTTTGTAGTGATACCGTAGTAGTAACATAAAGTGTTGTAAATAATACACCGTAAACAATAGGTAAATTAAGATATAAAAGCCAATCAAAAATTTTATTATGTTGTTTTTCAAGACGATTTTTATCGTTTAAGTTTTTTATAGAAGATTGCGTAAAAAGATCGATGAAAGGAATAAAACCGAAGGCATAAATAGGGGTGAGATACGTAAATAAATCTTTAAACCATAATCCTAGTAGAGCCATTATAGGAATAGTGTAGGCACAAAGGTATTTTAAATCTTTCATAACCAGATTATTAAAAGGAGTTGAATTATTATAAATATAACAATTCTATTGAAAATAAAATTGTAGTTTTAAAGGTTATTGAAAAAGCAGCATGTAGTTATGAGCAATTTTGAATATATAAAGGTCGAGTTAGAGAAATTTATTAGGCGATATTATAGTAATGAATTAATAAAGGGGGCGATTCTATTTTTTGCTATCGGAGCTTTGTATTTTCTGGTAACTATGTTAATTGAGAATTTCCTATGGCTGGGAAAATTAGGAAGAACCTTCCTATTTTGGTTGTTTGTCGCGGTAGAAGCAGGACTGTTCATTAAATTTATACTACTGCCAATAACCAAGCTATTAAAGTTGACCAAAGGTATAGGATTTGATGAAGCATCCAAGATTATAGGGAATCATTTTCCTGAAGTGAATGATAAATTATTGAATTTATTACAGTTGCATCAAAAGGAGTTTTCTTCTGACCTATTGTTAGCAAGTATTGAGCAGAAATCAAGTCAGTTAAGACCTGTTCCTTTCAAAGTGGCTATAAATTTTAGAAAAAACTTTAAATATGTAAAGTATGCTGCGATACCGGCACTCCTTTTTCTCTTATTATTCATTTTTAATAAAACTAATTGGATATCAGATAGTTATAAAAGAGTGGTAAATTATCAAGTGGCGTATGCACCACCGGCGCCATTTCAGTTTTTTTTGCTGAACGATGTACTGAATGTCTATGAAGATCGTGATTTTTTACTTCGGGTAAACGTAAGTGGTGAAATTATTCCAGAAAGTGTGACTATTGCGTATAACGATGAGGTGTATTTTATGAGAAATATCGGACAAGGAAATTTTGAATACACCTTTAATCAGCCTAAAACATCGACAACGTTTATGTTAGAAGCAAACGGAATCCAGTCGATACCCTATACGCTATCGGTAGTACCAGTGCCTACGTTGTTGAATTTTGAAATGAATCTTGATTATCCAGCATATACCAAAAAGAGAGACGAGCGATTGCAAGGTTCGGGTAATGCTGTGATACCCGAGGGCACTAAAGTCACCTGGAATGTACGTACAAAAAACACAGATAGGGTAGAGATTAGAGCCAAAGATTCATTGTATAAATTTTCAAAAAACCAAGATATTTTTACAAAGGATGTAAGGGTGTATTCAAATATGGAATATGAAATTACAACATCAAATAGAGCCATACAGAATTATGATAATCTTGCTTTTAATTTGAACGTAATAAGGGATCAGTTTCCTGAGATGCGTATACAATCAGAACGAGATTCTATTAGCGAACAGACCTTATATTTTTATGGTCGGGTAAGTGATGATTATGGTTTAAGTAAATTACGATTGGTATATTATGATGTGAATGATATTTCTAGTAAAAGGTATGAACGTATTCCTATCAATCAAACGAATTTTGATGAATTTGTTTATACTTTTCCTTCAACTCAAGAATTAACTCCTGGTGTTACTTATGCTATGTATTTCGAAATTTTTGATAATGATGTGATTCATAATTATAAGAGTACGAAAAGCGAGGTTTTTGATTTCAGAAGGCTAACTAAAAAGGAACTGGAAAATGCGCTTCTTCAAAAACAAAACGAAGCAATTTCAGGATTAAACACTTCATTAGAGAAATTTAAGAAACAAGAAGAAGCCTTAAAAAGTCTATCAAAATTACAAAAGGAAAAAAGAAGATTAGATTTTAATGATAAGAAGAAGTTAGACGAATTTCTGGAAAAGCAAAAGCAACAAGAAAAAATGATGCAGGACTTTACCAAAAAGCTAAAAGACAATTTAGAGCAACTTGATAAAAATGAAGAGAAAGAACCTTTTAAAGATGCATTAAAAGAGCGGTTAGAAAGAAATGAAGAGCGTCTTAAAAAGAATGAAAAATTACTTGAAGAATTAGATCGTTTGGCAGATAAAATTCAGAAGGAAGAGCTTACTGAAAAATTGGAGGAACTAGGCAAAGAAAATAAGAACATCAAAAAGAACCTCGAACGGTTATTAGAATTAACAAAGCGATATTATGTAATTGAAAAACATGAAAAATTAGCTGAGGCTTTAGAAAATCTTGCTGATAAACAAGAGCAGCTTTCTAAAAAAGAAGATAATGAAAATTCTAAAAAGAATCAGGATGAATTGAATAAGGAATTCCAAAATTTTCAAAAGGAGATGGAGGAACTGAGAAATGAAAATGAGAAACTAAAGAAGCCAATGGATCTTGATCAGGATAAGAACGAAGAAGAAGAAATAAAAGAAGAGCAAGAAAAAGCAAGCGATAATCTTGAACAGCAAAAAAATACAGAAGCTAAGAAAAATCAAAAAAGTGCTGCGCAAAAGATGAAGCAAATGAGTCAGGGAATGCAGATGCAGATGCAAATGTCTGGAGCAGAACAGCAAACGGAAGACATGCAAATGTTACGACAGATTCTCGATAATCTAGTTGATTTTTCTTTTGAACAAGAGGACTTGATGGCAGGGTTCAAAAAGATCAATAAGGATAATCCATCGTATTCTAATAAATTGAAACGACAGAGTGTGCTTAGAGAAAATTTTATTCATATCGACGATAGCCTATATGCACTTGCTATGCGCACACCGCAAATCACAGAAGACGTGACTAAAAAGCTAACCGATATAGAGTTTAATATTGATAAATCGTTAGAAAGGTTGGCTGAAAATCAAATTTTACAAGGAGCAGCTAATCAACAATACACGGTAACAGGTGCTAATGATCTGGCATATTTATTAAGCCAAACTCTGGAACAAATGCAAAACAGTATGTCGGCATCTGGAAAGGGAAAAAGCGGTTCGAGTCAAAATGAATTTCAATTGCCGGATATAATTAAAAAGCAAGAAGAGCTTAATGAGAAAATGAAAGAAGGGTCAGAGAAAGGAAAGAAACCTGGAGAAAAAAAAAGAGATCAAAAAGGTGAAGGACAAGGTAAGGATGGTGAACAGGGAGAACAAAAAAATGGTGAAAAGAATGGTAAAGGAGGCTCTAAAAATGGAAAGGATAAAGGAAATAATCAAGGGAAAGGTGCTCAAGAAAATGATGGTGAAAAGGAAAACGACATTAACGAAGATCTAAACGGGGAACTGTATGAAATATACAAACAACAACAGCAATTGCGCAATGCATTGGAAAATAAAATAAAGGAACAAGGGGTGAAGAATGAATTAGGAAGTACTCTTTTGGATGAAATGAAAAGGGTAGAACAAGCGTTATTAGAAAATGGATTTGATCAAAGTACGCTATCCAGAATGATTGAATTAAAGCACAAGTTATTAAAATTAGAAGAGGCATCATTGCAACAGGATGAAGACGATAAGAGAGAAAGTGCGACGAATAAAAAGTCTTTTGAAAGTAACGCCGCCGAGAGAATAAAGGCAGCAAAACAATATTTTAATACTACTGAGATATTAAATAGACAAGTGTTACCTTTGCGGCAAAATCACAAACGAAAAGTACAGGAGTATTTTAAAAAGAACAATGATTAATTTTTTCTTTGAGACTGATATAAATCTTTTGGATAAGGATAGAGTAAGTAATTGGATAACGGGGGTAATTCATTCTGAAGATAAGACAGCAGGTGAGATTAATTATATCTTTTGTGATGACGAATATTTACTGAAATTAAATCAAGAGTTTTTAGACCATAATACCTATACCGATGTAATTGGTTTTGACAATACGATAGGTAATGAGTTACATGGAGATATTTTTATATCCTATGAGAGGATAAAAGAAAATGCAGTACAATTTAAAGTTGATGTAAATGAAGAACTAAGACGCGTAATGGTTCACGGCATACTTCATTTTTGTGGCTATAAAGATAAGTCTGCTAAAGATAAAGTAGTAATGACCAACAAGGAAAATGAAAAACTACAAATGTTCCACGTGGAACATTTGTAGTTTTGATTATTTACATTGTTCCACGTGGAACAATGTAATAGTACTATTACGGAGTGGATTATTTTAATGCATTTTTGATAATGGAAAAACTATATTTCAAAAAGCGTTGTAGGTTCACCCATAGATTATCAATTTTATGATAACGTTCCACGTGGAACAATTTATATAGAATTATGTTTGAAAAGGAATATGATGTTATTGTTGTAGGTGCTGGTCATGCAGGAAGCGAGGCAGCGGCCGCAGCTGCAAATTTGGGTTGTAGTACGTTGTTGATTACAATGAATTTGCAAAATATAGCTCAAATGAGTTGTAACCCTGCTATGGGCGGTATAGCAAAAGGGCAAATTGTTCGAGAAATAGATGCGCTAGGTGGATACAGTGGGATAGTAAGTGATAAAACGGCTATCCAATTTAAGATGTTGAATAAATCTAAAGGACCTGCAATGTGGAGTCCTAGAGTGCAGAGCGATAGAATGCGCTTTGCTGAAGAATGGAGATTATTGCTAGAGCAAACAGAACATCTTGACTTTTATCAGGAAATGGTAGGTGGATTGATCGTAAATGATGGAAAGATATGTGGAGTAAAAACTTCGTTGGGGATTGAAGTACGTGCCAAAACTGTAGTCCTTACTAACGGAACTTTTCTAAACGGATTAATTCATATCGGCGAAAAGCAATTTGGTGGAGGTAGAGCTGGTGAAAAATCGGCGACCGGAATTACAGAACAATTGGTGGATTTGGGATTTGATTCCGGAAGAATGAAAACGGGAACACCCCCGAGAGTAGATGGCCGATCATTAGCGTATTCAAAGATGATTGAACAACCAGGTGACGAACATCCTGAAAAATTTAGTTATTCAGATGCTACCAAACCACTTTTAGAACAAAGGTCTTGTCATATGACCTATACGTCTACTCAGGTTCATGATTTGCTGAGAGAAGGTTTTGATCGATCTCCAATGTTCAACGGACGAATAAAAAGTATAGGCCCTCGGTATTGCCCATCTATAGAAGATAAGATTAATCGTTTTGCCGATAAAGATCGACATCAGCTTTTTGTTGAGCCCGAGGGTTGGAACACCGTAGAGGTATACGTAAATGGTTTTTCAACCTCGCTACCCGAGGATGTTCAATTTAAGGCTTTGCGATCTGTTGCGGGTTTTGAAAAAGTGAAATTTTTTAGACCGGGATATGCAATCGAATATGATTATTTTCCACCGACGCAGTTAACGCATACACTAGAAACAAAATTAGTGTCTGGTTTATTTTTTGCCGGACAAATTAATGGAACAACCGGATATGAAGAAGCGGCTTCTCAAGGTTTAATTGCCGGAATTAATGCGGCGCTAAAAGTTAAAGAAAAAGAAGCCTTTATTCTAAAAAGAAGCGAAGCCTATATAGGTGTTTTAATTGATGATCTTATCACAAAGGGCACAGAAGAACCGTATAGAATGTTTACCTCTAGAGCAGAGTATAGAACGTTGTTAAGACAAGACAATGCAGACTTTAGGTTAACACCAAAATCTTTTGACATTGGTTTAGCTTCAGTAGAGCGAATGAAACGAATGGAAGAGAAAGAAAAAAAAGCAACTGCATTTGTGCAATTTTTTAAAGAAACAAGTGTGTCGCCAGATGAAGCTAATCCTGTTTTAGAAGCAAAAAATTCGTCACCAGTAAAGCAAAGTGGGAAAATGTTTAAACTATTTGCCCGACCGCAAATTACTTTAGAAGATGTCAGAAATTTCGAAAAAGTAGAAGCCTATATTAAAGAGCATCATCTGGATAAAGAGATATTAGAACAAACCGAAATCCAAGTAAAGTATTCAGGATATATAGAGAAAGAAAAAAATAATGCAGATAAATTAAATCGTTTAGAGGAAGTTAAAATTCCAAAGAATTTCGATTATACAAAATTAAAATCATTGTCTTATGAAGCTTGTGAAAAAATGTCAAGAATAAAGCCTGCTACCATTTCTCAGGCATCAAGAATTAGCGGAGTTTCCCCTAGTGATATTTCTGTGTTATTAGTGTACATGGGTAGGTAATGGAATATGTAATTTTAAAACAAGAAAAGGCATTAAAAGGAAGGATACTATCAATATTGATTTTGGCCTTTTCTGTTTTTTATGCATTTCAAACTTCTGTACCAATATATTCGCGAATATTTATGCTCTTGATAGCTTTGGGCATGTTTGGCTTTTCTATTTCTTATAAAATTAATCTAGATTTTAACAATCAGAAACTATTTTCGATTTTTGGAGTAGTGTTGATCAAAACAAAATTGAAGTTAGAATTTCCAGACTATATTTCTGTTTTTTCTACTTCTTTTAAATTAGATAATGAATGGGGAGCGGTAAGTGCTATCGGAACCCAAGAAAAACATGACAAAACAGTAGTTCGGTTTTTTACGGGAAACAGATATGCTACACTGTATAGGTCTGCAAGTTATCAAAAAGCCTTAGATAAAGCTAAAGCCTTACATACTATGTTGTCTATAGAAATCTATGAAGCCGATAAATCATAGTTCCACGTGGAACAAAATTAAAAATTTGATAACTCCTATTGGATATTTCAATCTTCAAGAGTCTTAGAGTGCAAATTTGATCATCTATTTGTGTTTTAATGGTCAGTTAGAATCGTTAGAATATTATTGTTATTCTTTTATATTGATGTAGCTGTATTATAAAATTTAAAACATCTACGTTTTAATTATACCATAATTAATATCTTGAGTTTGATTGTTATTTTGTTGAATAGTATTTGTTTACTTTCGCCTGTTTGGTCGACCGGTCTCGAGATCGGGTTATGAATTTAAAATTACTTTTCAACCTTGCAAGAGAGGACAAAAACAAACAAGGTTTTTAAAAATCAATAAATTAACAAACGAACTTGGGTTAATAGGATATCAAAACAGTTAAGAATGAAAAGAACCTTTTACTATTGAATAAACATTCCTAAAAAAGTATGCAAATAACAAATGAATAAAGAACAAAGTTTAGAGGTTTTTATCACCTGTAAAGATCATAGTGTATCAGGAGAAGAGTTTAAGTTGCTTCATGATGTTGAATACGATATGCTGGTTACTTTTCCGAAACCTAATGATGCAGATTTAGGTACATATTATGAAAGTGACGATTACATATCACATACCGATGCTAAGCGTTCGCTCTTTGAAAACATGTATCAATGGATAAAATCATATGCCTTAAGAAAAAAAGTAGGGTTGGTTTCCAAATTGAATAATGGACCAGGAGAACTTTTAGACATCGGAGCGGGAACAGGTGATTTTTTGGTTGCGGCAAAAAAAAAGAGGTGGGCAGTATCTGGAACAGAACCTAACGATCATGCCAAAAAACTAGCAGAGCAAAAAGAAATTAGTTTAGTTTTAGAAACGTCGAATTATGAAAATGAGAAATTTGATGTCATTACCATGTGGCATGTTTTAGAACATGTGTCAAATGTGAAAAATCAAATTGAGGAATTACAACGACTTGTAAAACCAAATGGATATGTTGTGATTGCTGTTCCAAACTTCAAGTCGTATGATGCACACTATTATAAATCGTTTTGGGCAGCCTACGATGTGCCGAGACATCTATGGCATTTTTCAAAAACTTCAATTCAAAAACTTTTTAGTACTCAAGGTTTTAAATTAGAAACAATTGTCCCAATGCGATTTGATTCGTTTTATGTGTCTTTGTTGTCAGAAAAGTATCAGCATGGTAAAATGAACTTTTTAAAAGCGTTGTGGGTGGGGTTCTATTCAAATATAAAAGCAATACACTCTAAAGAATTTTCTTCGCATATCTACGTGCTTAAAAAACAATAATTCTTTGTTACTGGCTTTTTAATACGTTTTCGATAGTTTATATAGCATAAGACATTGCTTTTTTTCAAAAAGCCGTTAAATCGTCTTATTTCGTATCTTTTTTAATAGCTTATATCTATTGCTTTATTCAGAATAATCGTTTTTTGTTATGAAATGATATTTTAAAGCTTTATTATTCATGGGATCACTCGAACTTTGATATTTTTGCGCAGAACTAAATTTTTGAAAGACTAAACGAACATTCATAAATTTTAAAAATTATTTCACCAAAGGGAATATTTGAAATTTTTAATGGGAGAGCGCAGCGGTTACCTACGTTCTCAATTTTTAAATTATTTCGTTTTTAAACAATTAAAAACATTTAAACGTATGAAAAAATTCTTATCGGTTGTTAGTGTAGTTTTAATAATAACTGCCTGCAATCAACAAAATGTAAAAACAGGTTTTGTAAATAATACCAAAGTAGTTTCTGAATATGCAGAGATGAAAGAAGCTCAAGACAAATGGACTAAAAAGAACAACGAAGTAAGAGCAGAACTTGAGGAAAAGGCAAAGCAGTTCCAGATCGAGGTGCAAGGATATCAGAATATCATGAAATCTATGTCCAAAACGAATAGAGAAAAGAAAGAGCAAGAGCTTATGGGTAAACAGCAGGTATTGCAACGAGAACAGCAAACTAGAATGCAAGAAATCCAGCAAGGTAGTCAGCAAGAAATAGACTCTATTATAGGTAAGGTAAAAGATTTTATCAAAGACTATGGTAAAAAGAATGGATATACCTATATATATGGAGACACCGAGGTAAGTAATATTCTTTATGGTAAAGAAGAATTGGATATTACCGATAAGATTATCAAGGAGCTCAACGGAGGAAAAGAGCCCGTTTCTGAAGAGAAATAATAATGGTATTTGAGCTATTTTTATAAAAACCTCACCAATTTTGGTGGGGTTTTCTTTTAGAAAGCATTCTTAATGAATTGAGTTATGGTATTCCCACATAGAATATCGACAAAAACCCTTTTTTGTCGATATTCTTGTTTTTCACCCATTGATTTAAAGAAAGTTATTAATCTATAGTTTGTTTTTAAAATAATGATTTTTAATAACTTACATTCAATGTTAAATAACAAATAATTAACCTTTGTGATTTTTGGAGAAAAAGATTTATTTATAATTTGTAAGAATAATCTTAAAATCTTAAATTATGAAAACTATTTTATTATGGATCTCATGTTTTGCAACCTTGACAATTAGCGCATTAGAAACTAATGAATACACACTTTCTTCTACTCAGTGTGATCCTGTAGCTATTCCAGATCCTAATTTTGAGCAGGCATTAATAGATCAGAATATTGATAGCGACGGTGTTCTTAATGGACAAATATGCAGGGTAGATGCCCAATCAATAAGAATACTTTCTGTTGTTAATAAGAATATTTCAAGTTTAATAGGTATAGAAGCATTTACAAATTTAAGAGAATTAAATTGTCAGATAAACAACTTAAGTAATATTGATGTCCGTCAAAACATATTACTAGAAAGTTTTAGTTGTTTCAAAAATAATTTATCTAGTATTAATGTCACTCAAAACATCAATTTACATAGCTTACAATGTGGAAATAATAATCTAACATCTATTGATATTAGCGCAAACACAAAATTATTCCAGTTTTCGTGTAACGACAATAGAATCTCTGTTTTGGATTTAAGTCAAAATTTAGAATTAGAAAGCATCAGATGCTACAGAAACTTAATAAGCAGTATTGATCTTAATAACCACACTAAGTTAAGTTCTTTAAATTGCTCATATAATCAGATAACTAATTTACAATTACCAAATAATGAATCTTTAAATAGTTTAATATGCCATAATAACAGATTAACTCGTTTAGATTTAGGTAATAATCCAATAGGTCAGCTTTGGTGTAGCGATAATCCAATAAAAAGTCTTGATGTAAGCAATAAGCTTCTTGGTTTAGAATTAATTTGTGGAGGTCCAGAACTTGAAGAATTAAATCTAGACAACACTCCAAATTTAGGATTGCTATTGAAAATCACAGAATCTAAATTGACAGAATTAGATTTGTCTAATCACCCTAACCTAAAAGAAATTTTTATTGCTAATTCTCCAATTCGTAGTGTAGATATAAGTAACACAAAGGTTAGTAATGCCATTTTTAGGAATAATCCCAATTTGCATACACTAAATTTAAAAAACGGCATACAAATAATAGACTTAGATGCAGTAAATGTTCCAGAATTATCGTGTGTTGACGTAGATGATACTTCTTACGCTCGTGCTCAGGTAGAAAACCAGAATTGGGAGGTAGACTATCAGATTAGATTCGGAGGCAATTGTCAAAGCTATAGACCTGGACCAGTTAGCAATCTATCTTGCCTAACATATAGTTTTGGATCTTCTTCATTCTTAGCGATGAGTTGGGAGTATGACTCTTCACTTTTAAATTATATTGATAAGTACGAAATAGAAGTTACTTTTAGTGATGGAAATATAGGGTACTACGAATCTCAGAAAGAACTTAGTAATTTAACTATTCCCTATTCTGCAAACATACAATCTTGGAGGGTAAGGCCTTTCAATTCGAGAACTAGTCTTGGTATTTGGTCTGAAAATGTTGTAGGAAGTCAATGTTCACAGTTACCTCCATTTTCGAATATAGAAAATGTTCCCCTTAGGTTTTCAAGGCATGGAGATATATCGAGAAACAAGGATGAAATTAAGATTTACCCTTCTCCGATAAAGCGCGGAGAGCAGCTTATAATTCAATCAGATTTAGAGATAAGTAACTTAGAAGTATTTTCTCTTTCAGGTAAAATAACATATAAAAGTGATGATAATGTCAAATTTGTAGATACAAATAAACTAACAAAAGGACCTTATATTGTTAAGATAGAAACAAAAAGCGGTGGTTTAATAAGTAAAATGATAGTGGTGGAGTAATAGAATAGTGAAAAGTATTGTCAAACAATAATTACATATAAGAAAAGATACTACCTCTTTCTAAAAGTAGGGTATTTTCTTTAAACCCTTTACATTACAACAAATTTTATGAGTTTTTTGTGGAAACAGATTTTTATTCTCTGAAATTTAAGTACTACAAAAAGGATTATTTAAGTCAAGATTAAATCTTAAATTCTTACACTTCATCGAAAAAAATTGCCTTTTTTAGGCAATTTTTTTTTAGGTAATAACGTTAAAAGCTTGAAAATTACAGAGAATTTTGGGTAACAAATAGCTCATATTCTTTATAAATTGAATACTATTTTGGTTGGTTTTAATTGTCATGATGAGGTTTTAGTACCGTTATAAATGACTGATTAACAAAATTTTATGTATATTAAGAGAATTTTGAAAATGACAACAAAGGCTTCTATACGGGGCGATATAAGCCGGGTCAGAAAATTATTACAAAAAAATAGTGAATTTTAGTTTGTCATAAACAATTAATTTATAATTTTATGTCTTGGTAAAAAATATATTAACAAGATTATCAACAAGCGCCCCAAATCGCAATGTTGATAAAAGTATATTCACTTTTTGTAAAGTGGGATATCCATGAAAAAAGAGCTTAACCTCATATCGTCAATTGCTATTGCTGTACTATTTTTTACAATACAAGTAACGGCTCAAATATCACCTCCTAAAGTTGGTGGTGGTATTTCTTTTGATGATGAACTTTGTGTTACATCAAATAGTCCAAATCGAGAAGCTCTGGCAAGTTCTGATCGAACTACTGACTTTCCTATCGGTACAGAATTCATTTTAGAAATTTCTGAACCAGATGGTACGTTTCCTTCAGAAAATATAAGACAACTTACCCGTTTCGTTTCCGGTACAGCTGTAGCTCCTGGTGGTGATATTAGATTTTCATTTCGAGTCCCTTCAGATTTAAGTAGTGATGACTACCGATTGCGAGTACGCTATATTGAACCTAATGGAAATGAAAATATTGGCCGTACTAATAATAGAGTAGCTATTCATTTTCTAGACCTTTCAGAAGATCCTGATGGATTAATAATAAGGGGTCCAAATCCAAATGCAAACATAGTGGCTCTTTGTGAAGGGGAGTCGGCCACACTCAATGTATCTATAACAACACTCAATAATTATGAATGGTTTCTAGATGATGAACTTGTTGGCACAGGCACTACTTTAGAAAATGTAACAGAAGAGGGCGTGTATACCGTTACGGCTAGTTACGGGCAATGTGATAGGCGCTTTACTCGTAATTCAGACAACATTACTGTGGTAAACTTCAACAAAACTACGGTTACAATTGATGGTCCAAGCACACAAGAATATTGTCCCAGTGATGTAAAAATATTAACGTGTAGTATTGTCGATAGTGGTCTTATATACGAATGGCGTAAAGATGACGAAATTCTAGAAGGAGAAACCGAGGCATCTATCATTTTACCAGAAAGTAATTTTGAAGGTGCTTATACCGTGACTGTCCGTGGGACAAGTACCTGTTCTGAAGAATCAAACCCCGTACAGGTCAATAATTTAGGGTCTGATATTACATCCAGACCCCCTCCAGAACTCATCTTTCTTCCTTCTCAAAGCTCCATACTTTTAGAGATAGAAACAAACGCCCCGCTAACCAGTACAGTCGAATGGTTTGTAGATAACGTTTCTCAGGGGACCCCCACACCAATTAGTGATGCTGGGGCATTGTCATTTTTAGTAACCAACCGTCCTTTAGTTTCGAATGCTACAGAGTACCGAGCCGAAATCGCTACCGATGATGTCTGTATGGATATACTAGAGGTGAGAACACTCGTATTCGCCGCTGTAGAGATAAGTTTAGAAATCGCAAACATTCTAAATTGTGATGATAATGCACTATCATCGCTAGCTTTAGAAAACTTGTTTGGTGTAAATATAGATGGTAATCCAATACCGTTGACTACCGATCAATATGCCTTCTTTGATTTTGAATGGTTTAGAAACGATACCGCTACAGGCATTACAGATACAACCATAGCTGTAGACGCTAACGATGTAGGTCAAACCTATGTGCTAAACGCCACCATTAGAGACGGCAGTTTTCCTACAGCTAGTTCTCCGGCGCTAGTCGTAGAATTTTTAGATGCGGTGGTTCAAATAGAAGTAGACCCACCCGTATTACCCGATGGAGGAACGGTGATACTTACTGCGCCACAAAGTGCTAATTATAGTTATCAGTGGTTTTTTAATGACGAGATCATACCCGGAGAAATTAGCAACAGTATAGAAGTAGATACCGAAGGAGAATATTATGTAGAAATAACGTTGTCAGAGTGTGTTGTAACATCAGAAAGAGTGACAGTATCTTCTACTGTACCTCCGGGAGTTTCAGAAATTATACCCAATATCGTTACCCCCAACAACGATGGTATTAATGACAGTTGGTTGCTTCCAGAATCTATGGTAAACCAACAGGATGTCGAGGTAACTATTTATGATGCAAGAGGTCAGGTAGATTTTATGGGGTCGAATTACCAAAATAACTGGCCTTTAGAAAATTCAAGATCATCGGGACAAAATCCGATTTATTATTATATAATCACGAGAAATAATTCCGTAGTCAGAAAAGGCTCAATTACGGTAATGAGATAGTTTTATGGTCAGAAAATTACTAATATGTACGCTGTTGTTATCGCTTATCCAAGTTAAGGGACAGGATGAAAGCGCCTCAAATTTTGGTGTGCTTCCAACAGATATTCCTACTCATAACCTCGTTACATATAATCGCTTTTATTTTAATCCAACGTTTTCTTTAGTTCGTGAAAATAAAAGATCCATCAACGTATACAACAAAACACAATGGGCGGGATTTAACGACAATCCTCAAACATATTTGATAAACTATACTGCCAATTTTGATGAGAAAACCGGAGTTGGTATTGGTTTATTTCAGCAAAATGAAGGAATTTACAGATATTTTGGAGGGGTTGCGAACTTTGCCTACAATCTGGAGTTAGACGATGATATGAACTTTACTTTCGGACTTAATTTAGGGTTTTCGCAAAGCGGAATTAAATCCAATATAGATTCAGCCACAAGTACGGTGCTCAACAATGGTGTACAGGTAAATGACCCAGTCATCCTTAACTTTGAAAACAGCTCAGTTTTTGTATTGAGTCCGGGTATAAATTTTAATTATGCTGAATTTGATGTCGGGGTTGCGGTATCTAATCTGGCAGCTTACAATTTAAGCGCAAGTGAATTACTTACCGATAATATGGCATTTACAGGTCATGTGATGTACACCACTAGCTTAGAACGACGCTCAGACAAAACGATACGCGGTATGGTATATGCCAATATGCTTCCCGATTTAGGACCCGATGATGTAGATGCCGGTTCGAATCTTAGATATGGCGGTAATGTTGTTGTAGCATTGCCAGAGCTAGGATGGGCACAAGCAGGATATAATAGTTTCTATGGTGCTTCAGTAGGTATTGGTGGTAATATTACTGAAAATGTTTCTGTAGGATATACCTATGAAATGGGTATGGGAGATACCAGCGAGTTTGGAGCTACTCACGAAGTCGTTTTGGCGTATAATTTTGCTACCGAGCGACCTAGAGGAAGGCGAAGAAGCGGTTCAAAATCAAGTACGCAAAAAGCTTATGAAGAGCGAGATTCAGAAATTAGAAGGCTGAAAAAAGAAATATTAGAACAAAATAAAATTATAAGAGATCTTCAGGATCAAAGCGGCGGACAAGTACAGAGTCAAGAGCAGAGAGCCATGAGTGAACTAGAGCGGTCTATTGCCGAAGCGAAAGCCAAAGAAGCAAGAGCGGCAAGCGAATTAGAATTAAAACGCGAAGAAGAAGTTAAATTGCTAAACAAACAACAAGAAGAATTAGCCGCTCAACGTAATCTGGAAAGAGAAGAAGCTGCCCAAAGAGCTGAAGAAGAACGTCTGGCTGCGCAACGAGAATTAGAACGTGAGGTAACGCAGCAAAAAACAGAAGAAGAACGTCTGGCTGCACAACGAGAATTGGAACGCGAAGTTACACAGCAGGAACAAAGTGCTGAAGAGACGCAAATAGCTGCGGAGGAAGCAGAAAGAGAGGCCGAAGCGGCTAAACAACAGGAAGAAGAAGAAAAATTAGCGGCGCAACGAGAATTAGAGCGCCAGGTGGCAGAGCAAAAAGCTGAAGAAGAACGATTAGCCGCTCAAAAGCAGCTAGAAAGAGAAGTAGCTCAACAAAAAATTGAAGAAGACAGAGTTGCTGCCCAAGCAGAGGCTACACGTCTGGCTGAAGAACAGCGTAAATCACAAGAGTTGGTTACCAATACCAGAGAAGTAATTGCCAATGGGAATTTAGAGGCATTGAGAAGCCAGGCTGAGATCGTAAGAGCCAGCACACTCCTTCCTGCAGCAGATACACAGCGTCTTATTACAGAACTCAATACCGCTATTCAAGCCAAAGAAGCTGAAGCTTCACGTTTAGCTGAGGAGCAACGTTTGGCTGCAGAAGCTGAAGCCGCTCGATTGGCTGAGGAGCAACGAAGTATACAAGAGCTTACGCAAACGACCAGACAGATGATTGCAACCGGTACGGTAAACGAACTTCGAAGTCAGGCTGAAGTGGTACGATCTAGCGAAATTCTTCCGCAGGCAGATCAGCAAAGTTTATTGTCTGAGATTGAAGTGGCGATAACTGCCAAAGAGGCTGAAGCCACCGAAGCTGCGAGACTCGCCGAAGAACAACGTTTGGCTGCAGAAGCAGAAGCCGCTAGATTGGCTGAGCAGCAACGAAGCATACAAGAGCTCACGCAAGCGACCAGACAAATTATTGCGACGGGTACAGTAAACGAACTTCGAAGTCAGGCTGAAGTGGTACGATCTAGCGAAATTCTTCCGCAGGCAGATCAGCAAAGTTTATTGTCTGAGATTGAAGTGGCGATAACTGCCAAAGAGGCTGAAGCCGCCGAAGCTGCGAGACTCGCTGAAGAACAACGTTTGGCTGCAGAAGCAGAAGCCGCTCGATTGGCCGAAGAACAGCGCAAAATACAAGAACTAATTGCGGCAACCAGACAGATTATTGCAACGGGTACAGTAAACGAGCTTCGAAGTCAGGCTGAGGTGGTGCGATCCAGTGAAATTCTTCCGCAGGCCGATCAGCAAAGTTTATTGTCTGAGATTGAAGTGGCGATAACCGCCAAAGAAGCTGAAGCTGCCGAAGCTGCCAGACTTGCCGAAGAACAACGTCAAGCCGCTGCCGCCGAAGCTGCTCGATTAGCTGAAGAAGAAAGAAAACGACAAGAAGCTGCCGCTGCTGCCGCACAAGAGAAAGAAGAAGGTTTAGACGAAATTAAACAAGAACTGGATAACAACAGTAGAGTATCGAGTAAGATATTCGCCCGTAGAGATTCCCTATTAACAACGGCGTTAAATGTAGATAAACGTGGATTTAATCAGCTGTTAGAATCGCTGGTAAACATGGGTGACGATGCAAGTGAAGCTAAAGATGCTGATCCGGTAAGTTCTAAAAGGCTTTCTGCAAGTAACAGGTTTGTTAAATTTGCCGATGCCACTAGACCACAGGCACAGTTCGCAACCAAATTTATACCCGGTTATCCCGAAGGATACTATCTTATAGGAAACGTATTTAAAGGTGGAGAGTACGCAAATAAATTTACAAGTACCCTTAAAGATTTAGGATTTAATGACTCGCAAATCATTGTAAATCCAGAGAATCAGTTCCAATATGTGGCCATAGAAAGCTATAGTGATAAAGATGAAGCTGCCAGAAAGTACCTCAATAATATTGATAATCGATACTTTGGAGATATGTGGATATTACATATTGCTAAAAGTAGAGTAGAATCTTTCAAGAGATTATTGCAGGAAACCAGACTGATCACCGATACTGTGAAGGATGATACGGTACTTACAGAAAGTTTATCATACATCGGTGGGCATAATATAGAGAACGGATATTATTTAATCACAAATATCCTTAAGAGAGAAAATTATTTTGAACGAAAAATGGAACAGCTTAAAGAACAGGGGTTAGAACCTAAGTTCTTTAGAAATCCAAAAGATAACTACATCTATGTGTATTTAAAGAAATTTGATAATCTGGATGAAGCGAAACAGAGTCTATTCTCAAATGTAAACAATTCCTATAGTGGTGATCTTTACATCTTGAAAATAGAATAATGAAATGACCCCGAACGATGACTAGAACGACCCAAAATAAAACACTAAATACTCAGCTTATGGAACGGAAATTACACTATAATAAGCAAGTACTAATACTTCTATTGATTTTTACAGGATATTTTTCTGCTTTTAGTCAAATACGAGCTCCTTCGAGCGTACCTTTTGAAGTAGTTCCTAATAGTACGCATGAAATACGAGGGGAACTCAAAATGATAGGTAATACTATTATATCTCCTACAATTAGAGGAAATGGTAGTACTCGAAACCCTAATGACCCTTATAATTTTAGAGATGTTGAAAATGGGCAACACAGAGCTTATGGATATATCGATGTAGATAGCGATCCTAATACTGAAAGTTCTAGTAGTGCCGATTTCGTAAGAAATTCCACTTGTGGACAAGTCGTATATGCCGGATTATATTGGAGTGCAACCTATTATGATGTAAATCAAACTACCGTATTAAGTAATGGGGATCTGCGTCCCAATTATGAAACTGCAATACAACCAGACCCAAGAGATCCTTATAACGTTATCAAATTTAAACCCCCTAATGCAGGCGGAAATTATCGTAACGTCACAGCAGACAGAATTTTATATGATGGGTATCCGGGTTCTCCTTTTAATCCAAATTTTGGACCTAATGATACTACGGGCGCGCCAAGTGATCCTAATTGGCCTAATATAAATACAAATGCGGTGGTAGATATGCCCTATCACTGTTATGCTGATGTTACTAGTATCGTACGAGAATCTACAAATCCTGATGGAACTTATTTTGTTGCAGACCAAAAGGCTACTGTAGGTCCTATAGTTGATCTTTCAAGTGGTAGAAGTGGTTCTAGAAATGACCTTGCTGCAGGATGGACATTAGTTATTATTTACGAAGACCCTTCATTACCAAGAAAATATATTAGTAGCAATTATGGTCTGGCAGCAATTTCTCAAGAAATAACAGGCACTGTAGACTTTACGTATTCAGGTTTTACCACGCTACCTACGCCTCTGGCTGTAAACGCAAGATATGGCATTGGTACGTACGAGGGGGATCAAGATATCCCTAGAGATAATTTACAAGTTGAATATCAACCCTTTGGATCAAATAATTTTCAAAACGTTTCTGTAGGTCCGGAAAATTTAGCGGGAAACTTTTTCGATAGTACCATTACTGTAGATGGCGATAATTATTTGAGTAGAAATCCGGCTTCAGAAAACTGTTTGGGATACGATGTAGACATATTTCCGCTTCAAGAAAGTAATAGTTTAGCTCAAAATGTCATTATTGGTAATAGTCAGAATGCAGTAAACTTTAGATTGATCACAGGCTCTGACAAATATCAAGTATTCGTAAACACATTCGAAGTAGAGATTATTGCACCAGAGTTAGTAATGATCAAAAGAATTTTGAGGGCAGATGCATCAGAACCTTCAGGTTTTGAAGATATTACTGATGGTAACGTTAACTTTAATGAAGAAATATTTTACGATATCACCATTCAAAACGTAGGAAATGAAGATCTTATTAATACTACAATTCTTGATATCCTTCCGGTTAATATAGACTTTGTAGATTTTGACGTGGTAAGCCCGGGTATTACCCTATCACGTAATACGTCGCCTACATTTACACGACCCGGTGATGGAAGGGTTTTCGACACACCCAATGGTTCGATTTTTCTAGAACTTGATGATAACATTGTTAGAAAGGACGACCCTGCGGTCACTTTTAGATTTAGGGTACGAGTAGTAGAAGATTGCGCTTCTTTGCGCGACGCTTGTTCAAACGAAATAAGAAATGTAGCGGCATCGCAATATACAGGGGTAATTTCAACAGTTACAGATGAAGCCGATAGTGTTGTAGAGCGCGACGATTGCGAATTTAATGTTGTGGGGGCTTCAACATTTCTAATTAATGAAGGAACCTGTTTTGATGAAGCTGATACTGCTCGCCTTTGTGATAATAGAGCAACACTACAAGGAGGTGAAGGTTTTGATACCTATCGATGGACTCGGGCAGATGATCCAACCGATTCATCATTCCCAAGAACTACCCAGGATATTGTAGTAACAGAGGCAGGTACGTATGTGGTTGCCACTACAAGTGTAGATTGCCAAGATACCAGAAGGCAATTTGTAGTAGAAGAACAAAGTGTACCCGTTAATCCTATTGCTAATATTGCACGAGACATTATAAGTAATCCCGATGATTACCCAAATGCCAACGGTAATTTTCGATTATGTGGTTCTACAAACGAAGAGGTTGCCGAAATTTTCTTATGTGGCTCGGGCACTTTAAATTTAGATTCTGGTTTAGGAGATACTACAGTTTGGCAGCGACTACGAAATGGAGCATGCCCAGATGTACCACGAGATCCAGATTGTCCTACCGAGGCTACTGGATGTGATGATTTCTGGGATCAAGTTTTTGTTGGAGAAACTTTTGTCTTGGATCCTTCTACAGGAGATGTAAGCGGAGAATATAGAATATTAACTACCGTAGATGGCGATTGCCCTGATGAAATCTATTTTAACGTTTTTCAAAGTAATTTTTCTCCGGAAATTAGACCTGTAAGAGATATCATCTGTGGAACTCCGGGAGCTTTAGAAGTTCGAGAGACACCTAATCAATTTGAATACCAGTTGGTTTTTAATGGAACCCCTATCGGTGGTTTTCAAGAAGAAAGACTTTTTGAAAATCTTACCAATCCTGGTTCATATGCAGTTGATGCAAGAGAGATCAACGGACCCGCAGGAGCCTGTGTATTTCGTTCAAATAGTATTACAATTAATGCGGTAGACCCAATTGTAGAGGCCACAGTTACCAGGCAGCCTAGCTGTTTAAACGGTACAACAGATAACACCACAGGTAGAATTGAAGTTCGAGTTACAGGTGGATTGCCCACGTATCGTTATGTGCTTACCGACGGCCCTGCAGGGTTTATCGATAGAGAAATTTCTGGTTCTGCCGATCCTACGGCAGAGTTTAGTGGATTGTTACCAGGTAATTATACCTTAAATGCATATTCAGATGACGATGACGACGATACAAATTGTTTTGATACGATAAGTGATTTAATTATTAATCCGGGAAATCCATTAACAGTTTCGGTGACTAGAGAAGCAAATCTTGCTTGTAATCCAGATTTTAATCCCGGTCCAGTACCACCAGGTGAAGAGGATACTATTGATGATGCTCGCTATGTTGCTTTTGTAGACTTAACGATTACCTCGACGCCAGATTCTGGAAATTATAGGTTTAGTACAAATAGTAACTTTAGTCTTTCTGCTTTTTATATCACTCCTGTCGAGGTTACAGGGAATGTATATAGATTTAGATTTGAAACTGCAGCTTCAGTTACAATATATGTTCAGGATAGAACTGCAGGTTGTACAGCAAATGGCGCTACGACTATAAACGATGTTGTCGAAATTGAAGCCACAGCTACAGTCATAAATCCACCATGTTTTAATGAATTAGGAGCGATAGATGTAAACGTGACTGCGGGTAGCGGGCCATTTACTTTTCTAATAGATGGAAACCCGGCAACACCAGCGACTTCGCCTGGTACGGCAGACGGTCTTGGAAATTATATTTTCGAAAATATTGATCCGGCAACAAGCCTTGTAGTTACGGTTCAAAACGGTGTTGCTTGTGATGAGGAGCTGGACCCTGTAAGTTTTACAGTTCCTGATGAGATCGTAATTACCTTGGGCGACGTGACAGAATTAAGCTGTCCTGTGGGTCCAAATGCTGCTGTAGAAGTTAGAAATATCGAAGGCGGTTCAGGAACGTATGAATATAGTCTTGATGACCCCAATGGAACCTATACAGCTGTAGGGACCCTTCCTTTTACGATAACTAATATTGCTGATTCGGGACCTCATGTAGTTTATGTTAGAAATGTAGTTACTGCACCAACGCCGTCATGTCGTGCTAGCGCATCATTTCAAGTTCAACCGCTTAGAGAGGTTGACGAAGTTATTGTAACAACTGGAAATGTAAACTGTACTGCAGAAACTACTGAAGTAACGCTTTCTGCCAATCCTACGTTACCCTCTGGGGCTACATACTCATTTACTGTTACCCCGGCAGCACTGGTAACCGCAGGAGTTTATACTTTGGATAATGGTACTTCATATACTATTGAAGCAACAAGGTCTGATAGCAATTGTACCGCGCAAACTATTTTTCCTCCAACAAATATACCGGTAGCCGTAATTTCAGATCGACGACAAATTAGTCAGGTTTCTTGTAATGGTGGTAACGACGGAGTGTTTGAATTTACGGTTAGTAATGGTAGTACTACTGATCCAGTAACATCGTTTGATTATACCATCACAGGCCCTGGAACCAACATTACTGTCAATAATAATACAACAAATCCAGTAACAATTACAGGTTCTGCAACGACACCTATTGTTGCCGGTACCTATACAATTACAATAACCGATAGAAGTTTAGGTGCCGGATCTACAGGATGTACAGACACCCAAACCGTTGTGATTACACAACCTGATGCGATTACGTTTACGCCTAATATTACCGATCAGGACTGTGCTACTAATTTAAACGAAGTTTCGGTTAGTAACGTTACAGGGGGTAATGGTCCAACGTATACATTCCAAGTATCACACCCAACTAATGGTACTTTTGGTCCAGCATCAGTTGCAGACGCTATAGGTGGAGTACCTAACATAGATCCTGCAGATCCTGTACAAGAATATACTGTTACTGTATTTGATGTTACCGGAACAGCATGTAGTGCCTCATCGCCATTAACCATTACTCCATTAACACCATTAGAGGTAGAAATTGATGAGAATTCTGATATCTGTTTAGATGCTACTGCCAGTTCGGTTAGCTTTACCATAAATGTAGACCCAAACAGTAATGGTAGTATTGGTAATCCTCCATATAACTATACAGTCTCTAGAGACGGAACGCTGGTTCAGACCAACACTGTTGTAGCTGGGCCTCCTATTGTAACCGATACGTTCTCTCAGCCTGGTGCCTATGAAATTGTCTTTAGAGATAGTGAAGGTTGTGAGGTTATTTTAAACCAAACTGTGGCACCGTTATTAACATTAACAGCTAGAAGAGTTAATGATCTCATCTGTGATCCTAGCACAGGGGCCAGTATAGATGGTGAGTTTGAGCTTACGATTGCCGGAGGAACTGCAAACTATGATATCACCTACGAAAACACTACTACATCAACGACCGGTAATGTAGCACTAGGTGTTACAACTACTGCAAGCCCTATCACTTTTAATAGTGCTGATGCAGGAAACTATATCTTCACGGTAACCGATAGAGCTGGTTCAACAGGAACACGATGTGTAGCTACAGATACTGGTGAGTTGACTGATCGTACCACTCCTACAATCACTGCTCCAGATGTAAATCTAACCTGTGATGGAGATTTAGGAACGGTAACAATCACAGTAACCGGACCAGAAACAGAATATTTTGTACAGTTTGATGATAATGATCCAGGTACTACAGATGCATTTGTACAAACAGTTTCTAATCAAGTACAAATCCCTAATGTGCCTGCCAATACAGGAGCTACAACGGCTGATCCAAATTTCGAATATAACATTACAGTAAGAGATAGTAGAGGATGTTTGCATACTGATGCAGTACGGGTAATTTCTCCAGGTCCAATTGTAGAATTTGATAGAGATGAAATTCCAATAACTTGTGATAATTCAGTTACTCCATCTATTACAATACCCGGTAGTATTCGTTTAACTATTGTAGATAGAGGCGCATTACAATATACCTATACACTTGTTGATGATTCTGATGTTGCCGCTGTACCATTAATACCATCAACGAACACTTCATCCGCCAACCCGGCTACAGTGACATCAAATACTATCGTATTCAATGACACACCAGCAGGACAATATTACATTTTTGTTGAAGATGTTAATGGGTGTTCTGAGCGTATAGGCCCATTTACAGTGGCATCAGACCCTAGTGACCTTACAATTATTTCTACTACAATAGCAACATGCCCAGCTTTGGTAACTCTGAATGTTCAGGTAGTTGATGGTGTTGGTCCTTTTGCTATTGAGATTTTAGACCCTTCGGGATCGACATTACATGTTGATGGGCCACCTTTAAACGGATTACCAACTCCGTCTGGAGGTATCCCTGAAAGAAATCATAGTGCTCCGCTTTTACCTTTCAATACACGATATGAGGTTAGAATTGAAGATACAGGATCTAATTGTATTTTCGTACAATTTGTAGATCCGGTATCACCGCCGTCAGAACCCAATTTAATTGATCTTGCTACCACGTCTATAAGCTGTAATGATGGAGATCCAATTACACCATTACCAGAGGATGGAACCTTTACATTTACTATTGATGTAAGCTCTTTAGGAACCGCTCCACCTGTAACTCAAGTTTCATGGGCAGTATTTGAAGTGGGTTCTGGAGCACCCGCAACCGGAACAAATACCACAGGTACTGCAGCAGTAGGGGCTGTTGATATAACAGAAACAGTAACAGACCTGCCTGCAGGTTTATATTATATTGAAGTTCAAGAAGATGATGGAACCTTATGTCCAACTAGGGAGGATTTCGAAATTGAAATCCCAGATCCAATAGTATCTCAAGCTAATAATCCAAGAGTAGCTATTTGTGATACCGAAGTAGCTTTCTCTATAACGACCAATGGAGGTACACCTACGGGGGGTAGTAACACCACTGATGAAGGATATAGATATGCTAGAGAAGCAAGAGGTAGTTTTACGCCGCCTGCGGTACCACCGCTAACATCGTTTACCTTCGATGCTACTACAATTAATGATCCCTTTACTATAGACCCTAGTGTTGCAACAGATCTTCAATGGGATATTTATACGGTAGATGACAATAACTGTATCGTAGGACCATTACAAATTGATATTGATGTCACACCAGGTCCATCGATCGATGTAAATCCAGGAGTTGTATCTAATCCGTGTGCATTGAGTGATTATACCATAACCATTGAAACATCGGCAGATCCATTGGCATTAAATTCTAACGGAAATATTTTCTATGGATTTGATGATGGTACAAACCCTATTGTTTTTGATGAAGCACCACCGGGTAGTTATACATATACCTTCCCAACGGCGGGTACTTATGATTTAGTGGTTCAGGATAATAATGGATGTGAAGCACCTAGACCAACAATCACGGTGTTCCCACAAGTTGATATTACGGCAACGTTTATCACACCACCTGATTGTACTACAGCTCCTCCTCTAGGTATTATAGAGACTACTTTAGACCCTGACGGTTTGGGATTAATAGGATCAGGAGCTACTAACCATACTTATACGCTTATTGATGTAGCTACTGGGCTACCGGCAGTTGGAGTTGTCAATGCAGGAGCAGGAAGATTTGAGCAAGTTCCTGCGGGTGAATATACTGTAAGATTAGAGGATTCAGGTATGGGAGCTGCCGGAGTTTCTTGTCCTTTTGAAACTACCGTAAGTATTGAGGCTCCTGATACACCTGATCTGGACAATACCTCAGGCATAACCAATACAAGTTGTAATGCAGCTTCTCCTGCTCCTGCTCCTGATACAGGATTAGGAGACGGTAGAATAGAAATTAGTCTAGTAGGGGGGCTTGATCCAACAGCAACCTATCAATATGAAATCACTGGATCTGTTACTTTGGGAGTAACCCGACCACTTCAGGATAGCAATATCTTTAATAATCTGGCTGCAGATACGTATACTGTACGTGTTGTAGTTACTGAAGAAAATGACCTAGGTACTACAGCAGACGATGTAGTGTGCGAAGATACTGCCGATTATGTAGTAGGTACCGCACCGGCAATAGTACTTTCAACACCAACGGTATCACCATTTAGTTGTGATCCGTCTGATAACAGTGAGCAGTTCCCAACGATTACCATAGAGGTTTCTGGGGGCACCCTTACTGCTAGTGGTAGTTATCGAGTTTCGTATACACGTCCTGCACCTCTATCACCAATTGTTGATGAAGTTGTAGTAGATGCAAATCCTATAACACCGGTAATAGAGTTTGAGACTATTGCCACAGTAGAAGGAAGCTATACATTCACATTTAAAGATAATAATAACTGTGAGTTGAGTACGACAGCAACCGTACCTGCATTTAATAGATTAACAAATGCATCTGTAGAAGTAACCGCTCCCGGAGGCACATGTGTAGCTTCAGAAGAAGTAACGGTTTCTATCGAAGGAGGTACTACAGGAGATACCTTTACGTTTGCCGAAATCACAGGTGCCGGTTTACCGGTTCAGTCTGGAATCCCATTTGATAATGATGCTACTTCGCCCTCGGTTGCAGAAACACAGGCAGTATTTACATTACCTAATCCACCAGATGAGTCTAGAACATATCGATTTAGAATTACTAACGATAATACGGGTTGTTATTTAGAAATTGATCATACTGCAGAACAAGTTGACTTTTTAGACGTGGTAGCTACGCAATTAAATCCTGAGCGATGTGCGGGCGATGCCGATGGTACCATACGGATCACTGTATCGGGATATTCTTTTGTAGATGTTACAGGCACCACCATTCTTGGAGGCGATATAACCTATACCATAATTGATCCTTCAACAGGTTTAGAAATTGTTGATGGAGTGGGAGGTCCTATTTCTGGATCTAGTGGTACATTGTCAATGCCAGGTGTAGATACCGAGACATTTGATCTGCCATTTGGAGCCACACAAGGCAACTATATCGTACGAGTGAGACAAGTTGGCAATCCACAATGTGAAGAAGAAGACACTGTAATTATTCTTGGACCTAACGAGCTTGAATTAATTGTACCGCCGTTTATAACGACGACATGTGATGTTCCGCTTAATAATGGATCATTTACAGCTAGTACCAACGGTGCTAGAGGTACGGTTACGTATACTATCCTCGAAACAGGTGCTACTTCAACCAATGGTACATTTACGGGACTTGCACCTACAGATCCTGTTACGCCTGCAACATTTACAGTAATAGCAAGAGACACGTTTACAGATCCAACAAGTCCAACGGGAACTTCGTTCTGTGAAGATACAGAGACCATAGAAGTGCGCCCTCCTGCTAATGATGTTACCATTACTGGTGTAAATACCGTAGATGTAACGTGTAGAGGAGATAGTGACGGAGAAATAGAAGTAATTGCAACAGGTACTGATCAACCATTGGAATACTCGATTACCCCGGTAATAACAGGTACAGAAAGCGCTAGGGTGGCCAACAACACGTTTACCGATTTAATTGCAGGAGATTATATTATTACGGTATACGACAGTTCTAATTGTACTGCAGTAACTACGCCACCAATTACTATAGTCGAACCAAACCTGGTTACGATACAGGTAGATGGTATTACAGATACCACATGTTCAATAGTTACGGCCGATGTAACTTTAACAGCTACATCAGATTTGGCAGCTCCATATACTGTAATTGCTAGAGATGTTACATTACGAGATGTAATTTCTACACCATCTAGTCCTATATCAGATGCAGATAGAGATAGACCATTTAGAACACCTTTAGCGACCAATGCTACGGGTACGGTTACGTTTTCTGCCGTTCCCGAAGGGATATATGAGTTCTATGCTGTAGATAGTAATGGCTGTGAGTCACAAAGAACAGGATCCGTAGTGATTACGGTTCCAGATCAAATACAAGCAACGTTAGATTTAGGTAACACTACTATTGTTTGTTTTGGTGAGGCTACCGCCTCTGTAAATACAAGTGCTATAAGCGGAGGATTAGGAAGCAATACCTATACTCTTACAGGAACTCCGGTAGATCCAGCTGCACCAGCAATAACATTAGGCCCGCAAGGAAGCCCGTTCTTTAACAATCTTCCTGCAGGTCAGTATACATATCGTATCGAAAGCGTGCCTGGCTCTGGATGTGAATTAGAAATTCCTTTTGAAATCACACAACCAGATACACCTTTTGAGGCCGAAGCCATTGCTGCCAATATTACATGTAATGGAGAAGAGGATGGAACCATTACCATTACAGCAACCGGTGGTAATGTAAACAGTCCTTATAGATTTTCTTTATTTAGAAGCACTGGTGAACGCGTATTTGAGTTTGTCTCAGACGAAGCTGATAATACCATAGGCAGTCATGTTTTTGAAGAATTATCAGAAGATTTGACAGGATATACAGTAATTGTCGAAGACGGATTAGGTTGTACGATACGTATTGAAAATCTCATTATACAAGAACCTGCTCCTATTTTGATAGATGTTACAGCAACCACAGGTGAAGTTTGTGCTGGTGATAATGATGGTACGGCTACTTTTTCTATCACAGGAGGAACTCCCGATCCTATTACTGGTTTACCTGTATATTTTTGGAGTATCGACGGTATTAATTTTGAGCCGGTAACTGATCCAACAAGCTTATTGGTTGAAAATTTACCTGCCGGAAGAAACACTATCTTTATTAGAGATGTAAATAACAGTCCTGATTGTGAAACCCCTAGAGAGTTTGAAATAGAACCTGGAGTGTTATTAGCTGCACAATTAGAATCAAGATTAATCTGCCCTGTTTGGAGCGATCCAACAGTAGATACCCCACCTTCAATACTCACACCACATAGAAATGAGGTAGAGTTTACTGTTTCTCCAGAAACAGAAGCACTAGGGGTAATTTACAGGTTAGTAAGAACTGATGGTTCTGCTGGTCCGGCAGAGTATTCTGGCTTCGAGCGAATTTTTGAGGTAACCCCAGGTAGCTATGATGCTATTATGTTATTTGAAATGTGCGAAAGAACTGTGGGTGTTATTGAAGTGCCACAGTACACGCCTCTAGACATACCTGTGGTACAAATGACAGGCAATCCCGAGGATCCTAATGAGTATGAGATTCTTGCAACAGGAGGAAATCGTTTAGATAGCGACCCATTTTACACGTTTTCTGTCGTATTGTTAGATGATGGCGGTACGGTTAATGATATCCAATATCCGGTAGAAGTAGATGGTAATACCTTCCGTGTGCGAGAGACTGGCGATTATTTAATTCGAGTTAGTGATGCGAATGGATGTGAAGTGTTGGTAATTACCAATCTTACATATATCAATATTCGTATTCCTAATTACTTTACGCCAAACGATCCTAATGCTACCCCAGAAGAAAGATTCTGGTATCCCAGACAGATCACACCAAATACAGACGATCCTTTCTTCTTTGAAAATATGGAAGTGAAGATCTTCGACAGGTATGGTAGAATGCTAGAAGAATTTAAAGGAAATCAGCAAGGATGGTCTGGTTTATATCAAGGAAAAGAACTGCCATCAGGAGATTACTGGTTTACAGTGATTCTTAACGATGTTGATAATAGAGAGTTTACTGGTCACTTTACTTTATATAGGTAATATATGAAGCATATGAGAGTTAATAAATAATATGGCCTAAGCCTAATGATTGAGAAAGAAAATAGCTGAATGGTCTATAATTTTAAATGTTAGATGAAGAAATATATTATAATAGCAAGTCTATTTGTAGGCTATTGTACTTTTGCGCAGGAGTTTTTTGCTCCTGTGCAAAACCAATATATTGCAGATAACCCTTATTTGATATCTTCTGCATATGCGGGTATCGGGGACTGTTGGCAAATCAGAGCTTCTGGTTTTGAGCAGTGGGTAAGTATTGAAGATGCTCCAGGAACACAATCGCTATCTATAGATGGTAGAATATCAGATCGATCCGGGGTAGGAGCTATCCTGTTTAACGATCAAAATGGTTTTACCACGCAAAGGGGTATTCAGTTATCGTTTGCTCATCATTTAACGCTAAGTGAATATAATAATCAATATCTTTCTTTTGGGATTAGTTATAAATTTACTCAATTTGGTATAGATACTTCAGAATTTAATAACGGAAATCCTGATGCACCTATAAATCCAGGCTTAGCCGATGTTTCTGTTAACGATTCTAACTTTGATATTGCTATGCTATATCGCTTAGGAAGATTCTTTTTAAGTGCCAACGCTGTAAATTTGTTGCAAAAAGAAATCGATGATTTTAACCCTACAGAGCCGTCTCAAATACAGAACTATTATATCTACACAGGTTATACTTTTTATCATCGATTTAGTGATTTGGAAATAGAACCTTCAATTTTGTATCAAAACTTTTCTGGTGATGGTCGTTCAACTACAGACCTGAATATTAAAGTACGAAAAATGTATCGTGAAGATTATTTATGGGCAGGGATTAGTTTACGATCACTTGTAGATCAAGATTTTAAACCACTCTCAATTTCACCAATGGTAGGGATAAAGAAATCAAATTTTTATGTGGCTTACGGCTATCAAGTAAATGTTAACGAAGTGCTGCAACCTACTACGTCTGCTGGTTCACATATGATTACTCTTGGTTTGGATTTTGGATGTAGACAAAGTAAGTGTGGATGTACTTACTAGGTGTATAAAAAGAAAACAGTACTTTTTAATTTCAATAATTCACCCTGAGGCTCTATCTCGGGGTTTTTTATTTCTCCCTTTCCTTTTTATTTGAGTAATTTTAACCCGATTTATGCATTAGAATTTCGTTATGAGGGTTGAAAATGCCATAAAACCAAGTGTTTTCTAAGTTTTAGCATAGCATCGCTATGGTGAAACTTAAAAATACAACGTAGTGATTGGTTTTGCAGCAGTTTCAAGCTGTAATAGATTTTCTAATGCCATAAAGCTGGTTTAAAGTGGAAGTGATATTACATCAAAATAAAAACCTGCGAAATATAGCTAAGGCCAGACCGAATGTAAAATTTGGTTTTATAAATTTTTATTTGCTCAAATTACAAGTATTGTCTACTATTGTAGCTACGATCAGCACGTAAAACAATCCTATAGCAATAGTTTAGGAATTAATACTATATTTTAAGGGGGAAGTGTACAGGTTTACTTTTACATTAGAAATGATAGTAATATACGTTGCTGATCAGGGATTAGGGATTAAAAAACTGTGGTGATTAGCGCTAGTAAAATTAGGGAAACATCTTTTTGGCTTTTGGATAGGTTGAAAGGAGAAAGGGTAAGCAGACATTATAAAGAAATTGCTTTTATAGATCAGAATTTGGATTCAGAACAATCTGCAATCCAACGTAGTCAATATATGCACAATATATTGAAGCATGCGGTACATACTACGCCTTTTTATAGGCAGTATAAGGGGTATACTTCTCTAACCGATTTTCCAGTTATACAAAAAACTAAGGTTCAAGAATGTTTTAATGACTTCAAATCTGACACCTATCTTTCTCAAGCAAAATTTAGAGTACACACAAGCGGATCAACCGGGATTCCATTTGAATTGTTTCAGGATGCCAATAAAAAGAAAAGAAATACAGCCGATACCATTTATTTCTTAAAAAAAGCAAATTTTAATATAGGTGAGCGGTTGTACGATTTGGAGGTGTGGAGAGGGATTAATATGAATAGCCCGGTTAAAGCCTGGCTACAGAATTTAAAATATATCGATATAACTGAATTTCATGACGAAAAAATTGAGAGCTTTTTACAGTCTATTAAAAATAAACGTTATCCTCAGCATTTTATAGGTTTTGCTTCGGCATACGAACATATATGCAAGTATTTAGACCGAACTCAAGCTAGTTTCTTTCATACCAAGATTGCTTCAATATTAGCGATTTCTGAAACACTAACAGACTATGTTAAAGAAACAATGCAAAAGTATTTTGGCGTTCCGGTTATTTCGAGATACTCAAACGAAGAAATAGGAATAATGGCTCAGCAAACTTACGACATGTATGACAAGAGATTTGAAATTAATTGGTCGAGCTACCACTTCGAAATTTTGAAGATGAATCAAGATGTTCCTGCCCAACTGGGAGAATTAGGTAGAGTAGTGGTTACCGATTTTTTTAATTACTGCATGCCGATGATACGTTATGATACCGGTGATGTAGCTAGTTTTGGAGCGAATTTTGGTAAAAATGATATTCCATCTCGATATTTTGAACGCATAGAGGGAAGAAAAATGGATATCGTGTATAATACACGCGGTCAAGTGATTTCTTCATTTATAGTATATACAAAGTTTTATAAATACTATAATCTTTTAAGGCAATATCAATTTGTTCAGGTCTCAGCAAACGAATATGTAGTAAAACTCAATACCGTTTCTTCTTTCAATTTTGAAAAAGAGCTCATCGATGATATTAAAAAAGATTTCGGACAAGATGCAATGATTCAAATAGCGTACGTCGACGAAATACCTGCACTTTCATCTGGCAAAAGAAAAAAAGTGGTTAATCTCTACAAATCGGCATAGGTTTTCTTTTATGTCCATTTTTTCTAACGTATAACAAAAGTAAATTTTTGGATCGATCTAAAAATTTAAAAATAGTTGGAGCCATATCGTATATAACAAACCTGAACTGGGTATTTCTTAGTATAAAAGTTACTTGCCGTAGAAAGAAAGGTCGTTTTCTTAGGGTTTTTACAAAACCTTTCAAATTAAGATATTTTTCATGCTTATACTGTGTTTTTTGTATTTCGTAACCTAGGGTTTGTTGTATCAATAAGTGCGGAAAATTAATCCCCATTAGACAAGACGCATCTACAGATGCCCAAAAACGAGGATTTAGCTCTATGATTTTGTAGGTATTGTCATTTTCGTCATATCGAAGATCCAAATGTGCAATACCATCCCAGCACAAAGAACGTATAAGATTTTCAACAACTTCAAGCAATTTCGGATTGTTGAGAAATTGTAAGCCTATTTGAGGAGCATAAGGGCTTTCTCCTTGCATATATCCTTTTTGGATGGTGTATGCTATAATTTTTCCGTCTTTTGCCAAAATACTACAATCAATATCATATCCTTCGATAAATTCTTGAACAATAATCGAGTAGTGTACAGTTTTACTCACATACTTTTGTAGCTCTTTCATATGAGTAAAAACGTGAATTCCTAAGCCTCCACCAAAACCCTCTAAAGGTTTCACAATAACAGGAAATCTAATTTCATTTAAAAAAGTAGTACTTAAATCATCACCCGGTTTATATGTAAAACTTTTAGGTATTGGGAGCTTATTTGTTGTGCAGTACCTCGCAAGTTTCCATTTGTTAATTGTGGTAGTAAATGTATTTAGGTCTGGTAAAGGGACCAGGCGACTTTTTTGATCCAGAGACTGTTTATTTTCTATTATTCTTCGAATACCTTTTTCGAATATAGGCATGATAACCTCTATGTTATTGTTTTTTACTTCGGCATTAATGGTTTGTATCCAAAGCCTATCATTTTGGGTAGCAGGATGGTAAATAAATTTAGATATATGTTTTGAAAACCGAACCGGATTCCATTTCAAAGAAGACATTACGAATATCGAGATACCAGGTATTTGACTAAGACAATTGACTACATAAATCAACAAATGACTTTCGCCATCGGGTATTAAAACAGCAATTTTCGTCGATTCTAAAGTTGATTTTTTTTGGTTCATGAGGCTCTCTTTACATTACAAAACCTAAAATAAGTATACCAAAACTGTAAGATAGATTGAATTTCATTACTTTCTGGTGTAGCTTGTTTTTTGATCATTCTCTAATATTTTAGGAAACAACCACATACATGCCAAATACGGTAACAATAAAATAGCAAGTAATCGTTAAAGCTCCTTGATAGTCTTTGGCTACTCGTTGTCCAAAAAGAAGCATTAGAAGCGTTATGCAAGCTAGAAACATAGCAAAAAAGGCAAAATATGTATTGTTGTATACAAGCAAATAATAGATACCTATAATAGAATATATTGCAGTTATGATCTCAACCACTAAAATCGTTGCGAGCAATAACGGAACCATATTGGCCATAAACGTCTTGGCAAAATGACCTTTCAGCCATTCTAGATTTCCTCTCCAATCTACCAATTTGTCAATTCCGGATTGTAAAAAGGTGATCAATAGAAAGAGCAAAATAATAATAGCAACACTATGCGTCATAAAATTGTCCATGTCGTAATGATTTGATTTCAAATATAGGGTATATACAATCAAAAACCTGTAATACTAGTATCATCTCATTGAAATGAAAAATAGTAGTTAGTATATAGTACAGAGCATGGAGTATAATATACGAAGTAGCGCGTAATCATTCGAGTATTCCCTCCTTGAGGAGGGCAAGGGAGGTGTTTTTTAATTCAGAATTCTGCATTTCGAATGATGAATCCCTCATCACTCAAACCTCATTCCTCACTCACTCACCCACTCATATACTCATCATCTATGATAGATTTGCTATAAAATGGCAGTCAAACCAGATACTTAGGATCCATTTTTTTTATGAAGTAAGCGTGTAAGTTTTATGGATAAATCGGTTAGAATGATCTTCGCATTACCATTCCGCTCTATATGATATGCAGCATCTTGTAGCTCGGTACAAATATTGTTTATATTGCCTCCGTGAACAAAAGGCGCAAATTTTTCTAATATAAAGTCCTGAGTATTGGGCTCAAAAAAAACCAGGGACTCAGCACTATAGTTTACGAGCAAAGCTTGTCTAAAAAATTCGACACAATACTGTAAAAACCTCTTTTGTGTTTCTCTTCCTGTAGTGGCAATAGATTCGCTCCAGGTAATCAGGTCATTGATTGCCGCCTTATTTCCTTTGGCTTTAAAAGCTGTTCGTACCCACTGTATAAACCATGCTTCGAATTGATGATCGCCTCCATCTTGGTGTAGTAAATGTAAAGCTTTATTGTAATTTCCGTTTGCCTGGTGCGCTATCCTGGCGGCCTCTTTTTCGGATATATGTTCACTCTTTTGCAGTGCTTCTTTAATTACTTGCTCTCCTAGTGGAGGAAAATGCAAAACCTGGCACCTAGACCTTATGGTTTGCAAAAGCTGTTCTTCATCCTCGGTAATTAAGATAAATATAGTTTTTTCTGGAGGCTCTTCAATCAATTTTAAAAGCTTGTTAGATGCTGCGATATTCATTTTATCGGCCATCCAAATTAACATTACTTTATAGCCGCCTTCGTAACTTTTAAGAGACAGCTTTTTAACAATTTCCTGAGCTTCATCAACGCCTATTTGTCCTTGCTTTTTTTCAATACCAATAGCAACATACCAGTCAAAAACACTTCCATACGGATTTTCTTGAACAAAAGTTCGCCATGCTTCTGCAAATTGATCTGATGTAGCATGTTTTTTTACGTTGGCATTAGTCGAGACAGGATAGACAAAATGGAGATCGGGATGCGCCAAACGATTAAATTTTGTATTGCAAGCGGTGTTCCCTTCAGCATTTTCACCATGCCGATTTTGGCATAGAATGTATTGAGCATACGCTATAGCAGCGGGTAGGGTACCACTGCCACTGGGACCAACAAAAAGTTGTGCGTGCGGAATCCTTTGGCGATCTGCACTGGTGGTTAGATAACTTTTGATATGGGTAAGGCCTAAAATTTCGGAAAAAAGCATGAACAAATATAAGGTAATTCTAGCAGCTAAATTTAAGTATCAAAGGTTTGCTTAACAGTTGGCATTTTTAAAATATTCCGAAACTAAAAGTTAACAAAATCAAAAATAGGCACTAAAATTTTAAGAGATGTTTACCTCGATAAAATACACACGTTGTACTTCAGAAATTCTAAAAAAACTAATATTGAGGCTGTTATTAAGGCATATATTCGAAAAATTGGAATAAGATCGATGTATGACTTCATATACTAAAAATATGTTAAGGTTAATTTTTTTAACATACCCATTTCAAATATCTGTTTAGTTTTAAATCACAATTACTACCTACCCCAACCAAAAATAACATTAAGTTTATCAGTAAGACCATACGATTAGGATCTGTACCAACAAGATCTTATGGGTAAACCTTTTAAAACCGAAATCAATGAAACCACTTTTTTACCTTGGGATAGCTTTAGGGCTTTCTAACCTTCTTAAAGCACAATCCACCTATCAGAATTTTACGCAAACCATTGCTCCCAGAGAAGCATTAACTCAAGAAGAGGTCGATACTTTACTTACCAGCACACCAGAAATTAAAAATCAAAAATTATACAACACGGTATCCTATTACGATGGCTTAGGAAGAAAAAAGCAAACCGTTCAGGTAGGGGCGACATCTAATGGTAAAGATTTGGTACAGCATTATGAGTATGATCAGCTAGGCAGGCAAGAGCAGTCGTACCTGCCGTTTCCTAATGAGTATAGTAATAGTGGGGATTATCGAATTAACGCGGGTAATACCACAGTTAGTTACTATAGGAGACTTTTCAACGATACCCGGTCGTTTACACAAAATAGGTATGAACTATCGCCGCTCAATCGCATCTTAGAAACTGCAGCCCCTGGTGTACCTTGGCGATTGAATACACGACCCGATCATCGTAGAGATCGTACCGTCGAATATACCTATGACACTAATGTAGCAGAAGAAGTACGAAAATACGAATTAAACCTTAATGACAGTATTGTTATATCGTATTATGAACCAGGAACATTGCAAAAACAAAACGTACAAAACGAAAACTGGGTGCAGTATACCAATACCCGAATATTGAAAACTAACACTACCGATACGTATACCGATAAAATGGGTCGTATAGTAAGCACTGTATCCTATAATCTAAAAGGAATTTCTCTAAAAACGTATACGACTGCCTATGTATATGATGATTACGGAAATTTACGTGTTATGATCCCACCAGAAGCTGCTAAAGGTGACAAATTTACCCAGGGATTGTTAAATACAGTATGCTATCAATATAAATATGATCAATACAACCGCCAAATCGCCCAGAAAAATCCAGGAAAAGCCTGGGAATATGTGATCTATGACAATCTGGATCAACCAATCTTGGTACAAGATGGAAATTTGCGGGCTGCTCATCAATGGTTGTTTACTAAATATGATGCCTATGGGAGGGTGGTATACACAGGAACCTACCACAGCACCAAATCCAGAGAAGAATTACAAGCCGAAGTAGATCTTTTTTATGTGGAGAAAGGAGATGTTGCGGTTTACGAAGAACGTACCACGACTCCTGTTACCATTAATACCACAACTTTTAATTATACCAATATTGCATTTCCTGAAAATGATATCTCAGAAATCCTGTCTATAAACTATTACGACGATTACACCTTTAACGATCCCGATATACCAGCAATACAGGATACAATTGTAGGACAGGCAGTCACCCGCCGTACTTTAGGACTTGCAACTGCAGGTTGGATTAAAACCCTTGGGCAGGATACCTGGTCAAAAACCTATACCTTTTATGATGAAGAGGCAAGACCCATTCGCACCTATGAAAAAAATTATTTAGGCGGAACTACGTATGTAGATAACCAGCTGGATTTTACCGGAAAAGCGATAACAACAACCACACACCATCAACGCAGTGCTGTAGACCCTGTTGTAATGATAACAGATCGTTTTGACTATGATCACCGTGATCGCCTAACAGCACAATATCAAACCGCTGGTGAACGTCCTGAAGAATGTATTGCCGCCATGGAATATAATGAGTTGGGTCAGCTTGTTAAAAAGCACATTGGCGGTAATCCTTTTGCGGTAGGAGATCAAAACAAGCCGTTACAAACCCTGGACTATGAATATAATATTCGCGGGTGGCTTAGAAAGGTGAATAATACAGACGCACTGGGAAGTAGTGATCTCATGGCATATACGTTAAATTATCACCGTTATAAAGGAGCCCGACCGTTTAATAGTGATAGAAAGTACAATGGAATCATAAGTCAGATCTTGTTTAAAACACAAATAGATACGCTTAAAAAAGCATACAATCTGAGATACGATGACCGTGATCAATTAGAAGAAGCTTATTTTCATGACGTAAGTACTCATACAGACCTTAATCCATTTAAGCTTATTTTAAAATACGGCAGTTCCATTGACCATATTATCAGATTAGAAAGATTCAATCGTACCGGTAATCAAATTGATAATGTATCGGTAGGTTATAGTGGTTATCAGTATGAACCTAACGTATCTCCTTATTTTTCAGGTTATCAACCACTACAGATTACTGATACTGCCGATAAAAATACAGGTTTTATCGATTACGATGATGGTATACGTGGTTCTGAGTACATTTATGATCCCAGCGGCAATATGATACAAGACCTGAACAAAGGCATAAATCTTACCTATAATCACCTGGACCGTATTGAAACCGTTACTTTTGATAATGGTAGCACCCTAAACTTTACATATGATGCCACGGGGCAAAAGTTACGTAAAACGTATACCGATGGTGCATTTACGTCGCAGACCGATTGCCTAAATGGATTTCAGTACCAGGATGGGCAATTGCAGTTTTTTCATACGCCCGAAGGATATTTTGAGGCAGCACCCTCGACTTCTGTTCAAGCAGAAACATTAACATCTGGTCATAATGGTGGGCCTTCGGTAGCAAACCCTTCCCCCTCTGGGGGTCAGGTGGCCGGAATGTATGTTTACCAGTTTAAAGATCACCTGGGCAATGTACGTATATCGTATGCCGATCGCGATGGTGATGGGGTGGTCGATATTACGCGAGATGGTGTAGATATCGATGGTGATGGCGATTATAATAACGAGATCTTGCAGGCACAGGATTACGATGCCCTGGGGTATGAGTTGGACTATGGTCCCGATCATCCAAACTCATTAATCAACGGGATTGCCGAGCACCAGTACAAACTACAAGGCAAAGAATACCAACCCGAAGGTGACCTGGCACTCTACGATTTTGGCTCACGAATGTATGATCCTACGCTAGGCCGCTGGTGGAGCCAGGATCCCCAAAACCAGTTTGCCAGCCCATATACTGCTATGGGCAATAGCTGGCCTAATGCGGTGGATCCCGATGGGGAGTTTGTGTTTACAGCGCTTATCGCAGGTGCATGGTTAGGTATGATGCAAGGGATGATGAACAATCAAATGAACGGTAAATCCTTTGGCGATTTTGAAGGGATAGCCAAAGGTGTAGCTATAGGTGCTGCATCAGGTTTGGCAGGTGGAGCCGTTGGTAATGCAGTAGCAAGTGGTATATCTCCGTTAAGTGGTTTTTCTGGAGGTGCCTTAACGGGAGCTGCCGGTGGATTTACAGGCGGATTTGTAGCGGGTGCCGGTAATGCTTGGATGAATGGATCTAATTTTGGAGAAGGTTACGTATCTGGTTTAACCGGAGGAGCAATAGGTGGCCTTACCGCTGGTATTTTTGGTGGTATTTTCGGAGGTATGGATGCTATCAGCAACAATAAAGATTTTTGGACGGGCGAATGGAATGTAATTACAGGACATGGTATTGATGGAACAAATTCGTTTACAGACAATACAGAAGAAATTCTTAAAAAATGGGATGTTGAAAGGAGCATGAATTTACCTTACTCCCGTCAGGGTGGTTCTTATGACTGCGGTATTGCATGTAAAAAATCTATAGACAGTTATTTTGGAAATATAAATCAAAAAGCGATCAATGCTAAATATTTAGGGATAGCCAATCAAAATCAAGGATTATCAGATAGGTACATGCTTCAAATGTTTAGAGAAGGCGGGTATAGTGGAAATTTGTTTCAGGGCAATTTTAATAAACAAGAGGTTTTAAAATGGATGGTAGGAGAAATGCAGTTAAATCGAGCAGTACAATTAAGTACCCAGGTAATGAATCCTGGATACCAAAATAGTTATCACGCCACTTTAGTCAAAAAAGTGAAGTATTTATCAGATTTATCAAAATTTAAAATAACAGTTATGAACCCTAGTTCTGGAACTCGAGTAAATGTTAGAAATTTTAAAACCTATCATTCAATGTTTAGCATATGGAAATAAATAAAAACATTAAAAGAGTATTAATAGGATTTACATTAGGGTTCTGTTCATTGCAAGCTCAGGAAAAAGACTTTTCATCATTAGATTTAGATACAATGAGTCTACTAATAGGTATGTTTAACGATTATGGAGGAAGAACTTATGTGCCAAACCATCCTACATATAAATATTTGATCACAGATTTTTATAATGGTCAAACAGAAGCATTGAATCAATTTAGCAAGCATCTGAAAAACTCTGGTTTAGATATCAATCACTTTAATATTTTTAATGAGAACGATTCAATTATAAATCCGATGACTTTCATTTTATCTGAAAAATATCATCAACTTTTTCACAGTTACTATATATACAAGAAAGCCAATTTTCTACATACAGATGAACATGATAATGAGTACATTTTTTATTGGGGACGGCTTAAAAGATCGAAGTTTAAAACCAGAAAACAAAAACTAATGTTTCTAAAAGGGGCTTTCATTAGAGAGGGGAGAGTTAATCAAAAAGGTCAATACCAATACAGATTGGCAAACTCAGGCACTAAAATAACAATGATTCGAAAGTTTTTGAGGCAAACTGGTTCAAAAATAATAGAGTATAAAATAGCTGAAAATAATACACCTACTGGTCAAACTATCACTTTTGAGCCATCTGATGAGCTAAAAAATTTATTAATTGGAGATTATTAGAAAACCACTTTTCAAATTCTCTCTTCGCAGGACATTAAAAATGAAAAATACAACACTGATGAAAGAAGTTAAGATGTATAAAACAAGGACTTATTTAATAAAACATCTAGTTATATTTTTAACCTTCGTTTTGTGTGTTGGAATATCATACTCGCAAAAGCATGATAGTTTTATGTCTAACTTCTCAACAAATCAAATATATAACACAAGTAATATGGTCGATTATTTACGGCATTATGACTATACCGAAGTGTTTAAATCTTCTAATCATCCCACATATGGTTTTTATGGAGAGCATAAAAAAAGATTAAAAGTAAGAATAGTATCTGTTACAAAAGATTTGAAAAACCCAAATGAATACTTTGTGTATGGAAAAACTAAAAGAAATGAGATAATAAGACCTTTTATAGGTAAGATTATAATACAAAAGAATTATAAAACTGAGGATATTAAAAATTCATCACCAATACAATCAACTCTACAAGGAATTATTATGGCAACATATATATTCTATGAGAGTGCTGAAAATAGCACTGTATTTTTCGAAGGAATGGTATACTCAAAATGGTATGTGAACACTAAAGATGAAGTAAAATATGATGTAAGAAATATGCTTTTTGCAGATCAGTTTTCGAATAATGCTTTTATAGGTAGGATGATAACCGAAGATAATTCTATAGTATGCAATTGGGCAGATTATTTTCCTCCTGAAGCAGGAGATTTAGTTACAAAAAACACAACTCAATTTATTCCAAACGTTAAATACGTAGAAGAAGGATAAGGCAAATTGATAAATACAATGACTGGCTCTGGTGGAGTTAAATTTTTAGAGTCTGAAAATTGGTATGAAAATTAAACTTCCCGTTTCCCCGTTCCGCGAAGTCTCCTGATTTCGTGGAACTGTGCAAGTAACGAATGATGAAACCATTATCAAAGATAAAATATGTAAAATGACAATGACACAATACAATCATAATAATCATTACGATACGTTTTTTCGCAAAGTCGGGAGACTTTACGTAGCAGTATAGCTAGCAACAATTCAATCATACGTTACTTAAAAAAACCAAGTACCAAAAACACAACATAAATGAAACAAACCATTAAACTAACATTTATTCTGGCGATACTGGTAAGCACAAACTGTAGCCCAAAAATTACTTCAAATTTTAGTAATCCTAAGCCAAAATTATCCATCGATGAAAAAGTAGCACTTTTGGATATTGATCATCAATTACCTGATAACAGTATAAAAATTGGGAATTTAAGATTTCAGGATACTGGATTTTCAACAGACTGTAGTTTTAACAGTATCATGAATCGAGCAAGAACGCTGGCACGAAATGGTGGCGCAAACCTCGTTAAAGTAGTACACAAAAAGAAACCCGATTTGTGGAGTACCTGCTACCGTCTTAAAATTGAACTTTATACATACGACGGCGATGTCACGTTGTTACCGCAACAATATCAATTACAACTTGATTAACATTAACCCTAAAAAACAACATGATGAACTTAATTTTTAAACCCGCATTACTTTATATTTTGATAGTACTATTTTCAAGCTGTGCAACTATTGTTTCGGGCGCAAGACAGAAGGTAGAAATAGCTTCAGAACCAGGTGAGGCAAAAGTATATATCAACGAAATTGAAATTGGAAATACACCTGTTGAGCAAAACCTCAAAAGAAACCAGGAATACCAGTTGGCCATAAAGCTAGATGGTTACGAAACTTACGAGATGAAATTAGAAAGAAAGTTTAATGCCTGGTATATCGGTAATGTTCTTTTTGGTGGCATCATAGGATTGGTAGTTGATCCTGCAACTGGAGCTATGCATCGCCTTAGGCCTCAGGACCTAGAGAAACACCGAGCAAGAGGTACTATTTTTAAAAATAAATCAGAAAATATCTATATCAAAGTACAAATGCAAAACGATATTAACACAGAAAAAATAGGACAAATGCAAAAAATATCAACAAAAAAATAGCCAAATACTAACCCTCTTAAAACCTAAACCCATGTATACAAAACAAATCTTCGCACTAATCATCATCTTTTCTATTTTTGCTAACGGTCAAGACGATGGTGTCGATGTCATTGCACCACAAAAAGCCTCATTTTCTACAGGTCAAAACCTAGAGGGCTGGGTAAAAAGCGCTATTAACGAACCTACGGGTAAAGTTGCTTTTTCGCAACCTATCACCTCGATTGCTGCCCATGGGGTCGCATATAGCTTGTCGCTTACCTATAACGGAGATGCTGCGTTTAAAACCGGGCAATATACCAACAGATATGCGCCTACCAGTACTGTTGGGGTAGGATTTAGTATACAAACCCCAAAAATAGTCGTAGATAACAAAAATACAGCAACGCAAGAAGACGATACCTTTTATCTATTAGACGGTGCATCTAATACCCAATTAAAATGTACGGGCAGGCAACGACCGGGCACCTTTCAGGAGGGAAGCGTGATATGGAGTTTTGAAGCCGAAAAATATATACCTTACAAAATACAATACTTCAAAAGCCGTATTGAACGGCATTTTGGAGGACCCCTGGGAGATGGCTATCATGAAATCCCCCTGGATTTATGGGTTATTACCGATGATAAGGGAATGAAATACTACTATGGCGAGACACAAAATAGTCGTGAAAATGTTGTGGCCTGGGGCAACTGGATCGGAAATTCAAATCAACCGGGAGGGAAACGGGCAACGACAGTCTGGAACCTCTCTACCATAGAGGATCAATGGGACAATAGCTTAAAATTTAGGTATCTTTTGCAGGAATCTTCTATTGGGGGTGTACCGCAAACTGAAGCCGCGTATCTACAAAAGATAAGTTCGTCTACAGGAGAAGAAATACGGATACATTATGAGACAAAATATATTAATGAATATTTCCAAAATGAACCGAACAGAGAACAACCAGAGCCAGACGCTTACCAAGAGCGCTATGAAACAAAGTATATAAGCGAAGTGACGACCTATGATCGTAATGACAAGCTTATATTTACATACGACCTTGCTTACGAGACCTTCGATCAGGGAAATGATCACATAAAACGCTATCTCACAGCGATTACGCAAAAGGATACCTTAGGTACGGCACTACCCGCCCAGAAATTTGAATACTTTACCAGTGGTGATTTTCAAGGGGGGCTCAAAAAGATTATTCAGCCGACCGGGGGATTTGTAGAATATACGTATCAAAATCAACCCCTGTTTACCAACACCCCAAATCGTTTTGTAGGATCGGCACCCGACTTCAAAGGATATAAATATCACTCTATGGTGGTCAAAAACAACTACAGTCTACTTCTGGTAAAAGAAACTACCATACAACCCGATGGTCACCATCGTTTTAAAGTCGTACGTCATACCTGGAACGGTAAGGGATGGGTACGCAACTCATTCTTACTGCCATACACGATTTATGACAATGCCCCTGGGGTTCCCAGGTTAGAGAATTTTTATACCACCTTTGGAGATGATTTTTATGCATTCTTGTATCACAAAGGTGTCACAGCCACCGTACATTTGTTTCATCGCAATGCAGATGGTCATACCTGGGGTACAAGAGTCTTTACCACCGAGATCGGTCCGGGTTATCCCAAATTCATGTCGGGCGAAAACTTTGTAGCCGTAGGCTCAGAAACAGGAAAACTCGATACGTATACTTGGGATAATCACACTTGGACTGCCCGCAGTAAAAAGTTTAATGAAGGTCTTTCTTACTATTATAGTGCGACCAATAATTTTGTATTAATTTTAGACGAACCCGGGGGTCCAGACGATAGTACAGGGACCGTACATTGGGATAATTACTATATACATTATCTGGATCTTGAGGGCAATTGGAATACCAAATCATGGTCTGCACGTATGGAGCAATACTTACAGCAAATAACGCATGCCAGTTATTTTTATCCCAATAATGCCATGACAGGTTTTGTAGCCGAAAATAACCCGGAGTATTTTTTACGCTGGGACAAAAATTATAATTTGATAGCTGCCGATAATGTTTTAGGAAGTTACAACGACCACAACCCCATAACCCCGACCTATAGCGGAATGTTCGTGATGCAAAACGGTACGACAGCGACCAGAAGACCTTACAAACTGTCTAGATTTAATGGTGTTGATTGGAATATTTATGACTTCGCTACCTTAGGGAGTTTTAGAGCGATGCCAACATTTGCAGAAGATGCGGTTGTATTTCAAGACTATGGCACAAGCGATACTTTTGGTGTAATGCGCTACAGTGCCAATACCCAAGACTGGTATGTAAACACCAATCTGGATCTCAAAAGCGGGGTAAATAGAGAAACCGGTACTGCCAAAGATTTTTTTGTAGCCGGAAACAAGATTTATAACTTTTCCAGAAATATCAATAGGGTATTTTATGACAGAAATCTTACCACCATCAACAATCACAAGAATAAATTTAGTTATAGCGATGGTTTCCAGAATGTATTTACCGAAATTTCAGAAGTGACCGATCTTGGAGGCGGTGTTAGTAGCCTAAATTTTCTCTATAGCCTGCTCATTAATGTAGATAAAAAAACCAATGCAGTACGGCAACAATCATTAGGCGCCCAATATCACCCTTCTTCCATGCCAAAATTTGCTGGATATACTCCTTTTTTAAGTAATAATTCACTTTGGGTTCAAGATGATTCTGATCCTGGTGAATTTACCTCTTATCTATATAGGATTATAGAAGGAGAAGTGAATACCACGATCAACGATATTGTAGTCAGCAGTATTCTTGTTAATGATAATGAGGGATATCGCAATATGACTTCTTATCTATTTGAAGAACCCGACCCTACGGCAGACCATAGTTCGATTTTTTATGGTAAGGTAACCATTGCTGAAAAAGGAAGAGGCACTTTTAATAATGGTAAAGTAGTAAAAAAATATGATACCGGGGCTCAAGATGTTCGCCGGGCGGGGCTTCTGCTAGAAGAGGAAATCCTAAATGCAGAAGGAACACCACTTGCCAAAAATAAAAACACATGGCAAAAATACACTTTGGGATCTATAATAAGTACTGTTTTTAAGCTCAAACAACAAGAAAACATAACATTTTATGAAAAAGGCGCATATACTGCAACAACAACACATACGTATGACCGCTTAAATTTTTGTCGCTTATCTTCGAGTACAACAAAGGATTCTAAAGGCAAAATTAATACCAGAGCCATTACCTATGCCAGTGAGATCTATCCTTTTATGAAAGCTGCTAATTTTATAAGTCAGCCGTATGAAACGACAACGCGTTTAAATCTCACAAAAGAAATTTCGGCTAATCGTACGATTTGGGAACAAAGGGGAAACACCATCGTACCTGCTTCTTCATGGATGGGGACTTCAAAACAAAACCTTCGAAAAATTTCAGAAAACATCAAATTTAATACCAAAGGACTAGTCGAAGAAACAAGTAATGGCAAGGGACAATACAGTACCGTTCTCTATGGTTACGAGACTACATATCCTGTGGCGACTATCTCCAATTTGCGCTATGATGATGTAGTTGCAAATTTAGAGCTATCAGTAGCAGCATTACAGCATCTCGATAATCAAGATCTAAAAAGAGAATTGATGAAACTATATGATAAATTGCCCAAAGCTTTTATAGAGATTACCCTTTACGATACACAAGGTAAAATTATAGAGTCTATAGATTCGAGAAAGCAAAAAGCTTCGTATGCCTATGATACTTTTAATCGAAATATAGAGACATTAGATCATAATGACCATGTTTTAGAAAGAAGAAGGTACAATTATAAACATGCTTCAACCCGGTTTATGCATTAGAATTTCGTAATGAGGGTTGAAAATGCCATAAAACCAGGTGTTTTATAAGTTTCAGCATAGCATCGCTACGGTGAAACTTAAAAATACAACGCAGTGCTTGGTTTTGCAGCAGTTTAAAGCCGTAATAGATTTTCTAATGCGTAAAGCGGGTTCAAATTAGCGATGCTATGCTAACATCAAGAAAACCGTTCTAATGCTACATCTCATCCAAAGCGATGTTTTGTCGTGCATTTGAAAGTGGTATAAATGCATAATTCGGATGAAATGATGACGAATTTAACGATAGCATCATTTTTGTTAATTTTTTCGAACTAGAACTGGATATTTTTATGAAATAGGACTATTTTCGTATTTCAATAGTAATCTTGCGACATGAAGACCATTAATGACTTTAGTTTTGAAAATAAGAAAGCACTTATTCGAGTAGATTTTAATGTCCCTTTGGATGAAAATTTTGAAGTAACAGACGACACCCGAATACAGGCGGCAAAACCGAGTATCATTAAAATTCTGGAAGATGGAGGGAGCGCAGTGCTGATGTCGCACTTAGGAAGGCCCAAAGGGGTGCAGGACGAATTTTCTTTACGCCATATTGTAGAAAAAACCTCTGAGGTATTAGGAATTCAAGTCAAATTTGTTGCCGATTGTATAGGCGCAGAAGCAGAAACGGCAGTAACCGATTTACAACCTGGAGAAGTCATACTGTTAGAAAACCTAAGATTTCATGCAGAAGAAACCGCCGGTGATCAAGAGTTTGCAAAGCAATTGTCAAAATTAGGAGATATTTATGTAAATGATGCCTTTGGTACAGCACATAGAGCCCATGCTTCTACAGCGATTATTGCACAATTTTTTCCTGATCAGAAATGCTTTGGAAATTTACTGGCAAAAGAAATAGAAAGTATCGACAAAGTACTAAGTAGTGGAGAAAAACCGGTGACTGCTATTCTTGGGGGATCAAAAGTATCTTCTAAAATCACGATCATCGAGAATATTCTGGATAAAGTGGATCATCTAATCATCGGTGGGGGTATGACCTACACCTTCATAAAAGCTAAAGGAGGCCAGGTTGGCGATTCTATTTGCGAAGATGATAAACAGGAGTTGGCGCTAGATATTTTGAAGAAAGCCGAAGAAAAAGGGGTACAAATTCATCTACCTGTTGATGTAATCGGGGCCGATGCATTTGATAATGAAGCGAATACTGATGTAATTGATGTCGATATGATACCTAATGGGTGGCAAGGATTAGATGCCGGACCCAAAACCTTAGAAAATTTTCATGAAGTTATCATGAAATCAAAAACCATCCTTTGGAATGGACCCTTAGGCGTTTTTGAAATGGAAAACTTTGCCAAAGGTACTATTGCTTTAGGACATTCTATAGCAAAAGCAACCGAAAACGGAGCATTTTCTTTAGTAGGTGGTGGCGACTCTGTAGCAGCTGTAAAACAATTTGGTTTTGGTGATAAAGTAAGTTATGTATCTACCGGCGGCGGAGCTATGTTAGAAAGCCTTGAAGGAAAAACATTGCCTGGAATAGCGGCTGTTGCGAATAGCTAATTTGAACGGTCTCTTTATGTAGATATGTAATGGAAATAGGCTTTATCTGTTATCATAATGAAATCTGCATTGAACTATTGAACATTTTTGGTCAATGCCTTTTCTACCTGAAATTTTATAGATAAGTCTATGCTCACCGGTTATTCTTCTTGACCAAAACCCTTTGAGATTATATTTTAAAGGTTCTGGTTTTCCTATCCCCTTAAATGGATTTTGTTTAATTACTTTTATTAGTTCTTTTATTTTAAGTGCGGTATCAACATCATGTTCTAACCAATATGTAAAATCTTCCCAGCCGTAGATAGTAAATTCAATGTTCATTTATGATCTACATGAATTTGGTCTTCATTAAAAGATGCAAGTTGGGCATTATCAAGCTGTTCAATTGATTTTATTAATCTGGTTCTATTCGCTTTTGTAGATAATAAGTGTCCAGTTTCTTTTAATGAGTTATATTCGTTTATGGACATGATAACGACGGCATCGTTCTCTTTACTTCGTGGAACTACAATAATTTCAGAAGATTTTGAAACATAATCAAAGTGTTTTTTTATATTTTTTCGCAATGTTGAAATTGTAATCGCTCTCATAATATGATTTTGTAATTGTACACATAAAAGTACATTCAAATGTACATAATATTTTTATAGTTTCCAAATTGCAAGTTCATCGGTATAGTAGCAACCAAGCTGTCTAATTGGCAATTTGTAAGAAATCTCATTTTTATTGTAAGAATATTTGTAAACTTGTTATTTTAACCTGTTTTTTTCCGTTTTTAACGTATTGATTCTTTGTGCTTTTGAAAAAAAATACGATTTTCGCTATCGTATTGTTGATAAGTTGTCAAAAACAATAGTTTTTACCCCAAAATTCTCATAAAAATAAATTTGATTGTCCGTTAGTATACCTAAAATTTAACTGAGACGTCATTCTGAATTCATTTCAGGATCTCATAAAGTTTATTTTCGGTAAATTAAGGATGAAAAGCTGAAACGAGCCTGTGCTGAACTCGTTTCAGTATTCAGCTTGACGCAAACCATTTAGGTTGAATTAAGGATATTCGTAAAAATAAATGTAAGTAAATAAGTCTAAGAATGGAAAACAGGTTTTTATTCATTTTTTGTTTTGTATTAATTTCTGCATCATTAATAGCGCAAGAAGAAACTACCGCAACAACTTCAGAGAAAAACAAAACTAAAAAGATTTCACTAAAAGAAAATCTGGATATACAACAAGATACGGTTCAGGTAGTAGATACCACCAAAGTGATAAGAACAATAGGTTCAGAGTTGCAAACGGCCACCGTTACTTCAACTAGTATAAAAGATAGTTTACTATATGTAGCTCAGGATTATCCAAAAATGGCTACATTAGATTCGCTTTGGAAACAAGAATTATACAATTCGAACCTTTTTGATACCATATATGCATCAGTTACCGGTATGACTTACGAACCTGTCGAATTTGTTGACCTTCCTACAGATACACTCAAAGCAAGACTTAAAGAATTAAATGCCAAAACACCTTTTAATGTGGCATACAATCCTTCGTTAGAGAGTGTTATCAAAAAATACTTAAAAAACCGTCATGAGCATTTAGAACGACTCATGGCGCTTAGCAAGTTCTATTTCCCTTTATTTGAGCAAGAACTGGATAATTACAACATACCTCTAGAAATAAAATACCTGGCTATTGTAGAATCTGCACTAAAACCCAGAGCAAAATCTAGAGTAGGGGCAACGGGATTGTGGCAATTTATGTTTGGTACAGGTAAGATGTTCGGACTCGAAGTAAGCTCGTATGTCGATGAACGTATGGATCCCATTATGGCTACAAAAGCAGCCTGCAAATATTTATCAAATTTGTATAAAATTTTTGGAGATTGGGATTTGGCGCTGGCTTCATACAATTCGGGGCCCGGTAATGTAACCAAAGCGATTCGACGTAGTGGTGGGTATACCAATTACTGGAATATACGTCACAATCTTCCCCGAGAAACGGCAGGGTATCTACCTGCATTTTTGGCTACAATGTACATTTTTGAATACGCCGACAAACATAATTTTAAACCCAAAAAACCAGAATTTGGACATTTTGAAACCGACACCATCAAGGTAAAGCAGATGATAACTCTCGATCAGGTTTCAGAATATATGAATATTGATATTGAAGAATTGCAATTTTTAAACCCTTCGTACAAATTAGATATTATTCCTTTCATTAAAGATGAAGATTATGTATTGCGTTTACCTTTGGATAAAATTGGCCCGTTTGTAGCCAACGAAGAAAAAATTTACGCATTGGCACAAGCCGAATTTGATAAACGAGAAAAACCATTACCAAAGTATTTTGAGGCTAACGATAGGATTAGATATCGAGTGCGTAGTGGAGATTACCTAGGCAAAATTGCAAGACGCTACGGGGTACGGGTAAGCAGTATAAAAAAATGGAATGGTCTTCGAACCAATAATCTTAGAATAGGGCAACGACTCACTATTTATCCAAGAAGGCCTGTGGTACATCAACCAAAAAAGAATGTAACGGTTTCTACATCATCAAAACCTGTGATAAAAAGTTCTTCAGAACTGTATACGGTGAAACCTGGGGACACTTTATGGAGTATTTCTCAAAAATTTAAAGGCATTTCTGTCGAAAATCTTAGAAATTGGAACGATATTAGCGGTAGTGGTATAAAACCCGGTATGAAACTGAAGCTTTCAAGATCCTAACCGCAAATTACGTTTTTTGGAATAAGCCTTTGCGATGAGGTTAATACCTATCGATATGATTATATCATGATTCTATACGTTCTCAATTTGCAATTAGCGTATTATTAAATAACTACTGAAATTCAAACACATGAAGAATTTTTTACTACTCCTGCTATGTTGTGTATTATGTATGTTAAGCTGTACAGAAACAAAAACGAATAAAAATCAGGCATCTAAAGGTGCTATGGCCCATTCAGTAGGTAAAATTAATGAACTTTCTGTAGTTCTTGATAATGATTTGTGGAACGGAAGGTTAGGTGACACTATTCGAAAGTATTTTGGAGCCGAAGTACCAGGATTACCGCAGGAAGAACCTCTATTTTCTATGCGGCAAATACCACATAATGCATTTTCGGGATTGGCTCGTAAGAACCGTACCTTTCTTCAAATTAATATAGGTTCAAAAAGTGAGTATACCGAATTGGACAATAAGTATGCGACTCCGCAACTGGGTATAGTTCTTTCTGGGAGCGAAAAAGAAATTATAGAACATATACAAGAAAATCATGAAACGATCATTTCAAAATATAAATTGATAGAAACACGTGAAAAACAAAAGCGAATACGTAAATCTTTGGAAAAAATACCACAGCTGCAAGAAAAATTGGGTATTTCTTTAAATATTCCAACAGCGTATAGAATTGCTATAGAAGAAGACAATTTCTTTTGGATTCGCAAAGATATTCCGCAAGGTAGTATGAATCTTATGATTTATGAACTTCCGTTAGGTATAGTTTCCAAAGATTCTAATACGATTTCAAGCATTATTAAAATGAGAGATTCTATTGGTGCCATAAAAATTCCGACAGAAGTAGGCAATTTCGTAACAGAAGAGGCCTATGCGCCTTATTTATATGAAACTACATTAGACGATAAATTTACGTTTGAAACGAAAGGTACATGGGAAATAAAAGATAGGTTTATGGCAGGACCTTTTGTAAACTATGTTATTAGAGATGTACCAAACAATAGAATAGTCGTGTTAGAAGGGTTTGTTTTTGCTCCTTCTGTAAACAAAAGAGATCAGATGTTCGAGCTAGAAGCTATTATGAAGAGTATTACTTTTGAATAATTATGACGCCAGAGATTATCGACTTAAGTCAAGAAATTTATGCGGGGATGCCTGTCTATAAAGGGTTACCTGAGGTAAAAATAAATATGCACAATTCTCATGAGGAGTGGGAGGGTAATATCAATGCAACTACAAATACCCCCAGTGTCTACAAACTTGAGCTCGGAGAACATACAGGTACTCATGTAGACGCTATAAATCACATGGGTAAAGCTTACAAAGATCAATCTATTGATACCATGCCGTTACATTTGTTTTATACGGAAGGTATTTGTTTGGATTTTTCGCACAAAGGGCTACAAGAGCTCATTCAATCTCATGAAATCGAAGAAGCTTGTAAAAAAGACCACCTAGTTGTCAAACCAGGCGATACCATTTTGTTACATACCGACCATTATAGAAGAAATTTTGGAAAGTCTGATTGGTTTAAGGGACCAGGTATTACTGCCGAAGCAGCAAAGTGGTTAGGAGCGCAGAAAATAGCAGCTTTTGGAGTAGAAACGATGTCTCCCGGTGTACCCGGAGTTTCGAATAAAGAAGTACATCGTATTTGTGGAGCACTTAACTTTACGCATTATGAGAATATGATCAATCTTCATCGATTAATAGGTAGAGGTCGCTTCCGATTTATCGCATTTCCCTTAAAGATTAGAGGAGGAACTGGCTCACCCGTTAGAGCGGTAGCCGTTTTTGAATAGATATCACTATTTTGTTACTATTATTATTTGTTATATTCCTAGAGTATAAATTTTAATCTTTTATAGTAAAGACTATTTTTAAATTTTACCTCTCGAACCTGTTAAGCATTTTGATTTTCTCATTCAAAATCAGTCCATTTGGGTGCGTTACTGAAAAAAAAGTGTATGTAAGTAGGGTTTTTCATTTGAAAATCTATTTTTGATACAATTTTTCTTCATTTCACTACGAAAAATCACCTTGATTGATATTTTTCTTTAATATTTCTTTCATAATACACCACGTATGATATCAATTTTGAAATAATAAACAAATTTGTTTATCAAAACTCATTTTAGTATCTTTAAGATATAAATTAAAGAGTTATGCTGCCCGAAATTTCTAAAATAAAAGGAATACACCCTGGAGCAATTTTAAAAAGAGTGTTAAAAAAGAAAGCACTTAAAAATAAAGACTTAGCAAGCGCTATAGATGAACATGCGCAAACAATTAGCGCTATCTTAAACCAAAAGAGAGGCATTAATCCCAATCTTTCAATAAAATTAGGAAAAAGATTTGGAGTTAGCGATGACTACTTCATGTTATTACAGGCAAGTTATGATGTAAGAAAAGCGCGATTGAAACAACAACGTTATAAAAATTACAGTGCATTACATATTAGAAAAAATATATTTTGGGATACTGATTTTGACACTATTGATTGGGACAAAAATAAAAGGGCCGTTATAAAAAGGGTTTTTGAAAGAGGCAATGACCATGATATCGGAAAAATTATTTCGTTTTACGGAAAAGAGGTTGTTTCAAAAGAACTCAAAAATATAAAAAATGATTTTCTTCCTTCGTTTGACCATAATATAAAGAAGTACAGTCTTTTTTTGGACAAATAAATCTTTAAAATGAATTTTCATAAAAACACAGTATCAGATGCACTGCTAAGGATACTCTCAAAACTTATGGCATTTGATGAGTTAAAATCTTTTCGATTAGTAGGAGGTACCTCACTTAGCTTATTGCTAGGTCATAGGGTCTCTATAGATATTGATCTATTTACCGATGTAGTATACGGTTCAATTAATTTTGAAAGACTAGATAACTTATTTCTTAATTCTTTTGAAAAAGTAGAAATGGGATATGGAGGAAACAAAAGTATAGGTAAATCCTATTACATTGGTGATGTTGATGAAACTATAAAGGTAGATTTATTTTATACAGAACCATTTGTATTTCCAATTATTGAATTTGAAGGACTAAGGCTGTCTCAACTTGAAGAAATTACAGCAATGAAACTTGAAGTGATTGGCAATAATGGTAGAAAAAAAGATTTTTGGGATTTACATGAACTTTTAGAACATTTTTCACTAAAGCAAATGATAAATTTTTATGTTAAGAAATATCCCTATGGGCATTCCAAAGATGAACTTATAAAAAAGTTAACTGATTTTACAGAGGCAGATACCGATTTTGACCCAATTTGTTTAAGAAATAAGTATTGGGAATTGGTAAAATTAGATATTGAAGAAACTGTGAAAGACGAATTATACTAGCAACCTGTACGTAGATTCGAAGTTGTAGAAAACTTTCTTCTTTGCTATAAAATAATCGACCATTTTTGGCATTATATAGCTAAATCAATATAAAATAACACAAATCTTCATAGAAAAGACTTCGATTTTTTCGTTAAAAATCCTCGGTGTAGCTAAGGCTATACCTACGTTTTTTGCCTCAAACTCCAAGTTTATTCTTTATAAATCTTAAATGTCATTTTGTATCAATTTAGCTATATTTAGCGATTGTAATACTATGTTTATGAATACCATTTCTTATATCACAAAGTATCTTCCTATTTCAGAAAAACAAATTAGTAAAACAGTTGCTCTTTTAGATGAAGGTGCTACAATCCCTTTTATTGCTCGTTATCGTAAAGAAATGACAGGAGATCTGGATGAGGTAGCTATTGGTGAAATTGTAAAATATAAAACTGCGTTTGAAACGCTGCAGAAAAGAAAAGAAACTGTTCTTACAGCAATCAAAGAACAAGAGGCGCTCACCCCGGATCTTGAAAAGAAAATGAAAACGGCAGACACCCTTACCCAAGTCGAGGATCTTTATCTTCCATTTAAGAAAAAAAGAAAAACCAAAGCAACAGTGGCCAGGGAGCAAGGGTTAGCACCCTTGGCACAAACTATTATGAAGCAAAAAGAAGAAGAAATCCTTTTTGAAGCTTCAAAATATCTTAACGATACTGTACAGAATGAAGAAATGGCACTACAAGGAGCAAGAGATATCATTGCTGAATGGATCAATGAAGATGAAGAAGTGAGACAGCGTTTAAGAAGATTGTATCAACGAAAAGCGACCATTGTTGCAAAGGTTATAAAAACTAAAAAAGAGGAAGAGGAAGCTCAAAAATACCAGCAATATTTTGATTGGGAAGAACCGCTACATAAATGCCCTTCACATCGATTATTGGCAATATTAAGAGCGGAAAATGAGAAAATTGTACGCGTAAAAATTTCGGTACCCGAAGATGATGCCCTAGACCGTATTGATGACATTGTGATCAAAACTAATGTCGAGGCATGTACCGATCATATGTTCTTGGCCATTTCTGATGCCTACAAACGACTTTTGGCCCCTGCTATTGCTACAGAAGTACTTAATCAAGCCAAAGAAAAAGCTGATGATAATGCGATCAAGGTGTTTGCTCAAAACCTCAAACAACTATTATTAGCTTCACCCCTTGGGCAAAAAAGAATATTAGCAATAGACCCTGGCTTTAAATCGGGCTGTAAAGTAGTTTGTTTAGATAATCAAGGGGATTTATTACATAATGAGAATATTTATCCGCATGCGCCCCAACGAGAAACGACCAATGCCATCAAAAAAATACGTTCTCTTGTTAATGCTTATAAGATTGAAGCGATAGGAATTGGCAACGGTACTGCGGCTCGCGAAACCGAAGCTTTTATAAAAAAAATTCCTTTTGAAAACCCAATTCAGGTTTTTATGGTTAATGAAAGTGGAGCTTCGGTATACTCGGCATCAAAAATTGCGAGATCAGAGTTTCCCAATTATGATGTAACGGTTCGAGGTGCGGTATCTATAGGAAGACGATTAGCAGATCCCTTGGCAGAACTGGTAAAAATTGATCCAAAAGCTATTGGTGTTGGGCAATATCAGCATGATGTGGATCAAACCAAACTAAAAAATGAATTAGACACCGTAGTGATGAGTTGTGTAAATAGTGTAGGGATTAATGTAAATACTGCAAGTGTACCTTTGTTAAGTTATGTATCGGGAATTGGAGAAAAACTTGCCGAGAACATCGTAGCATACAGATCTGCTAATGGTGCCCTACAATCACGAGAAGAACTCAAAAAAGTACCGCGACTTGGCGAGAAAGCTTTTGAACAGGCCGCGGCGTTTTTACGAATTACGAGTCCGAACCATCCCCTGGATAACTCTGCCGTGCATCCAGAGCGATACCCTTTGGTATCAAAAATGGCAAAAGAAGCCGGAGTACCCTTAACAGATTTGATTGGTAATGCTTCGGCCATCAAAAACATCAAATTACAAAATTATATTACAGAAGAGGTCGGTTTACCCACATTGACCGATATTGTAAGAGAACTCGAAAAACCAGGAGCAGACCCAAGAAAAAAGGCTACGGTTTTCGAATTTGATCCTAATGTAAAAAGTATTTCCGACATAAAAACCGGAATGAAGCTTCCTGGCATTGTAAATAATATTACCAATTTTGGTTGTTTTGTCGATATAGGGATAAAAGAGAGTGGATTGATCCATATTTCTAAACTCGCTAATGAATTTATAAGCGATGTAAATGCCATTGTACAACTACACCAGCATTTGATGGTTACCGTTATTGATGTAGATATTTCCAGAAAAAGAATTCAGTTATCCTTGATTGACTAGGTGTTTTTTAAGCTCATGCTTAGCGAATGTTAGTATACCTTTTAGAGCTAGGGATATAGTAATCTCGCCTTCGATGAATGGTGGTCGTTGCCTATGGGATTAAGATTGAAAGAGAACAACACAAAAAACCCCTTTTACTAATGTAGAAGGGGTGCAATTAATGTATGTTTTTAAAACTATTTTTTCTCGTCTATTTGAGAATCTTCATCCTCTTTAGACGCATCTTTAAATTCTTTAATTCCGCTACCTAGTCCTCTCATTAATTCGGGTATTTTTTTACCTCCAAATAGCAGTAGCACAATCACTACTATCAGGGCAATTTGCCAGGGACCTATCATTCCTAAAATTATACTTGATGCTATCATATTTGACCTATTAGATTACAAAGTTAGCAAGAAATGACGAAATATTAGGTTTATGCTGTTAAAAAACAGTTAGAATCCGTTTTTTCGAACTGTTACTTCAACCTGGTTTAAGTATTAAAACGTCGTTAAAAGGTTTGAAACTGTTACTACAACGCAATACCTTGGGTGAGATGTAGTGTTGAAAGTGTCTTCTAAGTTTTGGCATAGCAGTTTACCCTGAGTGGAGGCCAAGGGCTACGGTGACACTTAAAAATACAACGTAGTGTTTGGTTTTGCGGCAGTTTTAAGCAGTAATACCTGCCCGCCTTTTTCTATTAAAATGGCAGACGGGGGTTTTCTAGCGCATAAACCCTGTTAAATACGTTATACTATTCTATGTGTGGTATGCGTTCATTATGTATATTTGTGTCGTAAACCTATGGCAAAAAAGAATAAAGAACCAAAAAAAATTACGAAAAAGCTACTGAATAAGTATCGCTTGGTAATTTTAAACGAAGACACTTTTGAGGAACGTATATCGTTTAAACTCAATAGGCTTAATGTGTTCGTTATGGTAACTATTACAGGTATTGTTTTGATAGCCGGGACCACCTTTTTGATTGCTTTTACGCCTTTGCGGGAATACATACCGGGATACTCTTCGACTTCTTTAAATTTAAAAGCTACCCAGCTTGCCAGTACCACAGATTCTCTAGAAACGGTAATTAATGTTAATCAAGAGTATTATAAATCTATACGAAAAGTATTGACCGGTGATGTGAAAACTGTCGAATTTGATGTCGATTCTGCCATACAATCTCAAAAATTGAATCCTGAAGAAATTGACCTCGCACCTTCGGCACGAGATATAAAACTTCGAGAAGAAGTATCAAAAGAGGATAAATACAGTTTGTTTGAAAGCGAAAAATCCAGCACCGACTTCTCGTTATTTCCTCCGGTGAAAGGTAACGTTACTTCAGGATATGATGTAAACGAAAAACACTACGGGGTAGATGTAGCGGTGACCAAAGACACCCCCGTTAAAGCTGCATCATCAGGAACTGTGATTTTTGCAGAATGGACGGCAGAAACAGGTCATGTGATTATTCTAAAACATAACAACAACCTGTTAACGGTCTATAAACATAATGCTTCACTGGCAAAACAACAAGGGGAACAGGTAGCCTCTGGAGAAGTGATAGCAACCGCTGGTTCGACGGGCGAATTATCTACCGGCCCCCATCTGCATTTTGAGTTGTGGAAGGACGGATTCCCCACCGATCCGTTAAATTTTATTGATTTTGAATGAAACTTCGCGCTCACCATTTACCTTGTATCTGAAATTAACAGCATATAGATGTCTCTAAAAACAGTAGGCGCTAAATTATTCGCCAAGTACATTAGGAAAAGAATTAACAAGTGGGCTTCAGACCCGGTAAAGACTCAGGAAAAGGTATTTAAAAGTTTACTACAACAAGCAAAGGATACACAATTTGGAAAAGATCATAACTTTCAGCGTATACAATCTTACTCAGACTTTGCCAAAGCTGTGCCTATTCGAGATTACGAAGCATTAAAACCCTATGTAGATCGTGTTGTGCAGGGTGAAAAAGATATCCTTTGGCCAGGGAAACCCTTATATTTTGCAAAAACCTCTGGAACTACGAGTGGCGCAAAATACATTCCGCTCACTGCTGCATCAATGCCAACCCATATCAATGCAGCGCGAAATGCAATTTTATGTTATATAGCAGAAACAGGAAACGCAAGCTTCGTCGATGGTAAAATGATTTTTCTTCAGGGAAGTCCTGAAATGGAAGAAAAGAACGGCATATTAGTAGGTAGATTATCAGGAATCGTCGCACATTATGTTCCTAAATATCTTCAAAGAAACAGAATGCCAAGTTGGAAGACGAACTGTATAGAGGACTGGGAAGAGAAAGTAGAGGCCATTGTAGAAGAGACTGTCGATGAAAATATGACCATTATTAGTGGTATTCCGCCCTGGGTGCAAATGTATTTTGAAAAACTTCAGAAAAAAACAAATCAAAATATAGGAGAGCTTTTTAAAAATTTTGAGTTATTTATATATGGAGGTGTTAATTTTGAGCCCTATAAAAGTACTTTTGAAAAATTGATCGGTCGAAAGGTAGCAGGGATCGAATTGTATCCGGCTTCAGAGGGTTTCTTTGCTTTTCAAGATAACCAGAAAGAAAACGGAATGCTCTTGCAATTAGATTCGGGTATGTTTTATGAATTCGTGAAAGCCGATGAATTTTTCGAAGAGCACCGAAAAAGGATAACTCTTGCCGAGGTAGCGATAGGTGTTAATTATGTACTCCTGATTTCTACAAATGCAGGATTATGGGCCTACAATATTGGTGATACGATACAATTTACGAGCACTTCGCCATATCGCGTACTAGTTTCTGGTAGAATTAAGCATTTTATATCTGCATTTGGCGAGCATGTGATTGGTAAAGAAGTTGATCAGGCACTTAAAGAAGGTGCAGATGCCCTAGGTATCATCATAAAAGACTTTACGGTAGCTCCTCAAGTACATCCAGAACAAGAAACTTTACCTTATCACGAATGGTTTATAGAATTTCAAGAGACTCCTAACACGATAGCACCATTGGCAAAAGCGATTGACGATGCCTTAAGAAAACAAAATTCATATTACAACGATTTGATTGAAGGAAAAATTCTTTCACCATTGCGTATAACGATCGTTCCAAAAGATGGATTCAAAAAATATATGAAATCCATTGGCAAATTAGGGGGTCAAAACAAACTGCCTCGACTGGCGAATGATCGAAAAATTGCCGATAGTCTCACGGCTATGATTCACAAATAAGCTATATTTGCTACGAAAAATATATGGCAAATCTGATCTTACAAAGAAGAACAAGGGCTCAAGAAAGCTCTAGTGCAATAGAACGCATGTATATCACCATGCGTCATCTTTTTAATAGAGGTTTTTATAAACCTATGGGGGTCTCAGGAGAAACACTTCGAGAAGCATTGTTAATTTTACGACCCGAGATTTATGGTTCTGTAGCTGAAGAGAAAGTAGAACTCAGCGGTTTGTTATACGTTATAGACCGTCTACCTTTTGGTATCGAAGAGTGTCGGTATATTAACTTAACAAGCGAAGAGGGGTATAAAGACTCTCATTTTAAAGTTATTGTGCCTCCAAAGCGGCGAAGAAACTGTTACCGGATTGACGAGGAGCAAATGAATATAGAAATTACCAGGGGTCGATCAGAGATTTACGATATTCTTACGCATTTGACATTTCTTTTTATAGAATCCCATAAAATCATGAACCGTGTTGTGATTAATGAAGAAGGGAATGTGATTAGAGATTGGGAGAAGCTTGAAAAAGCAGTATTGTCTAAGAAAGAACTTACAAAAGCCGAAAAAGAAGTCGCATTAACACATACAGCAAATATTTTAGGAAGAACTTTTGAAGAAGTATCTACGATCTATGATGACTTTTCTTGTTTAAAAAATAAAGAACGTTTCTTACACATTATCTATTGGTTAGGCAAATTAGCTATAGAGGAATATATTGAAGACAAAAAGCGAATTGTAACGTTTAGTCCAGTGTTAAGAGAACGTTTGGGGCATCATATTCATGGTGAAAAATGGGCAAATACTATTAAAGAGAAATTACAGGAACTTAAAGTTTTGGAACGACCGATTCATATCATTAGTGCAAACATGCATAGTGTAATGAATACATTATATGCACCATTAGCCTTACAAACAGAACTTAAAAATAAAACAGTTTTTGATGTTTATGAGTCTTTAAGTGATAAAAAAAATGATAAACTAAGGGCAAAGGTTGAAAAACTAGCTTTACAAAAGGGAATGACCTATATCGAAGATCAGAGCGGAGCTAATATTAATGTACAAGTTTTTGATACCGCCAAATATCCCGAAAGTAACTATCAAAGTTCACTACCAGCTATAGCTAAAGAATATAAACCTATACTTATTGTAATGGATTATGCTTTTGGTGAGCAGGCTTATGAGACTATGGATGAATTGCTCAAGCCCTACATCTTTTCAGAAGAAAAAAAAGCACATCTCGATGTAAAATCAGTTTCCGTAATGGGCAAAGCCGGAATTTTAGAAGGAGGAAAAGGAGATATTATGATTCCGTCGGCTCATGTATTTGAAGGTACAGCAGACAATTACCCTTTTAAAAATCAACTGAAAAAGAAAGATTTAGAAGGTCATGGTATTGATGTTTATGACGGAGCGATGATTACCGTATTAGGAACCTCACTACAAAACAGGGATATTTTAAAGTTCTTTCATGATTCTACATGGAATGTAATTGGTTTAGAGATGGAAGGAGCGCATTACCAGAAAGCGATTCAGTCTGCCTCACGACTTAGAGGAAGTATAAGTCCAAAAGTTAAGGTAAGATATGCCTATTATGCTTCAGACAACCCTTTGGAAACCGGAAGCACCTTGGCTTCGGGTGGATTGGGAACCACGGGTGTAAAACCCACCTATTTAATTACAGAAAAAATACTAGAACAAATATTTAAAGAACGATAACACATGAGTCAGGAAAATCAAAACGAAGAAATTGATTTGATGCAACTTTTTGGCATGATCAAAGAGTTTTTTAGGAAAGTCTTGAGATTGGTTATTTCGATTATAGATTTTTATCGAAAAAAGTGGTTGCTGTTTGTAATCCTGGCTGTGGTTGGCTTAGGGATTGGTTATTTTATGGATCAATACCAAGATACTAAAAACAAGTATGTTCAGGAAATTATTATTGAACCCAAATACGAATCTACAGAATATATATATGACTTTATCGAGGACCTGGAAAATAATCTGAAAGATAGTTTGTATGTAAAAGAATTAGGTTTGCAGATCGCAGAAGTAGAAAATGTAAAAAAAATACTATTAGAACCAATTATCGTAGCCGAAGAAGTACTAACAGGGCTCGAAAAGAACGGAGGTGAAGCCACTTTTATTGAAGCTTATGATGAGGCTACGTTAAAAGAAAAGCGATTTAGAACCTTCTATAAAGAACATAAACTAACGTTCATTTTTAGAATTAAACAAAGTTCCAATCGTAAAGTATCCAAAAGTATTCTAGACTATCTTAAAGCTAATCAACATTTTAAAGAACGCATCGCTTTAGAGCTTCAACAAGTTCAATCGGGATTGGCACAAAATAGAAAGTCATTAGACTTTATTAATAAGTATTTGGCTAATTTGAGTCAGAACCCAGCCCAGACAGATGGGAAAATTATTTTTGCATCAGAGTCAGAGACACCAACCATTTCTTCTTTATTAAAAAGAAAACAGGATTTGATTTCCAAAATCAAATCAGATGAAAAAGCGTTAGCACTTGATAAAGAAGTATTCACTATAATGAACTATGGAAGTATTGTAACTCAAAGAAAGATCCTGGTGAACAGAATGCTTTTTACAGTACCCTTATTTTTAATTGGTTTGGTATCACTATTGTATGCATTACGATATTTAATGAGATCAGCAAGTTCTTTTGTTCAAGAAGAAAAGTATCCCGTAGCGAAGTAAACAATGCTAGGGTTAAGATAATGTAGTATGTTATATCCATTAAAATTTCATCCCATTCTAAAAGAAAAAATATGGGGAGGTACAAAGCTTAAAACAATCTTAAACAAACCCTGTGTATCTGGTACTACAGGCGAAAGCTGGGAGATTTCTACCGTACCTGATAACATTTCTAGAGTATCAAACGGGGTACATCAAGGGATCACACTAAAAGAGCTCATCACAAAATACAAAGGTGACCTGGTAGGCAAAAATGTATACCCATCTTTTGGAGACACGTTCCCACTTTTAATCAAATATATCGACGCAACGCAGGATTTATCGGTACAATTGCATCCTGGCGATACGTTAGCTAAAAAAAGACATAATTCTTTTGGAAAAACAGAAATGTGGTACGTAGTCCAGGCCGATCCGGGTACCCAGTTGATTGTAGATTTTAAGAAAAAAACCGATAAAGAAGCGTATCAAGTTTATTTGGAAAATAATAAACTCGTTGATTTATTAAATTTTGAAACTATTTCGAAGGGAGATAGTTATATGATTAAGGCAGGTACGATACATGCCATAGGTAAAGGGGCTTTGATAGCCGAAATTCAACAAACATCAGATATTACCTATAGAGTTTACGATTGGGATAGAACAGACGATGACGGTAATGCAAGAGCGTTGCATACAGAACAAGCTATTGATGCATTGAATTTTGAAACCAATAACAATTGTAAGCTTTCGTTTGAGAAGAATAGTAACGCTGTTAATGAAGTCGCATCTATTCCTTATTTTACAACAAACTTTATTAATGTGGTCTCAAGTTTTGAAAGAAATTACGAGGAAATTCCTTCCTTTATAATTTTGATGTGTGTAGAAGGTAATGGAACACTTACATTTGATGGTGGTACAGAAACAATAACGCTTGGCGATACCGTTTTGATCCCTTCGGTTATAGAAAAAATCTTTTTAGAAGAAGATTCGGGAGGGATGAAATTATTAGAAGTGTATATTAAATAGTTCATGAAACATATTTTGGTAACAGGCGGTGCTGGTTTTATTGGTTCAAACTTTATACCTTATTTTTTGAATAAAAATGAATCGATACATTTGGTAAATATCGATAAGCTTACTTACGCAGGAAATCTTAAGAATTTACAAGAAGTATCACAAAATGAAAACTATACATTCGTAGAAGGTGATATTTGTGATCGTACGTTATTAGAATTTCTATTTGAGAAATATGATTTTAATGGGGTTATTCATTTCGCAGCAGAATCTCATGTCGATAATTCAATTACACACCCAGATGCATTTATTAAAACTAATGTATTTGGAACATTTACACTATTGGATGTGGCCAAAAATCATTGGATGAAATCTCCATATAACTTTAAAGAAAAACACATCTCCAGTAGGTTTCATCATATCTCTACAGACGAAGTTTACGGTACCTTAGGAGAAACTGGTTTGTTTTCAGAAACCACACCCTATGCACCCAATAGTCCGTATAGTGCCACGAAGGCATCTTCAGACTTTATTGTTAGAAGTTATTTTCATACCTATGGTTTAAATGTGGTCACTAGTAATTGTTCTAATAATTATGGGCCTAAACAACATAATGAAAAGCTAATCCCGACTATAATTAGAAAAGCACTGGCTCAAGAGCCAATTCCGATTTATGGAGATGGCGAAAATATAAGAGATTGGTTATATGTCTTAGACCACTGTAAAGGCATCGAATTGGTATATAACAAAGGATTATCAGGACAAACATACAATATAGGAGGAAGAAATGAGCGCAACAATAATTATATAGCTATAAAAATTTGTGAAATATTGGATGCTAAACTTCCGCAGAAAAACAAAAAATCATATAAAGAATATATCACCTATGTGAAAGACAGGCCGGGACATGATATGCGCTACGCTATTGATGCCTCAAAAATTGAAAATAGCTTGGGGTGGAGAGCTGATGAAAATTTTGAGACAGGCATTGAAAAAACTATAACTTGGTATTTAGAAAAGTATAGTAGTTAATTAGTTATCGAGTTATGAAGATAACAAGATAACAAGGTAACACCATAACAATTAAAAATGAAAGGAATAATTTTAGCAGGAGGATCTGGAACACGATTATACCCTTTAACGTTAGCTGTAAGTAAGCAACTCATGCCGGTGTATGATAAACCTATGATTTTTTATCCGCTTTCTACACTTATGTCTGCGGGTATAAGGGAAATATTAGTTATTTCTACTCATCAAGACTTACCTTTATTTCAAAAACTTTTGGGAGATGGTTTAAAATATGGTTGTAGGTTTGAGTATGCAGTTCAGGATCAACCAAACGGGCTTGCAGAAGCCTTTATTATTGGTGAGCAGTTTATAGGTAAAGATAAAGTTGCTTTAATCTTAGGAGATAATATTTTCTATGGTTCAGGTTTAGAAAATCTTCTTGAAAGTAATAATGATCCCGATGGAGGGATTATTTATGCCTATCATGTACAAGATCCCGAAAGGTATGGAGTTGTTGATTTTGATAATTCAGGTAAAGCAATCTCGATTGAAGAAAAACCCAAACAACCAAAATCAAATTATGCGGTTCCTGGTATTTATTTCTATGATAATGAAGTGGTAGAAATAGTAAAAAGCATTACTCCGAGTAAAAGAGGGGAGTTAGAAATTACCGATATCAATAACTCATATTTAAAAAAAGGAAAATTAAAAGTGAGCATATTAGACAAAGGTACTGCCTGGTTAGATACAGGAACATTTAATTCGTTAATGCAGGCGTCTCAATTTGTTCAGGTAATCGAAGAAAGACAAGGGCTCAAGATAGGTGCTATCGAAGAAACTGCCTATAAAAAAGGCTTTATAAATAAACAACAACTCGTTAAATTAGCCGAGCCTCTTTTAAAAAGTGGTTATGGTAAATATTTACTTCAATTAGAATAGAGGACTATTAATTTGTCATTCCAGCGTAGGCTGGAATCCATTTTTAGAACAGATAGGATTAGAATTATTTTGGGCTATAGCAAATGCAGATAGAAAAGACATATTTAGAAGGTTGCTTTATCCTGAAACCTAAAGTGTTTCAAGATGATAGGGGTTATTTTTTTGAAAGCTTTAATCAGAAGACGTTTCTGGAAAACACAGGGGTAAAGGTAAATTTTGTTCAAGATAATGAGTCATTATCAACCAGAGGAACGCTGCGAGGCTTACATTTTCAGACCGGAGCGTTTGCACAAGCAAAATTAGTAAGAGTGATTCGGGGAGAAGTTTTAGACGTTGTGGTTGATTTAAGACCAGACTCAAAAACGTATTTGAAACATTTTTCTATAGTACTTAATGATAGCAACTATTTTCAGGTATTCATTCCAAGGGATTTTGCTCATGGATTTGTAACTGTTAGCGAAACAGCCATTTTCGCATATAAATGTGATAATTATTATCATAAGGCTTCAGAATCTGGAATTGTATTTAATGATCCTGATCTGGCTATAGATTGGAAATTAAGCGATACCGAGATTTTGCTGTCTGAAAAAGACAAAACACTGCCTCGTCTAAAAGATATTGAAAATGCAGGAAAAACGTAATAAAGCAAAGGTTCTAATCACCGGATCAAATGGTCAATTAGGGCAATGTTTGAAAAAAATAGAAAAAGACTATCCTACTTTAGATATGTACTTTACTGATTCTAAAGCTTTGGATATCACCCAAAAGGACCAGATAGATAAAGTATTCTCTGGGAGAAAATTTGATTTTGTAGTCAATTGTGCAGCGTTTACCAACGTTGAAAGAGCCGAAAAAGAATCAGAAAGAGCCTTTTTGATTAATGCCGAAGGGGTAAAGAATCTAGCAGAATTGTGTAGAGAACATGGCGCAGTATTGATTCACATCTCAACAGACTACGTATTTGATGGCAGAAAAGGAGCTCCGTATACCGAAGAAGATATTCCCAATCCAATCAATGAATACGGAAAATCTAAATTGGAAGGAGAAAAGTATGTTCAGGAAATTCTGGAGAAATATTTTATTATTAGAACCTCATGGTTATATTCTGAATTCGGCAATAATTTTTTTACAACGATTTTGAAAAAGTCAAAATCTGAAAAAAAACTTAAGGTCACAATGGCTGAAACAGGCACTCCTACCAATGCTAATGATCTGGCAAACTTCATTCTTCATATTATAAATCTAAATAGTTCAAAATATGGAATTTATCACTTTAGCAGTCTAGGAAAAGCGACCTGGTATGATTTTGCAGAAGAAATTTTAAGGCTTTCTGGCAAACTTGATACCATAAAGCTTGAAAAAACAGATAATTACCCTACTTTTGCACGAAGGCCAAAATATAGTGTTTTGGATAAAAAGAAATTTCATGAAATTTCGAATTTGAATATATCCAAATGGCCTGTTTCTTTGAGAAAACTATTGAAAAGCTTACAATAGTATCTTATAATTTGTTTCGATTAATATTTATTTCTTTTCGAAAAGGATTGAATCTATTTGTGTGATATGTTTGAAATAAGATTAAGAAATAATAAAACTTTCGTTTGCGACGAGTCATCAACCATTTTTGAAGCTGCAAAGAAAGAAGGAATTGTTTTAGAACATAGTTGTTTATCAGCAAGGTGTAGAAGTTGTATAGTGAAGGTTTTGGATGGTGAGACCAAAGATGTTCAGGAAGACCTTGTTTTGTCTAGCGATGAAAGAGAAGAAGGATATATTCTCTCTTGTAATTCAAAAGCATTGTCAAACATAAATCTGGACATTGAAGATATGGGTGATATGATTCTACCAAAGTCCAGAACTTTACCAGCAAAGATTTCCAAGGTGGTTCAAGTTTCTTCTACCGTAATTAAAGTAGTACTTAGATTGCCTCCAAATAGTAATTTTCAATTTATCCCAGGTCAGTACGTTAATATAATAAAAGGAAATATAAGAAGAAGTTATTCTATTGCTAATGGTTCTAATAATGGTGGAATAGAGTTTCTCATTAAGAATTATGAAAATGGATTAATGAGCAAATACTGGTTTCAAGAAGCTAAAGAAAATGATTTATTAAGAATAGAAGGACCATTGGGAACTTTTTTCTATAAAGAATCAAATTTCAAAAACATCGTCTTTTTAGCAACCGGAACGGGCATTGCTCCTGTAAAAGCAATACTTGAGAAGTTTAGTAATCATCCAGAATTAATTGAAAATAAAAGAGTTATAATAATCTGGGGAGGAAGATATGAAGAAGACCTTTTTTGGAAACCACAGTGTCAGGAAGATCTAGAGTTTATTCCGGTTTTGTCTCGACAAAAAGAGTGGTTCGGTAAAAAAGGATATGTTCAAGACATACTTTTAGAGGAGTTAAGTGACTTAACGGATGCTCAAGTTTATGCATGTGGCTCAAATGATATGATAGAATCGTCTCAAAAACTATTAATGCAACATGGTTTACCAAAGAATAATTTTTATTCTGATGCGTTTGTGTGCTCAAACTAACAATTAAATATGAAAGCAGTTATACTAGCAGGAGGTCTTGGAACCCGATTAAGCGAAGAAACAACAACAAAGCCTAAACCAATGGTGGAAATAGGAGGGAAACCAATTTTATGGCATATTATGAAGATTTATTCTTATTATGGAATAAATGATTTCATAATTTGTTGTGGATATAAAGGTTACGTTATAAAAGAGTATTTCGCTAATTATTTTCTTCATCTATCGGATGTGACATTTAATATGAAAGAAAATGAGATGATTGTTCATAAAAAAAGAGCTGAGGCATGGACAGTTACTTTGGTCGATACAGGCGATGATTCAATGACTGGAGGGCGATTAAAAAGAGTCGCTCCGTATATAAAAGATGAAGAGGCATTTTGTTTTACTTATGGAGATGGAGTTGCCGATGTAGATATTAAATCATTAATAGATTTTCATACTTTCCATGGTAAGGAAGCTACTTTAACGGCTACCTACCCTCCGGGAAGATTTGGAGCTTTAGATATTGAAGACGGGGTCGTAAAAAAGTTTCAAGAAAAACCTAAGGGTGATGGTGCCCAAATCAATGGTGGTTTTTTTGTTTTGTCGCCAAAAGTACTTGATCGAATTTCTGGTGATGAAACCATATGGGAGCAAGAGCCATTAAAAAATCTTGCTGCTGATGGTCAATTAATGTCATTTAAACATGAAGGATTTTGGCAACCTATGGACACTTTAAGAGATAAAAGAAAATTAGAAAGCCTTTGGGATTCTAACAACGCACCATGGAAATTATGGAAGAGCTAAAAGGTAAAGTTAATTCATCTTTCTGGAAAGGAAAGAGAGTTTTTTTGACTGGACATACTGGATTCAAAGGTAGTTGGCTTTCTTTATGGCTGCAGCATATGGGTGCAACTTTAAAGGGGTTTTCACTTGAACCACCTACCAAACCATCTTTGTTTTTCGAAGCAAACGTAGAGAAGAATATGGATTCAGAAATTGGAGATATTAGGGATTTACAAATTTTAAGTGCCAGTATGAAGTTGTTCAACCCTGATATTCTAATCCATATGGCGGCTCAACCTTTAGTAAGATTATCTTATCAAGAGCCTCTGGAAACTTATACGACCAATGTTATAGGTACAGCCAATGTTCTGGAAGCTGCTAGATCTTGCCCTAATTTAAAAGCAATTGTGTCCGTTACAACGGATAAGTGTTACGAAAACAAAGAATGGGAGTGGGGCTATAGAGAAAATGAACCGATAGGAGGTCACGACCCGTACAGCAGTAGCAAAGGGTGTGCAGAATTAGTGACATCGGCTTATAGACGTTCTTTTTTCAACACGAATGATTCAGCTTTTGTGGCATCAGCAAGGGCTGGCAATGTTATCGGTGGTGGAGATTGGGCGACCGATCGTTTGGTGCCAGATATTCTCAGAGCATTTGAGAAATCAGAAACTGTTATTATACGAAACCCTAAATCTACACGTCCTTGGCAGCATGTCCTTGAACCTCTTTCGGGTTATTTGGTTCTAGCAGAAAAACTGTATGCAGAGGGCGAAGTAGCAGCTGAAGCTTGGAATTTTGGACCCAAAGACGATGATTGCAAACAAGTAAGTTGGATTTTGGATCAAATGGTAAAAAATTGGGGTAATGGAGCTTGTTGGGAGTTGGATAAAAACAAGAATCCTCACGAAGCAGGATTTTTAAAACTAGATTGTTCGAAAGCTGCCTTAAGACTGAATTGGCAACCAAAATGGGAATTAGGGCATACGTTAAGATTAATTATAGATTGGCACCAGTCATGGCTGTCAGGAAAAAATGTTCAAGAAAAATGTATACAAGAAATTGTAGACTACAATAGATAAAACTTATGTTAGAAACCGAAACTACAATGGAAGAATTAAGAAAAGAGATAGGAGAACTTGTATCAAAGTATTCAGAGAAAGCCCTAAAACAAAAAGATTTTATACCAGGAGAAACAATAATCCCTCCTTCAGGAAAGGTACTTGGCACAGAAGAAATTCAAAATATGGTGGAGGCTTCGTTAGATGGTTGGTTGACCACAGGAAGGTTCAATACTGAATTCGAAAAAAAATTAGCAGAATTTTTAGGAGTTAAACACTGCATTTCAGTAAATTCAGGATCTTCAGCTAATTTGGTGGCGTTTAGTACACTTACCTCTTCAAAATTAGGAGATAGAGCAATAAAAAAAGGAGATGAAGTTATTGGAGTTGCTGCGGGTTTTCCAACAACAGTGAACCCGATTGTGCAATTCGGTGCAATACCAGTATTTGTGGATGTAGATATTGAAACGCATAATATCAATGCCGACTTAATAGAAAAGGCTATTACTCCAAAAACAAAAGCAATCATGTTGGCGCATACCCTAGGAAATCCGTTTAACCTGGGAAGAATTAAAGAACTTTGCGATAAATACAATTTATGGCTTATTGAAGATTGTTGTGATGCATTAGGTGCAACATATAATGGTCAACTGGTTGGAACTTTTGGGGATATAGCGACCTTAAGCTTTTATCCTGCTCATCATATTACTATGGGAGAAGGTGGGGCTGTTTTTATGAATAGTGCAGAGTTAAAAATGATAGCAGAATCATTTAGAGATTGGGGACGAGATTGTTATTGTCCACCAGGATGTGATAACACATGTGGATGTCGTTTTGAGCAGCAACATGGGGATTTACCCTTTGGCTATGATCACAAATACGTTTATTCTCATTTGGGCTATAATTTAAAGATAACCGATATGCAGGCAGCCTGTGGACTTGCGCAATTAGATAAAGCTGCCGGATTTATAGAAAAAAGAAGAGAAAACTTTAAATTATTGCATGATCGACTAAGTAGTCTTGCTGATTTTATTCAATTACCTGTTGCGACTCCTAACAGTAACCCATCATGGTTTGGATTTCCTATTACACTAAAAGATGATAGTGGCGTAAATAGAGTTGATTTACTAAGATTCTTGGACGACAACAAAATAGGTTCTAGATTATTATTTGCAGGAAATCTGATTAAGCAACCATATTTCAAAAATATTGAACATAGAGTAGTTGGAGATCTTACTAATACAGATAAAACCATGAATAATACGTTTTGGATAGGAATATATCCTGCACTAGGGCAAGAACATTTCGATTTTATTGGAGAAAAACTGGAAGAGTTTTTCGGATTGAATTTTTAAAATGGAGCTTAAAGAAACTCTTATCCCGGGATGTTATAAAATAGCCTTGGACAGTTTTGAAGACAATAGAGGAAGTTTTTTTAAAACGTTTCACTCAGATGTTTTTGAAGAAAAAGGACTATGCTGTAATTGGAAAGAAGAATATTTTTCGGTTTCCAATAAAAATGTTATTCGTGGGATGCATTTTCAGACACCACCAATGGACCATGACAAGATTGTAACATGCCTTACGGGCTCTGTGTTAGATGTCGTTATAGATTTAAGAAAGAACTCACCTCAATTCAAGAAATACGCAACATTTAAGTTGGATTCTAATACCTTGGATAAAATGCTGTATATTCCCAAAGGATGTGCACATGGTTTTATGAGTTTAGAAGATAATACTTTGATGTACTACAAAGTATCAAGTGTTTATAGTCCTGAAAACGACAAAGGAATCCACTGGAATAGTATTGGTTTTGAATGGAATGTTATTAAGCCTATTGTTTCTGAAAGAGATAAAAATCATCCTTCTTTAAAAGATTTTCAATCACCATTTTAGCTATGCGTATATTTGTAACAGGAGCAACTGGTTTTATAGGAAGTCATCTGGTAAATAAGCTTAATGAACTTGGCTATGAGGTAACAATTAACTTAAGAAAAGGAAAAATTTCTCCTTATGGCAAAAAAATAAAAACTTATTGCCTTGGAGAAAAAGCTGTTGAAGATGATATTGAATTTCTTGAAAAAGAAGCATTTGATGGGATTGTTCATTTAGCATCTCTGTATTTAAGTAGTCATAGTCCCAATGACATTAATGATTTAATAGATTCAAATATAAAATTTAGCACCTATACTCTTGAATGTGCCGTCAGGGCAAATATAAAATGGTTTATAAACACAGGAACATTTTGGCAAAACTATCAAAACAAGAAGTATTCTCCTGTTAATCTTTACGCTGCAACCAAAGAGGCTTTTGAAAACATTGCTAAATTTTATATCGAAACAAGCCAAATACATTTTTGTACCATACGACTTTCCGATACTTTTGGCCCTAATGATACTCGACCAAAGATATTTAGTTTATGGGAAAAAATTTCTCAAACCGGAGAAATTCTTAAAATGTCTCCAGGAGAACAACTAATTGATGTTACCCATGTAAATAACGTTGTTCATGGTTTTATTACATTAATTAAGCATATGCAAGATAAATCTCCTGCAGTTAATAATGGAGATGTCTTTGCTATTATGAGCGATAAAAGAACAACATTAAAACAATTAGCGAACCTTTATGAAAAGGTAATGGAAACTAAATTAAACATTCAGTGGGGCGAGAGGGATTACAGAGAGAGAGAAGTAATGATACCTTGGGAAAAAGGGAGGCCAATACCATCGTATAAACCCTTAATTTCTTTGGAGGAAGGATTAATGCAATTAAAATGTCAATAGCAATTTCCCGTAAAGATGTTCTTTGGAGCTACTTTTCACAATTTTTTTCTATAGCTTCTGGATTAATTACGCTACCACTAATACTTAAGCTTTTATCTACTGAAGAAATTGGATTAAATTATTTAATGCTTACAGTAGGTTCTTTAGTAATACTTTTTGACTTTGGGTTTACCCCTCAATTCAGCAGAAATATTAGCTATGTATTTAGTGGGGCTAATAATATTAAAAAAGAAGGAATAGATGATGAAACAGTAAACGGAAAAGTTAATTATAGGATATTGGCTACAATGATTAGTACTGCCCAATTGGTCTATAGAAGACTAGCATTTATAGTTTTGCTAACTATGCTTACCGTTGGAAGCTGGTATATTTATGAGGCAACCGAAGGATTTACTAGTGTTAATAATTCATTTCTAATATGGTTTGTTTATTCACTTTCAGTATTTTTCAATATTTACTATTCATATTATAATTCTCTTTTAATTGGGAAAGGGCTTATTATGGAATCCAGAAAAGCCAATGTATATTCTAAATCTTTTTATATCGCACTAACATTTTTATTATTGTATCTAGGAACAGGATTACTTGGTGTAGCTGTCGCTAATCTTATCGCTCCGTTTATTGGAAGATTTTTGTCCTATCGTTTTTTTTTCACAAAAGAACTAAAATTAAAAATCTCTGAATTTGATATTGAAAAGAAAGAAAAACTGGATTTGTTTAACATTATATGGTATAATTCTAAAAAACTCGGTTTAGTTTTTTTGGGAAGTTATGCTATAAATAAGTTAAGCATGTTTCTGGCAGGATTATATTTGTCATTAGAGCAAGTAGCTTCTTACGGATTAATGATTCAGCTTGCAAGTACCATCGGAACTATTTCCAGTACATTATTCATTATATATCAACCTCGTTTCTCAGCATTAAGGATTGAAAAGAAAAAGAAATTATTGTTACATGAGTTTTCTTTCTCAATGAATATTTACTATTTGTTGTATATTTTAGGGTCTGTTTTATTGGTGTTTCTAGGCCCCGTAGGTTTAGAATTGATAGGATCAAATGCAGAGTTGCCTGAAAGATATATATTGTCAATGTTTTTGATGATTATATTTTTAGAAGGAAATCATGCTAATTTTGCAACCTTTATAGTTACTAAGAATGATATCCCCTTTGTAAAATCTGCACTGATATCCGGAGGGGTTATCGGGCTGTGCTCTTATCTATCTCTAGAGTTAACAAACTTTGACATATTGGGATTGATAGTGGTCCAGGGATTAACACAATTAGCATATGCTAATTGGAAATGGCCTTCAGAAGTTTGTAAAGAATTTAATATTAGTTATATCCGTTTCTTAAAATTAGGTGGTTTAGAATCTTTTAATAAAATTAAATATCTGTTGAATATATCAAAAAAGAAAGTATGAATTTAGATAATGAAGAGGATAATTTCAAATCAATTAATAAGATTAATTCGATATCTATTAGAAAACATAAATTAAAGGGAACTCCAAAATTTACCATTGCAATTCCTACTTATAAAAGAGTACCTTTACTTCAAGAAGCAATTAATAGTGCATTAAATCAAGAATACAATAAAGACTTTGAAATAATTGTTGTTGATAATGATCCAACACGAAACTGTTCGACAGAAAATTTGGTTGTTAGCTATCAAGATTATCGATTAAGTTACTTTAAAAATGAGGAAAATTTAGGTATGACAGGTAATTGGAATCGCTTGTTTAATTTGGCATCTGGTGATTATGTCGTTATGTTGCATGATGATGACCTTTTGTATCCCAACTTTTTGACATACTTGGACAAAGTAATTTCAAATCTAAAAGTACCTTATGATGCAATTTTTACTCCTCATACAGTAATTAATGGTGACTCTAATTCTTCTTTTCCTGAAAGAAAAAAGTATTTTATTTCATATGATCAAAGACTGAAAACAAAGGATTTTTTATGGGGAAATATAGTGGGCCCTCCTGTTGGAATGTGTCTGAAAAAAGATGTGGTATTAGAAGTTGGAGGATTTAGTCAAAAGAATTACCCCTCAATTGATTATGATTTTTATGTAAAATTATCTGAAAAACATAAATGTTCGATTATTGGAGGCCATCCTATTTCTATGTATAGAATTGGCTTTAATGAAAGTCAAGATTCTAGGACTTTACTTAACTTTATAAGTAATGACCAAAAAATTAAAAGTCGAATTTTGTCTTCACAAAAAGTATTGAATACCAAAATCTGGAATAAGTATTCCAGCACCAATAGTTTCTTTTATTTGAAAAAAATGAGGAAGCTTTTTGGCAACAATGAATTAACTATTGACAGTGAATTAAAAAAACTACGAAAAGGCTTTAATTCTTTTAATTACGCACTCTTTTTGTCGATGAATATATACAAGAAGATTTCTTTTATCTTAAAAAGAAAATACTTTCGAGTTTAAGTTTACTTCTTAGTTAAATTAAAATAACACACTTAATATGAATCAAAAAAAACTTCTTGTTTCTGTATTAATACCTTGTTATAACGCTCAATCATCGCTTGATAAAGCGATAGATTCTATAGTAAATCAATCATATTCAAATCTCGAAATCATGATTTGTGACGATTGTTCTACCGATGAAACATACGATTTAATAACCAAAAGATCTAAATTTGATAATAGGATTAAGGTACATAGAAATTCGCAAAACAAAGGATACTTGTATACTATTAACTATCTTATGGAAAAATGCACTGGAGAGTTAATTACCACCCAGGATGCCGATGATTGGTCAGAAGTTAATAGAATAGAATGCCAAATAGAAAAATTTTATGATGATACTGTAGGTGCTTGTATTACTGGATTTAAGGTAATAGACGAGAAAGAAAACCTTATTGAAGATGTTCCAAATATTGAGAAGCTAAAAGAAGATGCGTTGTCCAATTACTTTAACTCGAGATTTAATATCAATAGTATTTTATTTAGTAGAGAAGTTTATAATCAAATAGGAGGGTATAATGATTATTTTAATAAAGTTGGAGCCGAAGACTACTATTGGTTTTATCTTATAAGTGAAAAGTTTAAAGTATCTTGTGTAAATCGTTCATTATACAATTATATAATCCATTCTAATTCTTTTACGGCTAACGCCAAATCGTTTAAGCAATTAGTAATTAATGATTTACTAAAGTTTATGTTAAAGCAACGAGAAAAATTTGGAAAAGATGCCTTAACTGATGATAAACTAATGGAAGATTTGGTATCCTATGAAAATAAATTGAATCGAAATTACAACTCAAAATATCTATTGACTCTTGTTGCACTATTTAAACAACTGAAAGGTAGAAATTATTCTCAAGGCTTTCGATTAATAGCTAAGAATCCTAAAATTCTGATATCATTTAATTCTTTATTTAAAGCAATTAAGTTGTTATATCGCAGAAAAAGCGCATAACCCTTATTTTATTGGTAAATGACTAAATTTATAAGAACCTCAATGAGAAAAATTACAAAATGGCCTATTTAAAAACAAAAATTAAAGAGAATTACCTTTTATTACTAGTTTCTCTTTATGTTTTATCGGTATTTTTTCTTGAGAAAGCGCAAGTACTTAATAGAATCGCATTAGGGTTGTTGGTTTTATGTGTTATAATCCAATTATACAAATCAAAAAAACTTGAGCTCAACAAAAAAGCATTAATTTTTCAGGTTTTTTTTATACTCCCATTGATTTACTCAATGATTCAAATATGTAATAGTAAAACGATATCCCTCAATATTATCTTTCCTTTATTCTTTTTAGTGTTTAGTACCGATCTATTTAAAAATAGGGATATAGATAGATGGATTTACAAATCATTGAATATTTCATTGGTTCTTGTCTTTTTGGTTTGTATTTTGAATGCTGGAGTCTTTTTTTTTAAAAATTACTTTTTGGTTTACTCTTTTGATGAAGCAATAAATGAAATTTCTACAACGTATTGGTGGAATAACTTTGTACACAAAGCGTTTTTAAAATCATTAGAAATCCACCCTAGTTATTTGTCACTTTTTTCACTCTCTGCAATTAATTGGAATCTTAATTTGCTTTACAAAGACCTGCAAAACAAAACATTTGATAGAACAAACATATTTTACTTGATCATTACCACCCTTTTTACCATATTGATTTCTTCAAAAATGGCTTACATACTATTGCTCTTATTAGTATGTATTTTTTTGGTACGGCTTGTTGTGGCTGGACTTTACAAACAAGTTATTTTTCTGGGATTGTCTGGATTCTTACTCATGATATCTATGTACTATGCATTGCCCTCAATACGAGATAGAATTACCGTAGACTTTAGAAACTTCAAACAATGTGGTTTCAAATTAGATAATAAAAGCCCCGCATCAGAACGCATTTTTATTTGGAAAACAAGTCTCGACATAATCAAAAAAGAACCCTTAGGATCATTTTGTCAAAAGACTAAAAAGACCATATGGCAAAAAATTAGTAAATCAAACAAAGATTTGCTTGAAGAGAAAAATGCCCATAACAACTTTTTAGAATATGGCCTTATGTATGGGTGGTTTGGGATATCAGTATTGCTCGCCTTTATATGTTATACCAGTTTTATTGTATTTAAGAGAAAAGATATAGTATTTTTGGGGTTGCTTTTGATCTTTTTACTCTTTTCGCTGGTAGAGAGTACTTTAGTAAGAGAAGTAGGTGTGATTTTTATGGCATTTTTATTTCAGTTTCATTTTTTAACCTTAAACCGCGCAATTAAACATTAATAATTATGAAGAGTAATCTTTTTTTCAGTTTCATTATTTTTTCTTTGCTTTTGATTATCATTCAAGGCTGTTCAGAGGATGAAGATACCACCCCTTCGATAACAGCAAACCCAGAAGTATATGAAACCGAAATGTTTGTTACCAGTTGGTTTGACAATCGAAAGAACATACAAGGTAATGTATTAGATAATGATTCAGAACAAGAAGGAGTCTCTATCACAATTATAGAAGATGTATCAAACGGTTCGTTGACCATAGATTTATTAACAGGAGCCTTTACATATTCTCCAAATGTAGACTTTGCAGGTATAGATAAATTTACATATCAGGTATGTACTTTAGAAGGAGTCAAAGTCTGTGATATCGCTGAGGTGACTTTGAATATTTTACAAATTGATATTCGTATAGATAATGAAAAGTATACTGGCACAAAGTCAAATAATATTGAAGGAAATGTTTTGCGTAATGATATTGTTAATGTTGATGTTCTTGTTGAAGTTGTTACGGATGTAGGTGATGGAACCTTGACTTTAGATTCTAATACAGGTGATTTTATCTATACGCCTAATCCGGGTTTTACAGGAAGAGATACTTTTGTATATCAGGTATGTGATATAAACAATCAACAGTCCTGTTTTACAGGAGAAGCAACCTTTTCGATTTTTGATAACGATTTTGATGCGGTTATAGTAAGTGATGGGCATCATGCACTTCCTGGAGAATCAATTATTATGGATATTACTGCAAACGATGATCTTCCAGATTTTTATGAAATTGAAATAGTATCTGCAGGAAATTTTGATGTTTTTAAAGTAAATGATGATAATACAATCACATATACCCCAAAGCCAGAAGATGAAAATTATACAGGAACGGTTTCGTTTACTTATTCGGTAGACCCTCCTGTTTCAAATATTATTAATGATGTAGAACTTCTGTTTATATATCTGTCCAGGAAGAAGGTCTAAAGCTTGGAGATTTCCATGAAGGAGGAGTAATTTTTTATCTAGATTCGACAAGAAAACATGGTATGGTGTGCCACATTCAATAGACAGAACGCATGCAAATAGACTGTTGTGTTACCACCGAAATGGGATTTAGAACCGGAGCTGAAAATACAAGAGTATTGTTTGAAAATTGTCCTGGAGATAATATTCAGAGTTTTGCTAGCGGTTTAGAATTGAATGGTTATAAGGATTGGCATATTCCAAGTGTTGTAGAAGCAGCTACAATGTTAGGCAATGCGGTATTTATTAATCAAACTTCAACTTCATTAGGTGGTGAGCATTTAGATGGTATTCCCACTAGCACACTAGAAGGTGGTCAAAATTATTACTTTTTATCGGGATATCCATTGCTAAAAGAAAGAACTACATTAAATGCCAAGTATAGGCTATAGTACTCCCTATTTTTAAGACAGCTAGTTAAGATGTAACTTTAACGCTGTACTTATGAAAAAATCGAGAAGAAAATTTAGTCCATCTTTCAAAGCAAAGGTTGCTTTGGAAGCCATCAAAGA
>NZ_JAGKIK010000180.1 GCF_017897595.1 Aquimarina sp. U1-2
GGTTACTTCTCGATAACACCCACTCAAGTAGTTTACCTAAGCCTTTTGTTGTATTTTCAAAGCGCGCTTTATCTCTGGTGGAGTAAATAAAAGCATCTACCACAGATTTACTTACGTCAATACCGATAACTTCTTTAATTTCCATAAATTTAAAATGTTTTAAAAATGGTTACTTAGACTAAAGCCTTTAAAAGAAAGTATCTAAAATTCTATCTGGTCCTAGGTAACCTGGTTAATAAAGAACGGAGACT
>NZ_JAGKIK010000181.1 GCF_017897595.1 Aquimarina sp. U1-2
TGCTGCCCAATGGTTTTTAATAAACGTTCTTCCTTTTCCTCTGCTTCTGTTTTTTTGGACTTTGAACCTTTGGTAAAAACATCCTCGGCATTTTTAAGAAACTCGCGTTTCCAAGAGGTGATTTGATGCGGAGCAACATCAAAACGTTGTGATAACTCATTGGTCGTCTCTCGTTCTTTTAAAGCTTCTAAAACAACTTTTGTCTTGAATTTTGAAGTAAATTTTCTTCGTGTCATAATACAGTAAATTTA
>NZ_JAGKIK010000182.1 GCF_017897595.1 Aquimarina sp. U1-2
TAAGGCAGATTCGCCTACAGGCTTGTAATATAAACCACTACGATGGATACTCAACAGTTTACACTGATGGGTAACACTTAACTTGTGTGCCTTGTCAACATGCCCTCTGCGTTGCTGTACATTCTCTTTCATGACAAGGCTTTCTTTAAAAAATCAATCTCTACCTTTTGCTGCCCAATGGTTTTTAATAAACGTTCTTCCTTTTCCTCTGCTTCTGTTTTTTTGGACTTTGAACCTTTGGTAAAAACATC
>NZ_JAGKIK010000183.1 GCF_017897595.1 Aquimarina sp. U1-2
TACGGGCTTTACGAGTTCATTGATATATTGATTGACAGCGCGTATAGATTGCTTTTTTTGTGTCATTTCCGTGAAGGCGGAAATCTCATAAATAGAAGTTTTTTGTACACATTTAAGAATTAAGATTAGATTCATTTATGATGAGGTTAGATTTTACTTTAGTTGTATTGTTATTGGTATTATTATTTAAGAACAAACGATGAAGAGTTTGATCCTGGCTCAGGATGAACGCTAGCGGCAGGCTTAACACA
>NZ_JAGKIK010000184.1 GCF_017897595.1 Aquimarina sp. U1-2
GAAATAAGTTTTACCCCGAACCCTGGGTACACCTTAGATCCTACACCCGTAAATTATACGATTAATGACAACGATGGGAATACTTCTAATGAAGCGACTATCACTATTGATTATACACCTGTTACTAGTGATGATCTTAGTACAGGTAATACTACCAATACTGCGGTAACCGTAAATATTTTAGCTAATGATACCACAGGTGATACTGTAGATGTGACTACAGTTCAAATTGTAGGTACAGCAAGTCCAGG
>NZ_JAGKIK010000185.1 GCF_017897595.1 Aquimarina sp. U1-2
CCTGGACTTGCTGTACCTACAATTTGAACTGTAGTCACATCTACAGTATCACCTGTGGTATCATTAGCTAAAATATTTACGGTTACCGCAGTATTGGTAGTATTACCTGTACTAAGATCATCACTGGTAACAGGTGTATAATCAATAGTGATAGTCGCTTCATTAGAAGTATTCCCATCGTTGTCATTAATCGTATAATTTACGGGTGTAGGATCTAAGGTGTACCCAGGGTTCGGGGTAAAACTTATTTC
>NZ_JAGKIK010000186.1 GCF_017897595.1 Aquimarina sp. U1-2
TCTTTGATGGCTTCCAAAGCAACCTTTGCTTTGAAAGATGGACTAAATTTTCTTCTCGATTTTTTCATAAGTACAGCGTTAAAGTTACATCTTAACTAGCTGTCTTAAAAATAGGGAGTACTATAATATTACCAATAATCTGATCAAATCTATAGATTGGATCAATAAAAACCCTAGTTAGTGTTATGGTTAATATTGTTAATGCTAAATAATCAAGTTGTACGTTAAACTTTTCCTTTGATAGTTTATT
>NZ_JAGKIK010000187.1 GCF_017897595.1 Aquimarina sp. U1-2
CAAAATTATTCCTCTAAAAACAAATTCCTCTACGATTGGTACTATTAAGATTATTTTTGTGGCATTAAGGATTAAAGCAAGATTGTAAGAATATGAAATATTTAATTTTTCCGGAATATCTATATATGATACTCCCAATCCTTAGGACAGTCTAAAGGTATTTTTTAATTATTTACGAAGCCATATTTTTCTGATAAAATATTTGATCAGGTGGCACTTTTCCTATTTCTGTATGTCTTCTTTTGGTGT
>NZ_JAGKIK010000188.1 GCF_017897595.1 Aquimarina sp. U1-2
CAAAATTATTCCTCTAAAAACAAATTCCTCTACGATTGGTACTATTAAGATTATTTTTGTGGCATTAAGGATTAAAGCAAGATTGTAAGAATATGAAATATTTAATTTTTCCGGAATATCTATATTACCAATAATCTGATCAAATCTATAGATTGGATCAATAAAAACCCTAGTTAGTGTTATGGTTAATATTGTTAATGCTAAATAATCAAGTTGTACGTTAAACTTTTCCTTTGATAGTTTATT
>NZ_JAGKIK010000189.1 GCF_017897595.1 Aquimarina sp. U1-2
GTAATGTTTCCATCACCTGTGATTGCAGTTCCGTCTACTTCTAGTGCACCCGATGCATTTTGCGTAAGTCCGGTTCCTGCTATATCACTATTAATAGTAGCTGCAGTTACAGCATCATCAGCAATTTCAGCAGTTCCTACCGCATTTGGAGCAATTTCTAGTGTTACATCACCAAGTAGCGCATTTGCATCTCCACCAACAGTAAGGTCAGAGGAAGTAATGTTTCCATCACCTGT
>NZ_JAGKIK010000018.1 GCF_017897595.1 Aquimarina sp. U1-2
TCCCCCAAACCCCCTCTTTTCAACATCATTATCGACATTTATTATTAGTTTTATTTTCAGAAAACAAATCTAAAGGCACCGCTACGGTGAAACTTAAAAATACAACGTAGTGCTTGGTTTTGCAGTAGTTTAAAGCCATAATAGATTTTCTAATGCATAAAACGGGTTAAATACTCACAATGCATTATGGAAGGAATAGTAACAGAAGTGACAATTCGAATGATTTTTTGTAATAACCTCTCGACTCCGCTCGAAATAACATGAAGAAAAATCAGCCTACCTTCAATTTAATTGGGGTATCGAGAATAGCTTTTTGGATCCAAAATCCTATGTTGTCCTGAACTTGTAGAAGGGCTCGACACACTTGTTCCTTTGGTAGAAGTATGCTAATTGACTGATTTTTAATAAAAAATCAAAATGCACGATGTGTGCTTTAATTATAATAATTACGGTTTTACCGTAGTTATTAACAACTATGCCTGTATCACGGTTAATAACTAAATCTAGAAAGAAAAGCGCTTTTAATTACATTGCACCTATAATGAAACCAACCGTATTTATTTTTTTTCTAATAGGAAGTCTCTGTTCGGGTCAAAAAAAAATTGGCCCTCTTTCAGATATTTCTAATAAGTATAAATTAATACGAGAACTAATAGCGTCTAATGCACTTAGACAGTACCATACCGACTATTCTTGTGATGAAACGTCAGAACAGGGTTCGCTTACATTTTATTTTAACAGTAGAGAGCTAAAGCATATTTTACATACCTATAAGAAAGGACATGTAGCATTTAGGGATGAGTATTATGTGTGGAATGATGAATTATTCTTTCAATATGCAATACATGATGTTACTTATAAAGATTACAAAAGAAATACATACGGTAAGCGCCAATTAGCAGATGTATCTCTAACTCTCGAAGAACGCTTTTATTTCAAAGATCAAAAGGTGATCAAATGTCAATTCAAAGACTATGAAAATAGAAGTGATCGCTCTAAAAAAATAAAAACGAATCATGTGCCTAATAAAAGTGTGGGCTGTGATCAAGCGACACAAGCTCTCGAAAAATATAAAACTTTACTACAACATAGCCATCTAAAAATCGAAGATGCTTGCAATTTACCACGTAGCATTTCGAATGCTGCTTCTGAAATAATTGCAGGAGAAATGTAGTGTTATTTTTAATGTAAAATACGCCCTTCGGTTTATTTTCTGGTACATCCAAAGAAAAGATGTTATACTCAAATCCGGATTATGTATTAGAATTTCGTAACGAGGGTTGAAATACCACGACAAAGTATTGCTTTGGGCGAGATGTAGCGTTGGAAGAGTGTTTTCTCAATTTTAGCATAGCAGTTTACCCTGAGCGGAGTCGAAGGGCTACGGTAAAATTGAAAAATACAGCGCAGCGTTTGTTTTTGAAGGTATTTCAAGCCATAATAGATTTTATAATGTATAATCCGTGTTAAAACTTCACAAAGTGTAACATTTACTTTTTTTGTAAGTCTATTATAAATAGACAACCACTTAAACAAGCCACATGAAACCTTCTGACGGCATTAAATCCTCTAATAAGAAGAGAAGTTACTATATTTATATAGGTTTTTTTATACTAGCCATTTTATCTATGATTATTGTGATATGGAAGACGGGAATGCTGGAGTAACCATCGCGTTTTGGTAGCATAGTTGATTGAAAAAGTTTAAACCTATAGTACCCATTTAAAATCCTAATGAGTACACATGACAGCATCTTTTTGTATATATTGAAATCTTTTTTCTATATTGAAAATGAAATATCCCCCGAGGCAGAGCCTGGGGGAATGCAATTGATTAAATTTCACAACATATGCTATGAAGTTCATTCCGCTTATTTTTCTACTGCTAATCTCTTTTACAGGCAATACTCAAACCGATCAAAAAGAAAAAACCACGACATACTTTTTTATACGACATGCAGAAAAAGATCTTAGCGACTCAAAGGATCGTGATCCTGCACTTACCGAAAAAGGAAAGCGAAGAGCGCAAAATTGGGCAGTGTTATTTAAAGATACAAAAATAGATTTCGTTTTCTCTACAGATTATACTAGAACTCGGGATACCGCAAAACCTATTGCCAAAAGTCAAGATGTAGACATTACACTATATGATCCAAAAGCATTAAATAACCCTGAATTTCAGGAAAAAACCAAAGGAAAAACTTGTGTTATTGTAGGTCATAGCAATTCCACTCCCAATTTCGTAAATCGCGTGATGGGACAGCAAAAGTATACTGCTATCGATGAGAGCCACTATGGTAAGCTTTTTATTGTAACTACTACAGATGAAATCGTTACCGATATCGTACTTACTGTACATTAGAAATTTTTCTCAACAACATTCCCTTTCTAAAAACACATAAATATTTTCTAATTTTATATCAGATAAGAGTTTAAGTTTTCCAGTTTCAAATACATCATCCAGATGCTTTAATTCTATTTTTAAAGTATCGGGTTTATAATTCTTGTAATTCACAAATCGAATACCATTGACAATTCGAGGATGGTAGGCTTCTCTGAACCGTATTCCACCTCCGTTTACAGCATATTTATAAGCCAGATAATCTACAGTAAAATTCTCTTTATGAATCCAGTATAAAAATTCGTCTTCAAAATCAGTTCCACCTCCTTCTTGATCAAAAGTAACTTTAATTTCATAATACGATACTCCTTTGATTACACTCTCACCGATCAACTCTTTATGCACCGCGACATCATTAAGACCAAATGGTAAAGTCGCAAAATAATGTACAGAATTTACTCCGTCACTAAGTTTAGAAATCAACGAATCCGCAACCTGCACAGTACAATTTTCAATAGTCCTTTCAAAACCAGAATTGCTGACCTTATCATTAATTATTCCTTCGGGACTGCTAACAAATCGTTCTAATTCATACAACCCCTTATTTCTTATACTTCTATATCTTTTGTTTCTGAAAGTAAAATCAATAATAGCGTTATCGTATTTTGAACCCCCGGCATTTTCAATAGTTTTATCTATAATTTCTTGTGCTGAATACTGGAACGAAAACCCTGTAAACGACGAAAACAGAAACACTACGAAAACTAACAAATATCTTATCATAATTATAATTTTAAAAAATGACCCTTTACCCCGGATAGGCTCAATCGAAAACTATTTACGAAGACGAAAAGTTATCGACTGCGCTACAGACATCTGGTAAGTTTTTAAATTACTGAAAACAATTTTTTGTAATTAAAATCCTGATGTATTTATCTACCGACCTTTAAAAATATATTCTCTTTGACGGTAAATAAAATGAATTCTTACCAAAATTGACTATAGATTTTAAAAATTAATGGATGTAGTCCTATTTTTTAAATTATACCTAAAATGAATATTTTGAGCTACTTAATGAACCTATGTATTCTTTAAAGCATTCTTTCAAGAAAGCTTCGTATGTTTGTAACCAGTTATTGAAATTTATGAATCAAAATAAAATTAACATACTTAATCGCAAAGCGAAGTTCGAATACGAATTTCTAGATAAATACACTGCAGGGATAAAACTGGCAGGTACTGAGATAAAAGCTATTCGCGAAGGAAAAGCCAATATCGCCGAAAGTTTTTGCGAATTCAATAATGGAGAGCTTTTCGTCATTAATATGCATATCGAAGAATATTCGCATGCCACTTATTTTAATCACAATCCTAAAAGCGAACGAAAATTACTTCTCAACAAAAAAGAGCTAAAAAAATTAGAAAAAGAAGTAAAACATAGCGGTCTTACCATAATCCCTACCCGATTATTTATTAATGATCGTGGATTAGCAAAATTAGCTATTGTACTTGCAAAGGGTAAAAAAATGTATGATAAACGAGAAACTATAAAAGATAGAGACAATAAAAGGGCTCTTGACCGGATTAAAAAGAACTTTTAACTCGCTTTAGCTTTTATTTTCTAAAAGAGGAACAAATTTAAATTCACCAAACTCTCTTTTTTCGAATTGTTTTTCGCTTTTACGAACAAAAAGAGTCATGATTTGTACCTTTTCACCAACTGGTATCACCAGGCGTCCATTTATTTTTAACTGACTTAATAAAGGTTTCGGCACATAAGGAGCTCCTGCAGTTACGATGATAGCGTTGTATGGCGCATGTTCTTCCAAACCCTTATAACCATCTCCAAAAGATAAGTGTTTAGGCCTATACCCGAGTTTCGACAAAAATAATTTGGTTTTCTTAAACAGTTCTTTTTGTCGTTCAATACTATAGGTTTTAGCTCCTAATTCGCACAAAACAGCAGTTTGATACCCAGAACCTGTACCAATCTCGAGTACGTTATCTCCATTTTTAATCTGTAATAATTCACTTTGAAAAGCCACTGTATATGGCTGCGAAATGGTTTGATCTGCTGCGATAGGAAAAGCTTTATCTTGATACGCATGATCTTCAAAACCAGAGTCCATGAAAAGATGTCTCGGTATTTTTTCAATAGCCGCCAGTACAGAGGTATCTTTAATTCCTTTTTTCATCAAAGTTGTAACCAACTGTTTTCTTTTTCCGGCATGTCTAAGGGTATCTTTCACTTTTCCAAGGGTATTTAGTTGGCTAAAATTACAGAAACATTTTAAAGAATTATAAACTATTTCTTTTTTAGTACTTAATTTTAATTGATTGTCCGTTAGTATACCTAAAATTTAACTGAGAAGTCATCCTGAATTCATTTCAGGATCTCATTACGTTTATTTTCAGTACATCGAGATGAGAAGCTGAAACGAGCCTATGCTGAACTCGTTTCAGTATTCAGCTTGACGAAAACCGTTTAGGTTAAATTATGCATATTCGTTTAGTTTTATAAGTTTTTTGAAGAATATTGATCTGGTTCTTTTACAATCTTAACAACTTAATTGAACATTCGTTGTCGAATCTAAAATTTAACCTGCCATCATTCTAAATACTGAAGTGGATGTAGCTTTAAACCCAATGCATAGCAGCTTATGTTAGTATTTTCAAAATCATGTACCCATTACTGTGTAAATAATACTATTTTTGTGTAAAACTTGAAATTATGCTCAAAGCTGGGGTATTAGGTGCAGGACATCTCGGTAAAATCCATTTACGACTTCTTGAACAATCTGAAAATTATGAACTTGTAGGCTTTTATGATGCCAGTACCACTCAAGCAGAGCTTATTGCTGATGAGTTTGGATACCATCTTTTTGAGTCGGTAGAAGATTTGATTGCAGCCGTAGACGTAGTAGATATCGTTACGCCTACCTTTGCACATTTTGAAGTGGCAAATCAAGCGATCCAAGCTGGCAAACACATTTTCATAGAAAAACCCATCACAAATACCGTAGCAGAGGCCGAAGCATTGATACAACTCGCTCAAAAACATCAAGTAAAAGGACAAGTGGGTCATGTAGAGCGTTTTAATCCTGCTTTTACTGCTGTAGCTGATAAAATAGACACCCCAATGTTTATTGAAGCACATCGGCTTGCAGAATTTAATCCTAGAGGAACGGATGTCCCGGTAGTCTTAGATTTGATGATTCATGACATTGATGCCATTTTGAGTGTAGTGCATTCTGAAGTAAAACATATCAGCGCAAGTGGAGTTTCTGTAATAAGCGAAACTCCAGATATTGCCAATGCAAGAATAGAATTTGAAAACGGTTGTGTAGCCAATCTTACAGCGAGTAGAATATCTTTGAAAAACATGAGGAAATCAAGGTTTTTTCAACGTGATGCTTACATTTCTGTAGACTATTTTGAAAAGAAATGCGAAGTGGTTAAAATGAAAGATGCTCCTGATCACCCCGATGATTTTGCTATGATATTGCAGAATGCCGAGGGAGTAAAAAAACAAATCTACTTTGACAATCCTGATGTTCCGTCAAACAATGCGATTCTCGATGAGCTAGACGCGTTTGCTTTGGCTATAAAAAATGATACTACGCCAATTGTTTCGCTAGAACAAGGTAAAAAAGCGCTCGAAGTAGCTTTACAAATCATAGATTGTTTTAAATAATTGTCACTAATATCAAAACACACATATACACAATAGAATACTATCATGAAGAACATTGCAGTAATAGGTGCAGGTACCATGGGAAATGGAATTGCTCATACCTTTGCACAAAAAGGTTTTAAAGTACAGCTTATAGATGTCTCTCAGCAAGCTTTAGATCAAGGATTATCCACAATATCGAAAAACCTAGATCGAATGATCGCTAAAGAAAAAATCTCTGAAACTGACAAAGAAAATACACTTGGCAACATTTCTACCTTTACCAGTATTAAAGAAGGCGTAGAATATGCAAGTCTTGTGGTAGAGGCCGCTACAGAAAATATAGATCTAAAACTCAAAATATTTGAAGAATTAAGTAGTGCTTGCCCCGAGGATACAATTTTGGCAACAAATACATCTTCTATATCTATTACTCAAATTGCTGCTGTGACCAACAAACCCGATATGGTCATCGGAATGCATTTTATGAATCCTGTACCTGTTATGAAACTCGTTGAAATTATAAGAGGATATAATACCTCTGATAAAGTCACCGAAACCATTATGGAAATGTCAAAAAAGTTAGATAAAATACCTGTAGAAGTAAATGATTATCCAGGATTTGTAGCCAATAGAATTTTAATGCCTATGATTAATGAGTCCATCGAGACGCTTTACAATGGTGTTGCCGGCGTTACAGAGATAGATACGGTAATGAAACTAGGTATGGCACACCCTATGGGACCATTACAATTAGCTGATTTCATAGGTTTAGATGTTTGTCTATCTATTCTAAATGTAATGTACGAAGGATTTAAAAACCCCAAATATGCACCTTGCCCGCTCCTTGTTACTATGGTAATGGCAGGTAAACTAGGCGTAAAAAGTGGTGAAGGTTTTTATGATTATGCTGAGAGTAGAAAAGCTGAAACCGTTGCCAAACAGTTTGTATAATAGATTATCAAAATACTAACATTGGCTAAAATTCACCCTTTTAGAGCGGTTCGTCCTACCAGAGATAAGGTAAGCCTTGTTGCTTCCAGGTCGTATCAAAGTTATACTCCGAATGAGCGCGATTCTCGAATGGATTATAACCCATATTCTTTTTTGCATATTGTTAATCCTGGATACAAATATCACAAAGAAATATCAGGAGAAGATCGTTATAAGCTGGTTCGTAACAGATACTTAGAATTTAAAGAAGACCGAATTCTTATTCAGGATGACACACCTTGTTATTACATTTACAAAATCGTAAATCGAGAACAAGAATCGTTCTCTGGGGTTATTGCGGCTACGAGTGCCAAAGATTATGAAAATAATGTAATCAAAATACATGAGGATACACTAGAAGAACGTGAAAACACATTCAAAGAATATTTAAAAACAGTAGGATTTAATGCAGAACCCGTACTTCTTACTTATCCTGACTGTGATACTATTGCTCAAATTATAGCTGCAGTAGTGGCAACCAGAGCCGAATATGAATTTACAACAACCTATCGAGACACTCATTATCTCTGGAAAATTAAAGATCAGGCATCAATCAATGAAATTAAGTGTGCTTTTTCTTCTATCGAAACGCTCTACATTGCCGACGGTCATCATCGATCATCATCGTCGTACCTACTGGCTAAGGACCGTGAGGAAAACAATCCTAATCACAAGGGTGACGAAGCTTATAATTTTTTCATGAGCTATCTCATCCCAGAATCTGATTTAAGGATATACGAATTTAATCGATTAATTAAAGATCTAAACGGCCTGTCAAAAGAAGAATTTTTAATACAATTAGATGCGAGCTTTCGTATAGAAAACAGAGGGATAGAAGTCTACAAACCTTCAAAACCACATCATTTCAGTATGTATCTGGATGGAGAATTCTATTCACTTTATCTTCGGAAAACATATTATGATTTTGATGATGCCTTAGCAGAGCTCGATGCACAAATTTTGTTTAAAAGAGTACTTCAGCCTATTTTAGGAATACATGATCTAAGAACAGATAATCGAATAGCATATTCGCATGGCAAAAATGATATTATTTCAGTAAAAAGTAGCATTGACGAAAATGAATTTAAAGTAGGATTTGGTTTATTTCCTGCGTCTGTTGATCAAATGAAAAAAATAGCAGATCAAGGCTTAAAGATGCCTCCTAAAAGTACCTATATCGAACCTAAATTGCGTAGCGGTATTACTATTTATGAGTTTTGAATACCAAATTGATTTTAAAAATTTTAATGTGAGAGCGTAGCGGTTACATACGTTCTCAATTTTTTAAGTATTTCGTTTTCTAACAATTAAAAAGAGTTAACCGTATGAATACAGTTGAAAAAAAACTTCAGAATATAAAAGATTCTTTACCTGATACTATTACTCTAGTGGCCGTATCCAAAACTAAACCTATCGCTACATTGATGGAAGCTTATACTGCCGGGCAGCGTATATTTGGTGAAAATAAAATTCAGGAAATGGTCGAAAAATGGGAAGCCATGCCCAAAGACATCCAATGGCATATGATAGGCCATGTACAAACGAACAAAGTAAAGTATATGGCTTCGTTTGTTGATCTTATTCATGCCGTTGACAGTATTAAACTACTGAAAGAGATCAATAAACAAGCTAAAAAGCATTCCAGAATCATCAACTGCTTACTTCAGATTAAAATAGCTGAAGAAGAAAGTAAGTTTGGACTATCCAAAGAAGAAGCAATTGCTCTATTGGAATCTGAAGAAATCAAAAACTTAGCTAATATTCATATTCAAGGTCTTATGGGAATGGCCACTTTTACTGATGACCAGAGTCAAATCAAAGCAGAATTTGAAAAAATTCAAACGTTGTTCAAACATTTAAAACAAAATAACCCTAATCTTAAAACACTATCTATAGGAATGAGTGGCGATTTCAAAATAGCAATCGAAACTGGTAGTACTATGGTAAGGGTAGGAAGTTCTATCTTCGGTTCTAGGAACCAGGCTTAAGGATTACTAATAATTAGTAGTGTATATTTCTTAATTAATTACTAATTTACGAATTATTGTATCGTTTATATTAAAATGAATAACTGAAACTATTCATTTTGATCGTATGCGGTTCATAAAAAATTGGGATATAATCGGTAATTAGGGAAGATTCGCGACAAGCACATGATGTACGCAATACTAGATATAGAAACTACAGGAGGAAAATATAATGAAGAAGGAATTACAGAAATCGCTATATATCGTTTTGATGGTCAAGAAATAGTTGATCAATTTATAAGTTTAATTAACCCAGAACGTCCTATCCAACCTTTTGTAGCAAACCTGACCGGCATTACTAATGAGATGCTCAAAAATGCACCAAAATTTTATGAAGTAGCCAAACGAATCATTGAGATTACTACAGACTGTGTTATAGTTGCCCATAATGCAGGTTTTGATTATAGAATACTTCAAACTGAATTCTCTAGACTAGGTTTTGAGTATAAACGACAATCGTTATGCACAGTAGAACTTTCAAAAACACTTATCCCCGATCAAAAATCGTATAGTTTAGGGAAATTAGTGCGTGGTTTGGGTATTCCGCTATCCGATAGACACCGCGCTAACGGCGATGCTCTGGCAACGGTTCAATTATTTAAATTATTACTTACCAAAGACTTAGATAAAAAAATTATTACCAAAACAGTAAGAGCAGATCTTAAGCAGCAAATCGATGACAAATTAATACGACTTATCGAAGAGGCTCCTACAAAAACAGGAGTATATTATATGCACCGAGAAGACGGGACTATCATTTATATTGGCAAAAGTAGAAATATCAAAAAACGACTTAACCAACATTTTACAAACGATGATCGAAAATCAAGGCGAATTCAACTAGAAGTTACCCAAATCACATACGAAACCACAGGAAGTGAGCTTTTAGCGCTTTTAAAAGAAAGTGAAGAGATAAAACGCAATACACCTAAGTACAATCAAAATGTAAGAAAATCAAAATTTAATCAAGCACTTTATCAATTTATAGATCACCAAGGGTTTATAAATTTGAAAATAACTAAAGTTGATCAACGAAAAAAAAGTATTACTACATTTTCTAATAAACAACAGGCCAAATCCTATTTACATCGCTGGACAGAAGAGTATCATCTTTGTCAAAAACTTATGGGATTGGATATACATAAAGGGAATTGTACCCATCATACCATTAAGCCCTGTATAGGCACATGCTTGTTATCAGAATCTCCTGAAGCATACAATACCCGAGTACAAAAATTGATAGATGATAACTCATTTGGTCAACAAAATATGATTATTGTAGATCGCGGTCGGGATATAGGGGAACAAAGTGTAGTTTTGATAGAAAACGGAAAATTTAAAGGTATTGGTTATTTTACCTTAAATCATCAAATTAATAATGCAGATATTTTAAGATCAATTATCACTCCTATGCCACACAATAAAGAGGCACAACACATCATTCAAAGTTATCTTAGAACCCATAAAAAGTTAAGAGTAGTACCTATAGCATCTATTTAATTTCTAAGTTTTAGTATTTTTGGTGAAACTATAAGACACATTTGAAAGAACATTCTAATTATAAAAACTGGAAAGAACAGCTACATGATATTATTTATGAAGCAGATACGCCATTAGGCAGAATATTTGATGTTACTCTATTGATCCTTATCCTATTGAGTATAATTTTCGTCATGCTAGAAAGCGTAAAAGGGCTATCAAACGAAATGTATACCTTTTTATATTATGCAGAATGGGTAATTACCGTCTTTTTTACTATGGAATATATTGCAAGAATCATTTGCATAAAAAAACCTTCTCGATATATTTTCAGCTTCTATGGACTTATTGATCTTTTGTCTACGTTACCCTTATATCTTTCATTTTTTGTTACAGGAACAAGTGCACTACTGGCCGTAAGAGCCCTTCGATTACTTCGTGTGTTCAGAATATTAAAGATTTCTAGATACATCGGGGAATCCAATCGACTGGTACAAGCCATAAGAGATAGTGCCGCCAAAATCTTGGTTTTCTTATTTGCGGTGTTGGTACTTTGTATTATTTTGGGTACAGTGATGTATTTGATAGAAGGAGAAGAAAGTGGTTTTAAAAGTATACCTATTAGTGTGTATTGGTGTATTGTAACGATGACCACAGTTGGATACGGGGATATTGCGCCTGAAACTCCGCTAGGTCAATTAATCGCAGCATTAATCATGATCGTGGGGTATGGCATTATTGCTGTCCCTACGGGAATTGTATCTGCAGAATATGCTTCTGATCGCGGAGCAAAGAAGATTCATCTTAATACTCAGATTTGCTCTAATTGTCACTGCGCCGATCATAGAGATGGAGCAAAACATTGTTATAAATGCGGAGAAAATCTAAATAATGAATAATTCGCTTATCGTAATTGCAGGTCCTACGGCCATTGGCAAAACTAATGTAAGTATACAACTGGCCAAAAAACTAAAGTGTGAAATTCTGTCTGCTGATAGTAGGCAATTCTACAAAGAAATGAATATCGGTACCGCTGTTCCTTCAGTCGATGAATTAAACGAGATTACGCACCATTTCATTCAGCACAAAAGTATACACGACACCTATACTGTGGGTGATTTTGAAAAAGATGCAATACAAAAACTAAATACGTTGTTTACGCAACAAAAATATGCGATTTTAGTAGGGGGATCTGGTTTGTATCTGGATGCGGTAACTAACGGATTGGATCATTTTCCGGAGGTAAATCATGATCTACGTGAAAAACTGATATCAACATACAAAAATAGCGGAATTGAAAGTTTACAAAAGCAACTTAAACGAGTAGATCCAACCTATTATAACAAAGTAGATTTACAAAACTCACAACGTATATTGCGAGCATTAGAAGTATGTCTAAGTAGTGGAAAACCTTATTCTTCTTTTTTATCGGCACCTAGAAAAAAAAGACCTTTTAAAGTTCTAAAAATAGGGATTACAGCAGACAGACCTATTATTTACGATCGTATTGAAAAAAGAGTAGACATAATGATCGCTCAAGGATTGGTAGATGAAGCTAAAAAGCTTTATGACTACAGAGCACTAAATGCCTTAAACACTGTGGGCTACAAAGAACTTTTTAATTATTTTGACGGCGTTTGGGATCTAGAATTTGCCATTTCAGAAATTAAGAAAAATACACGACGCTTTGCAAAAAGACAACTTACCTGGTTTCGAAAAGATGACCAAATCATGTGGTTTGACTATGAAGATGATTGTATACAAATTCTAAATTATATTCATAAAAAAACGCTATAAGTATATAGCGTTTTTGTATGTGGATTACCGTTATCCTCTTTAGGATTCTTCGTTACGAACTACGAGTCTAAACCCTTCTCCATGTATATTTAATATTTCAACATTTTCGTCCTTTTTCAGGTATTTTCTCAATTTGGCGATGTAGACATCCATACTGCGAGAGGTAAAATAATTATCATCTCTCCATATCTTGGTAAGTGCCAACTCTCTAGGCATAAGATCGTTGAGATGTAAAGCTAACAATCGTAAAAGTTCATTTTCTTTTGGAGAAAGCTTTACCGGATCTTCTTCTTTATAGGTTAAAAACCGAAGTTTTGAATTGAGATGAAAACCACCAACTTTAAATTCGAATTGTTTACTATCTGCTACCGATTCTGTATTTTTACGCTGCATGATGGCCTGGATTTTCATCAGCAATACTTCGCTATCAAAAGGCTTATTGAGATAATCGTCTGCACCTACTTTATACCCTTTAAGCACATCTTCTTTCATGGCTTTTGCCGTTAAAAATATAATAGGTATCTCTTCATTTTTATCTCTTATCTCTTTGGCTAGTGTAAAACCGTCTTTATAAGGCATCATGACATCCAGAATACACATATCATAGTCATCTTTTTTGAATTTTTCGAAGCCTTCCATACCATTTTTGGCATGTACCACATCGTAATCATTCATAACCAGATAATCTTTTAATACTGTTCCAAAATTAGGATCATCCTCTACAAGTAAAATCTTTTTGTTTTCTGTTTCCATATTTTATGATATTAACGGTAATTTTATAATAAATGTGGAGCCTTTTCCCCTTTCGCTCTCCACCCAAATTTGACCATGATGGTCATCTATAATTCGTTTAACATAGGTTAATCCCAAGCCATGACCTTTTACATTATGTAAATCTCCCGTATGCTCTCTAAAAAACTTTTCAAAAATCTTTTTTTGAGCTACTTTACTCATTCCAATACCTTGATCACGAACTTTTAAAATAATACTATTTTTTACATTCTCGGTATACATATCTATTTTTGGTTCGTTTTCAGAATATTTTATGGCGTTATCTAAAATATTCACAACAACATTAGTCATATGACTATCATTGGCTAAAACGGTAGTCTTAAGCGCGCCTAAATGTGTTTTTATATATCCGTTTCTACTTTCGACTATAAGAGAAACATGGGTTACTGCATCTTCAATAATGTCGTGTAGCTCTTGTTGCTCCTTTTTTATGTTCAACTCATTTTTCTCCAGTTGTGATATCCTCAACACATTTTCAACCTGAGCATGCATCCTTTTGTTCTCTTCTCGTATCATTCTCATGTACCGATGAACTTTTTCGGGATCACCACCTATTTTTGGATTTTTAATAGAGTCCAATGCCAAATTAATAGTAGCAATAGGCGTTTTTAACTCATGAGTCATATTATTAATAAAATCGGTTTTAATTTGAGATATTTGTCGCTGTTGCAAGAGTTGCGACAAGGCACTGGAATATGCGATTACAATAATCAAAGTAAAAATTATAGATAATATGGCCATTCCTTTAATGGTGGAAAGAACATATTGCTTTTTTCCAGTAAAATTTACATATAGCTGATACTCACTTACGCCCTCATCATCCACAAAAAGAGGTATTGCATATGTACTTGGATAATCCAAACTAAAATCGTCAGAACGTACTTTGGTGGCTAAAGCATTACTATATATTGCGTACTCAAAATCAACTTTTATATCTCGTTCTTCAAGTTCTTTTTTAAGCAAATATTCTATTTCCTTTTTTTGAACTCTTCTATGAATAGGGATAAAACTTGCTATGGCCCCAATTACAATTTCATAGTCCTTACGTTGAAGATCGGTTAACCCTCGAATTCTCTCCAATTTAGACTTCGCACTGCGTTTGGTAACGTCAACTTGTGTATCTTGAGCTGCAATATCTACACTGCGGTTCAAGATATTCCTCAACTTAATGGTGTCAATATTAAAATTGACGAAAGATGAAAACAGTTTGTAATCTTCATCTAAAATACCATTGGCGTAAGCAAAGGACTTCGTTGTATTGTCTATACTTATATCCAAAAGCTCACGAATTGTCTTATCATCTGGGTCTTCTCCTATGCTGTCCATAATTCCCTGTAAAGGGAAAAACATCTCTTCAAATTCTCGATATTGAATTCCGTTAGAAACTGATATCAATATCTGTTTGGCATTAAAAGAAAACTGTTCTTTATTATTCTCAACCGTGTTGTTAATCCAATATCCCTGAACGAAAATAATCCCGATTAATGATAAACTCATAAGGATTATCAGCAATACGAATAACCTTTTATTCATAAACCAAAAGTAAGACTTTAACATTTAGCTACTTTACGGTTTAACCAAATGTTAACAAAATGAAAGATTAAGATTACAAACGTATCATAAGCTTAATTGCATGTGGATTTTATTTACCTGATTTTCAGTGTTTTTAAGGTCATCATTGTGAATTAAAAAATCGGCTAAAGGAATTTTTTTCGAATCTTCCCATTGATTATCAGCTCTAGAAAGTACTTGCTCTCTAGTCACCTCATCTCTCTTTAAAACCCTTTGAATTCTTACTTCTAAAGGTGCAAGCACAAGAATGGTGTGATCACAATTTTTGTATCCGCCATTCTCAAATAATACGGCTGCCTCTTTGATTACGTAACTTCCCGTTTGCTTTTTTTTCCATGCTGCGAAGTGTTTTGCTACAGCAGGATGAACAATGGCATTGAGATGATCTAACTTGTTCTTATCGTTGAAGACAATATCTGCAATATACATTCGATTAAGCTTACCATTTACATAGGATTGGTCTCCTAACAATGCTATAATTTGTTGTTGAACACCAGGATCCAAATTCATTAACTTCTTCGCTTCTTCATCTGCTATATAGGTAGCAACTCCTAAAGAAGCAAACATTTTTGCTACCGTAGACTTACCGCTTCCTATCCCCCCAGTTAATCCTATAGTTTTCATCTTTGCGACTATTTAACTACAACAAATTGAATCTGTTTATCTTGTAAACGCACATCATGAACTGCTTTGGGTCGAGCTATCAATTCTAAAGTAAGAAAGGAACTATCCTCAGAAACTTTAGCGTAATCTGCCACTACCTGAAAATCACGTTCGCTAATTTCATTATAGCTATCAAGCCCTACCCTATACACTATAGAAACATCTTTAGGAAAAATTTTAATGGTAACCCCTTCCGGAACGTTACTTACCGTTATCGGTATTTTTTGATGACCTTCGGTAAATTTGCTCACCAAAATATTCGCTTCAACAACCCCTGGAGATACTTCTATATTAGAAGCTAGATTTGTTTTTTCAATAGATATATCAGCTACATAATCCTGATTTAAGTCCTCTAAAGTCAATAATTCTGTAAATATGGTATTTAAAGTATCTATTATTTTTGAAGGACCGCTAACTTTTACAGAGTCTGGTACCACTACCAGCCCCTTGTCACTTCCGTACCCTGCTGCATATTGAATATCCTCTCTCGCAGTTACGGGGATCATTTTCTCTAAACTCACATCGAGTTTTAATCGTAAACTATCCTTCTGCAACTCAAGAATTCGACCCTTAAAATCAAGTTTATTTTTTAATATTGAAGATTCCTTATTGACATGAAAATAATATTGATCTTCTCTGCTTGAGGCAGCATCGTCTACATTAAATTCTAACGCTGGTTGTTTCCAGTGATGATTCATTAATCGAAAACCGTTTCCATTAAGGGTCATACGTAAAGTTTGATCGCTTTCTTCATTAAAAATTCTATCTTCTGGAATATTGACATAGGTAATACCAACCTCTACTTCTTGTGTATAATTTTTTGAAAACTGAATTAACAACCAAAGTATTGAAGTAAATACCAAAAAAAATAGAAACGTCTTTACGTTACTTTTTTTGAATGAGAAATTCTTTTTTGTTCTGTCAGACATAGCATGCTACTTTTTGAATACCAGTTACGCTACTTAAAAAGAACTGGTCAAACTGAATTGATGTCAGCTTCTCATCTAATTTTTTAAGAATGAAATTTATGCAACCTTGAATCAAGCTCAGGATGATTTTAATTGTACTATGAGGTAGCGTAGAGAACATATGTATTTACTCTTTAAAAAACAACTTCGGAAATTGCTCCTCAGGATCTTTTTTAAGTAGATGAATATAATAATAAGATGTGAAGAATCCTTTTCCGTAGCCATAAAATTGTATCAAAACAGCTAGAATCGACTGTATGGCTATAGAAATGTTCTTAAAAGTTATATATGCGCCTATACCAATTGTAACCAAATATAAGCCCAAAAACGCCATAAAGTACCAAAATCCTAAAATTAGAGCACCAATGGATATCGCCAGATAGAGTATGAAAAAAGTAGGAAACCAATAGGTGATTTTTGATGTTTCGGGATGCCAATGCGTTAAAATAGGTCTTACCAACCCAAATTTGCGCACCTGCGTATGAAACTTCTTCCAGGAAATTCTTCTCTTATGAAATACTTTGGCATCTGGAATTAAGGCAGTCGTAAATCCTAATTTCCAAAGTCTAATGGTAAGGTCTGGATCTTCTCCCGGATGAATGTTCCCGAATCCTTTGGAAGCTTGAAAGGCTTCTTTAGATAATCCCATATTAAAACTTCGGGGTTCGAACCTGTTCACAGCATTTTTGCGACCTCTTATCCCACCGGTAGTAAGGTATGAAGTCATGCTGAAGCTTATTGCTTTTTGCAGATTTGAAAAGCTCTGGTGAGCATCATCTGGACCTCCAAAACAGTGTACATAATTTTTTTGTAAGAAACTCTCAACTTTTAATAAGTAACTCTTAGGCAAAATTACATCGCTATCCAAAATAAGGTAATAATTACCTTTGGCTTTTTGCATACCAAAATTACGAGAATCGCCTGGCCCTGTATTCGGTTTTTGATAATAGCTAATTGACAACCGATCCTTAAAACTCTCGATACAATCTGCAGATGTCTCAAATGAACCGTCTTCTACAATAACTATTTCAAAATCTTTATTGTACTCTAAAGCCAACATACTTTGTAAAAGCTCTTCAATTTCTTTTGGTCGGTTGTATACCGGAACAATAAAAGAAAAGTTCAGTTTCATCTAGCTACTTTAATTTTTTATGCAAAAATATGACATACATAAACTACTACAAGACAAGCCCAGAAGGCATTCATTGAAAACAATTTTTCAATTTCGAAGCAAGCCACGTAATATTATACCTTTTGGCGGTGCCAATACACTATAGCTCAACTGGTAAGAATGCGCAAATGATTTTGAAGATCCAAAAACAAATTTCAAGATCTATTTTACTTCAAGGTAGCCAGATGGTCTATTCTTCCTCTACAAACTTATCCATAACCAATTGACTTACTCCCATGTTAGAGAACCCTCCATCGTGATATAAATTTTGAAGTGTCACTTTTTTGGTAAGATCAGAAAATAAGGTTACTGTATAATCTGCACATTCTGCAGCAGTAGCGTTGCCTAGTGGAGACATTTTATCGGCATAGGCTATGAAACCATCAAATCCTTTTACTCCTTTGCCGGCAGTGGTAGGTGTAGGAGATTGCGATATGGTATTTACTCGTACCTTTTTATCTCTACCAAAGAAATAGCCAAAACTACGTGCAATAGATTCTAAATAGGCTTTGTTATCTGCCATGTCGTTATAATCGGGAAATACTCTTTGTGCTGCCATATAGGTTAAAGCGACAATACTTCCCCACTCATTCATAGCCTCTTTCTTGTATAATGTCTGCATGGTTTTATGAAAAGATAACGCCGACACGTCCCATCCCTTTTCGCTAAAGCTATAATTGAGATCTGTATAATGTCGTCCTTTTCTAACATTGACAGACATTCCTATAGAATGTAACACAAAGTCAATTTTACCTCCTAGAATCTCCATAGATTTTTCTACAAGATTTTCTAAATCTTCTAGCGATGTAGCATCTGCCGGTATAATTTGTGCATTTGTTTTCTCGGCCAATGTATTAATAGCTCCCATACGCATAGCAACCGGAGCATTGGTAAGCACAAAGCTCGCTCCTTCTTCAAACACGCGTTCGGCTGTTTTCCAAGCGATTGAGCTTTCATCAAGTGCACCAAAAATAATTCCTCTTTTACCTTTTAATAAATTGTGTGACATTTAGTTGTAAATTAAAGTATAGTTCTACAAGGAAGTAAAGATAACAAAACGACCCAAACCAGCGCTGTTCAAATATAGAATTTAGCACTATAACAGTATTCGTTTATTACCTTTACTTAATTGACCTATACCGTAACAGAACCGTTTACGTATCAGAATAAAAACCACTTGCTTTGAGAATCAAGAAACTAGATTGTATTTTGTGTAGGCTCTTAGTTCTACTAACATCAGCAATTTAAGTATGTATACCAAAAGGGGCATTTTACCCTATCAAAAAGGGTCAAAAATTGAGCATTTGAGTCAAAAATTAGAAACGAAATAATTGATTATTTCACTTTTAAAATATACTTTTGACTAGAAATCTTTCCCCCGTTAGCGCTCAATTAGATTCCCAAATACTTGTTGAGCGATATTAGATATTTTATTTTGATATGCCCTATTCTTTGCAAAAAGAATGATCTGAATAAGAACTTAACTTCATCATATCGTAGCATCTTATCTATACAATAGGTAATGATTCTATTTTCAAAACTGATGTTCATTTATGCCTGTGGTACTTATATGCAACTTTTGTTGAGATATAATGTATTAGAGTTTAAAATTTTCACAACACATAAATCATGACAATCAAGGGCCTATGAAAAAAACTACTTTAGACCTATCTCTTAGAGAAACCATTTTAATTGCTCACATTGCTATTTTTTATCTCGCTTTTTTTCAATCTTATGGTAATGCTTCTTATTTGATTTCAGATAACTATACTGACATTCGTTTCGCTATAGAAAATGATTCAGTAGCTAATCATCGGGTAGAGAAACCTCAATTAAGAGAAATCTCTATGGGTAATGAGCAATATAAAGATGTCTACGTAAGTGCTTTTCTATCTGCAGATAGATATGACAATGCACCCGTACTTTCCAATTTGGAAGAGCGTACGAAAATGCTACAGGTAACCATAGTAAAAATTCAGGATGCTACAACTACTGGGTCTTGTTGCAACGGTATAGCTAAAGTTATCGCCACCGGCGGAACACCTGGTTACACCTACCGATGGCATGATTCTGCTCGAAACCAAACAACCGCAAAAGCAATTGGCTTGACCAGCAGGTATCACTGTGTGACGGTTACAGATGGTAGTGGAGCTGAAATTACTAAAGCCGTAAAAATCAATTGCATTGATGATTGCAAAATTTCTTTAACACATGCAATAAGTGACGTTTCTTGCGTAGGGGAAGCTACAGGAAAGATTGATTTATGTGTACGCAATGGAACCCCACCCTACACCTTTACTTGGGATACCGGTGCTACGACTGAAGATCTTATAGATGTCGTTGCAGGTGAATATACTGTTACTGTAGAAGATGCAAATAATTGCTCTTTTACCGAAACATATACGGTTACCGAACCTTTGCAACCGCTAACACTTGCTATAACCTCTAATCCCAAAAACCCTTGTAACGAACCGGGCAGGCTAATTGTTTGCGGAAGAGGTGGAACAGCTCCATACTCATACTCGATAGATGACAGAAATACTTTTCAAACTAGTGGGAGTTTTAAAGACTTAGATCCAGGGCGTTATCATATTATTGTGCGTGATGCTAATGAATGTGAAACCTTACGGTGTATTGATGTTACTACCAATTGTACCGAAGCAATAACCGACATTAACAATACATTTATGAATACCCCGGTATCTGGCAGTGTGCTAACCAATGACAAAGATCTTGAAGGCGATACACAAAAGGTGATAACAACAACTGTCACAACTGCGACAGGTATAGTGGTGACTATAGATCCTGATACTGGTACATATACCTATGCCCCTCCTTCAAATTTTATTGGTGAAGATACTTTTGAATATACTATTGTTGATAATGGTAATCCTATGGCTAAAGATACTGCTATGGTATATATTGAAGTACTTCCAAAGCAAAATATAACTAATCGTCCTCCGATTGCCAATGTAGACGCTGTTTCTACGAATATAGATACCGAAGTTACAGGAAATGTGCTTATTAATGATTTTGATCCAGATCGCGATGAGTTAACCATTACCACAAGCGCTGTGACTACCACAGAAGGGATCCCAATTACAATCGACACGAATACAGGAATATTTACGTATACACCCCCTTTAGGATTCATTGGAGAAGATACTTTTGAGTATACCATTTGTGACAACGGTGATTCTACCATATGCGATACTGCTCTTGTAACGATTACTGTGTTTAATACATCAAATAACAGTACCTACGCTAACGATGATGCCTATTTTGTTACCGAATGCGAAACCCTATCTGGCAATGTACTAGATAATGACTTTGATCCCGAAGGAGATACTCAAATCGTAGCCATTCGACCTTTGCATAGCGTAAATAATGGTGTTCTAACCATAAATGAGACAGGGGCGTTTACATATGTACCTAATTCACAATTTGTAGGTACAGATAGTTTTGTGTATACCGTTTGCGATACAGGTAATCCCGAAGCTTGTGATCAAGCCACAGTATACTTTACAATTTCAGATAATGTACCACCAGATATAGTTTCTTGCACTACTACCAACACTACTATTGAGTGTAGCGGTATGGACAATGAGGCCATCGCAGACAACTGGAACTTAGATAATATCGAGCAGTTATCATCCTGCATATCGAATGCTTGCGGAACCGATTTTAATGGAACAATCTCCTCTAATTATGATTTCAACTCTTTGATACCCTCTTGTGGTTTGGGAGGAACACTAGAAGTTACCTACACGATAAGCGATGAGAATGATAATAGCACCACATACGCAGCAACGTTAACTCTAATTGACACCACACCACCTGCTCTTGAAAGTTGTGTACTCGAAGATATAAACCTGGAATGTTCTGCTTTAAATGCTCAAGAATTAGCAGATCAATGGGACGTTGATAATATACTACTTCTTGAATCTTGTGTAACAGATGGCTGTAGCGAAAATTCTTTCACAGTGACCTCTAACTATGACTTTACCAGGATTGAAGACGGAACTTTAACTGTAGATTATATCGTTACAGATGAATGTAATAACTCAAATACTATAACCTCTCAACTCCGCTTAGATAATAACGATACGATTGCTGCAAGTGATATCAGTTTATGTGCAGCTAGTGACATAGAGTCACAGATAGTAGATTTATTCGACCTGATTGAGGGCGAAATTAACTTCGACGGCACCTGGGAGGTAATATCAGGAAATGCTACCATTATCGACAATCAGTTTTTTGATCCATTAACTGTAGCGTTATCGGGCCAAAATGATTCAGAGACTATCACTCTTGGCTATACCGAGGATAGTTCGGGATGCCCAATTTATGTAGAAACCGAAATCGAAGTACACAATCGCTGTGCAGTTTTTGCCTGTGGAGACGAGGATATCAAAATTTCAAAGGTACTTACACCAAATGGTGATTCCTTTAACGAATTTTTTATAGTTGATGGCGTAGAAGAGTGTAATTATGTGATTGATTTAAAAATTCTAAATCGATGGGGCGCTCTTGTGTATCAATCCCAGAATTACAAAAATGATTGGAACGGTACATCTTCCCAAGCTTCGATTGGAACTGCCGATCAAGTACCCACAGGAACGTACTACTACATCGTCACACTAAACAATAGTGGACTTCAACCCTTTAGCGAACCATTTTACATAGGAACTAAATAACTAATTGATGACAATCTTAAAGCAAACAATAACAGTAGTAGCACTGTTCATTAGTTCATTGGCATTTACACAGCAATTACCGCAATTCACCCAATACATGTTTAATACTATTTCGATAAATCCTGCCTATGCAGGGAGTCGTGAAACACTTAGCATTGTCGGGTTGCATAGAAGTCAGTGGACAGGTATAGAAAGGGGGCCGCAAACACAAACTTTATCAGCGCATGCTCCTCTAAAAAATGAAAAAGTTGGACTTGGTGTTTCGGTTATTCGAGATGCAGTTGGATTTGAAAATTATCTATTTCTCTACGGAGATTTTTCTTATACCTTAAATCTTAGTGAACAAACAAAATTAGCCCTGGGCGTTAAAGCCGGTGCTACGCATTATAACCTGGATCAGGAATTTTTAAATGACCCTGCTGTCTCAGAAGATCCATTTTTTGGTAATTATGCAAATCGTTGGAACCCTAATATCGGTGCAGGATTATATCTACATTCTAAGATGTGGTATCTTGGAGCCTCTGCCCCAAGATTGTTAACTATCGATAATAACCGAAGTGAAACATCTGGAGTAGACTATGTCGCCCTAGAACGGGTTGGGTATTATTTTACAGGAGGCTATGTTTTCAATCTAGGTGCAAATACAAAACTAAAGCCTTCTACATTGGTAAAAGTTACTAACGGAGCACCTCTTTCTGTAGACCTTAATGCCAATCTACTCTTTTTTGAGAAGTTTTGGATTGGAGGGTCTTACCGATACAATGAAGACACTTCGTCTGTTGGAGCCATAGCAGATGTACAAGTCACTAAACAACTAAGAGTAGGTTATGCATATGAGCATTTTGTTTCAGATTTAAGGCCCTTTTTAGGGGCTACCCACGAAATATTACTCATATACGAGATATTTAATGATCGACGTGTTAAATCCCCTAGATATTTTTAATTATAACATTATGAAAAGCAAAACAGGTTTACTTTTATTTCTCTTTTTTAGCATATCTATTTATGCACAAAAAGTTAAGGTTGCAGATAAATATTTCAGAGATTTTGCCTACATGAAAGCTGTAGAACTTTATATCGAAAGTCTGAAGAAAGAAGATAGCAGCAAACATGTACTTACCAGAATTGGTGACTGCTACTACAACAATTCAAATTCTGAAAAAGCAAATTATTGGTATCAAAAAGCGATCAATAACTATGACGATGTTCACCCTGAGTATGTGTATAAATATATACAAACATTACGAAGTTTAGGTCAATATGAAGAAGCGAATACTTGGCTAAATGAGTTTAAAAAGCTTCAGAAAAATGGTGAATATGTACGCGGCATTGAAAGAGTGAGCCTGGAGAAATTTCAAGAGTTATCGGCTTCCAAAGATTCGCGTATTAGGGTAATCAATTTAAATTCCAATACAAAATATGCAGATTTTGGTGGTGTAGAAAAAGATGGTACTTTCTTTTTTACATCATCTAGAAAAGATGATCAGTCCACATCAAAAATGAAAATTTACAAATGGAACGGTGAGCCTTTTTTAAATATGTATACATCCAAAATTAATAGAGTAGATTCATTAGTTGATATTAGTGATGTAACTCCCATAGCATCAGATAACATTAATCTGGTAAACGAGCACGAAGGAGTGCTTACTATGACCAAGGATGGCAAAACCTTATATTTTACAAGAAATAATGTGAACAAGAGAAAAAATACTTCTTATGATAAAAAAGGCACTTCAAATTTAAAAATATACCGAGCTCAGTTACAGAATGATCAATGGACTGCTATCGAAGAATTGCCGTTTAATGATAAAACATTTTCTACAGGTCACCCTGCATTAAGCCCTGACGAAAAAACATTATTTTTTGTTTCTGACAGAGCGGGAGGTTTTGGTCAAACAGATATTTACAAAGTAGCCATACGCGATGATGGTTCTTTTGGAAATGTAGAGAATCTAGGAGAGAAGATTAACACTGAAGGCAGAGAGGTTTTTCCATTTGTAGCCAAAGATACTACACTTTATTTTTCTTCAGACAATCATATTAATCTAGGTCTTTTGGATATATTTTCTTCAAATATTCTGAAAAAGAAAACTGAAGAAGAGGTTGAAGTCAACAACATAGGAGCTCCTTTTAACAGTGGATATGATGATTTTGCTTTTTTTACTAACCCTAACGGTGATTCTGGTTATTTTTCATCGAATAGAATGGGCGGTAAAGGAAGTGATGACATCTATGCTTTTGATCGTTACGAATGTCAACAATCGCTACTAGGTACTACGTATAATAAGCGAACTTCTGAAATATTACCTAATACGACTGTACAGCTAATAGATCAAACAGGTAAAATCATAAGTACAACCACATCAAATGAACAAGGTGTGTATACCTTCGAAGAAATTTCGTGTGAAAAAACATATACGGTTCTAGCTTCGAAAAAAGATTTCAGGTCTGATAATCAACAGTTTTCAACCTCTACAGTTAATGCATTTGAGAATACACTAGACATATATCTAAGTCCATTAATTATCGATAAAGAAGTGGTACTCAACCCCATTTATTTTGATTTCGATAAATATGAAATTAGACCTGACTCTGCTTACGAATTAGAAAATCTGGTAAATGTGATGAAAGATAACCCCAATATGGTGATTCATATAGAATCTCATACCGATAATCGTGGATCAGACAGATATAATATGAGATTGTCTGAAAAACGTGCTAATGCTACAAAAAATTATATTTTATCCAGGGGTATTGATCCCTCTAGAGTTCCTGTAGCAGTTGGCTATGGCGAATCTCAATTATTACACGATTGTAAACGTTGTACTGAAAAAGAACATGAAGAAAACCGACGATCGATTTTTAAAATTAATACTAATTTTCTTTAATTTTTAAAAGTTTGATGTGTGACTAATTTTTCATAAAGATATTGGTAAAATACAATACGCCTTCACTATTTTGTTCTACCGAAATATCAAAATGCGTAAAATCACCTTCTATGGTACGTCTATGCCCTTCGCTTTTTAGCCAGGCATCAACAACAGCGGCAGCAGATGAATAGCCGTATCCAACATTCTCTCCTACTTTGGTGGCGCCTTCACTATCGACAAGGTAGTTTCTTCTGGTATGAAAATAATCATGAGACATCGTATTACTTTCTACCATATACATGGTGTGTAGATAGGCTTGTGATTTAATGGTTGAAGAAGGTTGTAGAAATGATAACTGCAGAGAAGATCTGTATGCATTTATTTGTTCTAAAATTTCTGTTTCAATCGGTTTGACTTTGGGAATGTAGAATTCTTTATCCGTATTAGAAAGAGTATCATCAACATCTTCTGCAGAACAGGATACCAATAAAAATACTATAGAAATGATCGAGCAAAGTCTAATAGGCAATTTCATCTGTTTCTTTCTATTTTTTTTAATAGTTAGATGAGATCGCCATTTAATAAAGTAGGTAGGTATTACATTCATTGATAGGGCATATTTCATAATTTGGGGCTTGTAGATCTGAAACTACAACGATGAAATTACAAAATAATTATACCTATAAATGTGAAATAATGTTAAAATCGATAAAAAACATACTTTTCATCGATTAAAAATGAGTATTATCGATCAAACAACCAAAAACTACCGGTTAGAAAAATATGCTAATTTAATTTTAATAAGGCTTTAGCATGTAATAAAGCAGATTCTGAAATGTTCTTTCCTCCTATCATTTCTGCGATTTCCTGAACACGTCCATCTTGATTTAATAACTTAAGTTGTGTTACTGTAGCATTATTAATATCTTCTTTAAATACCTTGTAATGGCTCTGTCCGTTTGCTGCGATCTGTGGTAAATGTGTAATACTAAACACTTGTAAATTTTTACTCATATCCATCATGAGATCAGCCATTTTTTGAGCGACTTCTCCAGATACCCCGGTATCTATTTCGTCAAAGATTAGTGTAGGTAATTGTGCATATCTCGACAAAATTGCTTTAATAGCAATCATAATTCTTGATAATTCTCCGCCAGAAGCTACCTTTTTTAGTACACCATAAGAAGCGCCTTTGTTTGCAGAAAATAGAAAATCAAGCACTTCTTTACCATTAGGCAAATACTTTTCTTGTAAATGAAGAGAAGCTTTAAAACTTGCATTAGGCATTCCCAGTGCTTTGAGAATATTTTCAAGTTCGGCAACTAGATTAGGAAGCGCTTTTTTTCTTTTATGATGAATTTTACCAGCTAAGTCATCTAATTGAGATTGGATTTTTTCTATTTCAGATTTTAGGGTTGCTATATCTTCAGAAAGTGATTCTGTTTTCGACACTTTATCGCTAAGTTGATCCTTGAGATCAATAAGCTCTTCTATAGAGGTGACTTTATGTTTGACTTGTAGATTATGTAATACTTGCAGACGTTGACCAACTTCTTCTAATTGTTGGGGATCGGCTTCAAGTTTTTCAAGTTCGTTAGTTAAAGATTCTTGTATATCGTCTAACTCTATAGCAACACTTTGCATTCTGGTAGAAAGCGTTGCTAACGTATTTGAATATGTTGCTATCTTAGAAAGATTACTTTTTATAGTATTTAACTGATCGGCAACTCCTATTTCTTCCGAAGAAATAACTGAAACAGCACCAGATAATCGTTCTTGAATTTCTTCGACATTGTTTAATTGCTCATAACGCTCTTCTAAGGTAATTAATTCTCCTTTTTGAAGTTGAGCTTCTTCTAATTCTTTTAAAAGAAATGCATTATACTCATACTCTTTGGTGAAATTTTCTTGGCTCGACACTAAAACAGCTACAGCTTTCTCTTTCTTCTTTAACAAATCCAATCCTCTTTTATAAGAGTCGATTTCTCGATCTGCGTTGGCTAACGCATCTAACACCTCGAACTGAAAATCATTGGTAGTAACTTCTAGCGTTTGATGTTGACTGTGAATATCGATAAGTTTTACCCCTAAAGCCCCTAACGACTGCAAGGTTACAGGAGTATCATTTACAAAAGCCCTGGATTTTCCCGAAGGCAAAATTTCTCTACGAATAATAGTTTCATCCTCATAATCCAGTGCTTCTGCCTCAAAAAAAGAAGATAAATTGTAGTGTTGTATGGCAAATGTACCTTCGATCACACATTTTTGTGAATTATCTTTAACACTACTTAAGTCTGCACGCTTCCCTAATAATAAGCCTAGGGCTCCTAATAAAAGTGATTTTCCCGCACCGGTTTCTCCTGTAATAGTAATCAGTCCAGCATCAAACGATACTTGGAGTTGTTCTATAAGTGCAAAATTCTTTATGGAAAGACCTTTAAGCAAGGGATAGCGAAATTTTTATGATTTGAAGCGTAAATATACTATAGTTTCAAAAAGGTTTAGCGGATTTGCTTTCAATTTTTTTAAAACTTTATATCTTTCCAGTTATCTGTATACGTAGGTGCTATTTTGTTGAGCGTGGTAATCGTATCAGCAATATTAACCGAGGGACCACCAGATAAAATACTAGAAATTTCGTCTGCTTTTGCGTCGAAGAAAACACGCATAATATAGGAATTTGGTCTTACGTTATGCATTTTTTCTAGAGACTCCATAGCCTCAGTAACAGTCTGCTTTCCCTTTTTTACATTGTTATGCATGATATCAAGTCCTTCTCTATGATAGGTATACATTGCTGATCTATATCCGTCAAAAGTACCAGACAGCAAATCATCGTTTAATCTGAACCTAGATTGGTTTCCATCCTGAGCGTTCCAGCCAAGTGCATTACTACTTTGCGCATTTCCTACGATATTTTTGGCCTCTTCATAATATGATGTTCCACCATTAAGCTCAAAAGTATCAGCATCTACTCCAAGAATCATGTATAAATAGAAAGAAACTACAGAGATTAAGTTAGATTCAAAATTATTCGGATTGTAATTTAAAGGCTGAAATTCTAGATAGTTAAAATTAAACTGCTTATCATTTATATTAAATATGGCGGTTTTATAATTTGATCCATAAACCGGTCGTGAAGCTTGAACTTGTAAAGTCGCATTAAAGAAATCATTATCAAAATTTGCGATCGTAATAAAAAAACTACAATCAATACGCTCTTCGGTGCGATAATCGGTGGTGGTCCATTTTGTATTATTAATAAACTCTGCCAACTCGCGTTCCAGAGTTTTAAATACCTGTAAATTTGCATTTCCCGTTTGCTCGGCATTTACCAGAACCTTGGCATTAAACTCCTGGGCACTCACACTAAAACCAATTGCTAATGCTACAATTAATAAAAATTTATTCATTTTTAAGCAAATTAATTTCGTCGAATATATCTTCAGCTACTTCAGACTTTGTTTTTAAATCAAACGCTTTAGTCTCTAATTTATGATTAATTAAAGTTATTTTATTCGTCTGTTCTTTAAAACCGGCGCCTTTATCGTTTAGAGAATTAAGCACAATCAAATCTAGGTTTTTACTTTTTAATTTTTTGATAGCGTTTTTTTCTTCATGTTCTGTTTCTAAAGCAAAACCAACCAGAAATTGATCTTTCTTTACTGATCCCATCCATTTCAAAATATCTGGAGTCCGTTCGAGAGCTATAGAAAAATCGGCTGCTGTTTTCTTAATTTTCTGCGCTTCAACGTGCTTCGGTCTATAATCTGATACGGCTGCAGATGCAATAGCCAGATCACAATTATCATAATTTTTGACTACTGCCGCATACATTTCTTCGGCATTTACTACAGGAATTAAGGTGATCAAATCATGAGTTACAGATAATGCGGAAGGACCTAGCACAAGAACAACTTCTGCTCCACGATTAGCTGCTGTTTTGGCAAGTTCTATACCCATTTTACCGCTAGAGTGATTTCCTATAAACCGAACAGGATCTATAGCCTCATATGTTGGCCCTGCAGTAATTAAAACTTTTTTTCCTTGTAAAGGTAGTTTACACAGTATATCATTTTCAATAAAAGTAACAATACTTTGCGGTTCTGCCATTCTACCTTGACCAACTAATCCGCTAGCCAACTCACCAGATGTAGCCGGTATCATTATATTACCAAAACTCTGAAGTTTAGAAAATGTAGCATGCGTAGACGGGTGATTGTACATATCCAGATCCATCGCCGGAGCAAAATAAACCGGAGACTTTGCAGATAAATAGGTCGCTAGTAATAGATTATCACTAGCTCCAGAAGCCATTTTTGATAACGTATTTGCGGTGGCAGGAGCTATTAAAATTAGATCTGCCCACATCCCAAAATCTACATGATTATTCCATACTGCATTTTCGTCTTCTTCATCAACAAATGAAGAATAAACGGGCCTTTTCGACAGTGTAGATAAGGTAAGCGGAGTTACAAAATCTTTAGCAGCCGGTGTCATGATGACCTGCACTTCTGCACCGGCTTTTATAAAAAGACGTACTAAAGCAGCTGTTTTATATGCGGCAATACCGGCGGTGACACCAATTAAAATCTTTTTACCGCTTAAAACAGACATAGTTTTAAAGAGATTCTGTGTCTGTTTTGGTATTTCGGTGGTAGATTTTATCTTCTAACCATTCTTGCACTGCCAAAGCATGAGGTTTGGGTAATCTTTCATAAAACTTTGACACTTCGATCTGCTCTTTATTTTCAAAAATCTCTTCAAGACTATCATTATACGTAGCAAACTCGTCAAGTTTTTCTAGTAATTCCTTTTTGATATCGGTATTAATTTGCGTCGCTCGTTTCGATATAATCGATATGGCCTCGTAAATATTATCAGTCGGTTGATCAATTCGATTTTTATCGATGGTAGTTGTATTTACAGGAGCATTACTTTTTTTCAAATCCATTATTGCGGTATTATCTAATTGTATTGTTCTAATCTATTGCGTATATCTATTCCGATCGTTTCGGCTTTCTCCAGATATTCACCTTCGTTTTTATAGTATTTTTTATAATTATTATAATATTGTTGTGCTATTTCCAGACGACCTTCTACTAAATTTTCATAACTCCCAATGGCTAGAAGATATTCTGATTCGAGTTTGTAATACAATACGTTTTCTCTAAAAACAGAACCTGGATAATCTACTAAATAGTTGTCAAAAGCTGCAATAGCTACTTTATAATCTTCCCTATGATGGTATTGCTTTGCAATTTCGTATGCCTTTCTTTCCTTCTTTTCCCTAAGCTCTGATACCATTGCATTTGCCTCCTTCAACTTTTCGCTATCGGGGTATGTATTAATGTAATTCTGCAATTTTTCTATCGCTTTTGTTGTCTCTTCCTGATCGAGTGTATGTCTAGGAGATAATTCATAATAGCTTTTTGCACTTTTGAAGGAAGCATCTTCTACTTTATCACTGCGTGGATAGGATTTTGTAAATCGCTCAAACTGATATCCCGCTAAATAGAAATCTTCTAATTGATAATAGGTATCAGCATAATAATACATTATTCTTTCAGCTTGTGGTTTTCCTCTGTATTGAGGCACTATCTGTTCAAAAAGACGAAGTGCTTTTTTATACTTCCCTGCTTTATAAAGATTTTCTGCAGCTTTGTATTTAACCGCCACGTCATCATCTTTTAAAACTTGTTGGTATTCGCTGCAAGATCCTAAAATCAGTACAAAAATAAGTAAAAACAATAATTTATTCATATACAAAAAACATCTGGCAAAAATAGCTATTTCTACCGTATTACAAAAACTTTAATTTGAACTGGTTTAAACTTTTTGAATTTAACCCGGTTTATGCATTAGAATTTCGTTATGAGGTTTGAAAATGCAATAAAACCAAGTATTTTCTAAGTTTCAGCATAGCATCGCTACGGTGAAACTTAAAAATACAACGTAGTGCTTGGTTTTGCAGCAGTTTAAAGCCGTAATAGATTTTCTAATGCATAAAGCGGATTTAAGTAAAAAATGAAAGTTTAAACCTGGATTATGCAGTAGAACTTCGTTGTGAAATTTTCTAATACATAAAGCGGGTTAAACCAGTTCTTTATCCAAATAACTTGAAATACATGTCATTGTTGCATATTTGTATATCTAATTATGCTCATTGGTAATGGCTGTCGTTTGGTCCAGTTTGTCATGATCGAGAATGGTATAGCCGTCTTCATCAAAATAAAAAGCTTCTACAAACTCTTTATCGTGTTGTATATTTTTAAGAATATAGGAATGTGCCTGATGTACTTCTTGAGTAAAAGATTCGTCATAATAGGTTATGAGTAACAAAATTTCTCCATGAAGCTGAGATAATTCTTGTCTGTCAAAATCATACAACGGACTAGACTCATCGATAGCATGAACTACAGTCCATGTAGTTGGCAAATATGTAATTGAATTTCTTTCGAGCTTTAGGTTATAGAAATTATTGACATATTTCTTATCTTCACCTTGTTGCGTTAAAGATAATGTAGCTTCTATTCTGGGCCTAATCATGATGTTGGTACTTCGACTCATCAATCGGAACATAATGCAATCTACCTCTTTAAATTTTCTCAAAATTATGCTTTCGCTAAATTGAATATTAGCTTTGGGTTTTGAAAATCGCCCATATAGCAACCCGGTAACGAACGAAAAACTTAGCAAGCCTATCAAAGCTTCGAACGATGATATAACTCCTAAAAGCATACCTTTTGGTGCCATTTTACCATACCCTACTGTCGTAATAGTCTGAGCTGAAAAAAAGAATGCATTCCAAAAGTCTCCAAAAAAGTTACCGGTAGATTTAGTTATACCTGAAATACCAATACAAAGATATACTGTAGCAAAAACAACATTAATTGATATATATCCTAAAAGCACCCATAGAAAGAACTTGCTCCAAGATATACTTATGAGATACTCATAACTTTCAGATACAGAACTTGGCCTATTGACGTGTTTAATATTAAATGATCCGTCAGAACTAATGAAACGCTTTGCTCTTTTATTAGAGCTCATCCCTACTCCTGGATCTTTAATCTTTTTAGCCATGGTGCAATCAAAGATCTTGAATAAACTTATCTATATTTTTTGCCAAACTTTTAGATACCGGAACTAAAGGCAATCGAAGATGATCTTCACAAATTCCTCTGGCTTTCAGAATATTTTTAATACCCGCGGGGTTGCCTTCTTCAAAAGCATATTCCAAAATTGGTAAAAGCTTGTACAATATTTTAAAGGCTTGTTCGGTATCTCCAGCCAACCCTAATCTGATCATTTTGGTGAATTCTTGAGGAAAACCCTGTCCGATCACACTAATTACTCCGTCACCACCAGCAGCCACTGCTGGTAATGCCAGGGTATCATCGCCAGAAATCACCAAAAAATCTTTTGGTCTGTCTTTTATGATTTTCAAAACTTGCGTAAAGTCACTTACTGCTTCTTTAATACCAACAATATTGTTTAACTGAGCCAAACGCAGTGTTGTTTCTGCAGTCATGTTAGTACCCGTACGTGAGGGAACGTTATACAATAAAACCGGTATAGGCACTGTATCATTAATCTTTTTATAATGAGCATATATACCTTCTTGGCTCGGTTTACTATACATAGGAACTACTGAGAGTATCGCTTCAAAATAAGATAAATCTGTTTCTTGGATCTCTTGAAGAATTGCAGCCGTATTATTACCACCGATGCCAATTACTAACGGTAATCTATTATCGTTAACTTTTACAATATGAGCTACCAGATCTCTCTTTTCTTGTTTTGATAAGGTAACCGATTCTGCTGTAGTACCCAACAAAACCAAATATGACACCCCCCCTTTACTACAAAAATTAACCAAAGAAGTAACTCCCGAATAATCAATTGAACCATCTTTGTTAAACGGAGTAGCTAATGCCACTCCTGTTCCTCTAAGAAAACTACTCATGTTATAGTACCTGTAAAATTTTCAAATATTTCTTTAATTCTTTCATAAAGAGATTGGGATTATGCACAGAGGCCCCGATAATCAAATCATTAATTCTATGATCCACTTTGGAGAAACCAACTTTAAATTTAGCCTTTGATGCAGCTGCTACATAATTAAGTTCTAATTTATCTTCTTCATAAAAGTTAATAAGTACATCATAATCTCTTTTTAAGAAGTCTAACAAAGATGAGCTTTTAACCATTCCTTTTACGCCAAAACTTTTATCATTATAATGCAAAATATAGGCATCGTCTTCCAACTCATTGTCACCTTTGTATCCTAAGATGTGCAATCGATCTTTGGACACCCCCAAATCTTCTGCAAACCTAATTAGTGATGACCTGTTAATTTCATAAGAAGCATCTATTATAATAGCTAGCGTATGAAGGGTTGAAATTGATACTGAAGAGATTTTTCTACCCTCTAGATGCGATTCAATACTTTTCTGTATGGCATTTCTTTTAAGACCCTTTAAAATCATTTATCAAAAGATTACGAAGCCACAAATGTAGCTATTTTACAAATTAAATCACTTTAACAACTTCAAGAAAAATGAAAACGCTGAAAATCAGTATACCTTATACAAAAACTAGTCAATTTATGTATCCTTACTATAAAAAGTTAAGTAACATGAGGGTATGAAACGAATAATAGTAAAATTTTATGAGTATCCTTAATTTAACCAAAACGGTTTGCGTCAAGCTGAATACTGAAACGAGCCTGTGCTGAACTCGTTTCAGTATTCAGGATGACTTCTCAGTTAAATTTTAGGTATACTAACGTCAAATCAATTAAAATTTTAAAAAACTTTACAAAAAGGAATGTTTAAAAATTTTAAATGCAAAAGCGTAGCGGTTACATACGTTCTCAATTTTTTAATTATTTTGTTTTCAAATAATTAAAAATAGTCTTCGCTACTAGCAACGAGTTTGTGTTGTTCAATAAAGAATTTGATTAAAAAAAACTGTCCCGATATCTGTATAACTGTCATTATGATCGGAAATATCTCAAGATGAACATAAAAACTATTTAATGCCGTGGTAATATTAACTATTAAAAAACAAGAAGCGGCTACCATAAGAGAATAACTCACTACTGTTTTACTGTTTAAGTAGATGTAATAACATACTGCAATAAAAAAAATGAACACTATAATTAGCGAAAAAAGAACTGTTTTGTGATTAACAATTTGTGGCAATATTAAATCTGCTACTGCATAAAGTATATACCCAATTAGCACCATCGAAATTGCTAATTGTAAAGTAAATATCTTTTTAATGTGTATTTTTACTACATGTAAACTTTTCCATAGCATGATGATATTCACCAGATAGTAAGCCAATAAACAGATGTGTAAAAGTTCAAAATTCCCGGTATAATCTTGAAAATATAAAATTTCACATACTAATACCAATACTAAGCTAAGTACTACCAAAAAATTCTTATGCGATGCATGAGCTATGTAAAGAAAACACAAAGATATAATTACTGATGGTTTAACGTATATTATTGAATTATAGGAGAAAATTGCCACTATCAAGGTTATAAAACTTGTAGCAAAAAAAAGCAAGTATGTAAATCGTTGAATTTTCAAGTACACCTTATTTTTTTGAGGATCCCATATTGGTAACCAAGTTGAGCTTTATTTTATTCAGTGAAACAATGCAAAAAAACAATACATATTTGCAGGCATAGCATACACAAAATCGTAGACTTACTGCGCAACAAAAATTGTTTTCTTGGTTACTCAAAAATAAAATTTCGCTTACAGATTTAAAAATCTATATTACAATCAAAAAAGAAATGAGAAGTTTGAGTAACTTTTCTACATTCATTAATATTTTTTGTAGAACTGGTTTACACTTTTTTGATTTAGGCAGAACCAACCGATAGGAAGGTGCCAAATGGTGCCGTTGCGAAAGGTTTTGTACTTAGATAAAGTAATTTTTTACTTGCATAGCAGCGCTACGGAAGTAAAAAATCATAAAATATAAGTGCAAAACAGCATTTTTTTAGCATATTAAAAAAGTGTAAACCAGTTCGTATTCAAAACGTTATATTATTTTAACATGAATACGCCCAATGTATTTGAAATGTGTGATTTTTCCCAACGTGAAGATAGTGAATTGCGAGAACAATTGAAACTTTAAAAATCATTCAGTTTAAATTATTTAATTTTAATGAAGTTGGGCTAGACAACCTAAATTGCACCAAAAAAAACACCGCTAATAATTGATATAAGGAATTAATTATTTCAAACTCTATAGATGCTATATAAAATTTATTTAAAGCAAAACACGCATCACTTATTACAAAATTTAAAACAGCAATTAAAAACCATAAAGACTGAGAAGATCTCACATTAACATAATGAAGTACAGACCCCGTAAACAGCAGATACAAAATAATTAAGTAACCTATACCGTAAGGCTTAATACTGCCCATAGCGGCTTCGGTAACCGCATAAATTTCGTAAGTAATAAAAGTCCATGATACAAAAAAAATGACCAAATATAAAATATCTGCATTACTATAATCGACAGGAACATAACCTTTATGCAAATAATAAAATAGAAGCAAATAACAAATTGCGTAGCTTAAAAGAACATATATAAAACTATGCTCTATATTCGTTAAGAGAAAGATATCTCCCAAAAAGCATAATAGTAATATACATAAAAACAAAGGATCTAATCTTTTGGCATTAAACCAATAAAGCATTAATAACAAAGGAACAGTAGCAGGTTTTGCATAGAGTTCTAACTGTGGCCATTGTAAAGCTTTACTTAAAACACATAGCCCTCCTGTAAGCAATAACAATATTTTGATTAGTGTTCTTGTTTTCATTTTATTTTATCCAAAAACTCATCTTCACTACAAATAGGTATATCTAATTTGTTAGCTTTTTCTAGCTTGCTAGGTCCCATATTGGCACCAGCTACTACATATGATGTTTTAGAGGATATAGCACTAGACACTTTACCACCATTATCCTCTATGAGTTTTTTAAGTTCATTTCGTGATACTTTCTCAAAAACTCCCGAAACAACAAAAATTTGTCCTTTTAATGTATCGGTTTGATTTGCTAATTTTTCTGCAGAAATTTCTAATTGCACACCATATTGTTGTAACCTATGTATCAATACTTTATTTGCTTCGATTGCAAAAAACTCAGTAACACTTTGCGCTATTTTAATACCAATCTCATCGACATTCACCAATTCTTCTTCAGTAGAAGCAATTATAGCATGTATAGATTTGTAATGCTTAGCTAATTTTTTTGCTACTGTTTCTCCTACATATCGTATACCTAAAGCGAATAATACCCGCTCAAAAGGAATGTCTTTGGATTTTTGAATCCCCATAATTAAGTTCTCTGCACTTTTTTCGGCCATTCGTTCTAGAGGCACTATTTGTTCTTTCTTTAATTCATACAGATCGGCATAATTGGTGATTAAGCCTTCATGTACTAATAAAGCTACGGTTTCTCCTCCCAAACCATCAATATCCATTGCTTTTCTAGAAATATAATGTTGAATACGCCCCACTATTTGTGGGGTACACCCCTGATCGTTTGGACAATAATGTAGCGCTTCTCCTTCCTTCCGAATTAAAAATGTTCCACACTCTGGACAGTTATTAATGTATTGCGTTGGCATAGAATCTGGGGTTCTTTGTTGAAAATCTACACCAACAATTTTAGGAATAATCTCTCCCCCTTTCTCTACAAAAACAGTGTCTCCAACTCGTATATCTAATTTTTCAATCTGATCTGCATTGTGCAACGAGGCTCTTTTAACGGTAGTTCCCGCTAGCGATACCGGCTGCAAGTTTGCTACTGGAGTAATCGCACCTGTTCTTCCTACCTGATAGGTGATTTGTTCAAGAACTGTCGAGACCTGTTCTGCTTTAAATTTGTAAGCTATTGCCCATCTTGGTGCTTTTGCTGTAAAACCCAATTCTTCTTGTTGCTGCAGATTATTTACTTTGATCACTACACCATCGGTTTCATAAGGTAAATCATGCCTATGTTCATCCCAATATTCAACAAATTCAAGAACCTCATCGATTGAGTTTACCAACTTTGATTCTTTTGGAACTTTAAACCCCCATTCTCTTGCTTTTTCAAGACTTTCATATTGGGTTTTTATCGCTAAACGATCTCCGGTAATTGCATACAGCAGGCAATCCAATGGTCGTTTCGCTGTTTCGGTACTATCTTGTAGTTTCAAACTGCCTGATGCTGTATTTCTGGGGTTAGCGTAGGGTTCTTCTCCGGCAGCGAGTCGTTCTTGATTCATCTTGGCAAAACCCTCATAGGGCAATACTATTTCTCCTCGTATATCGAATTTAGGAGGAAAATTACCCTTTAGTTTTAAAGGAACCGATCTAATGGTTTTTACATTGGTGGTTACATTATCTCCTTGTATCCCATCACCTCTGGTCACTGCTCTTAGTAAGACTCCGTTCTCATAGGTTAAGCTAATTGAAGCTCCGTCATATTTAAGCTCACAAGTATAATGAATATCGCCATCAACCAATTTTTTAATTCGCTTTTCCCAATCTAGCAAATCCTCTTTGGAGTATGAGTTATCCAAAGAATACATTCTATGCTCGTGTACTATGGTCTCAAAATTTTTTGTAATTTCTCCTCCAACGCGTAATGTTGGCGAATTAGGATCATAAAATTCTGGATATTGTTCTTCTAATTTCTGAAGCTTTTTGAGTTTCATGTCAAACTCATAATCACTTATAGTAGGGGCATCTAAAACATAATAATTGTAGTTATGTTGACGTAATTCTTCTCGTAATTGATTGATTTGTTGTTCTGTATTCATTTTTTAACTTCTCATTTCTAAAACTTTCTCGATACTTAAAAATAATCAGCAGCATTTAGGTTACAAACTTCTGCATATTGCGAACTATGGCTTACGCGCTTGTATCATACGATTGTTTCCGTATAGATCTTTTCGCAATATTATTGATTCAAAACCCAAAGATTTTATAATAGTAACCGTTTCTTCTCCTAAATATTGATTAATTTCAAAATACAATCTTCCTCTGAACTTTAATCTTCTTTTTGCCAATATGGTAATTTTCTCATAAAATAGTAAAGGATCATGATCAGAAACAAATAGAGCCTGATGCGGTTCATTATCCAAAACATTAGGTCTGATTTCTTTTTTTTCTAATGCTCTTATGTAAGGCGGATTAGAAACAATGATATCAAATTCTTGAGTTAGATCCTCGCACATTAATATATTTTCATGAATACATGTTACTTCTACTTCATTTTTAATTGCATTCACTTTTGCTACTTCTATTGCCTGTTTTGAGATATCCATAGCATACACTTTGGCATTCGGTAAATTTTTAGCCAAAGCAATGGCGATACATCCACTTCCTGTACCTATATCTAAAATTTTTATAGTGCTCTCTAAACTTTCCTGATCTTTTAAAATCCAATCTACAAGCTCTTCTGTTTCGGGTCTCGGAATTAGCACATTCTCATTCACAATAAAACACAATCCATAGAAATAAGTGTGCCCTATAATATATTGGATCGGTTCCTGATTTAAGAGTCTTGTTTTTGCCTCATTAAACTGAACGATTTCACTTGCTGATACTTCTTTCTCTAAAGCTATCGCTACATCAACCCTTCTTAATTTCAAAATTTCTTCAGAAAGTATATAAAAAAAAGACATGACCTCTTCTTCTTCATATACTTCTGATAAAGAATTCTTAAAATCAACCCTTACATCTTTTATTTTCAATGTGAATTATTTTAGACCAAATCTTTTATCATCCATGCCTCACAACTATAGTGTCCTGTATCACCCAGGGGACCCGGTAATTCTGTAAAACCCACCTTTTTATATAGTCGTCGTGCTGAGGTCATATAAGGCATGGTTTCCAAATAGCATTTCGAGTACCCATGATGACTTGCAAAATCAAGACAACGATGTATCATCATACTACCTATACCTCTCCCCCTGGCTACGGGCAAAAAATACATTTTTTGCAGTTCACAAATAGTAGCATCTCCCCTTTGTAAAGGGGCTATGCCTGCACCGCCTAGAATAGCATCGTTTTCTTCTACTACAAAATAAGATCGTTTGGGTAACTCATAGGTTTCAAACATCATATCTAGCTCTTTATCTTCATAAGCAGTACCTACCTTGGGAACTCCCATTTCTATCAGTACATTTCTTATTACTTGCGCTATAGCTGTATTATCTTTAGGTTCAATTTGTCTTATTATTATGTCTTCCATTATATTTTAAATACTGATCGGGTTTAAACTTTTTTCAATTTGCTAAAAAAATTAAACCAGTTCACTACATTTGTGATGCTGATACTAGATAATGAACTCATCTTGACTTTTTATAATTAGCTGCAAAATGATCTTTTTTACCTACTTTTTATCATTTTTGAGTTCCGTAGCAAAGGCTATGCAACAAAAAAATGCTTTCAATTAAGCAAAAAATCTCTATTTTTCACTTTAATCAAAAAAGTCAAGATGAGTTCAATTCCTTTAATTTTTCAGCAAAAACACAAATCAAAAATTAATTTTTAATGCATCAAAAAATAAAAACTGATAACTTGGTTAATACCAATAAGAACCAAGAAGCGACTAATTTTATCTTGCATTAAAAGAAACTGTAAAAAGCACAGATGAAATATACATCAAATCTGCTCAGGAATCAACGAAGAAGTTTCCGTTATTATCAACAATCCTTGTAGCTCAAAAATGGTGTACTTTATGATACAAAGCACAATCTTTAACATATTGAAAAACAAAAAGTTGCCAAATACTATAGGTTTTTTACGTATTTGATTAAAAAATAGTCTTCAACATAAAAAAGCTTTATAAATATCTCATCTATATTGATCGACCATATTCCATACATGAAACGATGCATTGAACTTGCTCAACACGGTTTAGGAACTACATACCCAAACCCAATGGTAGGAAGTGTTATTGTTCATGAAAAACATATTATAGGTGAAGGTTGGCATTATAGAGCAGGTGAGCCCCATGCCGAAGTACATGCTATTCGATCGGTAAAAGATGAAACAAAATTAAAAGATGCAACGCTATATGTAAGTCTGGAACCCTGTAGTCATTTTGGAAAAACTCCCCCGTGCAGCGACTTGATTATTCAAAAAGGAATCAAAAAGGTGGTTATTGGCACAGTAGATCCGTTTGCCAAGGTATCTGGATCAGGAATTCAAAAATTAATGAATGCCGGTTGTGATGTAGTAGTAGGAATACTTGAAGCCGAATGTAACGAACTGAACAAGCGATTCTTTACATTCCACCAAAAAAAGAGACCTTATATTATATTAAAATGGGCGCAAACTAAAAACGGTTATATAGCGCCAGACACTTCTACTCAAAGAGCTCCTGTTTGGATCTCTAATCAATATTCTAGACAATTAGTACACAAATGGCGTGCAGAAGAACAGGGTATTTTGGTCGGTAATCAAACTGTGATAAAAGACAATCCTAAGCTCAATATACGGGACTGGTCTGGTAATCCGCCCACAAGGGTTATAATTGATCGCTATGGTCGCATCCCTGTAAATTCTGAAGTATTACATGGTAAAACGAATACTATAGTGATTACTACAGAAGATTATAAAAAGGAAAACAAAGATACTCTCGTTTATGAAACTTTGTCTCTTAAAAAAAATCAGGTGATTCAAATATGCGATATTCTTTATCGACATCAAATTCAATCGGTTATTATAGAGGGGGGACGATTTACACTTCAATCGTTTATTGATGAAAATCTATGGGATGAAGCTAGAATTTTTGAGGGAAACGTAGATTTTAAAAATGGCATTGAGGCTCCCAAACTTCGAGGACGTTTGCTCTATGAAAAAAAAATCATCGACGATACATTAAAACTGCTATACAATGATTAAAACGATCATTTTTGATTTTGGGGATGTGTTTATCAATTTAGATAAAAACGCAATCTTTAAAGAACTATCGGCCTTGGGAATCTTTGATTTTAATGCTGAATTACAAGAATTGAATACGCTCTATGAAACTGGAAAAATAACTACCGCTACATTTCTGGATCATTACCAAACACTGTTTCCTGAAGCTTCGAAAACAGCATTAATACAGGCCTGGAATGCTATATTGCTAGATTTTCCGAGATATCGTTTGGATTTTCTTGAAAAATTGAGCGCAAAACAACACTATCAACTCATCCTCTTAAGCAACACCAACGAATTGCACATCAAGGCTATAAAAGAAACTGTTCCCTTCTATGAAACTTTCAAATCATGTTTTGATGCTTTTTATTTATCTCATGAAATACAGTTACGAAAACCCAATGCCGATATTTTTAGATTTGTGTTGGAACAACATCAGATACAGCCCCATGAAACTCTTTTTATAGATGACACCCCAGAAAACACCATCGCGGCAGCACAATTAGGCATTCATACCTGGAACAATGATCCAAAAACGCAAGATATTATCAATTTATTTACTATTAAATCGCATTTATTTTGATTTACCTAATTCTTAGCATTTTAGTATCCAGCCTTATCTTTATTATATTTAAACTATTTTCTAAATATAATGTAGATACGCTACAAGCCATTATCATCAATTATATTGTAGCGTGTTTCTCTGGACTTATTGCTTATTCGCAACCTATTCACATAATTACAATAACAAAACAAAACTGGTTTTATGGTGCAGTAGTACTAGGTGTTATCTTTATCGCAGTATTTAATTTAATGGCCATAACCACACAAAGAAATGGCTTATCGGTAGCTGCGGTGGCCACAAAGATGAGTTTAGTGATTCCTATTCTCTTCGGAATATTTATGTATCAGGAAAGTACAGGAATCTTAAAAATTAGCGGAATCTTAATCGCGTTAATTGCCGTATATTTAACTTCGATAAAATCTGGCGAAGGCCTTTCTGTCACCAGAGAAAATCTTATATTTCCTGTATTAGTTTTTATAGGAAGTGGGTGCATAGATACAAGTTTAAAATATTTTGAAACTTATTATGTAGCCAAAGATGACATTCCAATATTCTCTGCCACTATCTTCGGTTTTGCTGCAATAGTAGGGCTTTGTACTTTGGTATATAAAAGAATGGTAGGAACATTAAGCATATCGATTAAAAATGTGATCGCAGGAATCGGACTAGGAATCCCTAATTATTTCTCAATATATTTTATCATACAAGCATTACGCTATGAACATATGGATAGCTCTACTGTATTCACCATCAACAATGTAGCTATACTATTGGTATCAACCGTTGCCGGAATTTTACTATTTAAAGAGCGGTTAACCTTAAAAAACTGGATAGGCATTACCTTGGCGATTATAAGCATACTTCTTGTAACTCTTTCTATATAAATTAAGTACGTTGAAAATAAGCGATACATACCGAACCATAGCATCAAAAAGTGAAGAAGTACTTTACAAGGAAAAAAACAGCAAATTTTACGGATATACCTTTCCAGTAGTTGCTGAGGAAGAAATAAACACTATTCTAGAACAACTTAGAAAGCAACATCATGCTGCTAGACATTGGTGCTATGCATGGAAAATAGGAATAGAAGTAACAAAATATCGTGTTAATGACGATGGTGAACCTTCTAACTCTGCAGGAAAACCTATTTACGGTCAAATACAATCCTACGAACTCACTAATATCTTAATCGTTGTTGTTCGCTATTTTGGAGGGGTCAAATTAGGAGTTGGTGGATTAATCAATGCCTATAGAACTTCGGCACAATTGGCAATAGAAACTTCTGAAATTATAGAAAAAACGATAAACGTCGACTACTGTATTAGTTTTGAATACAAAGATATGAACAAGGTAATGCGTATAATTAAAGAGCAAGGTATACGTATCACAAAGCAAGAATTGACATTAGACTGCAAAATTTATATTTCTGTCAGAAAAAAGAAAGCTAATAAAATAAAAGAGGTTTTTTCCCCGTTATACCAAATTAAAATTAAAGCTTTAAAAAGTCGATAGTTTTTTAATTTTATCAAGCACATAAGAAGGGCAAGCAATAGGTTTTCTGGTTGTACTATCAACAAAAACCAAAGTCGTAGAAGCAATTGTTAATAATTCTTGGGCATCATTGAAAATTTGGTAATCGAAAGTGATACTTGCTGTAGGAATTTTCGTCAATGAAGTTTTAACAGTCAATTCATCATCAAAGAAGGCGGATTTCTTAAATTTAAGGTGTAGAGAATATACGGGAAGCATAACCCCATTTTCCTCCATCGATTTATAAGAAATGCCTAATCGGGATAACCAGTCGATTCTTGCCAATTCTAAATATTGTGCATAATTCCCATGATGAACAACACCCATTTGGTCTGTTTCAGAATAGCGCACTTTTAATTTTGTTTCTGAGGTAATTGACATATATGTGTTTTAAAAAATTAAAGACTGGATTAAAAGTAGTACTATCAAATTATGCGAAAAAAATAATTAAAATTCAACACCCAAAATGTTTTTTTTTTACATTTTTTGTTCACATATTTGTCAGGCAAAACAGTAAGGAGTTTTTCAACAATTTAGTTTTAATAACTTAAAAAACAGTAAATCTAACCACTCGAATGAATGTAACTGCGCAATCGGTTTGGGATAATTGTTTATCTTTTATAGAGGATAACATTACACCACAAGCTTTCAAAACTTGGTTTGAACCAATCAAGGCCGTAAAACTTACAGATGGCGCATTAAGCATTCAAGTTCCTAGTAAATTTTTTTATGAGTGGCTCGAAGAACATTATGTAAATTTACTCAAGGTATCGTTAACTCGTGAGTTGGGTGAAACTGCAAAACTAGTGTATGTTATTAAAATGGAAAACACTTATGGTAACAAAAAACCATTTACTGAAAAGATACCTAGTGCCAATCGTACTGCTGTAAATTCTCAAGAGGTTGATGTACCAATTAAAAGTAAAAACCCAGAACTTAAGAATCCTTTTGTTATACCTGGTATACGCAATGTTAAGATTGAGTCTCAGTTAAATCCCAGTTACAATTTTGAAAACTTTTTAGAAGGAGATTCAAATAGATTGGCTCGCTCTGCAGGAATGGCTGTAGCCAATAAACCAGGAGGCACTTCTTTTAATCCGTTATTGATATTTGGAGGGGTGGGACTCGGTAAAACCCATTTGGCACATGCCATTGGTGTAAACATCAAAGACAACTACCCAGAAAAAACAGTGCTCTACATTTCCGCAGAAAAATTCACCCAACAATACATAGAGTCTGTAAAAAAGAATAATCGTAATGATTTTATTCACTTTTATCAAATTATAGACGTATTAATTGTTGATGATATTCAATTATTATCTGGTAAAGCCGGAACACAAGATGTATTTTTTCATATTTTTAATCATCTTCACCAAAACGGAAAACAAGTAATCTTAACCAGCGATAAAGCTCCCGTTGATATGCAAGATATCGAGCAACGCCTACTCTCTAGGTTTAAGTGGGGATTATCTGCAGAATTACACCAACCGGATTTTGAAACTAGAGTCTCCATCATTAGAAATAAGTTATATCGAGATGGCGTTGAAATGCCTGAAGATATTGTTGAATTTCTAGCTAATAATATTAAAACGAATATCCGCGAGTTAGAAGGTGCTATCATTTCGCTTATTGCACATTCTTCTTTCAACAAAAAAGATATTACAATCGATTTGGCTAAAGCCATTGTAGATAATTATGTTAAAAATACAAAACGCGAGGTTTCGATTGATTACATACAAAAAGTAGTTAGCGATTATTTTCAAATGGACGTAGAGACACTACAATCTAAAACTCGTAAACGCCATATCGTCCAGGCACGTCAACTAGCTATGTTTTTTGCAAAAAAACTCACCAAAGCCTCTCTAGCTAGTATCGGTACTCAAATTGGAAAGAGAGACCATGCTACCGTTCTTCACGCATGTAAAACTGTTGACAATCTATCTTCTACAGATAAACAGTTTAGAAAATATGTCGAAGATTTAGGAAAAAAGCTCACGCTTTAAACACACATTTTTTTTTAAAACTATCTACCAAAATGAAAACTAAAATTCTAATGGTATGCCTTGGTAATATCTGTAGATCTCCTTTGGCAGAAGGTATATTAAAATCTAAATTAGATAGCAATACATATATCGTAGAATCCTGCGGCACCAGTAATTATCATATAGGAAAACGACCTGACAAAAGATCTATCGATATTGCTAAAAAACACGGTATTGATATTACCGATCAAAAAGCAGCACAGTTTAACACCCATCATTTTGAAGCATATGATTTTATATATGCGATGGATAATTCTAATTACCAAGATATTATAAAGCTTGCTCGTAACGCAAAAGAAAAAGATAAGGTTACACTTATTCTAAACGAATTACACCCCAATAGCAATCTAGATGTTCCCGACCCATACTACGATGGCGAACAAGGTTTTGAAGATGTTTACCAAATGCTCAATAAAGCATGCGATCTTATCGTTACTAAACTAGAGAAGTCATCATAAATATTCTCTGATACAAAGTTTTTGTATATTTAATTTATGTAGTATTACATTAGCCTAAAACTTTAGTTAAAGATTTAGAAACTTAACCTAAAATAATATGGAGCTTAAACCCCTAGATCCCAAAGGCAAATTATATTTAATTCCCACTAGATTGGGAGATGATGTCCCTCTGGAAGTACTTCCCATATCCATAAAAAAAGTATTAGAACAGGTCAATCATTATATAGTTGAAAATGAAAAGCCTGCTCGCAGGTTTATCAAGAAAGTAAGCCCTAGTAAATCTCAACGATCATTGGTTATCCATTCTGTAAACAAGTATACCGATGTTACAGAAATACCAAATTACTTAACACCATGTCTTAATGGAGAATCTATTGGATTACTATCTGATGCGGGTTGCCCAGGCGTTGCAGACCCTGGTGCAGAGGTAGTAAAAATTGCTCATGAGAAAAATATACAGGTAGTTCCTTTGGTAGGTCCGTCATCAATAGTATTAGCGATGATGAGTAGCGGAATGAATGGGCAAAATTTTACATTTAATGGATACCTTCCTATAGATAAAAACGAAAGAAAAGCTGCCATTAAAAGTTTAGAAAAAACGTCACTAGAGAAAAATCAAGCGCAAATATTCATCGAAACCCCTTATAGAAATGATAAAATGTTCAGTGATTTGAAATCTATATTGCATGCTAGCACCAGATTATGTATTGCGAGTAATATTACACTAACCTCAGAATTCATAGCTACAAAACGAATAGAAGAGTGGAAAAATGAAGAAATTGATCTACATAAAAAACCGACTATCTATATCATACAGAGAGATTGAGCGGAGCAAAACTTTAATAATTACAAAGGATAAGACAAGCTTCGTGGAGTAAACCCTTTGGCGGTGCTAATAAAGATTAATCTTAGAATATTTGGCAAATACTAAAGTATAGCCTTTGCTTTTCGATTTGGAACTACATATGAAGTGTCGTATCCTCCAAATCTCTTCATATAATATCGTATAGTAGTACCAAAAGCATCAGCGAAACCTTCTACTCCTCCGCTTCGAAGATATCTCTTTACAGCGTTAGGCCCCGCTAGATGTGCAGCTGCTAAGATTCCTGATTCAGTAACTTTGACGCCATTCATAGTTCGACCTACAAACCATTTAATATCCCTGCGTAGTACCCATTTATTTCGTGAAAGATATGCATAAAAGGCTTTTTCCTGAAGTGCTGAGTCCTTCAAAAAATCTTCTCTACTCATATTTTTGACACCAATTAGCGCTAAAGTTCCTCTTCCGAACTGGTACTTTCCCATATAACCAAATTGATTCACTACGCCATAGTCTCCTCTGGATTCTTTAAATGCTAGTGCTTCTTTAAAACCAAGATACGATTTTCCCAAATTAGGAGCCGTAAATGTATTTTCGTCTTCAATCTCGTTAAAATTAGGTGCAATATAATACAGATCAAGACCGGCGGTGCTATAAGAACTAAAATCAGTCTTTTCTTTTGTTGTAAAACTTAACAAAAATATACCCCCAGTTGTAAGTAAAATAGATAATCCAACTATCTTGTTTATCATATAAAAATTTTCTAAGTAGCCATCTAAAAAATGGTCCCCTCTACTTAAATTTTTGCCGTGCAAATATACAATAAATAATTAAATATATAACTACAATGTGTTAAGGGAATTATAATACTGAAATACAGTTGTTTACAACTTAAAAAAGAGTTAAAAGTATGTAAAATCACTGCTTAATATAAAAAAAATAGCACTTAAACGACAGATTATGTGTTTTTACCGAATAAATTTTATACTCTTCGCCATAGATTCATCCTCCAAAAAAGACAAAATTTGTTAATAAATTGGTTTCAATTTTAACCTTTTCCTCAATAAAAATTGAAGTTTTTCCTACAAACTTATAGTACGAATAGTTATCGTTTTACTCCTTGTTTATTGATCCAGTTTACATATTGCTTTTTGTTTTGATTATGCTGACTTAAGGTTTTGGCAAATTTATGATATCCAAAATTTTCAATATCGGCTACAAAGAAATAATATTCATGTTTTTCATAGTTCAATACTGCATCTATTGATGAAATATCAGGCATAGCAATAGGACCAGGAGGTAATTTGGCATATTTATAAGTATTATACGGACTGTCAATTTCTAAATCCTTGTACAAAACGCGCTTAATAACGGTATCCCAGTTGTTTTGATGTTTTTTCAACGCATAAATAACAGTAGGATCTGCATCAAGTTTCCAACCGTTATTATACCTATTCATGTAAACTCCGGCCACACGCCTACGCTCATCAACCTTTGCAGTTTCTTTTTGAACAATCGAAGCCAAGGTCATTACTTGATCGGGAGTCAAACCGATTTCGTTAGCTTTTTTTATACGCTTTTCATTCCAAAAACGCTTGTATTCTTTCAACATTCGTTGTCTAAATTGAGCTGCAGAAGTATTCCAAAAAAACTCATATTTATTTGGAATGTACATAGACAAAGCCGTTTCTTTAGAAAGTCCATTCTCTTTTAAAAATACTGAATCTTTAAACGCAGTTACTAATGAGGTACTATCTGCTTCAATTTGGGTAGCGACTCTTCCTGCTAGATTTTCAAGCCTTTCCTGGTTGTTAAAGGTTACATGAATAGGGCTATTTTTACTTCGTAAACGATCGATCATCTCATTATTGTTAGCTCCTTTTTTCAAAATATATCGACCTGCCTTGATATTGTTCATGTACCCTTTGCGTCTGGCAACTCTATCAAAACTATAAATATCATCAACCAAAGGGCTAATTTCTTCTATCAACTCGGTATATGTTGTACCGGTTGGAATATATAAAGCGGCTGTTTCTTTTTCAAAACTTGTGTTAGGAGAAAATACCGCCTGATACACATAATATGCAAAAATTCCCCCTGCTATTAGTCCTAATATTACAATTCCTAATAAGATTTTTTTAATGTACATATATTCGTTGATATAAATACTCGTCTTTATACGAGTTGTTTACTAAATTCCATTCTTTTTTGATTCCGATTTTTTTGAACCCACAGTGCTCAAACAATTTGATGCTCGCTAGATTATCTTCTGATATGTTTGCGTATAATTGATGTAATCTTAGATGAGTAACTCCATAATTAATTATGATCTCTAAAGCTTCGGCTCCGTAACCTTTACCCCTACTTTCTTCTTGAGCAATAATAATACCTACTCCGGCCCTGTTATGAGTTGGATTAAAATCAAAAAGGTCAATAAGACCTATAGGCGATTCATCTAGAGTACAAACAACAAGTCGTAGTTGTTTTACTTCATAAATATCCTGATGCGCATTCTTTAAATATTGCTTGATCAAAAAACGAGAGTATGGGGTTTGTGTAGCACTCATTTCCCAAATTTGCTCGTTATTTTCTATAGTGTAAATAAATTCTAAATCTTCAGGTTCAAGTGCCCGTAAAAAAACTTTTTCACCTTGTAATGTCAACATTAATTTCTCCTTTAAAAACCTGTTCTGCAGGACCTATTAAAAATATATTTTTATACCCATTTTGATCTTTAGAAAATGTGACCGTAAGTTCTCCTCCCTGGGTGTGAATACTAATTTCTCGCTCACTTGTTAGTTGTGTCGCATGCATCGCAAGAGCTACCGCAGTAACACCAGTACCGCAGGATAAGGTTTCATCTTCTACACCCCTTTCATAAGTACGTACAGCGAATGAACTTGTACTATTTTTTTCAACAAAATTCACATTACTTCCTGCATCAAAGTAAGGAGCTCCATTCCGTATTTTCTTTCCCGTATTTTTCACATCAAAACCTGATAACTCTTCTACAAGTGTAACATGATGAGGAGATCCTGTATCGAGAAACAAATGAGAATCGTATATTTCAATTTCAGAGACATCTTGCATTTGTAGATGCACCGAACCGTTTTTGATTTCGGCATGATGCTTACCATCGATAGCAGTAAAAATTGCCTTAGTTGTTATGATACCTAAGTTGGCTGCAAAAGCGACTAGGCACCTTCCGCCATTTCCGCACATAGAACTTTCATTTCCATCAGCATTAAAATAGACCATAGTAAAATCATCTTCATCATTCTTCGGTTGTTCTAATAACATTAGACCATCGGCGCCTATACCGAATTTCCTGTCACAAAGTCTTGCAAATAGTTTGGTATCATTTTTGGACACTTTTGGGTCACGATTATCAATAATTATAAAATCGTTTCCTGTTCCCTGATATTTATAAAAAGTAAGGGTCATTATAATCTGTATATGATCGCAAAGGTACAAAGAAAGTGAACATAAATGTGTTGTTAATTGTGAGTTAAATTTTTACGAAAACGTATACGATAATTGTAATTTTAAGTATTAAGTACAGTCTATTTAATAGAACTAATTTAATTAAACAAAAAAGAAAAGATGATGAAAAGATTTTTAGGTGTATTACTTGTAGCCATACTGGCTGGAGTGATAACATTAGGTGCTTATAAATTATTTATTCAATCAGATGCAGTTGTTATTCAAGATAGAATATCAAGAACAGATACCATTCCTGTGAATTATGCGATAGGTAATTCTAAAAATGCAACAAGTGCCTCTATTGCTAGTATTGATTTTACACTAGCAGCAGAAAAAACAGTAAATGCTGTTGTACACGTTAAGCAATACGGGGTTACTCGAACTCCAAGAAATTTAATGGAATTTTTACGAAATGGAGGAGCACAAGAACGAAGAATTCAGGGAGCCGGTTCTGGTGTAATCATTACTGAAGATGGGTATATTGTTACCAACAATCACGTTATCGATGGTGCTACAGATCTTGAGGTTACTTTAAATAATAATAAATCTTATAAAGCCAAGGTAGTTGGGACGGCACCACAGTCTGATATTGCACTAATTAAAATAGAAGCCGATAAAAAATTATCTTATATCCCATTTGGAGATTCTAACTCTGCCAAAATTGGCGAATGGGTGCTGGCGGTTGGAAACCCTTTTAATTTAACTTCAACGGTTACTGCAGGTATTATTAGCGCAAAATCGAGAGATTTGAATGAGTATGATAATAATGTACAATCATTTATCCAGACTGATGCAGCTATAAATCCTGGTAATAGTGGTGGCGCTCTGGTAAATACAAAAGGTGAACTTATTGGTATCAATACAGCAATTACTTCGCAAACCGGAAGTTATGTGGGCTACGCTTTTGCGGTACCTTCAAACAATGCCAAAAAAATTATAGATGATATTATAGAGTTTGGAGATGTACAACGAGGAATCATAGGAATAACCGGCGGAACCATTAACCCTAAGGCCATCGAGGCTTATGATATTTCTACATCGCAAGGAGTTTTTGTTGCCTCTGTAGCAGAAAATAGTGGTGCAAAAAAAGCTGGATTAAAAGAAGGAGATGTGATTAAAGAAATTGACGGATTACCTATAAAGAAGTTTGCTGATCTAACGGGTTACGTAAATAGTAAACGACCCGATGATATTATTAAGGTACGGGTGTTAAGAAAAACGAAAGAGCTCGTTTTACCTGTTAAATTAACCAAATACGAGATACAAAACTATAATATTAGCGATGTAGGTGTTGAAGTTGTTAATCCGCCTAATGGATATTTGAAGAAATTTGATCTTGATCATGGGGTTGTTATTAATAAAGCACTCAGTTCTAGAATGAAAAGATACAATCTAGAAGGACTTATTATAAGCGAGATAGATGGTAAAAAGGTAAAAAGTGTTTTAGAAGTGAAAGAAATTATAGAAAATAAATATCCCGATGAAGATATTACTATTAGTTTGGTAGATAGAAATGGTGATAAACGAGAATTTGTTTTTCAATAAACTATCTCAAGGCGAGTCCACGAGGTACTATACCCTTTGATGATGTTTATAAAACTATCGAAAGCCTTGTAAATAGCGAGATCCCGTTACTATGTAAAGTGACGGGATTTTTTTATCAAAAAACGTTTTACGAAAACGTTTGAAATATATACTTTTGCACGAAATTTCAAGGTTTAAAAACACAACAACAAAATGAGCACTAACGAAGTTTACGAAAAAGAACTTGCCTTCCAGGCAGATCGACGCCGCGCTACTGTGGCCTTTATTAAAGCAGTAAGCGACTTATGGTACGATAACGCGATAGAATTGGTACTTTTTAGGAACCAATTGATCGATAAAAACGTAAGTGAAATTATAAATCTCCACGAATACGCTGGTGAATTTGTACAAAAGCCTATTTCTATATTTGACTCTGTAGAAATTGCTCAAGCTATAAAATTAATGGATTTACCGCCTTCAAAATTAGATATCGGTAAGCTCACTTACGAATATCATCTTTCTAATGATGAATATGGTTCTATTAATCGATTTGTTCAAAATAAACTTAAAGATGCTAAGAAAGTTAAGCCTATCTCACCAAAAAACGTCGTTCTTTACGGATTTGGAAGAATTGGTCGTCTTGTCGCACGTGAACTTATGACCATAACGGGTAAAGGAAGTCAGTTACGATTAAGAGCTATTGTAACCCGAGGAGAAATTACAGAAGAAGTTCTGGAAAAAAGAGCTTCATTGCTACGAAACGATTCTGTTCACGGAGATTTCGCAGGAACAGTAGAAACAGATATCAATAATAAAGCGCTCCTCATCAATGGCACTACAGTTAACATTATAAACGCTAGCAATCCCGAAGAAATTGATTACACTACTTATGGTATAGAAGATGCACTAGTAATCGACAATACAGGGGCATTTAGAGATAAAGAAGCTTTAGAAAGACACCTGAAAGCCAAAGGTGTTACTAAAGTGCTGCTTACGGCTCCAGGAAAAGGAGTGCCTAATATTGTACATGGTGTTAACCACAAAGAACATGATCCTGACAAAGTGGACATTTTTTCTGCGGCCTCATGCACTACAAACGCGATAACCCCTATTTTACAAGCAGTAGACGATAGTTTTGGCGTAGTAAACGGCCATCTAGAAACAATACATGCATATACTAATGATCAAAATCTGGTTGACAATATGCATAAAAAATATCGAAGGGGTCGTGCTGCTGCCCTCAATATGGTAATTACTGAAACTGGTGCAGGCAAAGCAGTTTCGAAAGCATTACCAAGTTTTGAAGGAAAACTTACCTCCAACGCAATTCGTGTACCTGTTCCCAATGGATCATTAGCGATTCTCAACCTCAATCTAGACAAGAAAGCCTCCAAAGAAAGTATGAATGCTATTATAAAAAAATATGCTTTAGAAGGAAATCTAGTAGAGCAGATTAAATATTCTCTCGACAACGAGCTTGTTTCTAGCGATATCGTGGGGTCTTCTGCTCCGTCGATTTATGATAGCAACGCTACTATAGTTGATGCTAAAGGACATAACGCTGTTCTATATGTATGGTACGATAACGAATACGGCTATAGTCACCAAGTGATACGGCTATCTAAATATATAGCCAAAGTACGCCGTTTTACTTATTACTAGTAAACTATCTCGGGGGTATTACACCCTATGGCGGTGCCAATAAGAGACAAGATTTAGAAAAGATTGGTTGAGAAAGCAGGTTAAACATAAGATCATTTTAAAGTTTCTATAGTTGATAATTTTCAAATTCTAGAACTTTAAAATAATCCAATTCAGGGGCTAGCCACTAGGCATTTGTTGAAAATAATTTTTCAATGTCAAGGCAAGCCTGTGCGTATTATACCCTTTAGCGTTGACAATACATTCAAGTGTAATATAGCTTTACGTTTTTTTAACCCGGTTTATGCATTAGAATTTCGTTATGAGGTTTGAAAATGCTACGACAAAGCATTGCTTTGGGCGAGTTGTAGCGTTGGAAGAGTGTTTTCTAAGTTTCATCATAGCATCGCTACGGTGAAACTTAAAAACACAACGTAGTGCTTGGTTTTGCAGCAGTTTAAAGCCGTAATAGATTTTCTAATGCATAAAGCGAGTTTAACCAATCTTGTTATTCATTTCCTGAAATTATACATTTCAACTTCTAATAAATCAGCAACATATTACTTTCATCCAAATTCTGTAAAAAAAAACTTTATAATTATCTACAATATCGTACATTTATTGTCGTTACAGAACAAACTTAATAAGAAACAAAAAATTTAAGTAGGAAAAATCATACAGTAACACTCCCAAATGCTGTTATGTTTATGCTCTACTACCTTGTATGTAAAGGTTAATACAATATATAATTAGTTAAATAAAGAAGAATAATTACATGAAACGAATAGTAAAAAATTTTAAAAATTTCTTCATCAAAGGGAATGTTTAAAATTTTTAATGTGAGAGCGTAGCGGCTATATACGTTCTCAATTTTTTAATTATTTCGTTTTCACACAATTAAAAATAGTTAAACGTATGAAATTATCGCAGTATCTATTCGTTGTTTTTACACTTTTATCGTTTTTCACAGCATCGTACGCACAAGAGACTGTATCTGTTGAACAAGCATTAAAACAAGAGGAAATAGAAAAACAATTTGATATTGTAATCAAAAAATCAGGAAGGTACCAAGAGTATAAGGTTATCAAGCAAGTTTGGATCAATAAACTAAAGGCTAATGTAAATGATTCCATAAAAAAATTAGAAACCAAAATAACTACCAACAATAAACAAATTGAGGATCAACAAGCTACGATAACCGGTCTCGAAGCCTCTTTGAATAAGACTAATGAAGATTTAGCTTTGGTAACACAACAAAAAGATAACATGAGTTTCTTTGGTGCTTCTGTTACCAAATCAAGCTACAAAACAATTATGTGGATTATCGTTGGAGCACTTTTAGCGCTTCTAGGCTTCTTTATTTACAAATTTAAAAATAGTAATGCCGTTACTATACAAGCAAAAAAGGCATTAGCCGAGACCGAAGATGAATTTGAAGATCATAGAAGAAGATCATTAGAACGCGAGCAAAAAGTTATGCGCAAACTACAAGATGAAATTAATAAACAGCGTAAAGCCGGAGCTAAGTAATACTAAATTTACCTAAATCTTGGTGTACTAAGATTTTTTTAAATTTTTACTATTGAGCTCATCTTGACTTTTTTGATTAAAGTAAAAAAGTCAAGATGAGCTCATTTTCTTTTTGCATCTTTGCACGTATTCTAAGTATTGAAATTGATAGTGATGCGAATCGATATTATTACTGTAGTCCCTGATATGCTAAAAAGCCCTTTTGAAGCTTCTATAATGAAGCGATCTATAGAAAAAGGTCTAGTAGATGTACAATTTCATAATCTGCGAGATTATACGACCAATACCTACAAGCAAGTAGATGACTACCAATTTGGTGGAGGTGCCGGTATGGTCATGATGATAGAGCCTATAGACAAATGTATTAGTAAACTTACTTCAGAAAGAGATTATGACGAGATTATCTATATGACTCCAGACGGCGAGACCTTACATCAGGGTATGGCTAATCAACTGTCTTTAAAAAATAATGTGATACTCTTGTGCGGACATTACAAAGGGGTCGATCAACGAGTTAGAGATCAATTTATAACTAAAGAAATATCGATAGGTGACTATGTTTTGTCTGGGGGCGAATTAGGCGCTTTGATCCTATGTGATGCCATTATACGACTTATTCCCGGAGTTCTGGGCAATGAAACCTCTGCACTTACCGATTCTTTTCAAGATAACCTATTAGCCCCCCCAATCTATACGAGGCCAGCAAATTATAAAGGCTGGAAAGTTCCTGAAGTACTCACCTCTGGTAATTTTCCTAAAATTGAGACATGGAGAGAAGAACAAGCGTATTTGCGAACTAAAGAAAGAAGACCTGATCTTTTAAAAGATTAAGTTCAAAACACTTGCGTGTAATCAAATTATCTTTATTTTTGCAATCTGATTAAAATAACCTCTGGCGAAAATCGTGAATGTTGTTTTGACAAAACCTAAGAAACTTTATAAAATGGAAGATTTAGTAAAATTCGTACAAAACGAATTTGTTACCAAAAAAGAAATGCCAGAGTTCTCTGCCGGTGATACAATCACGGTGTATTATGAGATTAAAGAAGGAAATAAAACACGTACACAGTTCTTTAGAGGAGTGGTTATTCAAAGAAGAGGATCTGGTACTACTGAGACATTTACGATCAGAAAAATGTCTGGTACTATAGGAGTAGAACGTATTTTTCCACTTAATTTACCTGCGCTTCAAAAAATCGAAGTTAATAAAAGAGGTAAGGTACGTAGAGCACGTATATTTTACTTTAGAGAGCTTACAGGTAAAAAAGCACGTATTAAAGAAAAAAGAAATTAATACATTACAGTATACTTTAATAAAAAGCTGCAAAAATGCAGCTTTTTTTATGAACAAAAGTTGATAAACTAGGTTCATAACCTTTTGATAACTAATATAATAACAAACCATTACTTCGATACTATTTTTCATTATCTTTAAATAAGAAATTACAAAATATATGAGATGACAAAAGGATTCCTAAATTTTGTAATAGCTACAAAACGTTCTTTGAACAACATACGCCATTTTAAAGTTGAAATAAATATAAGATGAAAGTTATTTTTTTGAGTACATCGTTGAAATCAATTTAAGGGCTTTACTTTGAAGTAATTTCAAAATGAAATTCAAAAGAAAAAATTAAGTTTTGACACCTTTTTAACTGTATAAAATGGTATTTGGACTACTATTGTGAGATCTGTAGAATGATTATAGTTATTGATCATGTATACAGAAATCGTTATTAGTCCTTTGCATAGCCGCAATTTATAAGTATGATTATGTCTATAATTTGTGACTATCACGAATTGAAAATGATGATCGTAGTATGATATAAAAACGAAAGTTTTTATGTAACAGCGAATAAAACAGCTATTATACAACCGAAGCATTTTCAATGAAGCCATATCAAGATATATGTATTTTGATATGGCTTTTTCTTTTATTTCTAGAACCAAACTCCTATCCGCTTTAGTCATTACATGCTAGGTCGAAAGATTATTTTTAGATTTAATAACCAGGTCTCGACTGCATTCGACCAGACTGGCGAAAGTAAACGAATACTAAGGTATGTTAAGACGTAATACCTGCCTACCTTTTTTTAAATACAATGGCAGGCCGGGATTTTATAATGCATAAACCGGGGTTTAACCTTAAAAATAACTTTGCTTCTTATTAACCCTCTAACTTTTAAAACCTATTCACATCAAGATACGTAAATAATTATAACTTCAAATTGAACTCATCTCAAAACTTATCCCATAGAGGTTGCATTTACATGAGTAGATTTGTATCTTCGCGCACGGAAAATCTCAAGGTATACTATCCTTTCTAAGTAATTGACAAAAAATCAAATACTACTGTTTACTTTGGGAAATTTAAACGACTAATATTTCCTTAAAAAATTTGACTAATATTTAGGTATCTAAAGCCTGAGTCGTACGTAAATAATGATATCTAGATAAAAAAATCAGTACTATGGGAGTTAATACCTCAAAAATTGTTTATACAAAAACCGATGAAGCACCTGCTTTAGCAACCTACTCTTTTCTACCTTTGGTTAAAAGATTCACCAGGGCTGCGAATATTGATATTGAGACTAAAGACATTTCGCTGGCCGCTAGGATACTTGCAAATTTTCCAGACTATTTGAACGATAAACAAAAACAGGCAGATGCTCTAGCAGAGCTTGGTAAACTTGCACAACAACCAGAGGCCAATATTATTAAACTTCCAAATATTAGTGCTTCAATTCCTCAATTAAAAGCAGCAATAGCAGAATTGCAGCTTCAAGGATATAACTTACCAGATTACCCTGAAGAACCCCAGAGTGAAACTGAAAAAGAAATTAAAAATAGATACGACAAAATTAAAGGTAGTGCAGTAAACCCAGTTCTTAGAGAAGGAAATTCTGATCGTAGAGCTCCGAAACCAGTAAAGCAGTACGCGAGAAAAAACCCTCACACTATGGGAGATTGGAATGCAAATTCTAAAACTCATGTAGCTACTATGTCGAGTGGAGACTTTAGGTCAAACGAGAAATCGGTGACTCTTTCTGAAGCGGGTAACGTTTCGATTGAGTTTCTTGATGCTAACAATACTACAAAAACCCTAAAAGAAAATATCGCCCTTCTTAAAGGAGAAATTATCGACGCTACGGTAATGAGTAAAAAAGCACTTATTGCTTTTCTCGAAGAGCAGATCGCAGATGCAAAAGCAGAAAATGTATTGTTTTCATTGCATATGAAAGCTACGATGATGAAAGTATCTGACCCGATTATTTTTGGTCATGCCGTAGAAGTTTTTTTTAAAGATGTTTTCGAAAAACACGAAGCAGTATTAGATGAAATCGGTGTAGAAGTTAATAACGGGTTTGGAGATCTAATTCACAAGCTTAAAAAATTACCTGATGCCAAAAGAGAAGAAATTAAAGCCGATATAGCGGCTTGCTATGAGAAAGGCCCTAAGTTGGCCATGGTTAATTCTGATCAGGGAATTACAAACCTTCATGTACCTAGTGATGTAATTATTGATGCATCTATGCCTGCTATGATACGAAATTCTGGTCAAATGTGGAATGCCGAGGGGGATACTCAAGATACTAAAGCCGTTATTCCAGACAGTAGCTACGCAGGTATCTATCAGGAAACCATAGATTTCTGTAAAGAACACGGTGCCTTCGATCCTACAACCATGGGAACCGTACCTAATGTTGGACTAATGGCTCAAAAAGCAGAAGAATACGGATCGCATGACAAGACTTTTGAAATAGAGAACAATGGTACTGTACGCGTAGTTAATGATCAGGGCACAATATTAATAGCGCATAATGTAGAAAAAGGTGACATTTGGCGCATGTGTCAGACTAAAGATGCTCCTATCAAAGATTGGGTCAAATTAGCAGTAAACCGTGCCAGAGCTACAAATACACCTGCAATTTTTTGGTTAGACCAAAATAGGGCTCACGATGCCGAATTAATTAAAAAAATAAATACTTATTTACCAGAGCACGATACTAGTGAACTGGATATACGAATTATGTCTCCTGTAGAAGCTACACGTTTTTCTCTTGAAAGAATAAAGGAAGGGAAAGATACTATTTCTGTAACAGGTAATGTGCTACGTGATTACAATACCGACCTCTTCCCTATCTTAGAATTGGGTACTAGTGCCAAAATGCTTTCTATTGTACCTCTAATGAATGGTGGTGGTCTTTTTGAAACAGGAGCAGGTGGTTCTGCTCCCAAACATGTGCAACAATTTAACAAAGAAGGTCACCTGCGATGGGATTCATTAGGAGAATTTTTGGCCCTGGCTGTTTCACTAGAGCATCTTGGTGAAAAACACAAGAATACCAAAGCCTTAATTATTGCCGAAGCTTTGGATCAAGCCACTATAAAATTTTTGGATAACAAAAAATCTCCTTCCAGAAAGGTCAATGAACTCGACAATAGAGGAAGTCATTTTTATCTGGCTTTATACTGGGCTCAGGCACTTGCAGAACAAACAAAAGATACCGAATTGCAAAAAGAGTTTTCTCATATTGCTCAACAATTAGCCGATAACGAATCCAAGATTATTACCGAATTAAATAACGCCCAAGGTAACCCAGTAGACATGGGTGGATATTATTGGCCCAATGTTGATAAAGTATCCAAAGCAATGCGACCCAGCGAAACATTAAATCATATTATTACTACATAATAATAATAATAATAATAGCGAAAAAAGACTGTCTTGAAAGCTGTTATTTCAAAATAGATTGATAAAATCTAATGAACTCCCCCAAAGACTCTGTCTTTGGGGTATTTTTTGTGCACCAAAATTGAATTCTTTACTAATAACGCATTTCAGCATTAGAAGTTTTTTAATAATTTAATAACACCAGCCTATTGTAATAGTCGTTACTTTTGGTCGTCATTATAATTGGATAAAATTAAAATGGACAATGGGCGTTATGTAGTAATAGAAATGATGAGAGAAAAAACATTCGTTTTAGCTTACATCCAAATGAACTCATCTTTACTTTTTCTTTTTGTCTGAAAATATGATGAAATTAAATGCAATGAGTTCAATATCTAGTACAACCTAAAAGTATTTTTATAAACTAAATTTTTTTCTTTTGACAAAGTACACCCTCATTAGCTTCTTCATCTCATGTTTATTACAAATTTCACTCTCGGCACAAGAAAAATATACACTAAGCGGAACGATTTCAGAAAAATCCAGTAATGAAACCCTAATAGGTGTGACTATTCTTTTTCCAGAAATTGGAAAAGGAGTAGTGACCAACGAATACGGTTTTTATTCTATAACCTTACCCCAAGGATCCTACAAACTCCAGGTAAGCTATTTAGGGTTTAATGATATTATACAAAATGTCGATTTAAACGGAGATAAAAAAATCAATTTTCAGTTGATCGAAGCTTCAGAAATGCTCGATGAAGTAATTATTACCGAGAAAGTAGAACAGATAAATATCAAAACACCACAGATGAGTCTTAACAAACTCTCTGCAGGAACTATCAAGCAAATTCCGGTAGTTTTAGGTGAAGCCGACGTTATTAAATCCATTGTTCTGTTACCCGGTGTTACAAGTGGTGGCGAAGGGGCATCAGGTTTTAATGTTCGTGGCGGTGCTGCAGACCAAAATTTAATTTTATTAGATGAAGCTACCATCTTTAACTCCTCCCATTTGTTTGGGTTCTTCTCTGTTTTTAACCCAGATGCCATTAAAGATATTAAATTATACAAAGGTGGGATCCCTGCTCGATATGGTGGTAGAGTATCTTCAGTGTTAGATATTTATCAAAAAGAAGGAAATAGTAAAAAATTTAAAATGACCGGTGGTTTGGGAGCGGTTGCCAGTAGACTCCTTGCCGAAGGGCCCATAAAAAAAGATAGGGGGGCATTTCTTGTAGGGGGTAGAGCCTCGTATGCACATTTGTTTCTTCCGTTAGTAGATGAAGGAAACGACAATGTGGCTTATTTTTACGATTTAAATACAAAGCTCAATTATAAATTAAATGAAAATAATAGCTTGTTTATTTCTGGATATTTTGGACGTGATGTTTTTAGTGTTGCAGATAGTTTTGTAAACACTTACGGTAATTCGGTAGTTAATTTAAGATGGAACCATCTGTTTTCTGATCGGTTGTTTTCTAATCTTTCGTTGATCTATTCTGACTATTATTACGGATTAGAACTCGATTTTGTTGGTTTTGAATGGGACTCTGGAATTAGAAACTTTAATATTAAGTATGATTTGAAGCATTATATAAGTGACAATTTTCAGCTCAATTATGGGATCAACAATATCTACTTCAAGTTCAATCCCGGTGAAATACGACCTAATAGTGATGACTCTGGTATCACCCGAGAAAAACTTACCGATAAATATGCCAATGAGTTTGGGGCATATGTAGAAGCAGAACATAAAATATCGAATAATTTAACGGTACAATATGGCCTAAGACTAAGTAATTTTATAAGATTAGGTCAAGACGAATTAAATGTATACGAAGATGATAATCCTTTACTGTTTAATGAAGAACTCCAGATCTATGAGTCTGCCGAACCGATAGCTACTGAAACTTTTGATAGAAGCGACCAGATAGAGACATTTACCAATATCGAACCAAGAATTGCCCTTGCCTATGCTTTTAATGATAATACCTCTATAAAGGCAAGTTACAATAGAATGGCACAATACCTGCATCTTTTATCAAACACTAACTCTCCTACCCCACTAGATGTATGGGCCCCAAGTGGTAAGTACATAAAACCTCAATTGCTTAATCAATATGCGTTAGGGTATTTCAAAAGTATTAAAGACGGAGCATATTCATTAGAAACCGAAATTTTTTATAAGGATATTGAAAATCGCATCGATTATATAGACGGCGCAGATTTGATTGCTAATAATGCGATAGAGCAAGATATTCTTAATGGAGAGGCTCGAGCATATGGTTTAGAGTTGCTATTTCGAAAAAACGAAGGAAAATTTAAAGGTTGGTTGGCCTATACCTTGTCTAGATCAGAGCAACGTACACCCGGCCGTACTGCACAAGAACCAGGAATTAATAATAACGAATGGTACAATACTCCTTTTGATAAAACACACGACATATCTTTTAACGGCTCTTATGAGCTCAATAAAAAATGGAGATTTGGTGCTAATTTTGTGTTTCAAACCGGGCAACCCACAAACTATCCCTCAGGACAGTTCGAATACCAAGGACTTGTAGTACCTGTTTTTGATGGATCGAGAAATAGTGAACGTCTACCTGCATACCATAGAATTGACCTTTCAGCAACCTTAACGCCACAAAAGAATAAAACTCGAAAATGGCAAGGTGAATGGGTCTTCAGTATTTATAATTTGTACAATCGTAGAAATGCGGCTTCAATTAACTTCACCAGAAACGAAGAAACGTTTAGAAATGAAGCGATAAGAACTTCTATATTTGGAGTAATTCCTGCAGTAACCTACAACTTTAAATTTTAGACGATGAATATAAGACTTTATATACTATTGCTTACTATCTTTTGCATAAGTTGCGAGGATGTTATCGAAGTAGATGTACCCACAGGAGCACCTCGATTGGTGATCGATGCTTCTTTTGAATATTATCAAAATGAAAATCCGGTAAACGTAGAAGGCGGAATACGATTAACATTATCTGCCCCGTTTTTCGATGATCAGATTCCTACTGTAAGCGATGCCACCGTATTTATAACCAATACTACAGACAATTCTGTTATTAACTTTTCAGAATCAGGCACACCAGGTTTTTTTACACCTGATTCGGGAGAGTTCATTCCCGAGTTCAATACCGATTATCAGCTAACGGTTATTTACGACAGTGAAACCTACATTGGTACAACACAACTTATACCCTCGGTACCTATCGATAATGTAATTCAAGGTGATGGTACCTTGTTTGAGGGTGATGAAACCGAGATTATTATTTTCTTTACCGATGATGGAAATCGTGATGATTTTTACCTTTTTGATTTTGATTTTAACCTCTTTTTCCCAAGTGAAGATCGTTTTTACCAAGGTCAGGCATTTAATTTTTCATATTTTTATGAAGAAATGGTGGCAGGAGAGGATGTAACCATCAAAATTCTCGGGATAGATAAACGCTATTTTGAATATTCAGACTTACTTATAGAGCAAAGTGAACAGGAAGGAGGGAATCCTTTTCAGTCGCCTCCTGCCGTATTAAGAGGTAACATGGTGAATACTTCAAACCCGGATAATTATCCTCTGGGCTATTTTAACCTATCGGAAGCAAATCGATTCGAGTTTCGTATTGAAGAACGATAGTATTTCAAACTGAAAGTCATCATAACTTCCACTTAAAATAAGTATTTTTGAAGTATGAAGTTTACTAAAACTACCGAACAGGCTTCAAAATTTGATCATTTAGATCAAATGACAGTCAATGAGTTGCTTATTCATATAAATAATGAAGACAAAACTGTTCCTTTGGCTGTCGAAAAATCAGTTCCGCAAATTGAAGCGTTAACCACCAAAATTGTACAAAAACTAAAAAACGGAGGTAGGCTTTTTTATATAGGAGCAGGAACAAGTGGTCGACTAGGTATTGTGGATGCCAGCGAATGCCCACCTACCTTTGGAGTTTCCCATGATTTGGTTGTAGGTATTATAGCTGGTGGTGATACCGCTATTCGAAAAGCAGTAGAATTTGCTGAAGATAGTACAACGCAAGGATGGAAAGATTTGAGCCATCATCAGATAACTGAAAATGATATCGTTGTTGGCATCGCAGCATCAGGGACCACACCTTATGTTATTGGTGCTCTTAAAACGTGTAACCAAAATAATATTAGTACCGGTTGTATTACTTGTAATGAAGGAAGTCCATTAGCAAAAACAGCTCAATTTCCTGTAGTGGTAAACGTTGGCCCCGAATTTGTAACAGGTAGTTCTCGTATGAAGGCAGGAACAGCTCAAAAATTAGTATTGAATATGCTATCTACAGCGACTATGATTCAATTAGGTAGGGTAAAAGGCAATAAAATGGTCGACATGCAACTTAGCAACAACAAATTGGTTGATCGCGGGATTAGAATGTTGATGGAAGAATTAACTATTAGTAAAGAAAAAGCAACTATGCTTCTAGAAGAGTATGGTAGCGTTCGTAATGCAATAGATCATTATGGAACCCAATAGAACCAATAAAGAACTATTAGGTAAAGGTATTCAACGAATGGCTATTGCCCTTATTTTCATGTTTATAGGCCCTGTAATTATACACTCTGCATTTAAAAACCAGGAGCACCCCCTGTACATTCCTATCCTAATAGTCGGTTTATCGGGTGCGGCATTTGCTATCTTCATGGCATTTAAAGGTATACGTACAATTATGGATGCGCTGTTTGGAAAAAAAAATAAAGGGTAGCATAACATCATAGTATAAAACCGATTCGTACTCTGAAGATAAAACCAGCATCAAATACCTTCTCGCTTATGTATAGGTGAGGTAGGGTTGTAACCAAATCCTGGAATTTCGATCGCTACATTAAGATGATAGAGAATATACCCAATAGTTGCATAATGATGAATGGTATGACTATTCGCATGAGCCAATATACTTTCTAGCGTATAAGCTACCGTTATTTTGCCCTGTCCCATATCGTCTGTCACATGAATCAAATAATTAGTATTCGCATCGATATAAGAAGTTAGCAACATTTGCAAATCCAATATACGGTTTTTAGCCTCCTCTTTATCTGTAGCAATCAATTCATTACGCTTTCGCTTGGTTAAATCAATACTATTAGAATCCAAGCCACAAGTAATACAATCAAAAAAATCTAACGTATGCCTTATATGAGAACCTATACTAGAGTAGTAAGGTCCCGTTGATGTATCTTGATAAGTTTTACTATCTATAATGTCCAACAAAGTAATTGCATTGTTAAGATTATGGTTAATAGAAGATATAAGAAATTGGTTCATGTGTATAATATTCATTATTTTTTGCGGTCATACTTCAACCCAATGGTTATGACTCATTTCATACGTTTAAATCTTTTTAATTGTTTGAAAACGAAATAATTAAAAAATTGAAAACGTATGTAACCGCTACGCTCTCACATTAAAAATTTTAAATACTCCCTTCGGTGAAGAAATTTTTAAAATTTGTTACTATTTGTTTCATAAAAAGTATAGACGTAAGACACATAGTAAACTTACATCATACTTATTAATATCACAAACGTAGCTGTCAACCATTTTTATATGTCTATTATTTGTTTCGATTTTTTAATCAATTTGAGCGCTATCAAGAATTAAAAGGTCTCTATCCATCAAAAGAGTACTTTTTCTATTTCTTTTTACTGTTTCATCAAAATATAAATCAATTGTTATCGTTCTAGAGTGAGTTTTGATAATACGATATCTTTTACCTTGAAAGACAGTAGGATAAGTATCACCAAAACTACGGTTAACCCATAAATAATAAGATAAAATACGTATTTTATCGATTAATGACATTTTTTCTTGGATAGTACATAAAAAATATTGTATTATTGTATTGTGATTTAAAAGCCCCATGTTCGTATGAAAAAAATAGCAATCATTTTATTTTTATCTTGTTTGATCCATAAAATCGATGCTCAAAATGTATATGATGATGCCTTGACCGCGGCTAGCTATGCGTATTCGCATAGTAAAAAAGCACACGGAGCAAATAATGTATATCATACTCAGGAATATGCTGATAAAGCTATAGAAGCATTTGAAAAAGTAGAAAACTTAGCTGTTCAATGCAATTGTAAAAAAGCGAACGAAACAGCTTATCAAGCTAGAATCGACATGCAAAGTTCTCTTGAACAAGACACCTATGAAAGAAGTCGATTTTTTGCAAAACGCGCTAAAGAATTAGGGTCAAAACTACTAGAAGAATTAACCTATTGCCAGGCAAACGTTGGTAATACCGCTTATGCAGAAGAATCATATGAAGAAGAAAACGAAATTGCACAAATTAGTGAAGAGGTATCCAACAAGCAAAAAGAATTAGAAGAAAAAAGACGGCAGTTGGAAATTGAACAAAAAGAACTAGAACGACAAATCGCAGCGCAAAATAGACAAAAAGCAGAATTTGAAGCCAGACGTGCAGCTGAATTAAAAGAGCAAACACTTATAAAATCAAAAGCCGAAAACGCGCTTAAAAAATTAGAAAGTGCATTACAAGAATTGAGTACAGTACTTAATGATGAATCTACCTTTGAAGCACAAGCAGATTATTTAAGAAGCGAAAGTGATTTGAAGAATGAAACACTCGACGATACAAAGACCTTCTATGTAAATAGAGCCAAAGAACTTACACAAACTGCGATGCAACAGTTTGTAGGTTTTGATATGGTCGAAAACTAATACAACGCTAAATTTTATTTTGAGCCCCAAAATAAAATTTTTTCGAGAAAGGCTGTCTAGAAGTTAGGCAGTCTTTTTTATATAAAAATAGTTTTAACCCAGATTATGTATTATAAAATCTATTACGGGTTAAACATATACGTTTAACGGAACTGGTTTAAACTTTTACATTTTTCATTTAAATTTTACATTCTTTTCAGATTTCTATTATTTAGCATTTGAATATCCGCTATACATCATAAAATTAACTTTAATGTCTGGTCGAACACAGTCGAGACCTGATTTAGAGCTAGTTGAATTTACTAACCTCTCGACTGCGCTTGAAGAGGAGGCAGTGCGATATGATTGATTACGGATATTCATTTTTAGTATTTTTATTACAGTATCCTTAACGACTTTTTTTGACCTTCTGAAAGCTCTTTTCTATTGTATGTGGTATCAAACCTAGGGTCTGAAATATAAGGCATTCGTTCTTGTTTAATAACTTCAATACTTAAAAAATCAAACTCTGACACTACTTTTCCCGTAATGCGATAGATTCCTTTTCCTCTAAAAGGGTATTTCTTGGCAACCGGGGGAAAATGTACCGTATCAATCCAACCCCCTTTTTGATCTAAAAATGTTCCAAAAAGCATACGATCTCCTTTAAAAGTTTTTGTGTTTTTTGCTACCACCAGATACCCGTAAATCACAACAACCTTATTGAGATAACGTTTTATATCAGCATTTGATAGCATACTTGTTGGTGGAGTTCTCAACAAAATAAATGGATCATAAAGTGTAAAATTCAATAATTCTAGTTGGTCAAAAGCATTTTCGAGAGCTGTGATGGTAAACTCTGGCAACGCAAACTGTTTGGTATGTATCCTAAAAAGTTGCTGCTGAGATTCACTAGCGTCATAATGATTACATTTATAATGCGCTTCCCATAATAAACTTCGCTTGTCCTTCCCTAAACTTCTAAAAACATCTATACGAATTAGAATATCTAATTGTTCGATAGAAAGTTGTACGCGTTCCATAAAATCATCAAAAGAAAGAAACAACCCTTCTGCTCTGGCATTTAGAATTTTTATCATAGTTCGCTTTTCTAGCCCTTGTAAGTGCTGAAAACCCAGGTAAATTTCTTTTTTATTAATTGTAGATACTATCGAACTAGTATTTATGCAAGGTGCATGAACTACCGCCCCATTCATTCGCGCTTCATGGATATACGTTTCGACACTGTAAAATCCTCCACCATTATTAATAGTAGCTACCATATACTCTAAAGGAAAATAACATTTCAAGTATAAACTTTGGTAAGACTCTACAGCGTATGAAGCAGAGTGTCCTTTTGCAAAAGCATATCCTGCAAAACTTTCTATTTGTCGCCATACTTCAAAAATCACAGCATCGGTTTCTCCTTTTTTACGGCAATTGCTGATAAATTTATCTTTTACAGCTAGAAATTCTTCTCGAGATCGATATTTACCACTCATTCCGCGTCGTAGCACATCGGCTTCTCCCAGATCAAGTCCTGCATAATAATGAGCTACTTTAATCACATCTTCTTGATATACCATAACTCCGTAGGTGTCGGGCATAATATTCAAAAGTACCGGGTGAGCTTTTTCTATTCTCTCAGGATTTTTATGTCGTAAAATATATTCGCGCATCATACCGCTTTTTGCAACACCTGGGCGTATAATAGAACTGGCAGCTACCAGCGTGAGATATTCGCGTACTCCTAACTTTTTTAGCAGCATACGCATTGCAGGAGATTCTACATAGAAACAACCAATACATTCAGCCTTTTCTATCATGGCATTAATCTTGGGGTCAACAAAAAATTGTTTTGCATCATGAATATCTGGTAAGACAATTCCGGGATGATTTTGCTTAACAATGGTAATGGTATCTTTTATTTTTCCGAGTCCGCGTTGTCCTAGAATATCAAATTTATAAAGCCCTACATCTTCAGCAACATGCATATCAAACTGAACTGTTGGAAATCCTTTAGGAGGCAAATGGGTAGCCGAAAAATAATGAATAGGTTGCTCTGAAATAAGAATCCCGCCCGCATGAATACTAATATAATTTGGCTTTCCGTGTAAATAACCCGCATATTGAATGACTAGTTTTGAAAGTTTATCTAATTTTTCAGGAGTATACTTTCCACCACTTAGTTTATCTATTTCATGCTTAGGTAGCCCAAAAACTTTTCCTAACTCTCTTACAGCACCACTGTGTTTAAAGGTTACGTAAGCTCCTAGCAAAGCTACTTGTTTATTGCTTCCAAAAGTTTCAAAGATAAAACGAGTAACATCTTCTCTATCCCAGCTAGAAAAATCAATATCAAAATCCGGTGGGCTAGCTCGATATAAATTCATAAATCGTTCAAAATACAAATCCAGTTCTATTGGATCTACATCGGTAATTTCTAACAAAAATGCTACAATACTATTGGCGCCGCTCCCACGCCCTACATGATAGTAATCTTTAGATTTTGCATATTGAACGATTCTCCAGTTAATCAAAAAAAAGCTTACAAAGTCCTGTTGTTTAATTAGTGAAAGCTCCTTCTTTAAGCGCTGGCGTATATCATGAGTTATCGGCTTATAACGCTTTGGTAAGTTTGCTTCGCAAAGGTGAACCAATTTTTGATAATCTTCTTCTGCATTTCCAAATACTGTTTTCAAATTTTGATTCTCTCTGTCTTTCGAAAAATTAAACCGTATGTTACACTTTGAGAGTAGCTCCTTCGTATTTTTAACGATATGAGGATATTCTTCAAAGGTCTTTTCGATATCTGTTATAGCGTACATCCTATGCTCAGGCATGCCTTGTTGTGATTCTGGTAATTTACTCAAGAGCATATTCTTATCTATAGCTCTTAATAAACGATGCGTATTGAAATCGCGTTTATTTCGAAAAGTCACCGAATGTAAAGCCACTAACTTATCAGTAAACTCACTCAATTTAGAAAAGCGCAGTTTATGAATATCTGCGATACCAACACCTATAAATTCATGAGCGAGAAAACTTGTTTTTTCTAAGGTCTGTAACTTCTCAAAAGGATAAATAATACTACTGTGATCAAATGAGGGTGCCTGATCAGGAAACTCTTTTTCGGCATGCAAATGTTTGGAGAGAAATCGATTTAATTCTAAAAAACCATAGTTATTTTTAGCAAGACCAACATAACACTGTTGAACATCGTTACGAAAATCGATACCTACAATAGGCTTTATTCCAAATGAAGGTGCTTTTCGAATAAAATTCAAGCAAGCAGAAGTAGTGTTGATATCAGTTAAAGACAATTGATCACAACCGTTTTGCTGAGCAATTTCTAATAATTCGGTTTCAGACATAGTTCCATATCGAAGACTGTAATATGAGTGGTTATTTAGATACATAATGACAGGATTTATTGGGTTCTATGTGCCAAAACTATGGGAGGTTCACCATTAAACGGGTTTGTAAAATTACCAATAGTACGCGCCCCTACTCCCATTGTAGCAGCTCGCATAATACTACGATCCCCATAACGATTACGTATATCATCCATGGCTTTATAAAGATTAATTGTTTTTTTTTCGTCATCAAATAAGTTGATTTGATAGGTTCCTGATGTTAAGCCACTATATCTAACACCTACAAGACGAATTAACAGCCTTCTACTGAATAAATTTTCAAAAAGATCTGTCACTACGGGTATCAAATGATGATCTGCCGATGTGTAAGGGATTTTTACTTGTTTGGAGTACGTTTGAAAATCAGAATAGCGAATTTTAACCGTTACACAAGAAGTAAGTTTTCCTCCTCTTCTTAGTTGAAAAGCTAAATTCTCTGCCATAGCGATAATAGTAGTTTTAAGCGTATGAACATTTGTAGTATCTTGACCATAAGTACGCTCACTAGAAATAGATTTGCGCTCGTGATACGCTACAATAGGGGTATGATCAATACCATTAGCGCGGTGCCATATAATCTGACCGTTTTTTCCAAAAACAGATGTCATCATTTCTATAGGCATTTGTTGTACGGTGTGAACGTTTTTTATTCCCATATTACAGAAAGTGCGATATGTTTTCTCGCCAACCATCGGTATTTTTTTGATAGATAGCGGTGCCAGAAATGCTTTCTCATAACCTGTATCGACCTTAAGTCGATTATTAGGCTTAGCTTCGTTTGTAGCTACTTTGGAAACCGTCTTGTTTACTGAAAGCCCAAAAGAAATGGGTAATCCTGCCTCGCGCTTAATTTTATCCCGCAATTCTGAAGCAAATTTAAAACATCCAAAAAAACGATCCATTCCTGTAAGATCTGCATAAAACTCATCTACACTAGATTTTTCTAAAACAGGTACCTCGCTTTGTAATATTTCAGTTACTTGTTTTGAAAATTTTGTGTATGTTCCTGCATTGCCTCGTATATAAATAGCACCAGGGCAAAGTTGCCTAGCCATTTTCATGGGCATTCCAGAGTGTACCCCATATGCTCTGGTTTCATAACTGGCTGCGCTCACCACTCCGCGATCTCCAGTCCCCCCAACAATAACAGGCTTATTATTTAGTCTACTGTCTAAGAGGCGTTCGCAGGATACAAAAAAAGTATCCAGATCGAAGTGTACAATTGTAGTATTCATATGTATTCCCTTTACTTATATATAACATTGTTTTCCCCGTGTTTACGTAAATACCCCTTGATAATCTTTGTAGTATGATATGTGTGTTTTTGTAGCTTCAGATATGTTTCAAAATCATCGAAATGCAATACCTGCTCTGATTGATGAACGTAGCCGAATCCTTTATAAATTCCATTTTGTATCATAATAAAACTATGTTCATCTATAGCTCTACCTTTTTCCCTTATGAGGTAGGATTCTTTTTGTTTTTCTAGAGATAATAATGCCTGTTGTACTCTCATATTATAGAGTGCTACCGATTCTTTATCGCAGCATATTCCTTTACAGTTTTTGATACGGTAATGAGAGCAGCGTTCTGAAGTACTTTGTAAGCTACAGTATCGCGGACACAACTGATATTCAAAACACAACCGTTCTAATTGCTCTATAGCATCAGACCGTTTGTAAAAAACCTCTAAAGAATCATGTATATTTTTTGACCTGTCAGTTGCAAGTTGTATCACTCCTTTTCTATTCGTATACTGTATAATTCGATAGGGAGCTATTGGCTTTTTTTGAGCGCTATTATATTTTGGATAATACTGCTGAATTTTTTCTGCCTCTACTAACAAAGCTATAAGTTCACTACCTGTGATTTCGTAATCTATGGTATGCGTATCCTGACCCAATGCATATTCTTTATTCTTTTTATCATAAAAATGACTAATCACTCGTTGTTTTATGTTTTTTGCTTTGCCTACATAAATGACTTTTCCTTTTTTGTCTTTAAATAAATAGATTCCTGTTTCTTCCGGAAGTGAGTTAATAGCATTCGCCTCGAGATGAGGAGGAAGAGTTGCCTCTTTAGAGCGTGCGTTTAAAAAAGAGTTTATAATTTCAAACGCTGGATCTAGTTGTAAAATCTTTTGAAACAGAATTACTGTAGCATCAGTATCACCCTCGGCACGGTGTCGATCAACTAACGGAATATTAAGAGACGAACAAAGCCTACCTAAGCTATAAGAATACAATCCTGGTATTAGTTTTCTGCAAAGGCGCACCGTGCACAATTTTCTACGGGTAAAAGTATATCCCAGATCTTTAAATTCTCCCCGAATTACGTTGTAATCAAAATTAACATTATGAGCGACAAAAATAGCTCCTGTGGTAAGCTCTATGATATGCTCTGCAATCTCATAAAATTTGGGTGCATCTCTAACCATATCATTATCGATACCCGTAAGCCCTGTAATAAATGGTGGAATATTTTGTTCTGGATTAACTAAAGAAGTGAATTTGTCGAGAACTTTACCGTTTTTCAAAATTACAATACAAATTTCTGTAATGCGATTACCCCGGATACCTTTTCCGGTAGTTTCAACATCGATAACAGCATATAATTGATTTTGCATTATACTTTTATTAAGAACTACAAAACTAATAAAAAAAATGGATTTATGGAATAATTCCTAAATATCGGAATTATTCCATAAATCCATTGTACTAAAGTAAACTACCTCGAGGGTATATACCCTTTGAAGATACTAAAATAAAAAACCCTTCATAGTTGTATGAAGGGTTTTCAAGGAAGGCGGTGACCTACTCTCCCACGGATTGCAGTACCATTGGCGCTAACGGGCTTAACTACTCTGTTCGGAATGGTAAGAGGTGAGCCC
>NZ_JAGKIK010000190.1 GCF_017897595.1 Aquimarina sp. U1-2
AATCCCCGTCACCATCGATATCAGTATTATTTCTAAGAATGTCCACCACCCCGTCATTATCGCGGTCTGAGTAGGAGAGTCGGATATTGCCTAAGTGGTCTTTAAATTGATAGACATATTTATACACTTAGGCAAAAATTTTGCTCGGTTGCCCTTTTTTGTCGGTACAGCTGCTAAAAAAGCAAAAATTAATAACGTTCCTACCGGTCATCATC
>NZ_JAGKIK010000191.1 GCF_017897595.1 Aquimarina sp. U1-2
TTCCATACCATTTCTCACGCATTAGGGTTCGAACACTCGAACACCTATACGGATTCTCCTGCACAGTGGCAGATATGTAAATACAACGTTTCCATACCATTTCTCACGCATTAGGGTTCGAACACTCGAACACCTATACGGATTCTCCTGCACAGTGGCAGATATGTAAATACAACGTTTCCATACCATTTCTCACGCATTAGGGTTCGAACAC
>NZ_JAGKIK010000019.1 GCF_017897595.1 Aquimarina sp. U1-2
TGTGTTAAGCCTGCCGCTAGCGTTCATCCTGAGCCAGGATCAAACTCTTCATCGTTTGTTCTTAAATAATAATACCAATAACAATACAACTAAAGTAAAATCTAACCTCATCATAAATGAATCTAGTCTTAATTCTTAAAAATTTGTATGAAAGCAAATGATGAAATTTCCGCATTCGCCGAAATAATACAAAATTATACTTTCAATACGCGCTGTCAATCAATATATCAATGAACTCGTAAAGCTCGTATCACCACTCTTAATAATGATACTAAACCCTCTTTGCTATTAGCCAGGGAGTCGAACCCTAATTTACCCCTGTAACCAAAAGTAAAAATCCCATCTAATCCTTCCTATGAACGTCGCTTGCCTCTCAAAGCGGGTGCAAATATACAACCCCTTTTTTAACCACCAAAACTTTTTTTGAGTTTTTTCTAAAACCACTCCAAAACCAAAAAAAATCCAACAAAAATTCAAAAAACTAATCCCAAAAAAGAGATCGCAAAACTAAAACCCTTTTTTTAATCAACAATGGAATTTTTAATGAATTTTTGAGAAATTTTCAAGAATACGAGAAAGTGTTTGATTTTAAAAAATATAGAAACCTAAGATACTAAAATAAATGGATTCGAAGCTGAAAAAACTCGCCTTTTTTTACTCTAAAAATGTAATTGGATTATTTAACCCGCTTTACGCATTAGAAAATCCCCGCATGCCATTTTATTAAGAAAAAGGCGGGCAGGTATTACGGCTTGAAACTGCTTCGGTCGAAGTAAGAAGTGTATCTAGTCCTTCAATAAGCTCTGGACGATGTAGAATTTTGGATTCGAAAAGCTATTCTCGATACCCTCAATCAAGTTGAATCCAGACTAATTTTTCTCTATGTCATCCTAAGCGGAGTCAAAAGATTATTACGAAAAAACACTCGAATCAACACTTTTCTTTACTATTACTTTTACAATATACAACAAGTTATTTACTATTTAATTTTACGCTTTTCATTATTTTGTACCGTATCTGTCCATTTATTTCTCAAGTCATAAAAACTAAAGTCTAATGCAGTTTTCTGTTCTTCTAATATGTTCGATTGAAAACTTCGCTGTAGAATATCCTCTATCCAGTAATCTTCTTCTTCATGTATGGGATCGTACTCTTTCTTTAATGAAATATTAAAAATTTTTGCGGTATTATTATACCAAAAAGCTCTCCAACCACTTCTGTATTCTTTAACAAGATTAAACATTGTTTTTCCTGTTTGCCTATGGATAAGTTTTACCAATATTTGCCCTTCGGTACGTGTTAACTTTTTTAACTCTGAGGTAAATTCTTCTTCCATATATTTTTGAAGCATTTTTATATACTTCTTTTTTCTTCTCTTTGCCGATATTTCTTCTAACCTTTTATTAAGAGTACTTAACCTATCTGAGGCAAGCTTGGCGTACGGATAGACTTTGCGGGTTTTTCGTCGGAGAATTAAATACTTTCTTCTTGCCAATTTGTCTTCAAATTTAAGTTTCCCCAAAATAACCACTTCATCCAGATCAATAGCCTCGTGCGGAATGGTATCCCCCTCAACAATATAGTATTGCACATATCCCGAGGTTTCAGCTTTTAAAGAATCAACAGATTTTCGATCGTCTTTTTGGGCATACAATGATATGTTGTACACAATACACCATATATATAATAAGGATCTATACATCATTGATAATGGGGTCTTTCAAACTTTATATACTATTTATGTCGTGCATGCTTAAGCCTTCTGTAAAAGAAGTTAAGTTCAAAATTAATAATTAACCTGTTCTTAAGCGTGAAATCTATGTGAATATTGTTAATTTCGCAGAAAAAATTTCATATTCAATATATTATGGCCAAAAAAAGCATCCTTAATAAAAAATCTTTACAATTTTTAGAAACGTATTTAAATAATCCTTCTCCTACGGGTTATGAGTGGGAAGGTCAAAAATTATGGATGAATTACTTAGAACCTTATGTAGACGAATTTATAACCGATACTTACGGTACGGCTGTTGGTGTTATAAATCCCGAAGCAAAATACAAAGTCGTTATTGAAGGACATGCCGATGAAATCTCTTGGTATGTAAACTATATCACAGATAACGGTCTAATTTATGTCATTCGAAATGGAGGAAGTGATCATCAAATAGCCACCTCGAAGCGTGTTAATATTCATACTAAAAAAGGAATTATTCAAGGTGTTTTTGGCTGGCCTGCGATTCACACTAGAGATAAATCTAAAGAACAAGCCCCAAAACTGGATAATATTTGTATTGACGTAGGATGCTCAACTAAAGAAGAAGTACTAAAATTAGGGGTTCATGTAGGTTGTGTAATCACGTATCCTGACGAATTTTTTATTCTAAATGAGAATAAGTTTGTTTGTCGTGCTTTGGATAATCGTATAGGCGGTTTTATGATAGCAGAGGTTGCTCGTTTACTGAAGGAAAATCAAAAGAAGCTTCCTTTTGGATTATACATAACCAACTCGGTGCAAGAAGAAATTGGTTTACGAGGGGCCGAAATGATTACACAAACCATTCAACCCGATGTTGCGATTGTTACCGATGTTTGTCACGATACTACAACCCCAATGATCGAGAAGAAAACGCAAGGGGAAACTAAAATTGGTAATGGCCCTGTTATTTCATATGCACCCGCAGTGCAAAACAAATTGAGAGAATTACTTATTGAAACAGCCGAAAGTGAACAAATTCCTTTTCAGCGTATGGCTTCAAGCAGGATGACTGGGACTGATACCGATGCGTTTGCTTATAGTAACGGAGGTGTTGCTTCTGCGCTAATCTCTTTGCCCTTAAGATATATGCACACTACTGTAGAAATGGTACACCAAGAAGATGTAGAAAACATAATTAAATTAATTTATGAAAGTTTGCTAAACATTAAAGCAGGTGAAACCTTTAGTTACTTCGCAAAATAAACAAAATCTATATTCTTATATACTACCAAAATAAATCCTGTTCAAAGCAAGCAGGATTTTTTATTTTTAAAGTATGATAGATGAATTAATTGATATTGTAGATAAAACAGGGAAACCCACTGGCGAAAAAAGACTTAAGTCTGAAGCACATGCTTTAGGACTATATCACGCAAGTGTTCACATTTGGTTTTATACGGCAGATCAAAAAGTTTTGTTTCAGAAAAGAGCGGCTAATAAAGATGTATTCCCTAATCTTTGGGATGTTTCGGTTGCCGGTCATGTTGGTACCGGAGAGCTTCCTATACATTCTGCAATTCGAGAAATCGAAGAAGAAATAGGACTTAAAATTACAGAGGACGATCTAGAATTTATTTCAATTTATTTAGCAAAAAAAATCCCGAAACCCAATATTATTGACAATGAATTTCATCATATATATTTCTCTAAGTTAACAACACCAGTTCAAGAACTTCAACTTCAGACTGAGGAAGTCTCTAAAGTCAAATTATTTGAAATTGATATTCTCAAAGACATTATTGAACACCCGAAAAATTATAATAACTTCGTTACTCATGATCTTGATTATTACCAGTTAATTTTTGATCACGTACAAAATCGAATGAGAAGCAAATCATGAGAATTAATACAATCAACATGTTAAAAATAGGAATTTCCTATTACAAACTAAAATATCGCTATGCAACATCTAAAATTTAAAATTCTTGGTTTTCTTTTATTGCATGTCCTAACGGTTAGTTGTCAAAAATTAGAAGATACAGATTTGATATTGGTTAATAATCTTTCGAAATTGGTAAGAGAGGTTTCAGGAATCACAAAACTTCCCGGACATAATTATGTATATGCCATTAATGATTCTGGTAACGATAATTCAATTTTCACATTAGATCTTAATGGAGATATTATAAAGGAAATAGATTTACATAAAACCAAAAATATAGACTGGGAAGATTTAGCATATGACCATGATGGACATGTATACATAGGTGATTTTGGGAACAATAGGAACAACCGAAAAAATTTAGTGATTTATAAAGTTTCAGGTTTGCCTACTGTGAAAACTAAGATATCTGAAATACGATTTCGATTAGAAGATCAAGAAAAATTTCCTCCTAAAAAGAAGAGAAGAAATTATGATATTGAAGCTTTTATTTATTTAAAAGGTCATTTATATCTATTTACCAAAAATAGAAGCTCTGACTTTGATGGCACCACAAAACTTTACAAAATTCCCGCCAAACCCGGTGATTATGTGGCTAAATTAATTTCTACTTTTGAGACTTGTGATGATCATAAAGACTGCTTTGTTACCGCAGCGGCTATTAATGATACCGGCTCCAAAATTGTGCTACTTACGTATAATAAATTGTTCCTTATTGAAGATTTTAATGAGGATAATCTATTTGAAGGAAAGATTGAGAAAATTAAGTTAAAACATTATTCTCAAAAAGAAGGCATTTGCTTTGTAAATGATTCTACATTGCTCATTGTTGATGAAGGTGGAAAAAAATCTGGAGGTAATTTATATCGGTATATATTGAAATAAGAAATTTTAGCGTATTTGACCCGGTTTAAAAACTTAATCCAAAACCAAAAGTGGCCCGTATCCCATCATCGCTATTAAACAATCCTAACTGTCCGCCTATAGTATCCAATGCATTAATCCAAAATCCGCCACCGATAGAGTCATGCCAAGTGTTAGAATTTTCATTGTCTAACCACACTCGGCCAATATCATATCCAGAAAATATTCCTAATTGTAAAGGCAACAAACCTGTTTTAAACGTATTAAAACTATAGCGAAGATCACCGCTAAAGGCCAGAGCACTCTCCCCGATAAAGCGCTCTTCGCGATATCCTCTCAGACCATTAAGTCCACCAAGCATAGCACCTTGATAAAATTCAAAATCATCACCTATATTAATATGTGCAATAGCATTAGTTTTAAGAACTAGTTTTCTGTTTCTGGTAATTGCATTATAAAAGCCAAGTTTCGGAATAAGATACCCATACATTCGATCGGTATCGTCGACATTTATTCGTCCTCCTGTTTGAAAACTGAAGGACATTCCACGAGTGGGGTTTACGGGATTATCATAATTTTCGAAAGTGTATTTAAGATCCAGATTTGCAAAAAATTTACGTTCAAAAAAATTCGGATCATTTACTATAAAATCTAATCCTGCTGTAATAAACCGTCCGGGAGTATTTTGCACCTCTATTCCTTCATAATTAGCTTTCATAGAAAATTCTGCTCCGTTAAAACCTCTTTTAGATATTCCTAAGCCAAAGGCCCATGTACCAATTTTCACTCTATTAAAGTCTAAACCCAGATTGTCATCTTCATTATTAGTTTCGTTTCCGAAGCCAAAAAAATTCTGAGCAAAATTTTCACTTGTATATACTCCTGAAGCTGTAATATTTAAAGTACCCAATGCTTTTATGAATTCTCCCGAGTATGAGAGATCATATCCTTCAGTAGCAAAATAATAAGCTGCCCTTATTTTGTGTTTGCTGTGGTAAGGATCATTTTTAAAGCTTTTAATCGTGTACACATTAGTAATATTCACATTAATCCCGTCGTCTGGATTAAAACCTAAGAATGGTGTTACCGCATTAGTTTTTTCGAGATATTTTTTGAAATCATAAGTGTTGTAATCATAAGTGTTTGAAAATCTGAATTTTGCTCCACCTTTTTCGGTAATCGTATTCGGTTTTGAACTATGGTCATAAATTTTGATCTTTTTACCGTTTTGTATGGTATACACATCATCTCCTTGTCCTCCAATAATGCGTATTTCGATCAGATTTTTTCCGTTACCATTAACTAAGAACTCATCATCATCATCTAACCCATATAGCCAAATTTCGTTTGTTTCTTTTGAATCAAAAACTCTTTCTATAAGAGGTTGAGTTTCTTGACCATTTTTAATTCTTGAAACTTTAATTATAGTTTTTTGACCTTCTCTTCTAATTTCGAAGAGATCGTCTTTATCGGTACCCGTAAGTACTACGTGTTTTGAGACATAATCGTAATAACGACCAGCCATATCTTCTATACGATCTCTTCTTGCTTTGAGATTCCTTTTTATATTCTCGATTGTGGTATCTTGAAGTGTTATGGGAATATTTTGAAAAGCCAGGTCTATTGAAGCATTAGAGAGATTCTGTTTGATATACTTTGCCTCTTTTAACCAAGTTTCTTTTACCGAATTTTGAAGCAAAGCTCTATCCAGAGGCATTCCTGATTGATTGATCCATCTTACTTTCTTAAGGTCCTGGTCATACACCTGGAATTTACGAGAAAGTGGTGAGACAAATTTCACGATATCCAAAATTAAGCCATCATAATTTGAAAATACCTGATCTCTATCCCTAGGGATAGGTCTGTACGTTTTAGTTCCCTGAGTATCAAAACGAGCCCACCTCCATTGGTCGGCATGTCGATCCCAATCCCCTAAAAGCATATCAAAAAGCCTGGTTCTAATATAATGAGCTTCATCAATCTGATATTTCTCATCTTTTCTTAGTTTTTTAAAGACATTATCTGTGCTTTCGATATCATCTGGTCGACCAAAAGAAGGTTCATTATAGAATTCTTTTCCAGGTCGTTCTTCAAGAAAATACAGTTCATCACCAAATTTATCGTTGTATTTACCCAAGGCAGCATGCTTCGGAATATAATAAAGCTTTGGGTTAGCATGATATACTCCTATTGCATCAGCGAGAGGCGCTACTGCCAAAAATGCGTATGGATAGCTAGAGGTATAAAAGTCTGAAAGCACATCTTCGGTATATGTGCCGTCGAACCCTGCACCAAGGTAGGTGTATTTGAAGGCTCCTTTTTGAAGAAATTGGGTCACACTTTTTCGCATTGCTCTTAAACTAAAGCGTTTACCTTCTTTATCTACGAGACGCAAAGATCGTGTAACTTGCCCCCCACCTTGTCTTTCTATAGACAATCCCCCCATCAACGTATCTAATGTAGCCACGGGTACCGTAATATCCTTGCCATATACTTGTCGATAATGATCGCCCCAAAGAAATTTAAAAAAACTAGATTTCTCTACTTCATCTTTTTCATAAATAGAAGCCGAAATTTCTTTAGAAAAAGAAGCAGGCAAATTATCATATGTATTATGCTCTTCTTTTTTATGGATTCTGGTTTGGTACACCAACACAGCCTGATCATTTTTATTTGCGTAAAATCGTACGTAAGAAGATCCGTTTTTGTAAATATCTACTACTGCAAACCCTTGATCGGGGTAAGAAAACAAACCGTTTTTACCTAAAGAAACCGCTGAGACTTTGGAACCCGATCCAGATACTATTTGCTTCACACCATCGTCGTCTATAAATTGTAAAGAATGCTCATGACCCGAAATGAAGATTGCTTTATTGATACTTCTTGCCATGGTCGAAACCCGCTTTATAAACCTATTGTAATGTCTGTTTGATACATCTTGTGTCGACACTCCACCAAGAGATCTCATTAAAGTAACCAGAGATCCTAATCCGGGGAGGGGTATTTTATTTCTAAAAGGAAAAAGATGCTTATCGAAAGTAAAGTTACCACCGTGAACTCCGTTAGTGTATAATGGATGGTGCAATGCCAAAACAATAGTTTTATTGCTATTTTTTTTCAATTCCCCTTCTAATTCTATGAAAAACTTCTCCTTAGTTTTAATCTCACAATCATCATTAATCGTAGGGTGATTGTCCCAATTAACAAGATGCCATTGGGTATCCAAAATCAATAATTGAACTTTATCACTAATCGATATACTTTCTAAAGGACATCCATTTTCTGGCAGAAATGGATCTTTTTTATCTAATTTGGCCTCAACATACTTCTCTTGCCTCTTCAATCCTAACAAACCACCTGCATACCAATCATGATTCCCCGGAATGAAAATGACATTCCCTTGAAAATCATTAACAGCATCGATCTGTGCATTGATTCGATGTTCTGCAAGTGGTCTTTGAGTGGCATTTTTTTTAGGCATTCCTCTCTGATATATGTTATCTCCCAAAAAGACAACATGTGAACGCTTGGCATTTGCAGTATCTAATACTTTCTGTAGGATAGATAGCGCTTTGGTTTGTTGGTTAAGTTTAGCTGCTCCTGCATCTCCTATAAGATAAAAAGTTTGATCTATCTCATCATTAGGTAAGGTTTTTTCAAAGTCTTTGACTACATACTTAGGAGTATACGTTGCACATGAATTTGCTACCAGAAAAGTGCAGATCAATAGAATCTTACTATATTTATTCATTGTTGTGAAGTACAATCTCTTTTTTTTAATTATTTTGGTTATTGAAAAAATAATAGCATGACTTCATTAGTTGAAAAAACCGATAATTTCGTTTCAGAACTATTTAAAAAGGAATTACCAGATTCATGTATATATCATAACTACGATCATACCAAAAGAGTGTTTAAAAGTACGAAAGAAATTCTTGATAGTGTTAATCTTTCTGACGAAGATAAAGAAGTTTTATTATTAACCGCTCTCTTACATGATACTGGATATTCCAGAAGCTCAGACAACCATGAAGAACACAGTGCTGAAATTGCTCGTGAATTTTTAACCCAACACCAGGTTCCTCGTGAGATCATTGATAATGTTAATACGCATATTATGGCCACAAAAATGGAACATGTGCCTATTAGTCTTTCAGAAAAAATTATTAGAGATGCAGATGCTTCTCATTTTGCAAAAGCATATTACGGAGAAACTAGTGAATTATTACGACAAGAATTTAAGTTAAACAATGTTTGTAATTTAAATTCTTCAGAATGGCTCAAAATTAATATTGATCTTTTTCAAAATAAGCATCATTATTATACAGAATATGCTTTGACCCACTGGCAACCTAAAAAAGAGCAGAATTTATCTAAAATGATCGAGGAACACACCAGGATCAAGAAAGAAAGGAAGAAAGAAAAATTAAAAAAGATGCTCAAAGAGGAAAGTCCAGAAAAAGGCATACAAACCTTATTTAGGGTCACCTTGAGAAACCATCTTAAACTTAGTGATATTGCAGATACAAAAGCGAACATCTTATTATCGGTAAATGCTATCATCATATCACTTGCCCTATCTAATCTTATTCCCAAATTAGACAACCCATCAAATCAATATCTTATTTATCCTACGATGATATTCTTATTTTTTAGTATTGTATCGATTGTTCTATCTGTACTAGCTACACGACCTAATGTAACTAGTGGAGAATTTACGCGTAAAGAAATAGAAGAAAAAAAAGTAAATCTATTGTTTTTTGGGAATTTTCATAAAATGCCACTCGATGAATACAAATGGGCAATGACAGAACTAATGGATGATAAAGAATACATCTACGATTCTATGATAAAAGATCTCTATTTTTTAGGAAAAGTGTTGCATAAAAAATATAAGATTTTGAGAATAACGTATACAGTTTTTATCATTGGCATTGTATCCTCTGTTATATCGTTTGCACTTGCCTTTAATACATTGCAATAGTGTAATAAAGATACTAATTAAGTTCTTTCATTAGATCTTCATAGGTGTAGAATTCTTTATCCTCTTTATCTTTATGGTACAAAATATTTACTCGAATAGCTTTTAGCCCGGTAACTCCCTGAAGATCTTCAATATCTACAATCTCTATTTCGTCTTCCAGATAGTTTTTAGATTGTAAGAAGTTAATATACTTAATGTACTCTCTTTCATCTGATTTTTGTGAATAAATCACCACAAGTTTACCTTTTTCGGTAATTCGTTCATTGGTTCCCTTAATTCTGGACTTATCAACTCGCTTTTTTACGACTTCATATCTAGCATTATAAGTACCATCTACATCAAAGCGTTTTTCATCCATACGAAATCGTACAGAAAGTGAGGTATTAAACACCAATACCATCGAGGAAACATCAAGTGGAACAGGTAGATCATTTTTCATTTGATAATATGCATTTTCCATCTCACACATGACCTGAAGCTGCCATAATCTTAAATTATAAAGATAAATTCTATTAAAGCTATTGTGTTTGCTAATAGACTCTCCTATATACATATTGTGTTCTACACCGTCTGTTTTAAAACGTTCGAAATAATGAGGGTACATTCCTTGAGCTTCATCCTGCTTTTGATCTAGTAAAGATGCCAATTTTTTATTGATGATCATTACCGAGTCATCATAAGCCTTACGATGTTTGTAGACCGCTTTCAAATTTTTATCTAAAATCTCATTATACCCATCTATAAGCGCATCTAAATCCCTACTTCTCTTTTTGAGATGTTTAAAAAGTGGAGTAATATCTTTTTTAATGAAATTAACGATTTTTTGTTCGGTATCTACCTCGAGCTGTTCGGTAATAGATGCAATATAACTATTAGTTCTATATTCTAGTTGTTCATAAATAGGCAGCGCTTCGGTTTCTAAAACTTTTTGAAATACTTTAGAAATAGCATTAAGCTGCAATACCAGATCTTTTTGAATAGCATGATTTCGAGCATCTGAAGAGCCTCTGATGTCAATTTGCCCGTATAACGGAAATACATCATCAAAAACTACTTCTTGAAAAGAGATTGGAGTTTCTTCTACCAGCGATCTCATAAAACGCTTGGCTTCTTCTCTAAATTTCCAATGCACGCTAGGATGAATAGACGTACATTCTTGTTGTATAATTAGCTCTAGTTCATTTTCCATCTTGGCTTTGGATCTGAGTACAGAATCTACCAAATATGGCATTACATCCTGAAGTTTATTAGCATTTATACTATTTAATTCGTGTTTATTAGGTGAAACTATTTCTAAAATACCTAGCATTCCTCCTTCACTTTTAATAGGAGCTAAAATCGCACTCTTAATATTTTGTGCGACCAAATTTTTATACATAATCTCGTTAGGAGCTTGTTTTTGATATTTTCTAACATCTGAAATTGCAAAATATGTAGATTGTTCTAATAAAGCATCATATGTTCCAGAGCAAAGTGCTGTTTCGCAACAATCAGAATATTTATTGTACAAAATATAACTATCGATATTTTTGAAGGGTACTCGTTCAAGTGATTGATTTTCTGGATTATAATTTGAAAAACCAACTTTAATCTCGTGTAAGTTGAAAATTGCCCGAAAAATACGTTCAAAACTTCCTACGAAATCCCCTTCGGTTTTGTCATATTTAATAAGGCTTGTTTTGAAATCGGATAAAGAAACATCAGTAGTGACATCAAACATATTGGCTAAAACAATACCTTTAAATACCCAACTGTAAGGAGGGAACTTTTTTTTCCAAATCTCTACATTATCAAAATTATCCAAAAGTTCGGCGACATCGGCATCAGTTATATCTTTGGCTTTATCTGTTTTAATAATTTCAATAAAATCCCCATTATACATAATCCTGTAATGCCTCATAATCCCATTGGCATCAGGAATATCATAAAAGAAGGGTCTTCTAAAATCTATAGAATACCCGTAATATGTATTTAAAATGATACTACAGCCCATGATGAAGTAATGGTCTTCATCCAGATTTTTAATCTGTGGTTCAAAGTTTTGACCTGCAGCTTCTATAATGTTTTGATAACGTTTAGAAGATTTTAAAACTGTATTATTAAAAGGTATCGTAGCAATTTTGATTTCATTAGATTGTAAAATCTGAGCAAATGAATCCTCGAGAACCAAGTGAATTTGAGGTAGTAATTCTTGTACTCGCTCTTCGGTTTTTATGCCTTCTTCCAATTCGGGGTACTCTTCAACAATTTTTAAAATTCGCCTAGCGCGATCCTTTAGAAGTTCATTGTCGCTATCCAAATAACTTCTATACTGTTCAAAAAACTTAGAAAAGCTAATCCATATGTCTAACGGAAAATCCTGTTCTAAAACCCTCATATCTGCTTAATTACAGTAATTTAACAAAAATAATACAATCTAATTTAGTTAAACAAATATTAACATTTAATTAAAATAAAAATGTTAACAATTACGTGTAACTACATTTCTAAGATTCAGCGCAAAAATAAAACATATCTTTAACTTCCTTATATGTTTGTATGTATCCGTATTAATAAGACGATTGATTAAGTAGTTTTGTTACACTTTGAAATCAATAAAATTAAATATCTGCAAAGACATCTAATTTTTGCATCACTAAAGACAATGAATATCAAAAGTCAAGATGAGTTCAATACCACAATTGTTAATAAAAGCTAGGTCAAAAAGTTAATTTTTATAGTATATATATAAGTTTCTTTATTTTTATCCCCAAATTAAACCGAAATACCATGAAAAGAATTGCTTTATTAGCTTCAGTAGTTATGATATTATCCTGTCAACAAAAAGAAAAAGGATATTCTATTACGGCAGATGCCGAAGGATTTGAGGATGGTACCGAAGTGTATATAAACGCAATCAGCCAATCGAACAGACCAGTAATTATAGATACTGCTGTGATTAAAGAGGAAAAATTTAAAATTGATCTTCCACCTGCTGAAAGTTATGATTTTAATTACTTAACTTTTAATACTGTTAAAGGTAACGTATTATATCTAGCCGAAAATAATCCAATTAACATTACGCTTTACAAAGATAGCTTACGTTCTTCAATAGTAAAAGGCGGACAAGAAAACCAACTATTTTTTGATTACATCAAGGCGGTTAGAGCGTATGCAGATCAAAAAATACAATTGAACACGCAGTATCAAATCGCTTCAAAACTCAATGAAACCGATAAAATGGATACGATTTCAGCAAAAATTGAAGAATTAAACACAAAAGAGAAAGAATATCGCATTCAAATTGCCGAAAATAGTTCAAATTCGCTTGTTGGAATTATCGCTTTGGTAGATTTGGTAAATATGAAAATTCTAAATCCAAAAGAAGCAAAAGAGAAATATGAACTTTTGAGTGATACTTTAAAAAATACACGAATAGGTAAAGATTTGAATGCCCGAATCAACACGGCCACAGCGCAATCGTTACAAAAACGTATTGATATTGGTAGTGAAGCAGAAAATTTTTCGGCTCCAACACCCGATGGTAAAACATTATCTCTTAAAGAATCCATGGGTAAGATAACAATTATTGATTTTTGGGCGTCTTGGTGTAAACCATGCAGAATTGAAAACCCCAATGTTGTTAAAGTATATCATAAATATCATGACAAAGGGCTAAATATTATTGGTGTTTCTTTGGATAGAAATCAAAAAGCCTGGGTAAAAGCAATACAAGATGATCAATTAGACTGGAATCATGTTTCGCATTTACAATTTTGGCAAGAACCTATTGCGAAGGCATACGGAGTACGTTCGATTCCGGCAACATTCATTATAGACGAAAAGGGAAATGTTATTGCTAAGAATTTAAGAGGGCCTGCCCTAGAAGAAAAAATCTCTGAACTATTGGGAGAAAAAACATTGTAATCGATGTGAATTCGACTTCAAACACTTATAGTAATCAAGTCCTCAGACAAATAATGAACAACCCCAAGGCAGAGCCTTGGGGTATCAGCATCACAAAATAAGATTATCTTTTGTCTTGACCTCTTGATCCTAAAAGACTTACTGTTTTTTTTTGCATTTTAGACAGTGCCTTATGAATTACTATGTATCATAAATTGATGATTACGAAATCGGTGGTCTATTTCTAATATACCCATATCAACTGCGTTACAATTTGCCCAATCGCTGTAAAATGAAAAGAATTACTATGGGTATTGCCAGCAATCCAACCATCAAAAGATTTGCTTCAAGCACCCAAGGTGCCAAAATAAGTGTGATTACATAGCCGCCAACTGCTCCACCAAAATGAGCGTCATGACCAATATTTCCTACACGATTTTTCATTCCGAATATGGAATATAGTAAATATCCTATTCCGAAAATATAGGCAGGAATAGGAATAGGGATAAACATAAGATATAAACTCATATCAGGACGAAACAAAATACCTGCATAAATAATTCCTGAAACTGCACCGCTCGCTCCTACTGCACTATAATGATATTCGTCTTTATGAAAGAACAATGAAAATAAATTTCCAACGAGCAAACTTCCAAAATAAATAACCAAAAACTTCACATTACCAGCAAAACTCAATACCACAGGAGCAAAAAAATACAACGTAAGCATATTAAAAAATAAATGTGTCGTATCTACGTGTAGAAACCCAGACATTAACATTCGAATTTGTTCTCCTCGTCGAATTCCTCCAATATTAAATTTATACTTCTCGAAAAATGAAAAATCGTTAAATCCTTTTAACGATATTAATACATTTACTCCAATAATAGCAATAACAATAAGATCAAGGTTTCCCATACAGTTTTATTTTAAAACTCAAATATAAATATACCACAGTTTTAAACCTTAAAAAAGAGGACTGATTTTGATGCGTATTAGCATAAGTTTATGAATTAAAATTTTCAATAATTTTATCTTTGTATGCTTAATTAAGTATGCGATGCAATCTTTAGTTTATCATCTGGTATACCCAATTTTGCTGATAATTTCAAAGTTACCCTGGCCGGTTTTTTATACATTTTCTTCGGTTCTTTATATTTTGGTATACTATATTTTTAGATATCGAAAAAAAAACGTCACCAAAAATTTAGTACTCGTTTTTCCCAACACATCGCAGAAAGAAATTCACCGTATACGAAAAGCTTTTTATAAACATATGTGCGATATGTTTATGGAGATGATTAAAAGCTTATCCATTTCTAAAGAAGAAATGATTAAAAGGTTTGACATTAAAAATCCCGAAGCCTTTAAAGCTTTGGAAACCAAAAACAAAGGTATCATTGTATTAATGGGTCATTATGCTAGTTATGAATGGGCTATTGCCGCACAATTTGTATTAGATTTTCCTATAGTAGCTATTTATAAAAAGATTAAAAATAAAAATTTTGACAGATTAGTACGGCGTATTAGAACAAGATTCGATACACGATTAATACATAGCCATAATGTGATTAAGGAAATTACTCGAGACAAGGTACATCAAAGATTATGTGCCTACGGTTTGCTGTCTGATCAATCGCCAAGATTAAAAAATGCCTTATACTGGACTGATTTTATGGGAATTAAAGTTCCGGTAATTACCGGTGGAGAAGTATTGGCAAAAAGGTTAGATATGGCGGTCTCTTTTCTGAAGGTAGAAAAAATTAAAAGAGGATACTACCAGGCCGAGTTCGTAACCATAACTGATGATGCCAAAAATTGTGAACCTTATTATATTACCAAGACATATCTACGCATGCTAGAAGAACAGATCTATAATAAACCAGAATATTATCTTTGGACCCATAAGCGATGGAAACATCGAAATGCACCAATGCCTAAAAACGCTATTGTAGACTAGCATTACCGAAGCATTAATATTTTTTAGCTTTTTTTTAACATTTCTCATGTATTATTTGGTAAATACCTGTACTTTCGCAAATCAAACTCATTTGGTTCATGCACTTTTTTATTTACTGCGTAACATACCCTTTGTTGTGGTTTATTTCGAAACTACCGTGGCGTTTATTTTACGGTTTTTCATCAATGATTTTTTTTCTCATCTATTATGTGATTCGATATAGACGAAAAACGGTGACCAAAAATCTCAATCTTGTTTTTCCTGAAAAGTCTGTAGCGCAAATTAAAGCTATAAGGAAAGAATTTTTTCGGCATATGTGTGATATGTTTTTAGAAATGATCAAATCGATGGCTATATCTAATGATGAGATGAAAGAACGATTTAAAGTGACAAATTTGGACAAACTGCATCAATTAGAGAAAAAAGGCGACAATATAATGGTATTTATGGCTCATTATGCAAGTTACGAATGGTCAAATGTTGTCGACTTACAAACTGATTTTCAGGCGGTAGGAATTTATAAAAAAATTGGTAATCCTTATTTTGACAGACTTGTGCGTCGTATTAGAGCACGATTTGGTTCGCGAGTGGTTACTACCAAAAATGCAATGAAAGAGATTACCGAAGACCAAGAGAAAAATAGAGGCTTATATATGTATGGCTTGGTTTCTGATCAATCTCCGAAAATACATAATGCCATGTACTGGACCGATTTTATGGGTATTAAAGCACCTACTTTCTTAGGGGCTGAAGTATTAGCCAAACGATCAGGAATGAATGTCTATTATTTGAAAGTTGAAAAACTAAAAAGAGGATACTATGAGGCCGAATTTGTTACTATTACAGAAGATTCAAAAAATTGTGAAGACTTTTATATCGTGAAAAAATACCTAAACATTCTTGAAGAACAAATAAAAAATAATCCTGCGTACTACTTATGGTCGCACAAACGTTGGAAACATAGCAATTCGATCTCTGAAGCACCCAAGGGGGCTACTATAGATTAATTGGTTTCCAAAAAAAAGTAAATAACCTCGTGGTAAGCCCTCGAGATATTTACAAGAAACTGAATTTTAATTTCGAGGCAAGCTAAGAGGAGTATGAAACCCTTTGGCAATGCCTGTACAACTTTTATGAATACACCTAAATCGACCCCAAAATGCATTTTTTGATCTACAGTTTTACATACCCCATCATTCTAGGTATATCAAAATTACCCTGGAGATTGTTTTACGCAGTTTCAGACTGTGTTTATTGCATTGCTTATTATTTAATACGTTATCGCAGAAAAACAGTAACCCGTAATTTAACCTTAGTTTTTCCAGAAAAATCTGAAAAAGAAATACGACGTATTCGAAAAGCATTTTATAAACACATGTGTGATATGTTTTTGGAAATGACAAAATCGCTATCCATTTCTAGAGAAGAATTAATTAAACGGTATAAGGTAGTCAACCTCGAAGAATTTCATGAATTCGAAAAAAAGAATAAAAGCATTATCGTTCTAATGGGGCACTACGGCAGTTTTGAATGGTCTAACGCCATAGACCTGGTATCGATACATCCTTGTGTTGGTATTTACAAGCAAATTAAAAACAAATATTTTGATCGTTTGGCCCATCGTATACGTGGGCGATTTAATTCGAGGTTAATCGCAAGCCATAAAGTCGCCCGACAAATTATTAAAGATAAACAGAAAGATACGGTTTGTGCCTACGGAATGATATCTGACCAATCACCAAAAATCTATAATGCGAAATATTGGACAGATTTCATGGGTATAAACGTTCCTATTTTTTTAGGAGGTGAGTTTCTGGCACAACGTTTAGACGTAATCGTTTTATATCTACAGGTGAAAAAAGTAAAACGAGGACATTACGAAGTGAAATTTATTCCTATTTCTGAAAACAGTAAAGAAGAAGAAAAATTTTATTGCATCAAAAAGTATCTTAGGTTGCTAGAAGAACAAATTAAAGAAGAACCTCAATATTATCTTTGGACCCACAAACGCTGGAAACATCGCAATGCCACTAAACCTGAAGGCGCCATCGTAGATTAATCGACAAGCACCTTCGATATGACCAATGTTTGTTTTGAATATGCGAAATTACTTCTTCTTTAGGTTTACATTCCTGCTATGTCTTTTAGTGTAGTTATCGTAGATGCCGCTAAGTCATCAGCTTCTTGTTGACTTAACGCTTCTGTATAAATACGAATAATAGGTTCGGTATTACTTTTACGTAAATGCACCCAACTATTCTCAAAATCAACTTTTACTCCATCTATAGTAGTTACTTCTTCAGTCTTATGTTTATTGTGAAACCCTTCCAAAATTTCATCTACATTTAGATCTGGCGTTAATTGTATTTTGTTTTTACTCATAAAATATGAAGGATAACTATTGCGCAATTCGCTTACCGTACATTTTTTCTCAGCCAAGTGTGTTAAAAATAAAGCTATTCCCACCAAAGAGTCTCTTCCATAATGTAATTCGGGATAAATGATTCCGCCATTACCTTCCCCTCCAATAACTGCATTATTCGTTTTCATCTTTTCGACTACATTCACTTCTCCTACGGCACTAGCTTCATAACTTCCCTTATGCTTTTCGGTAATATCTCGCAACGCTCGACTAGAGGATAAATTTGAAACCGTATTTCCCGGATTTTTACCTAACACAAAATCTGCACAAGCCACCAATGTGTATTCTTCACCAAACATAGATCCATCCTCGCTCATAAAAGCTAACCGATCTACATCTGGGTCTACCGTTAATCCGAGATCCGCTTTTTCTTTAACCACCAAAGCCGATAGATCAGTTAAATGTGCTGCTAAAGGTTCTGGATTATGAGGAAAATGTCCGGTAGGCTCACAATACAGTTCTACCACGGTAACCCCCATTTTTTTCAATAAGCCAGGAACAGCGATACCACCTGTAGAATTTACAGCATCTACAACTACTTTAAAACCCGCGTTTTTCACCAATTCAGCATTCACCAAAGGTAACTGTAATACCTCTTCAATATGCTTATCAATATAGGTGTTGTTAATAGTGATGCTACCTAAATCATCCACTTCAGAAAAAATATATGCATCATTCTCAGCTATTTCCAGAATTTTTTTTCCATTTTCGGCATTTAGAAACTCCCCTTTATCATTTAGTAGCTTTAATGCATTCCACTGTTTTGGATTGTGACTTGCTGTAAGAATAATACCGCCATCAGCTTTCTCAAGGGGTACGGCTACTTCTACTGTAGGTGTTGTGGATAATCCTAGATCAATAATATCAATTCCGAGTCCTACGAGACTATTCATGACCAATTGTTGTATCATCAATCCAGAAATACGCGCATCCCGCCCTACTACAACTTTGGGATGTTCTTTATTCGTTTCATTTTTTAACCAGCTACCATACGCCGATGCGAACTTTACTGCATCTACAGGTGTAAGATTATCTCCTACTGCCCCTCCAATGGTTCCTCGTATGCCCGAAATTGATTTAATTAATGTCATAAATTTGGATTGATTATTCACAATGAAGGGCAAATGTACAAGCTTAAAGAGACTACTACAACTTTAAACCTAAAGTTTACAAAAAAACAACATGCATCGCTAATATCAAATTGACCTAGCGATACTTCTCAAAAAGTTGTACATTTCACTAATGAATTTCTTAGCCCATATCTATCTTTCTGGTGAAGATCAACAACTTCAAATAGGTAACTTTATAGCAGACTCGGTAAAAGGCAAAAAGTTTTTGAATTATCCAGAGCGTATTGCTCAAGGTATAATACTGCACCGTAAAATTGATGCATACACCGACTCTCACAACATTGTAAAACAGAGTATTGCCAGGCTATATCCTAAATATGGTCGGTACAGTTCAGTAATTGTAGACATCCTTTACGATCACTTTCTTGCTGCCAATTGGAATCAATACTCAGACACTCCTTTACTAAAGTTTAGTGTTAATTTTTATGGTTTGCTCAATGAACATTATGAACTGCTACCCGATCGAATTCAAAATTTTCTTCCGTATATGATTCGGGATAACTGGTTATTAAGTTATGCGTCTATTTCTGGTATTGGTGAAGTACTTTCAGGAATGAATCGAAGAACAAAAAATCGATCTAAAATGAATTTGGCGGTTGTAGAACTTGAACAATTTTATACTGATTTTGATAGGGAATTTCATTCTTTTTTTAAAGAACTCGAGCACTTTACACATACTGAAATAAAAAAACTATGATCCCAAGGCATAAGATTATATTAATGGTGTCGATCACACTACTTGTAGTATCCTGTACAACTACCACAAAAGAGAAGCCTAAATCTTACCCACCCGTTCGTGGTCTGATTGCTCAAAAAGCCATGGTGGTTTCTGCCCGTAAAGAAGCATCAAAAATCGGAGCAGACATCATGAAGAAAGGGGGCAATGCTTTTGATGCTATGATCGCAACAGAAATGGCTTTGGCAGTGAGCTATCCTTTTGCTGGAAGTCTTGGCGGTGGCGGATTTATGGTGTATAGAAAACATACGGGAGAAACCGGCGCATTGGATTATCGCGAAAAAGCGCCCTTGGCAGCTTCAAAAAATATGTATCTTGATGAAAAGGGTAACCCCATTCCCGATAAAAGTACGATAGGTGCTCTTGCCATTGGAGTTCCCGGTACTGTTGCGGGTTTATTTGCGGTGCACAATAAATTTGGAAGTTTGTCTATCGACGAAATTTTGAGTCCGGTCATTCATTTAGCTGAAAAAGGATTTATTGTTACCGAAAAGCAAAAAGCACGTTTTGATGCGTATAGAGATTTGTTTGTCGACGTAAATCGAGACACTATAGTGTGGGCAAAAGCATATAAAACAGGTGATACCATAAAAAACAAAACTCTCGCAAAAACCTTAAAGCGTATCATCTTAAACGGAAAAGATGAATTTTATAAAGGCGAAACAGGGAAAAAACTGGTGAAACGCATACAAGACCATGGTGGTATTATTACTATGGAAGATTTATCTAAATATGAAGCCAAATGGAGAGCACCCATTCAATTTACGTATAGAGACCTGTCTATTATTTCTATGTCACCCCCTTCTAGCGGTGGTGTTTGTCTTGCTCAAATTATGAAAATGATTGAACCCTACCCTATTTCTAAATACCGACATAATCAGTGTAAAACCATTCAAGTAATTACCGAAGCTGAACGACGGGCGTATGCAGATCGTAGTTTTTACCTGGGAGATCCCGATTTTACCAACATTCCGATAGATACTTTACTAAGCAAGGCTTATTTATCTGGGAGAATGGATGATTTTACTTTTGATGAAGCTACGGATTCGTCAGCAATTAATTGTGGCCTTATTACCGGTTATGAAAGTGATGAAACTACCCACTACTCTATTATTGATCCTTTTGGAAATGCTGTCTCAGCCACAGTAACGCTTAATGGCGCCTATGGATCAAAATTATATGTTCCTGAAGTGGGTACTTTTCTAAATAACGAGATGGATGATTTTAGCACCAAACCCGGAATCCCTAATATGTTTGGATTAATTGGTGCAGCTGCCAATTCGATTGCTCCAGAAAAACGAATGCTAAGTTCGATGACACCAACCATTGTCGAAAAAAGCGGAAAATTATGGATGTCTGTAGGAACTCCCGGAGGTTCTACGATCATCACCTCGGTATTGCAAACCATACTGAATGTAAAAGAATTTGGAATGACGATGCAAGATGCTGTGAATGCTCCCCGTTTTCACCACCAATGGTTACCCGATGTCATAGTTTTTGAGCCCAATAGTTTTGATCATCAGCTTTTAGATAGTTTACGAGCAAAGGGCTATCATAGTAGCGAGGAACAATCACGTATCTTAGGTAAAGTAGATGGTATTTTGGTATTGCCCGATGGTACGTTAGAAGGAGGTGCCGATAAGCGTGGGGATGATACGGCTGTAGGGTTTTGAGTACATAAGTCATGAAATTTATGACCCCCACTAAAAAAAAATCATGCCAATTTTGGGTAAAGATAAGCGCTAAAGCCCTTAAGATCAACGCTACCAGGCTTTAACCTATATGCAATAGTATAAATATAGTTTCTAAAAACGGGGGCTTAGAAACAAAATTTTGATAATTTGAATGTAAAATCTCCTTAAATAGGCTGAGTTCAATTATTGTTTTGTTGAATACTATCTATTTGCTTTCGTCTGTTTGGTCGAGATCTTTTTGATAAATTTTGTTTTATACCAGTTCTACTTTAAAATTGCTCAAATAAAAAGCAGTCATTTTTTGTTTACTTAAACAAAAAAACGCAGATAACATAAGGTTATCTGCGTTTTTAGTATTGAACTTTGTACTTCGTAACTGTAGACTACTTCACTACTTCACTTCTTCAAAGTCTACATCTTCTACATCGCTTCCTTCTGATCCTCCACCAGATGACGAATCTGTACCTGCATCAGGACCTGGTTGCCCACCTTGTTGTGCTTCAGCTTGCGCTTTGTACATTTCTTCGCTTGCCACTTTCCAGGCTTCATTTAGCTTATCAAGTGCCGGTTGAATAACGGCAAGGTCTTTAGACTCATACGCTTTCTTCAATTCTGCTAAAGCTTCTTCGACTGGCTTTTTCTTATCTTCAGACAATTTATCTCCAAATTCAGCTAACTGCTTTTCCGTTTGGAAAATCATTCCGTCGGCTTCATTAAGCTTGTCTGCTGTTTCTTTTGCCGCTTTATCAGCTTCAGCATTGGCTTCGGCTTCCTGCTTCATTTTCTCGATTTCTTCTTCTGTTAATCCAGAAGAGGCTTCGATACGAATGTCTTGAGACTTGTTAGTCGCTTTATCAGTTGCAGAAACCTTGATGATACCATTGGCATCAATATCAAATGTTACTTCAATTTGTGGTGTACCTCTTTGTGCCGGCGGAATTCCATCTAAGTGAAAACGACCAATAGTTTTGTTATCGGCTGCCATAGGACGCTCTCCCTGTAACACATGAATCTCTACCGACGGCTGGTTATCAGCAGCTGTCGAAAATATCTGTGATTTTTTAGTCGGGATCGTCGTATTTGCCTCTATAAGTTTGGTCATTACATTCCCCATGGTCTCGATACCCAGAGAAAGCGGAGTTACGTCTAATAACAGTACATCTTTAACATCACCTGTTAATACCCCCCCTTGAATAGCTGCACCTACGGCTACAACCTCGTCTGGGTTTACTCCTTTACTAGGCGCTTTACCAAAAAACTTCTCTACAGCTTCTTGAACTGCAGGAATACGAGTAGATCCACCTACCAATATAATTTCGTCTATGTCACTTGTTGATAAACCTGCGGCTTTAAGCGCAGTACGACAAGGCTCGATAGTACGTTTTACTAAATCGTCGATCAACTGATCAAATTTTGATCTGCTTAAGGTTCTTACCAAGTGTTTTGGTCCACTAGAAGTAGCCGTTACATAAGGTAAGTTGATTTCAGTCTGTGCAGAAGATGATAACTCTATTTTTGCTTTTTCTGCTGCTTCTTTAAGACGTTGTAAAGCCATAGGATCTTGACGTAGATCCATATTCTCGTCGGCTTTAAATTCTTCAGCTAACCAATCAATTATTTTTTGGTCTACATCATCACCACCTAAATGCGTATCTCCATCTGTAGCCAATACTTCAAATACACCATCTCCTAACTCTAAGATAGATACATCATGAGTACCTCCTCCAAAATCGAAAACTACGATCTTTTGATCTGTACCCTTTTTATCTAACCCATAAGCTAACGCAGCGGCTGTAGGTTCGTTGATAATTCGCTCTACTTTTAAACCTGCAATCTCTCCTGCTTCTTTGGTTGCCTGACGTTGCGCATCATTAAAATATGCCGGTACCGTAATTACAGCTCTAGACACATCTTGCCCTAAGTAATCTTCTGCCGTTTTCTTCATTTTTTGAAGTGTCATCGCAGATAATTCCTGAGGTGTATACAAACGCCCATCTATATCAACACGTGGAGTATCATTATCTCCTTTAACTACTTTATACGCAGCTCTTTCGGCTTCTTTTGCAGATTCAGAAAACTTATTTCCCATAAATCTCTTAATAGAAGAGATTGTTTTGGTAGGGTTAGTAACCGCCTGGCGTTTTGCAGGATCTCCTACTTTAATTTCTCCTCCTTCTACAAAAGCTATTACAGAGGGGGTCGTTCTTTTTCCTTCAGCATTAGGGATTACTACAGGCTCGTTTCCTTCCATTACAGAAACACACGAGTTGGTTGTCCCTAAGTCTATTCCTATTATTTTACTCATCTTTATACGTAATTGTTATTTTGTTTCTAATGATTTACACGTATCAGGTCAATGATTATGCCATTGCTTTTTGTATGACAGGATGTCATTATTAGGTGTTAGGTGTTTTTCGCATTTTTCATTTCATAATTCTGAATTCTAAATTAAAAAACACCTCCCTGACCCTCCTCAAGGAGGGAATCTAATGATGTATTTCATCAACATCAAACTAAATACTCAACTACTCAATCACTCATCTACTCACAAACTCAAAAACTCACAAACTACAACCTCAAGTATTCTATAAAAAACAGTGTTCTTTGTGATCAAAAAACTATATTTACCGCCACTAATTTTAATGATTATCAATAATGGAATGCATTAGTATTTTTGATATGTTAAAAATAGGGGTTGGCCCTTCGAGTTCTCATACGTTAGGTCCCTGGCGCGCCGGACGCAGATGGATTGCAGAATTGAAAAAAGACAAACAATTCACATCAATTACGTCTATTAAAATAGATCTTTATGGTTCGCTATCACTAACCGGAAAAGGTCATGCAACCGATATTGCTGTTATTTTAGGGTTGTGTGGTTATGATCCCGAAACTATTGATGTATCTTCTATTAATACCATCATTGAAAATATTCAAAATTCTAAACAACTCAATTTAAATGGAGAACTATCTTTAGCTTTTGATCCAGACAAACATATTGTTTTTAATAAAGAGTTTAAGAAGTTTCATCCTAATGCCATTACTTTTTATGCAACGTTAACAAACGGAAGCTTTACATCATCTTCTTTTTATTCTATTGGTGGTGGTTTTGTAGTAAAAGAAGAACGAAAAAGAAAGAAAAAGAAACTTTCTGAGTTTAAAAAATTTCCGCTACCTGTACAAAAAGCTACTGATCTTCTGGCATATTGCGCTACACATAAGAAAAAAGTATCTGAGATTGTCTTAGAAAACGAACGATCATTGTGTACTGATGATGAGATTAACAAGAGAATTTCTGAGGTATGGAATGTGATGCTAGAATCTATGTACATTGGTTGCCATACGGAAGGAACCTTACCTGGTGGACTCAATGTTCGTCGCAGAGCTTTTGATAGCCACAAAAGATTAATCGGTACTACTTCGTACAATTCTCCACAAGAATGGATTGAAGCAATTCGAGATACCGAAGTAAAATTTAGACAAATCCTTAAATGGGTCTCATGTTTTGCTCTGGCCGTAAATGAGGTTAATGCATCTTTAGGTAGAGTGGTAACTGCGCCCACTAATGGTAGTGCAGGCGTTATACCGGCAGTAATGATGTATTATATGGTTATTGAAAATCATGATGCCAACTTTGATGATATCAAACAATTTATGCTCGTAGCCGGAGAAATAGGCAGTTTGTTTAAAAAAGGAGCTACTATTTCGGCTGCTATGGGAGGCTGCCAGGCAGAAATTGGTGTTTCATCTGCAATGGCTGCAGGTGCTCTTACAGAATTAATGGGAGGAACTCCCGAGCAAGTCCTTATGGCGAGCGAAATTGCTATGGAACATCATTTGGGACTAACCTGTGACCCGATTGCTGGCTTGGTTCAAGTACCATGTATAGAACGAAATGCTATGGGTGCAATAAAAGCGATCAATGCTTGTGAAATGGCTTTGGATACCGATGCTGCAAACGCCAAGGTTCCCTTAGACAAAGTTATTGAAACGATGTGGGAAACCGCTCAAGACATGAATACCAAATATAAAGAAACCAGTGAAGGTGGTTTAGCGGTGAAAGTGAGCTTGAGTGATTGCTAATTATCCTGTTTATTATCTAACATAAAATATTTTTTAATACTATTTCTAATCGTATGTATTTAAAACTTGTTTTAGCACAAGCTTCAATACATTATAAGAAAGGTATATTAAAAAATAGACTAGTAGAACTTCCAGTTTTCCAAAAAAATAAGCATAAACTTAAGGAGGTTAAATATTACTTCACAATTTCATTTCTTCAATATATACTGCAGCTAACAAATCAAAATTAAGGGTTTCAGGTCCTTATTTCAAACTATCAAACACAATAATATATACTTTTCTGCATTATGAAACATATTTAGATTTTTAATTCATTTTGAAGGTCAAAAAAACCTCAACCCCAAAAAAAATGAAAAAACCAAAACCGTGGAATCCAGGAGTAGATAATAATAATTGCTCTTTAAGGTCAGTTATGAGTAGTCTTGAAGGCTTTTCTCAAAATCAAATCCCTTGGATAATCAGAGTATTAGAAAATCCTAAATCTCCTTTAGCTTTAACCGGAGCAGTAAATCTTTTTGATCACGATTGCATTCATGCATTATTAGGAAGAGGACTCTCAGAAAGAGATGAAGCTTTCGTTATAGGTTTCACTATGGGAAGTAATCCGAACCTAAAAAAATATGAAATACTAATTTTTAAGTTCTTCTCGATGTATATTTATCCAAAAATATACAAATTTAATGCTAAGGAAATAAAAGTATTTAACCTTGGTATTAATGCTGCAAAAGAAATGAAATCCCCTAATATTGATGCATTTTGTTTTGAAGAGCACCTAGATGAAAAAATAGGACATCTACGTGAAAAATTTTCTATAAATATAGAACTACTTAAAAAATATCAAAATCTTGAAAACGAAATTTTTCAACCTAAAAAAGAAACCTATATTCTTGATTAGTTGAATAAGAATTTGAATTTTGATCATAGTATACGAAGTTAGTAAAAATGTTAAACTATCAAATATAACTTATGCTTGTTACGATATTGGTAAATGCTTACTTTTGTAGTCATTAACTAAATAGTTATCAATGTCAACGGCAAAAAAGGATTATAAGCGGGTTACGGTAAAATCTCTGGTAGAGATGAAATCTTATGGTGAAAAAATATCAATGCTTACCGCGTACGATTATACAATGGCAAAAATCGTAGACGGTGCAGGGGTTGATGTCATTTTGGTAGGTGACTCTGCTTCAAACGTAATGGCGGGTCACGAAACGACGCTACCCATAACGCTAGACCAAATGATTTATCATGCCTCATCGGTAATTCGAGCCATAGAACGGGCACTTATTGTGGTGGATATCCCTTTTGGAAGCTACCAAAGTGACCCTAAAGAAGCGCTGCGATCGGCTATACGTATCATGAAAGAATCAGGAGCTCATGCGGTCAAAATGGAAGGTGGAAAAGAGATCAAAGAATCAATTAAAAGAATTTTGAATGCAGGGATTCCCGTTATGGGACATCTTGGATTAACCCCTCAATCCATATATAAATTTGGAACCTATACCGTACGAGCAAAAGAAGAACAAGAGGCTGAAAAGTTAATAGACGATGCGTTGATGCTACAAAGAATAGGATGCTTTGCTGTTGTTTTAGAAAAGGTTCCTGCCCAACTTGCCAAAAAGGTAGCAGAAAAACTTACCATTCCTATTATAGGGATAGGTGCAGGTAATGGTGTAGACGGACAAGTATTGGTAACTCATGATATGTTAGGTATGACGCATGAATTTAATCCAAGATTTTTAAGACGCTATTTAGATCTATATTCTGAAATGACAGATGCATTTAAACAATATGTTACCGATGTGAAAGCTGTTGATTTTCCTAATGAGAATGAGCAGTATTAGTTCTGGACTAATTCGATATTTTGATGAGTTGGATTTCTTAGAGTTATTGTTATGCATCGATTTAAAGATCTAGAAATTTGGAAAAAAAGCAGAAAGTTTTGTTCAAAAATATATAGTACAACTTCTAAATTTCCAGAATCAGAAAAATTTGAAATTACAAATCAATTACGCAGGGCTGCTGTTTCTATTCCTTCTAATATTGCCGAGGGTTCTTCAAGAAAATCAAATAAAGATTTTTCAAGGTTTCTTCAAATTACTTTAGGCTCGGCTTATGAAATAGAAACACAATTGTTAATTTCTTATGATTTAGAATTCATAAATAAAGAACAGTTAAATTCACTTTCAAAAGAATTAGAATCTATCATTAAAATGACTTCAAAATTCAATTCTACTTTGAAATGATCCAACAATCTAGTCGATCCAAGAAATCTAAAATGTCTAAAACACTTTCAAATAAAAACAATCTTCAGATTCTTTATGAAGATAATCACATCATCATCGTTAATAAACGCCCAGGAGATATTGTACAGGGAGACAAAACCGGCGACGCACCATTAAGCGAAGTTGTTAAAGAATACATCGCCAAAAAATACAATAAACCCGGAGCTGCCTATCTAGGTGTTGTACATCGCTTAGATCGCCCCACTAGTGGTATCGTAGTTTTTGCACGAACCAGCAAAGCGTTATCCAGACTTAATCAACTATTTGCAAACAAAGAAGTACAAAAAACCTATTGGGCAGTTGTAAAAAACCAACCTCCCAAAGCACATGACACTCTTGTACATTGGTTAAAACGAAATCCTAAACAAAATAAATCATACGCTCACAAAAATGAAGTACCCAACAGTAAAAAGGCAAGTCTTGACTATAGAATGATTAAAAAATTAGATCACTATTATCTATTAGAAATAGAGCTTCATACGGGGCGTCATCATCAAATACGATCGCAACTTTCATCAATAGGTTGCCACATTAAAGGAGACTTAAAATACGGTGCAGATCGAAGCAACAAAGATGGAAGTATTCATCTTCATGCCAGAAGACTAAGCTTTATTCATCCTGTAAAAAAGGAGCCACTTATAATTGTTGCTCCGCCTCCACCCGATCCTATTTGGGATAATTGTTTACTCTAGAGCAAAAATCAGTTATAAGTTCGTATACTTTCAATAACTACGGAGGTTAAAATTAAAACTCCGCCAATTATAGTTGATAATACCGGAATCTCATTTAAAAATATCATTCCGATAATAATACCATATACGGGTTGTACACTACTAATAATGCTCGCTGTTGTAATCGAAAATCGTTTAAAACTATTTAAGAATAATGTATGACCGATTGCCGTAGTTAGCAATGCTAATGTTAAGGTGGGCAGCCATTGTTCCTGGATTCCAGAACTATCAGCAATACATAAGAACGGAAACAAAACAATACTTACAACTACCAGTTGATACCACATTAATACCGACCCGTTGTAATCTCCTACCTTGGTCTTCATAATAATATTTCGCAATGCATAACATAGTGCCGAAATAACACCCAGAATTACTGCTTTTGTATAAGAATCTTCAAAATTTAAGTCAGGGACCAGAAAATAAATACCTATTAGAACCAATAATGTAAGTAATAGGTGTATTTTTTCAAATTTCGTCTTTAAAAGTATGGGTTCTAGCAATGCTGTAATTACCGGATACGTAAATATAGACAACATCCCAATTGCTACATTGGATAATTTAAGTGCATAAAAATAGGTAATCCAATGCAACCCCATTAATATACCGCTAAGAATGATCATAGGTCTATCTTTACTTTTTGTTCTAAAAGAAACTTTTTTCCATTTACAAAAAAGAAAAAGCAATACTCCGGCCAGTAGTGCTCGAAAACCTATAATTACAGGTACGGGCATATCGATATATCGCCCTAAAGCACCAGAAGTGCTTATGCATATCATGGCAACATTTAATTCGATAATATCACGAACGTGCACATTTTTAATCATCTAAATTAGCGCATTAATTTTTGAGATTTTTCTTTGATGATAGCTGCAACAGGTCGATTGTAGATGTTACTTTCTAACCAGGATAATATATCCAAATATAAAAATGACCGTTTTTCGTACGGGTGATTTTCATATTGTTTTAAGGTCTTGTGCAGTTTTTTAAACTCATCCTTAATTTGATGTGGATAAATATCCCCCAAGTTTTTCAAAAATTTTATCATCTCTTTCTGTACTTCATGCAAATCGTTCATTTTAATCAAAAATCGGTATGTTTTTTTTAATTGATTTTCTAGTCGGTAATCCATTCCTGCTTCGTAATGTGCGACCAGACTCAATACACGAGAAAAACACATTAAGTCCTCTCGCATTTTCAAGGATCGGTTATTAATTATTTTGTTGAGATACTCGATACATTTTTTGTGATTTCCCATTCCGAAGTATAGACATCCAATTTTATAATATAAAACCATAATATGATGATCATCAATTCGGTTTTTGTAGCTTTCGATACCCTGCAGTATTTCTTTTACCAGGTATTCACCTTCTTCAAAAGTACCCTCTAAGAAATGAATATTTAATCGATTGTTATAAATAAATTGAAACGACAATACTTCAATATTGTCATCTTTTGGAAACGTATCACGAGTGATCGATTCTTCAAATCGTGTTAGGGTTGATTTTAATTGGGTTTTATCTTTGATTAGATACAGTGACTCTAATAAATAATGATTTCCTCTTAAAAAAAATACAGGATTCTGGATCATCATTTTTGGACTCTCGTAGAAAAGATCTACCCATTTCTTAGAATATTTATAACATGACAAAAAATCCTGAATAATAAAACTATACCACAAATGCGCTTTATATAACCATAATTTTTCTCTAAAACCCAACAGCCCCCAATCATAGGTAGGAAGCTTACTATTAAAATAATTGGTGATTATCGTATGCTCTTTATCATTTCGAACATAACCGCTTTTTAACATTAAACCATATAACTGTAGCGATAGGTTTGATAATTTACTGGTAAGCACATTTTTCATGCTCAACATTTTAGCTTCAACGGTCAACTCGTCTGCCCTACTATTAATACTTCGCGTGATGTATTGGGTTTCGATAATTTTTTCTAATTCAACAATTTCATAAGCAATATTATGTTCTTCATTCTCTTTGGCCTGGGTTTTTGCTTTTTCCAAAATTTTTAAGCTTTGTTTATACAAACCTTTATGATACAATATAGAAGCAAAGTCCAATTGTTCTCTAATTTGAGATCGTACATTTTGGTGTAGCGGACTCAATCGCAAACTAATCAAAATTTGTTTGTATAGGTGAGCTTTCAAATTAGATAGCTGTTGCTTCTTTACGATACCTCTTTTTATAATTAGTTCTTCATCCAAAGCATCACTTTTATCCAGATGATTGAATAATGCCAGAAATTTGGAATCGGTATTTACACCTAATCGACCCACATATACTTTAAATTGTCTCTTTTCTGATTTAGAAAGTGACTTTACCAAAACAAACAAAGGATCTTTTTGATCTGTAGTCATTGTAAGAAATTACATCTTAATTATTTGATTAAAAGAAAGTTGCGTTTCTATTAAAATAGTTTAGCATTGTAAATCCAATCGTGTAATACTTCCTTTTTGAAATCCCAAAATATAAATTCGTAAGTGATTTAAGAAACATCTTGTTAAGAATATTTTTAAAGAAGATAATTTCTGAAGTATGTCGAACCTATAACACTACTAATTTTCATGAGCGATAATAAAGTCCAAATATTCGATACCACATTAAGAGATGGCGAACAAGTCCCTGGCTGTAAGCTCAATACCGAGCAAAAACTAATTATAGCAGAACGACTTGATCTCTTGGGCGTAGATGTTATCGAAGCAGGATTTCCGGTCTCTAGTCCAGGGGATTTTTCTTCAGTTACCGAAATTGCTAAACTAGTAAAAAATGCTACGGTTTGCGGATTAACAAGAGCTGTAGAAAACGATATCAAAGTTGCCGCCGAGGCTCTTCGTTATGCTAAAAAACCAAGAATACATACCGGTATTGGCACTTCAGAATCGCATATAAAATATAAATTTAAGTCCACTCAAGATAAAGTCATAGAACGTGGCGCTGCGGCTGTTGCTTATGCCAAATCCTTTGTAGAAGATGTAGAATTTTATGCTGAAGATGCTGGTCGTACCGATAATGAATTTCTAGCCCGGGTTTGTGAAGCCATGATTAAAGCCGGGGCTACCGTTCTTAATATTCCTGATACTACAGGATATTGTTTACCCGAAGAATACGGAGCCAAAATTAAATATCTCAAAGAAAACGTTAGGGGGATTGACAAGGTGATTATCTCATGTCATTGTCATAACGATTTGGGGTTGGCGACTGCCAATTCTATAGCAGGTGTTATCCATGGAGCCAGACAAATTGAATGTACCATCAATGGTATCGGTGAGCGTGCAGGAAATACTGCTCTCGAAGAAGTAGTGATGATAATGAATCAGCATCCTTATCTGGATTTGAACACTAATATTAATACCAAATTATTATACGATACCAGTAAAATGGTTTCTGAAAAAATGGGAATGGTAGTACAACCCAATAAGGCTATTGTTGGTGCTAATGCTTTTGCACACAGCTCTGGAATCCATCAGGACGGCGTTATCAAGAACAGGGAGACCTATGAAATCATCGATCCTGCAGAAGTTGGTGTCACAGAATCTGCGATTGTACTTACCGCTAGAAGTGGTAGAGCTGCGCTGGCCTATAGAGCAAAGAAAATTGGATATGAATTAACAAAACTTCAATTAGATAAAGTGTATAAAGAATTTTTAGATTTTGCTGACACCAAGAAAGAAGTGGTTGATGAAGATATACATCAAATTATGAAAAATACCAAAGTTACATCGGCTGCGGTTGCCTAAAATGAACAACCTCAGGGAAAAGTCATTCTCTGATCATTTAAATCACGACAACCGAGTACTAATCAGCTACAGCACTAATACTTAGAAACGTACTCATGTTGCCAAACAAAATTGATAAAATAACTATAAACATGGATTTACCTCAAAAGGAAATATACTATTCTTTTTTTGATATAAAATATGAAAAAGACATTATTTGATAAAGTTTGGGATGCCCACGTAATCAAAGAAATCGAGAGCGGCCCGCAGATACTCTATATTGATAAACATTTAATACACGAAGTTACCAGTCCGCAGGCTTTTGCAGAGTTAGAACAACGTGGTATTTCTATTTTTAGGCCTGATCAAGTTGTAGCTACAGCAGATCACAACACGCCTACGGTAGATCAACATTTACCCATTAAAGACGAATTATCCAGAAATCAAGTACTACAACTTACCGAAAATTGTAGAAAAAACAACATTACCCTCTATGGCTTAGGTCATAAATACAATGGTATTGTTCACGTCATGGCTCCTGAATTAGGAATTACACAACCAGGAATGACAATGGTTTGTGGAGATAGTCACACCTCTACTCATGGAGCCTTTGGAAGTATTGCCTTTGGCATTGGCACAAGCCAAGTTGCTCAGGTTTTTGCTAGTCAAAGTTTATTGCTACAAAAACCGAAAAGCCTTCGAGTAAATGTAAATGGAAAACTGAAACCAGGAGTGCTACCTAAAGATGTGATTCTTTATATTATTGCTAAGCTAGGCACAAATGCGGGTACTGGATATTTTTGTGAATACGCAGGAAATATATTTGAAGAAATGTCTATGGAAGGTAGAATGACCGTTTGTAATATGAGCATAGAGATGGGAGCTCGAGGCGGGATGATTGCCCCAGACGAGACAACATTCGAATATTTAAAAGGAAGAGAGTTTGCTCCCAAAGGAAAAAAGTTTGATCAAAAAGTAGCCTATTGGAAGACCTTACCTAGTGATGAAGGTGCGGTCTTTGATAAAGAGTATCATTTTGATGCCACTGATATAGAACCGATGATTACTTATGGCACTAACCCTGGGATGGGTATTAAAATTTCAGAACATATACCTACAGATAATGACGCTTCTTTTGAAAAGTCACTGGCGTATATGAATTTTCAGAAAGGACAATCATTAATTAATAAGGAAATTAATTATGTTTTTATAGGAAGTTGTACCAATAGTAGAATAGAAGATTTTAGAGTGGCTGCACATTACATCAAAGGAAAGAAAAAAGCCGGCCATGTTACTGCCTGGTTTGTACCGGGCTCTCAGCAAGTGGCTCAGCAAATAGTAGAAGAAGGCTTAAAAGAAGTGTTTGAAGACGCCGGATTTCAACTTCGACAACCGGGATGTTCGGCTTGCCTGGCTATGAACGATGACAAAATTCCAGAAGGTGAATACTGTGTGTCTACTTCTAACAGAAATTTTGAAGGACGACAAGGGCGAGGCTCAAGAACAATATTAGCAAGTCCATTAGTTGCAGCAGCTACCGCTATAGAAGGAAAAATTATTGATATCACAAAACATTTAAATTAACATGGATAAGTTCACTAAACTCACATCCACCGCAATACCGTTACCTATTGAAAATGTAGATACAGACCAAATCATTCCGGCTCGTTTTTTAAAAGCGACCAGTAGAGTTGGTTTCGGAGAGAATTTGTTTAGAGACTGGCGCTATAACAAAGATGGCAGTATCAACGAAAAATTTATTTTAAACAACGATACCTATCGTGGTAGCATTTTGGTAGCAGGAAATAATTTTGGTTGCGGATCAAGTCGAGAACATGCCGCATGGGCGTTAGACGACTATGGTTTCAAAGTTGTAGTGTCGAGTTTTTTTGCCGATATTTTCAAGGGAAACGCACTTAATAATGGTGTATTACCCATACAAGTAACCCCAGCCTATTTAAAAGAACTTTTAGACACCATCAAAGCCGATCCTAAAACGCAAATAGAAGTTGATCTTGAAAACGAAAAAATTACGAATCTTACATCGAATTCGTCTTTACAATTCGAGATCAATCCTTATAAAAAAACATGTCTTCTCAACGGTTATGACGACATTGATTTTTTAATTAGTCATAGGGCAGCAATAGAGAAATTTGAAAATAGTAATGCGTAAGGGCCAGGTTGTCGTAAACTTTATATAAAAAATAGAAATTAAGGTTAATAAATAACGTATACATGAAATTAGACATCGCAGTATTATCGGGGGATGGTATTGGCCCTGAAGTGACCAATCAAGCCATCAAAGCATTAGAAGCTATCGCACACAGTTTTGATCATACTTTTTTATTTAAAGAAGCTTTGGTAGGTGCTATTGCAATTGACAAAACAGGAGATCCTTTACCTGAAGAAACTTTACAACTTTGTGCTAATACCGATGCTGTGTTGTTTGGGGCAATTGGTGACCCTAAATACGACAATAACCCAAATGCCAAAGTGCGACCAGAGCAGGGATTGCTCAAATTACGCAAAGAATTGGGCCTCTATGCTAACATCAGACCAGTTAAAGCCTATACTACATTAATAGATAAATCTCCACTTAAACGAGAAATTATAGAAGGTACCGATATTTCTATTTATCGAGAACTTACGGGCGGTATCTATTTTGGAAAAAAAGAAATTAACGATGAAGGTACTGTAGCCTCTGATCTTTGTGAATATTCTAAACAAGAAATCGAGCGAATAGCACATCTTGCTTTTAGGGCCGCGCAAAAACGAAGAAAAAAATTAACCTTAGTAGATAAAGCTAACGTACTTGAAACCTCCAGGTTATGGAGAAAAGTCGTTACTGAAATTGCCAAAGAATATAAAGATGTATCTCTGGATTTCTTATTTGTAGACAATGCGGCAATGCAGATGATCTTGAACCCAAGCCAGTTTGATGTACTATTAACAGAAAATATGTTTGGAGATATTATCTCTGACGAAGCTAGTGTTATTGGAGGATCCATCGGTTTACTCGCATCAGCCTCTGTAGGTAATTCATGTTGTATGTTTGAACCTATTCATGGCTCTTATCCACAAGCCACAGGAAAAGGTATCGCCAATCCCATTGCTGCTATTTTATCTGCAGCTATGTTATTAGAGCATTTTGATCTTGTTGGTGAGGCAACGGCTATAAGAGATGCTGTAGAAAAATCGTTAGAACTTCATATTACAACACCAGATTTGAATACTAATCAACCTTTATCTACAGAAAAAGTAGGAGATTTTATAGCCGATTACATTTTAAATCCAGAAGATTCGAATATGAATTTTGAAAATATTCACATGGGGCAATCGACCATTATCTAGCATTTACTTATGATATGCTTTTTGAGTTGAGGAGTAGTGGTTTACCAACCCTAAGAAATATCAAGCGTATGTTAGTATTGTTTAATTTGCAAAATAAGGAACGATATTGCGTCTCTAACGTGTAAAGTGTACTTGGCATCCCTATTTTAAATTAATTGCATCAAAAACAGTGTATGATTTCAAGCTAATACTTGATGTAGTATTGTTGAACAAAAGTTAAAACAATTGTATTTCAAAGCATTATAGCTGTTAATATTTTCAAAGCTAAACGCAAATTCTTAATTTAGTGGTGCTAAAGAAAAAGAAAATGATGCTTCCTAGAACAAACATTGAACACAGACTTAATAAATTACGTAGTAAAAAATTTGATGCTTCCACCTGGAAAGATCAAGTACAAGAGATATTTAGAAGAGATCAACTACACGAAGAAAGGATTTTAGAAAATCTGGATACCGTAGACAATTCAGATGTCAATATATTCGATTTTGATCAATTGGAGACAGAAAAAATTTATCATCTTGATCAAATTAAAAAAATATGTATCGATTATAGATTACGTTTTTTAGATGCCAAATATTTCAAGGGTAAATTACCAAAATCAGCTATTTCTGCGATCAAAGATTTAGAGAAAAAACATGAGACAGAACTTAAAGGATTTAAAATTATTGCTCCCTCTAAGCTTTTTAAATTAGAAAATGCAGATGATCCCCTTCTTTTCGCTCCTATGGGAAATGATTATTTCTACTTAGTTCATAAATGGGGAAATGATCTACATCCTTTGCGTAAAATCATGATGTGGTCTTTTAAAAGTTTTGAAAACCTAGTGTGCCTTACTTTTTTAGTAAGTCTTTTGTTAACATTTATGGTTCCTGATGGGTTATTTTCAAAAGATAATAATGCTTCTACGTTTATTATGGTTTTCTTTTTTATGTTTAAATCTGTAGCAGCAGTAGTTATATTTTACGGTTTTGCCCTTGGTAAGAATTTTAATCCGGCCATATGGAATAGTAAATATTTTAATGCCTAAGAAAGAAATTACCCAAGCTAGTACTATTGAAGTAAGAGAATAAAAGTGCTTCACTCTAATCATCATTAAATTACATTACTTGTTTATTTTTGTTCTCGGTTCTGAATGTTTTATTGTCCACGCACCACACTCGAGATAGTACCTCAGAGAATTATGCGCATTAATAATCCAAGTTCGATTATTATTTTATTGAATAGTATTCGTTTACTTGAGCCCGTCTAGCCGAGCCCTTCATCAGAGCTCAGTACAGGTTCTGTCGAGACCTGTTTAATGCATCTAAAAATATTCTTTCGACCTTGCGTAAGATAACTGAAACAAAATAGGATTTTTGAAAATCAATAGATTAACAATCGAGTTACTATCATTTACTTCAAAAAATAGTTTTGCCTCTTTGTTAAATTGCTCCAAAGTAACTCACACTAACTCGTATTTCTTTTGTAATTTTAGGGTAAACGAATACTTATGTTTCCTAAAAGCGAATATCAACGTGTGTATACTGGTAGTTTAGTCAATGTTCAGTTCTTGCAAACCCTGCTTCAAGATAGCGGTATCAATTCAATTACAAGAGATGACATGAAGTCTGGAATGATGGCAGGTTTTGGTGGTGGTATACCAGATCATATTCAACTTTTTGTTAAAGAAGACGATATGGAAGAAGCGCTTCCTATTATTGAAAAAAGTCTTTCTTAATACCATGGAAAACGAAGATAAATCACCTCGAAAAACCTGGGACCTGATGATAGGCATTACCCTCATCATTTTTGGAGGATTACGATTTTATAGCTAAATTCATATAAAATGACATATAAGATTTATAAGAAAAAACTTAGAGTTTGAGGCAAAAAACGTAGGTATAGCCTTAGCTACACTGAGGCTTTTTAACGAAAAAATCGAAATTTTTTCTATGAAGATTTATGTTATTTTATATGAATTTAGCTATCTAACCGCTGGCAAACAGAAACGACCTGGAGTTGGCAATCTGTGGTAACTATTCTTTTTATTGGATACGGCGGATTTCTAGTCTTTAGGTATTTCAAAAATTCATCAAGACTTTAGTCTTCTTGATCTGCATTAAAAGTTAAAACAGATACAAAAATAAGTAGGTGACGTTACAATGCGTTAATTAGTGTTTAAGCATTGACTGCATACATTTTTTCTCTAAGCTCTTTAACCTTATGATCACTCATATATTCATCGAATGTGGTATACCTATCAATAACGCCATTTGGAGTAAGTTCTATAACTCTATTTGCAACAGTTTGTGCAAATTCATGATCATGAGTCGTAAATAATACAGTGCCCTTAAACTTTTTTAGTGAATTGTTAAATGCAGTAATAGATTCTAGATCAAGGTGATTTGTTGGTTCATCTAGCATCAATACATTGGCGCGAGTCATCATCATCTTTGATAACATACAACGCACTTTTTCTCCCCCGGATAATACGTTTGACTTCTTTAATGCCTCTTCTCCGCTAAAAATCATTTTTCCCAAAAACCCGCGAAGATATACTTCTTCGCGTTCTTCTTCGGTGGTAGCCCATTGGCGTAGCCAATCAACCAGAGTTAAATCGTTTTGAAAGTATTCGCTATTATCTGCCGGTAAGTAGGATTGTGTTGTGGTAATTCCCCATGAAAATTTACCAGCATCAGCATCTTGTTTATCATTCAAAATCTGATAAAAAGCTGTTGTTGCTCTAGAATCCTTTGAAAAAACAACAACCTTATCTCCTTTGGCAAGATTGATAGCTACATCTTTGAACAAAATTTCTCCTTCTAGCTTTGCTGTAAGCCCCTCTACATTTAAAATTTGATCTCCGGCTTCTCTATCTCTTTCAAAAATTATAGCCGGATACCTACGACTCGAAGGTTTGATATCTGCGATATTTAATTTTTCGATCATTTTCTTTCGGGAGGTAGCTTGCTTTGATTTTGCTACATTCGCACTAAACCTTGCAATAAACTCTTGTAACTCCTTCTTCTTTTCTTCTGCTTTTTTATTTTGTTGAGCTCTCTGTCGGGCAGCAAGTTGTGAGGATTCATACCAGAAGGTATAGTTACCACTATAGTGATTTATTTTTCCAAAATCAATATCAGAAATATGTGTACAAACCGAATCCAGGAAATGCCTGTCGTGGGATACTACAATTACTGTATTTTCATAATTTGCCAAGAAATTCTCTAACCAAGAGATGGTTTCGTAATCCAAATCATTCGTAGGTTCATCCATTACCAAAACGTCAGGACTTCCAAATAGACATTGCGCGATCAATACCCGTACTCGTTGTTTGGTATCAAGATCAGACATGGGTGTGTAGTGCAGTTCCTCTTTAATTCCTAAGTTAGAAAGCATTGCTGCAGCGTCACTATCGGCGTTCCAACCATTCATTTCTTCGAATTGAACCTGTAACTCCCCGATTTTTTCAGCATTTTCATCGGTATAGTCTGCATACAGCGCATCTATTTCCTTTTTTATGGTATATAAAGGTTTATTACCCATAATTACAGTTTCTAAAACCGTATACTCATCATATGCGTAGTGATTCTGTTCTAAAACAGACATGCGCTTACCCGGTTCTAAATGAACATGACCAGAAGTAGGTTCTAGAGTACCAGAAAGAATCTTTAAAAACGTTGATTTTCCTGCACCATTAGCCCCAATAATACCATAACAATTACCTTGCGTAAAAGTTGTATTTACTTCGTCGAATAGAACGCGCTTACCAAATTGAACCGAAAGATTTGAAACTGATAACATACCTAAAAAATTGTGAATTTCTGAATGTGGCGCAAAAGTAGAAAAATGGATTCAGAACCTGAAAGAATATAACGCGAAATTAGTAATATTAAAGAGGAAGTGGCATCACTTCTTCCTACGAACTCCGAAAAAAAGAATTAACGTATCATTAACAAGTGTACTATTCGTTTCAGGCTATTTTTGAATAAAACTTAGATAGAGTGCCAGCTTTACAGTAAACATCCAGCTTTTGCGATCTAATGAATTAAAATTTTTAAGTTGTATTTTTCAGCTACAGCATAAAAAATTTACAAAATTAAGATGGTAACATATGTGTTTTGAGGATGAACTGGTATTCAAAAAGAGTGCTTAATAGTCAGACAATTACTACACCCAAAATGCGATTTTCTTATTTACTACATATTATACTATCTTTTTTGCTATGCTATATTTTCAATAGTTGCACTTCGCCAAAACAAAATGGTCGTAGCGAGACCTATATTGGAGGAGAAATTGTAAATCCCAACACAAATTATGTGATTTTATCAAAAGGAAATAAGGAGAACGATACTATTCTGCTTGATGACGATAATCGATTTATGTACAAAATTGAAAACCTGGAAGAAGGGATTTATTTTATTAGACACAATCCGGAAAACCAAATCGTACTCATCGAAAAAGGTGATAGTATCCTATTGCGCCTCAACACACTAGAGTTTGATGAATCTTTGGTTTTTACCGGGGACGGAGCGAGAAAAAATAATTTTTTAGTTGATACCTACCTGCAAAATGAAATAGAACGTAATAAACTAAGAAGATCAGAGCTTGGCCTCTCTCCTTCTTATTTTAAACGACACCAGGATTCTTTGCTTCAGCAGAAATTAAAAGCTTATGATAAGCTAATCGATACATATGAATTGAGTGCTTTGACAAAAAAAATTGCACAAGCTAGTATTGTATATGATTATTATACCAGACACGAATTGTATTTTCATCGTAGATATGGAGTTGGGGGCCTCGATGCTGCACAAGATCTTCCTTCAACGTTTTTTGACTTCCGCGAAAGCATTAATTTTAATGATGAAGATTTAAAAAGATTATACGCCTACAATCGATACCTTAACTATTATTTCAGGAATTCATCATTAATTGATTATACTAGTAAATTTCCAAATCAATTAGGAAAAACGGGAAGCACCACCTATAAATTAAATCTTATTGATAGTATGGTGCAAAACCCGTACATCAAAAATAATTTACTAAGAAGAGTCACTGCTAATTTTTTACTTGAAAGCAATGACGATAATGATTCGAATGCGGTTCTTGATCATTATCTTAGCGTAAGTTCGAATAAGAAATCCCAGAAAGAGCTAAAAAAACTACATAAAGACGTATCCAAATTACGGCCTAATAACAAAATTCCTGAGCAAAGTTTGATTACTGCCAAAGGAGAAACTATCAAATTATCTTCCCTTTTTGAAAAACCTATCACGGCATTATACTTTTGGTCGATGGATAGGAAAGACCATTTTGTTAAATCTCATAACAAAGCGTCTTATCTAAGTACGATATATCCCAATATTGATTTTATTGCCATTAATACTGACGACGAACAAACGAAAAACTGGCTGAAAACCATAAAAAGACATCACTACAATCTGGGGAAAGAGTATGAGTTTAAACACCCCAAATGCGCATCGGAAGAATTAGTACTTTACAATCGTAATAAAGTAATACTTGTGGATAAAGAAGGGAAAATTATTAATTCGAAAGCCGATTTATTCTCTTCAAAATTAGAAAAACAACTGCTAAAATATTCAAGGTTGGCTAATCTTGAAAACAATAAAAAACTACTTTCTAACTAGAAAAGTAGTTTTTTATCGTACTTCTTTTTCGATTACTAAATGGTGTTAAAGCTATTTGTTGATAAGCAATTTGGTGCTTAATTACCCTTTTGATAGTCTGCGAGGAATTTGGCAAGTCCTATATCAGTTAAAGGATGTTTGAGTAATCCTTCTATAGACGATAAGGGTCCTGTCATTACGTCTGCTCCAATTTTTGCACAATCAATAACATGCATGGTATGTCTTACTGAAGCTGCCAGAATCTGTGTTGTAAATCCGTAATTATCATAAATCATTCGAATTTCAGCAATTAAATTAAGTCCGTCGGTAGAAATATCATCTAATCGTCCAATAAAAGGAGAAACATAAGTAGCTCCCGCTTTTGCAGCCAAAATTGCTTGACCTGCAGAAAAAACAAGCGTACAGTTTGTTTTGATTCCGTGGTCGCTAAAATATTTTATAGCCTTAACCCCATCTTTGATCATAGGTACTTTAACGATGATCTGGTCATGTAATTTGGCCAATTCTTCACCTTCTTTTACAATACCCTCATAGTCTGTAGAAATAACTTCAGCACTTACATCACCGGTAACAATATCACATATTTTTTTGTAGTGATTAATGATGTTTTCTTTCCCCGTAATACCCTCTTTGGCCATTAAAGATGGGTTTGTAGTCACACCATCTAGCACACCCAGGTCTTGAGCTTCTTTTATTTGGTCTAGATTGGCAGTATCGATAAAAAATTTCATGATATGTTGTGTTTATTTAATTTTATAATGATTCATTAGTAAGCGTTCGTACACTTTGTCTGGTAGTATTCGTTTCAATACGATAGAGAATTTTTGCATAAATTGCCCTACTTTATAATGTATTTTAGGTTTTTTTGTTTGAATAATTTTATATACGGCTTTAGCCATTTCTTGTGGATCGTTTCCATCGTCTACATGATTATCTATTAAAGATAAAATATTTTGATAGGATGTAGCATATGGAGACCCTTTACGTACAGGGGCATGATATCTTCCGGCGGCAATATTGGTAGCAAAATCACCCGGAGCCACGTTGGTCATCTCGATATTAAATGGCTTTAATTCCATTCGCCACGCCTCGGTAGTGATTTCTAAAGCAGCCTTAGATGCACTATAAATACCGCGATATGGCAATCCCATGTAACCAGCAATAGATGTGATATTGATAATCAAACCCTGCTTTTGTTTTCGCATTAAGGGTAAAACCGCTTTTGTTACTTCTATAGGGCCAAAATAATTGGTGGTAAAATTTTTCAAAATTTCATCATTAGGCACTTCTTCTACAGCTCCCATAATACCCGCCCCCGCGTTGTTAATCAAAATATCCAGACGCCCATGTTGCTTTTCTATAATAGCCACTGCTGCCTCGATACTATAGGTATCTGCAACGTCTAATTGCAATAAGGGAAACGGCTCAAAATTTTCAAATTTTGATGGGTTTCTACTGGTTCCATATACAGTAAACCCCTTGGCTGCAAGAAACGTTCCAATAGATTTACCTATACCCGATGAGCCCCCGGTAATCAAAACCACCGAGGGCTTTTGATCTTGTTTCATCTGTTTATAATTTTTGTTTTTTAACCCGGATTATGTATTAGAATTTCGTAATGAGGGTTGTAATGCCAATAAAAACAAGTGTTTTCTCAATTTTAGCATAGCACCGCTACGGTGAAATTGAAAAATACAGCGCAGCGTTTGTTTTTGAAGGTATTTCAAGCCGTAATAGATTTTAAAATGCATAATCCGGGTTTAATATTCAGATGGAATCGCCATTTAATCATATCTGCGGGTATGATCTTCATTGTTATGGCTTATTTCATGGGCGCAAATATACGACTATGATTTCCGAATTAAGACTGATATTTCATTAAAATTGAAAAGAAAGAGATCTTGAACTGGTTTGCACTTTTTTCAATTTGCTAAAAAAACGAGACGTAACCTGTTATGCAATAAACTACTCCAGGAAAGCGTTGTCGAGATGTATCAGAATCAAGACCGCTTCGCTTTAAGAATTGAGAAACCAGATGCTATTTTTGTCTTGGCTCAAGGTGCTATAAGTCTTGATATCTGCTCGATGCGTGGGTGACAAAGTCTTGGAGAAAAAATTCTATTTATTAAATTTGATTACAAGGCATAAAAAAAGGCAAGCTACCTACATCACACCGCTACAACCGTCTACCTTTGCTGCGTTCCCGCCCTGGAGGATTCAACAGGAGCTGGTTGTGTAGGACTTGCCGGGTGCAAAGATACAACCTTTAGTTAATATTACAATCATTTTTCAAACCCATTTAAAATAAATATCTTGCTCAAAAATTTATTTAGCATAATGAATATTCGTAACCCCTTCTTCATCATAATTTTATGCGTATTTCTGTTTTCTTGTGGAAGTAATCAAAATAAAAGGAAAAGTTATTTTTCTATTGTTACTGATACGAATCAGTCGATATTTAAATTAGGAGACACTATACGTGCTTCTATTAAAAATGATCAAAATATAGTTATAGATTCTGTAGTGTTCTCTCTAAGTAATAAAAGAACTAAAGCAGGCTCCAATTTTAAGTTTAATGAGGTAATAGATGATGAAAAATTGGGAAATCACAGCTTACAAGCGCAGGTATTCTATAATGGTCAAATGGACACCCTTACGAAAAAAGTGGTGTTTTTAAACAATGTTTCGCCCAAATTATATACGTATAAAATTATAGCGGCATATCCACATGATAAAAACGCTTTTACACAAGGTTTAGAGTTTGCCGGTGATACGTTGTATGAAAGTACCGGGAAAAACGGTACATCATCTTTACGAAAAGTGAATTATCAAACTGGAGAAGTCCTGGTAAAAAAAGAAATACCTGAACAGTTTTTTGCAGAAGGGATTACTATTTTAAATGCCAAATTATTTCAATTAACCTGGCGGTCTAAAGAGGGGTTCATATATGATATTAATACTTTTGATAACATAGGAAGGTTTGGATACAACGAGAGCAAAGAAGGCTGGGGATTATGTAACGACGGTACTGTAATTTATAAAAGTGACGGAACACAAAAAATATGGCGTTTGGATGCTGAAACCCTGGCAGAACAAGATTATATTGAGGTAACTACCAATAAAGGTGTAAAATCGAAATTTAATGAACTCGAATGGATTGATGGTAAAATATACGCGAACACCTGGCAAAAAGATGGGATAGCGATCATCAATCCTAACAATGGAGCACTCGAAGCGGTCATTGATCTTTCTGGATTACGAAAGGAAGTTACGCAACATCAAAACATAAATGTTTTGAATGGTATTGCTTTCAAAGCTAATAGTAATCAACTGTTTGTGACCGGCAAATATTGGGATAAACTTTTTGAAATTGAGATTGTAAAATAGAACTGATTTAAACTTTTTTCAATTTGCTAAAAAAATGCTGTTTTGTACTTATATTTTATAATTTTTGACTTCCGTAGCGCCGCTATGCAAGTAAAAAATTACTTCATCTAAGCACAAAACCTTCATTTTTCGCCTAAATCAAAAAAGTTTAAATCAGTTCATAAAGCAGTTTATTCTATTTTTTGATGGTTTGATCTGTAAAAATTAAAAATTTATGAATATTCGTAATCAATCATATCGCACTGTCTCCTCGTGCGCAGTCGAGAGGTTAGTAAATCCAACGAGCTCTAAATCAGGTCTCGACTGCGCTCGACCAGACATTAAAGTTAATTTTATGATGTATAGCGGATATTTAAATTAAAATTGAATTAAAAGAAGATAAAATCTTTAATATACCTCTAATGCTGCGCGAATTGTTTCTAATTGATTATCCTGCAACACTATAATAACTACCCCGTTATTGTTGTAGACCGATAATAAACCGTACCTTTGCGGCTTATTTTTACTATATGAACAAATTTGAAGCGTTAGGATTGGGTGAGGCTATTATTAAAGCCGTAAATGACATGGGGTTCGAAACTCCGAGTGAAGTACAGGAAAAAGCAATACCTATTCTGCTCAACGACGATACTGATATTGTAGCATTAGCACAAACAGGAACCGGTAAAACAGCGGCTTTTGGTTTTCCGCTAATCGAAAAAATAGACAGCAGCAGTAGAATAACACAGGGATTAATCTTATCCCCTACTCGCGAACTTTGCTTGCAAATTACCAACGAGCTTAAAAACTACTCAAAATTTATACCTGGCCTTCATACAGTAGCCATTTATGGTGGCGCTAGTATTACCGATCAAGCTAAGCAAATTAAGCGGGGTGCTCAAATCGTAGTAGCTACTCCCGGGCGTATGCAAGACATGATCAATCGCAAAATGGTTGATATTTCTAATATCGATTACTGTGTACTAGACGAAGCAGATGAAATGCTAAACATGGGATTTTATGAAGATATAAAGGCAATTTTATCAAACACTCCCGATGAAAAAAACACCTGGTTATTTTCGGCTACAATGCCCAAAGAAGTAGCTGCAATAGCCAAACGTTTTATGCAGCAGCCTGTAGAAATTACAGTAGGTCACAAAAACACAGGTTCAAAAAATGTGTCTCACGAATATTACGTAGTAAATTCTAGGGATCGATATGCAGCATTAAAACGACTGGCAGATGCCAATCCGGATATTTTCTCTGTAATTTTTTGTCGTACTAAACGTGATACTCAAAAAGTAGCCGAAAATTTGATTGGTGATGGCTACAATGCCGCCGCTTTACACGGAGATTTGAGTCAAAACCAACGAGACCTAGTTATGAAAAGCTTCAGGAATCGACAAATACAAATGCTGGTGGCTACAGATGTAGCTGCTAGAGGGATTGATGTAGATGATGTAACTCATGTCATAAACTATCAATTGCCTGATGAAATTGAAACCTATACGCATCGAAGTGGTAGAACAGGTAGAGCCGGAAAAAGCGGAGTATCGATGGTCATTGTTTCAAAAAGTGAAGTACGAAAGATAAAGTCGGTCGAGCGTATTATCAAAAAAAGTTTTGAGAAAAAAGAAATTCCGAGTGGTGAAGAAATTTGTCAGGTACAATTATTTCATTTAGCTAACGATATTGCCAAAGCAAAAATTAACCATGAAATCGATAGCTACTTGCCTTCTATTAATGAAGTTTTGGAAGATTTTTCAAAAGAAGAATTAATCAAGAAGTTTTTTTCTGTAGAATTTTCACGTTTTCATAATTATTACAAAAATGCCCGGGATCTTAATGTCATTGGAAGAGATAGTGATAGAAACGATACTGGCAGTACCAGGTATTTCATTAATGTAGGTGAGAAAGATGGATTTGATTGGATGACCTTAAAAGATTTCCTTAAAGAAGTGCTCGAATTAGGAAGCGATTCATTAAGCCGTGTTGATGTTAAGGAAAGTTTTTCATTCTTTAACACTACAGCCGAGTACCAGGAAAGAGTGCTTGCCGTGTTTGAAGATTTTAAGATGGAGGGTCGAAAAGTAAATGTCGAAATTTCGAAAGGATCTGGAAATCGTCGAGGAGGCAAACGCCGACGTGATCGTGATGGTGGTTTTAAAGGAAGCCGAAGAAGTGACGGATTTAAACCTAAAGGTAAAAAACGGTTTGATTCGAAAGATGGCGGACGAGACAGTGGGAGCCGAAGAAGGGACAGAAGAAAACGTAGCGATAGACGATAAATTATAGAGATTAACACAGTACTATGATTTTTGGCGTGATTTTTATGGTATATTCACAAACGTTGAACGTTTCTTTACTATGAAGAAAATATTCGTATACATAATAGCACTTATAAGCAGTACAATAACACTTGCTCAACAAGAAAATACGCCTACCGTTTCTGGTAAAGTATTAAATGCTGCTACTGATCAAAAACTCGAAAATGTAAACATAGTTAATCTTTCGCAAGTGGTGGGTACAATCACAAATGATAATGGTGATTTTACTATTCAGGCGAAGGTAAATGACACCTTATATTTTTCGTATATTGGATATAAGCCCATTCGGGTAAGGGTTACCAACGATTGGATCAAATTTGGTGATGTGAAAATTGAAATGACAGAACTGGGTATTGCGTTAGAAGAAGTAGTAGTTGCCGATGTGCAATTAACAGGATATCTAGAAATTGACGCAAAAAGAATACCGGTCTATAATAATTATAGGTATAGTATTTCAGGGCTGAATTCGGGTTATGAAGGCGGTAGTAAACAACCTGGTGCCGTAAACAAAGTGTTAGGTGCCATTTTCAACCCTGCAGATTTTCTATACAACATTTTCAGTAAGCGGGCTACTGAACTTCGAAAACTTCGAAAAATGAAAAAAGATGATCAAATAAGAAGCCTACTGGAGAACAAATTTGATCGTGAAACATTAATGGCACTACTACAGATTGAACGACTTGATATTGATGAAATTCTTAGAAATTGTAATTACTCTGTAGATTTTATAAAATTTGCCAACGATCTTCAGATATTAGATGCCATAAGCGAATGTTACGAAGAGTATAAAATATTAGACAGGAAGTAATTGTACTTAAATAGATCCTCAGACTGTTTAATACGAATATCCTACATTATACCTAAAATTTAACTTAGAAGTCATCCTGAATTCATTTCAGTATCTCATGAAGTTTATTTCCATTAAATTGAGATGAGAAAAGCTGAAACAAGCCTGTGCTGAACTCGTTTCAGTATTCAGCTTGACGCAAACCGTTTAGGTTAAATTACGGATATTCGTATATGTATATAAAGAAGTTCTCAAGTAGGTTCAGCTGTTAAATGTTATCTTGCTCATAAAAACGCTGAATGATTTTTTTATGACTTTTGATCACTTTTTTAGTCCATTCCATACGTTTTTCTAACTGCTGGGCCTCTGATAGTTGCCAATTTATAGTTGTTGCTCTTAACCTGGAAGTAACGTGTTGTAAAATAATAGCTACAGAAACCGAAATGTTAAGACTCTCTGTAAATCCCACCATAGGGATATGTAATTTATGATCGGCCTCTTCTAGCACCATATCACTAAGACCATCCTGTTCTTTTCCGAAGAAAAAAGCCGAAGGTTGAGAAATATCAAAATCATCCAACGTTTGAGAATCATCATGTGGAGTGGTCGCTACAATTTGATAACCCTGCTTTTTTAAGGAAGTCAAACATTGCTTTGTAGAAGCATATCGATGTACATCGATCCATTTTTGCGCTCCCATAGCAATCTCTCTATCAATACGTTTTACATTTACTTCTTCAATTACATGAACGTTCTGCACCCCAAAAACATCACAGCTACGTATAACGGCACTGGTGTTATGTAACTGATATACATCTTCTACAGCTACCGTAAAATGATTAGTTCGTTTTTCTAATACCTTTTTATAAAGCTTAAGCCGACGTGGCGTAAGAAATGATTCTAAATATTCCAGAAGTTTTGTATCTATCATAACCGCTAAAATATGAAAAAGCGGTTAGACTGTATTTAGTATGACATTGAATCCACCTTATTCTCGAGAGTACATTTTAACCCGAATTATATATTTTAAAACATAAAGAAACCCTCCTGAAATTACCCCTAACAACAGGAGGGTTAAAGTAAACACATCGTCAAAATGCTTCGTACGACTATGACCTAAAATGTAGAGAAATAGTCTATTTGGTAAACTAAGTTGAATACGGAATGAAAACCCCCTGAAATTACCCCTAAAAACAGGGGGCTTTTTAAATAAACACATCGTCAAAATGCTTCGTACGACTATGATCCAGATAGAGATCGGTAGCTTAATTCTCCTTTTTCACTAGTTTTATATTTTTATATTTTATTTACATACTTTTCAAATTCCGTTAATAACATATACCATCAAACACTTATCCTAAAACAAAAGAGTTTGAATTGTAATGATTTAAAAAGTATGTACTTTTATTTATACTTATATTGATGTTCAAATAATTAAAGGTATTCGAACGTAATATCTTTGAAACGAACCGTAAAAATCTAACGAGAGGACATGTTAAGAAATTGCTAAAAATTTTACGGCTATACCGTAAGGTATTGAAAGAATTCCTATATTTCGAATTAATTTGATAATTCAAAACAAGTTCATATACATCTAAAAGACAACTGGAAAGATATAGAATATATCTATTAGTAATATGAAGTAAAATAGTATTCATAATGGTTAATCTCAATTAATCGTTATTCACACCCTGCTTTTGTTGGCTCGCCAAAGTTTTACAAATAGCGGGGTTGTTTTCTAAATAATACAATTGTTGCAAAAAAGATAATTGTACGTATTCAGATATGTTGTTTTCAATTTAATAACACAAGCTATCACTACTGTATTTATTATTGTTAAAATACAAAAATTATAGAATTTTTATCACACAAACGAAAGAAGAGTTGCTATCCAATACATTATTTTTACAAACTCAATTTCTTAGACTTTACTCATGACTATTATAAAAATATAACGGAGCAAGAGATGAGCTTTTTTCTTTTATGTTAACAATTCCCTCTTTTGTTTAAAAACAATACTTAAAGATAATTACATTTTGTTAAATAACACCGTTGTTTAACCTCCTAATTATTACGGTTTTAACGTAAAAAAATAAATTAAGAAAAAATCTAGCTTAAAAAACTGTACACACCCTAATATTTAAAATAAATATCTAAAAATCAGATATTTATATTTATTTCTTATTTCTTTTCATGCATTTTAGCCTCACTTTTTCTTATTGATCTACGTTTTTACCATAAAAATTTAACAATTTTGCCTTGTTTTTACATTTAGAAAATAGTCTAAGAAACAGATTCTGACAACCGGTTTTTAACAAATTTTTAGCAAATTACTTTGATGAGTCGAAGGGCTACGGTGACACTCAAAAATACAACATAGTGTTTGGTTTTGTATCAGTTTCAAGTCGTAATATCTGCCCGCCTTTTTCTTAATAAAATGGCAGGCGGGGATTTTCTAATACATAAGAGCAAGTTTAATCTAAAATAATGAATTCACTTCTTCTATTTAGCTGATGTTCTTTATCGCTACATTTTTTATTGTTTGCACATGTATTGATTAATTCAGTTTCACCATACCCCCTACCCGTAACTCTCGAGGGGTCGATATTTCCTTTTTCTACGATATATTCGATTGTACGCTTTGCACGCTTTTCACTAAGAGACATATTATAAGCGTCATCTGCTCTACTATCAGTATGTGAGCGCACATCAATTTTTAATTGAGGATATTGTTTTAAAGCCGCAATGATCTGTTGTAACTCTATCTCGGCATCTTTACGTATTATTGATTTGTTCAAATCGAAATATATGGGTTCTAGGTCTAATAGTAAGGCCAGGTCATCTTCGCGACGATTTTCTTTTATACCATCGGCATTCAAGTCAGAAAGTTGTAGCGCTATATTGTGTTCGAATTCTAATACCGTATTTGTTTTTAAAAGGGTTTCTTTTGGGTGATATGCAGATTTTGTCGCTCGTATCACATACTCAATATCACAATCTAGATCAAATTTATAAATGCCCTTTTTTGTAGTCTTTGTTCGGTTTAATTCCTTGTTTTTACTATCCATAAGTACAACCTCAACATCGACTAGTTTTTCTTTGGTCTCAACATCGGTAATTACACCGGTTACATATTGATTACATTCGGTTATTAACGCTTCGGTCTGTTTAAAACTATAGATATCATCGTTACCTTTTCCGCCAGAGCGATTACTCGCAAAATATCCTATTTTTGTATCTTCATTAAGAACGAACGTAAAATCATCTTCAGCACTGTTAACAGGCCTACCCACATTATAAGGCCTGGAAAACTGCTCTTGTTCTTCTGGAACAGCTACAAAAACGTCTAAACCACCTAAGCCGATGTGCCCATCACTGGCAAAATACAATCTGCCCGAGTCACTAATATAGGGAAAGGTTTCTCTTCCTTCTGTATTAATTGCATCTCCTAAGTTTTTTGGAGTACCAAAAGTTCCATCAGCATGTACATCGATAACATACAAATCAGACAGCCCTCGGCTATCCGGCATATCACTGGCAAAAAATAATTGTTTTCCATCTGCGCTTAAGGCAGGGTGAGCTACCGAATATTCATCACTATTAAAAGGTAGTTCTTCAATATTCGTCCATTTATCTTCTTCTAGTGTAGCTCTATATATTTTCAACAAAATGGTACCTTTTATATTAGATCCTAGCTTTTTCTTTGTATAATTATTTCTTGTGAAGTATACAGTTTTTCCATCCTGACTAAAAGTAGTTGAGGATTCATGAAACTTTGTATTGATTTTACCTTTCATTTTTCTGGGAGTTTGAAGAATCCCATTAGCAGCAACCATATCAGAAACATACAAATCTAAAAAGGGCATCTCGTTCCATTCGTGAAGTGTTTTTGTCATTCCGCTACCGCCTCCTCTCGATGAAGCAAATATTAATTGCCCTTGATGATTAAAACTAGGCGCATAATCTGAAAATTTAGAATTCACACTTAGCTTTAGCAATCTAAACTTTCCTGACTGCATTTCTATAAATTTAAGATAGTCTCTTGTATTCATAAAATATGCGGCTCGTTGATCATTTCCGGTTAGAGTATTAAACTTTTCCATAGTTTTATCAGCCTCATCATAACGCTCAACACTTTTTAAACTTTGTGAATATCTGAATAAATATTCTGCATCAATTTGGTCTGGATACCCATTAATTAGTTTTTCATACCAAATAACAGCCTCTTCAAGCTCGGCATTAAAATAGTAAGAGTCTCCTAACTTTTGGTACAATTCTGGAGATTCGTAACCACTCTTTACTACCTGTAGATATATTTTTCGAGCATCAACAAATGCAAAACGATTAAAATTCTCATCTGCCTTTTCTAGACGCTTTTCTTGTGCGTTTGCTGTAAAAGATAATCCAATACATAGTATTAATATAATGTAATAGTTCACATTCATAGTATTTCTTTTTAACTATCGTAAAAGGGGTTTTTAGAAAAATCGTGGTGTTAGCATTCGATTGTATTTTTTAAATAATTCAAATCGCAGCATAACTTCGTAGCTTCCATCATTAAATTGTGACTGACCCAGTGCTGTAGTTTCTCTATCATACGCAAAACCAATCATCATCGCTTCTGAAATCTGGAAACCTATTTGCCCGGTAACCGCTGCACTCCATCGATATGCTACACCTAATGTTAGTTTTTCATACAATAAAAAGTTTGCCGAAACATCAACTTGTAGAGGAGCTCCGAATACTAATTTTGTAAGTACCGCAGGTTTAAACTTAAGGTCGGGATTAATTTGGAAAACATATCCTGAAATGAGGTAATAATTAATTCGTTCTTCTGCCAAAAAACTTACTGCATCACTATCGCTGCTTGTACTACTTTCATCAAAGTGATCGGTTTCTAGTAAGTTTGGCGCGCTTAAACCCAGGTAAAATTTTTCTGTATGATAATACGCTCCAATACCCACTTGCGGACTAAATTTATTGTCGATATTCGCTTCGAACAACGCATCATTTGCATTAAACTGTGTAAGACGTAGAAAGTCAATATTTAATAGATGTCCTCCGGCTTTAAGACCAAAACTAAGTTTTCCTTCTTCAGAAGTGGGAATGGTATACGAGAAATCAACACCAAAGTAGGTTTCATCTGTAGGGCCAATTTCATCGTTGACTACAGAAAGACCTAATCCGAGACGTTCTTTATCGCCCAAAGGGGTGTTAAGTGTAAGCGTCTGCGTACGAGGCGCACCATCTAATCCTACCCATTGACTACGGTGAAGCCCCATGATACTCATAACTCCACGACTACCGGCGTAGGCCGGATTCACACTAATCGTATTGTACATATACTGGGTGTACTGGGCATCTTGCTGAGCCAACAACGAAGTAGTTGTTAAATACATAATGTATAATAAGAATAGAATAGTTATTCTAATCATTGGTATTTTGGTTTAAATTTAGGGCGCTTAAATATACTAATATAATATAAATATGCTTGTTTTTGAGGAAAATACAATGATTTTAATGCGAAAGTAATACTATATAGCTGCCTTTTGTAACTAACGGGAGCATTATTTTTAATCACGCCAAGTTATTAATATTACCAAATCAGTTAAGATGGCAAAAAAATGCATAGTAGCTATGCAAATCAAGCTGAGTACCTGTTTTTACTCTAAAGAAGCCCTGAAAATATTACACAGTCTTAATTACAAAATTTTTACACATTAAACCCGGTTTATGCATTAGAATTTCGTTATGAGGGTTGAAAATGCCATAAAACCAAGTGTTTTCTAAGTTTCAGCATAGCATCGCTACGGTGAAACTTAAAAATACAACGTAGTGCTTGGTTTTGCAGCAGTTTAAAGCCGTAATAGATTTTCTAATGCATAAAGCGGGTTAAAGTAAGAGTTAAAATGAGCAAAAATTTATACCGTCTTATATAGATATAGTAGTATTTTATAGTAAAAACAAATTAGCCTTTGGTGGTTTTGCAATAACTAAGTATCACCTATCTATGTACTCATAGCCTATAAAGTAGCAACGCTTACAGCATCTTTGAAAGACTTAATGAGGCAGCATCAAGATTTTTTGATGATCTTTAACAAAATTCGTAAATGCTTGTATTGAACTCGTCTTGACTTTTATGATTAAGTTTACTATATAAATCCTCTTTTACGTGCCTCTTCTAACAATTTTTGATCGTCGGCTTTGGCGATAGAAAACATCTCTTTAATTTGATTCTTTCGTTTTTCTATTGCACTTAATGACAGGCTTACATAGTTAGGAAGATTTTTTGTTTTTACTCCACGGGATAAATGGTATAAAATCTTAAGATTTTTTTCGTCTAACGAAAATTTATTGGTCATCATTTTTCTAAAATGATCATTTACCGTAGCACTATAATATGCCTTACCTTTTACGATATTGTTGAATGCTAATAGTAATTCACTAGAAGTTAGATCACTTTTAATCAAAAAACCAGCTGGGTTAATATTTTTCAAAATATTGTGAATTCTATGATCTTCTCTATGCATGGTCAAAATAATAACCTTTGATTTAGGTAGTAACTCTTTGGCATGCTTCGCAAGATCTTCACCCGATGTGATCGTACCATCAGACGAAGGTGGTAGTTTAATATCTACAAAAAGCATGTCGTAAGGCGTGGTTTCAGCAGATTTTACTATCTTTTCATAAGCATCATCACAATTTGAAGCAATATCAATCTTGATCTGATAGTCTTTTTGATTTTCACCTAATAAGGTGTTCTTATATCCTTCGATGATCATAGGATGATCGTCAATCATAAGAACTTTTAATTTTTTCTTCATTTTTTACTACGTTGTTTTCAGTCGCAAACGATAACCATATTATGCTTTTTTCTCGATCAAAGAAATGGACATGAAATAGCTATTTGCTGGAACTTTTTTGAACATTTTTTATACGGGCACACTTACAGATACTTGCGTACCTGAGTTTTTACTGCTTAAAAATTGTACCACTCCACTCATCTGACTGACTCTCGATGTAATATTCTTTAAACCAATTCCTTTTTTGACCTTGGTACTGTTAAACCCAATTCCATCATCCAAGATAGTAAGATTTATTTTATCTTCTATATAATCGAAATTAATTTTTATACTTTTTGCACCAGCATGTTTAAATATATTTTGTAAAGACTCCTGTAAAATCCTGAATAGATTGACCTTTTTTTGATCATCAATACCCTCCCAATCAATTTCTTCGTCATTATTAAATTCGAAATTGATATTATTCACTTCACATAGATCGCTAATAAGATTTTCTACGGCGTCGATATAGGCAACATCAGAGGGTAAGGTCTCAGAGCTTAAGTCATGAGAAATAAGCCGTATCTCTTGCTCTATATCTTTAAGTTCGTCTATATATTTATTTCGTGCCTCGGTAAACCCGTCATTGGCGCGTTGGTTGATCCCATCAAGACTTAATCGTACGCCAAATAGCCTACCTAACACACCATCATGCAATTCTTCAGACATGCGTTGTTGTTCTAGTTTACGACCTTCTTCTAGTTTGATTTGTTGATTTAACAGTAAGCGATAAATCTCTTGGTTGGCTTCTTGCTGGGTTTGCGCAAATATCAATTCTTTATTACTTTGTTGTTGTCTAAAAATAATGTACCCTAATAAAAACAAAGCGGTTAGCCCTAGAATGGCAATGATTAATATTTCGTTTTCTCTGGCTATTTGTTGATTCTCTTCTACTATTTCATCAGTTTCGAAGCGGATACGGGCGAATTTGTCGCGAAATAGACGTTCTTCTTTTATTAAACTATCATTCAATGAAATATAACTGTTGGCATATTTTAAATTTTCCTTTTCAGAGGAAACTTTAGATAAGATCTTGTAAGTTTTTAAAAGTTCTTCATTTTTTTGTAATTCTAGAGCTAGCTCTTTAGCCTTCAAAGCATGTAATTTAGAAATACTATAATTTTCAATAGATTTATAATATTCAGCTAAATGTAAATGGTTAGTAGCTATACCATATCGATCAGTTATTTCTTTTCTAATATCTAAAGCTTCAAAAAAAAGTCTGGGTAAATCTTCGTAGTCTTTGGATAACATATTAACATAAGCAAGATTATCAATTAGTCTGGCCCGTCTTCCAGGGTTTTCATTCAAAAACTTAGTATAAGACAGTGCTCTATTGTAATATTCTTTTGCTTTGTTATATTTTTTTTGTGACTTGAAGGTTGTACCGATATTATTAAAAGAGGTTATAGTTTGTAATATTTCAGTATCTGTACCTTTTGCATATTCAATAGCCTTCAAATGATATTCAATTGCTTGTTCATAAAATTCGGTATACTTAGCAATTATACCTAAATTGGTATAACATAATGGTAAATAAAGCTTATTTCCAGAATCATTAAAACTTTTGATTGCTTTAATGGTGAGTGATTCACTTTCGCTATAGTTTTTAATTTTACGAAGTATAAGTGCTAAGTCAATTAAAACTTTACCTCTCTCGAATGCATATTCTTCTTTTGAAACATATTTATAATAATCTAAACCAGAATATATTTTTTCGGCTTCTATAAAATTTTTGTAAGCTAAATCCAATTGTGAGGTTTTATAATATAATCCAAGGTAAGTATAGGATTCAGCTATATTAAGAGAATCATTCATCAATTTGGACAATTTCAGGGCTTTCTCATTCATCTCCCTATACCTATCGAAATCCTGAAGAGAATAATACGCAAATGATATTTCATGTATCTTATCTACTTTTATAGAACTGTCATCTAAAGTTGAATTTAAATTGTATGCTTTCTCCAGATTATCTATTCTATCTTCAAAAGAATTTTTTGAGTTTTTTGAATTTTTAATATAACTATTAATTATATTAGATTTTAAATCCTTATCGTCGATTGTCTTATTTCCATCATTACATCCAATAAAAGTCGAAATGAAAGTAAGAGTATTCAACGTTAATAAAAATTTATACATTAGGCAGATTATTAAGTAAAAATAAAATTACTAATAAAAATGAAAAAAAGTCCTAATAGGAATTAGAACTTGTTTCATTATTTACTTTATAAGTTAAATTATTTAGATTTTACATCGCCTTGTCCAGGTGGTAAGATTACCATCCCATCATCATCTTCAGCTTGATGATCATCTACTTCTATACCTATTTCTTCTTTAATAGGCTCAGATTCGCATGAATTAAACACTAGACCAAGAAATAGTAGTATGATTAACGTTCTCATATCTTCAAATTTTATTTATAAATCTTAATTTAATATTATTGTTTAGGTGGAGTTATAAATTGTCCATCATCATCCTCACTAGCAAATTGATCCTCCAACTCCAATCCAACTTCTTCATTCACGGCATCTGCTTCACAAGCTATAAATAAGGTACTTACTACTATTGCTGCAAATAATGTCTTTATCGTTTTCATAATTTTCTCTTTTGTTTTTTTGTTTTAATTCAAAGATTACTTCAATCTTTGTGGGGTAAATTAATAATTCGTAATTCTTATTTTGGGGTATTGTTGCGCTAACAATTTTGTAGGAAAAACATTTTTTTTATCATCATTTTTTCCTTTTGTACACTACAAATCTAGGGCTAAACCTCGCGCGCGCCCAATAAATTAAGGTCTGTTTAGTAAAATGACCTCGTTTAAGGGTAAATTACCCTATTTTGAGGGTAGATAGCTTACTTTTGAAAGTCTAATTATTATTGTAGGAATAAGCGTACGGATTTCACTTGTATGAAACGACAACTTCGCATAATAAAAAAACCGATAGCTACTGTTATCTATCGGTTAAAATTTCGAAAATGAGGTGTTAAACTATATGCGAATTAAACTTTTCTTTGCCAGGTTGTCTTTAATTTCTTCTACATTCATCTTGTATGATTTAGAAAAAGGAATCATATCATTCGTATTTTTGATGGCACACTTTGCTTTTCCGAAATGAATGCGGGAAACATACCTTGTATTAATGATGTAGCTATTATGAATACGCACAAAATGATCGGGTAACGAATCTTGAAAGTGCTTAAGTGTTTTAAAGGCTTCTACTTTGTTGCCATTGCTCATTATAAAATCGGTAGTATTGTTATCTGCTTTTAGGTATAAAACTTCTTCTATATTTACAAAGCGATAATCACCATAAGATCTAAAGCATAATGTATTGCCAGACACTTCGTCAAGATCTTTTTCAAACCGCATTAAAGCTCTTAAAATCTGGCTTTTACTCATAGGTTTTACAATGTAATCTAATATACGGTTACGAATACCTTCTATAGCGAAATCATTGGTTTTGGTGACCACTACAAACTCGGGTAACGTAGACATGTACTTGTTTAGTTCTGCCTTTATACTGTACTGAGTTTGATTGGCATATAGACCTGGTGTTTCCGGTTCAAGAAAAACAAGTCGCGGCTTTCGTTCTAAAATCAAATCCAACGCAGTTTGTTCATCTCTAGCAATTCCCATACAGAAATAGTCGTTTTTATCTTCTAAAGCAAGTTGAATTGTTTCTACAGCTTTAGGATCATTATCAATGATGATGTAAGGATATTTCATAGAATAGTAGTTAATTAGTTAGCGTTAGTTCTTAAACATTTAAAAAATCTACTTACAAGATAGGATTTTTAACGCTTGTTTAAATACGGAAAAACCGTAATATTAGTACGGAACCGTTTTAAAATCAATAATTTACGAATTACACTTTATCGTAAACTTAGCACCATTCGTCGAAAATCCAGAAGTATGGAAGTACAACGTTACCCTATTTCGAATCGTATATATTTATGTTAAATAATGTTAATTTTTTAGTTTCCTCATCTTTTAAATAATTTCTTCCTTCTTTTAAGCCGAAAAATATAAATTTGATCATATCCCTGAATGAACAATTCATGTACTATGAAATCATTTGGAGTTTAGTACGTACACATAAATATTTATGCAGAAAATAGTCATTCTTACCGGGGCCGGAATTAGTGCAGAAAGTGGTATTAACACCTTTAGAGATGCCAATGGATTATGGGAAGGTCATGACATCATGGAGGTTGCTTCTCCACAAGGATGGAATGCCAATCCAAAATTAGTGTTAGACTTTTATAATAAAAGGCGAAAACAACTTCTTTCGGTCGAGCCTAATATCGGGCATTATGCCCTTGTCGATTTGGAAAAAAAATATGAGGTAACGATCATTACTCAAAATGTCGATGATTTACACGAAAGAGCAGGAAGTTCGAATATTATTCATCTTCACGGAGAACTTTTAAAAGTACGTAGCCAATTTGACGAAGATTTGATATTGGATTGGCGCGACGATCTTACTTTAGGTGATTTTTGTGAACACCATTCACAATTACGTCCGCATATTGTATGGTTTGGCGAAATGGTGCCCCTTATGGATCTCGCTATTTCAATAACTGAACAAGCCGATATTCTTATCATTGTCGGAACATCAATGCAAGTATATCCTGCCGCCGGTCTTCTACAATACACCAAAAACGATACCCCTATTTATTTTATAGATCCTAAGCCAGCAATACAAAAAACCGCTCATCTTACTGTCATTTCTGAGAAAGCATCTACCGGAGTTCCCAAAGTGGTACATACGCTAATGAATCATTGAGCCATAGAGATCATAGTACTATCTACTGCTACGGTATCTATTTGTTGTACAGGTAAAGAATCTTTTGGTTGTCGTATTTTTATTCGAGTTGCTTTGGCCCATGCGATCAACTTATCAGCATCAGCGCGAGATAATTCGCCATTAATCCAAGTATATGGTTTTAATGGCATTTCTTTTTCTTCTAATTCTTTTATAAATTTATCGAGCTTGTGGTCTTTTTGTTGTACTGAATAGGATTCCCAATTTGAAACGTTAAAATGTTCTTTTCCTTCTTTGATATGATAAGCCATGTAGTGGGAAACCGGACTTACCTCCATATGCAATGGATATCTGGTGATATTGCTATGACAATCATAACAATTATTCTGCAAGATAGTTTTCACTTCGGGAGTAACCTCGGCAAGATCTTCGAAATTAGCGATACTATCATAACTGGCTTCATTTTTCTCAGGTCTTAAAAATTGTGATATAATTAAAACCAGCAACAAAACGATAAATATATTTTTAATTTTGGTAAGCATTTTGTTTATAGTTAAGATAAAGTAAGTGGTTCATATACAACATAAAACGATTTTAACAAGTAATTATTATCTACAACCCTATTATGATATACTAACAAACCATTCTTTTACAACAGTTAGACCTTACAGTGAATTACTAAAATTTAAACGTATGACTAAACTACCTTTACTAAAGATACTAGGCATATTAAATCATTCTCGAGACCAACGAAATCATTTTGCACATCTTATTCTAAATGATCTTAGTACACTACCCGAACTGCTAAGCATTTGTGAAAAAATCGATGAAGAAGTATCGTGTAGAGCCGCATGGGGACTAGAGTTTCTATGCAAGAAGAATCTGACAGTTGTATTTCCGCATCTTGATGAAATTATAAAGATTGCATCCAAAGTTTATCGTCATCAAGCAGTACGACCTATGGCTAAAATTTTTGAATATGTTATTGAGGCGTATTACAAACAAAAACCGGTGGCCATACTCCAATATCTAAATACGGCACAACGAGAAAAAATAACCGAAATTTGTTTCGATTGGCTCATCACCCCACAAAAAGTCGCTTCACAAGCCTATGCCATGACGGCTTTATATCTTCTAGGTACCGAATTTGACTGGATACATCCAGAACTAAAGATAATCCTCGAAAATAATTACATCAGCAGTAGTGCGGCATACAAAGCCAGAGCACGAATGATTTTGAAAAAAATCTCTTAAACTTCAGTCATCACGAATCGCTAAACAAACTATAGTACTGTTACTTTAAGAAAAACGAGGAAAAATTAGAAATCGGAAAATAGAAAATAGAAAGGAGAAACTTGAAATCTGAGGTCAAACTGACTAAGCCTGAAACCTGAAACCTGAGACCTGAAACCAGAAATCTTTATATATCGCTCTTCTTTCTTCTCTTTTCTTTTATATTTGATGCTTCAAAAAAACGAGAAATCATGTCATCATTTTCTTTACAGGCTATTTCACCTATCGACGGTCGATATGCATCAAAAACGAATTCGCTTAGTGCCTTTTTTAGTGAAGAAGCGCTGATAAAATATAGAGTACGGGTAGAAGTTGAATATTTTATTGCATTATGCACTATCCCATTACCGCAATTAAAGAATGTTGACTCTTCTATATTTGATAAACTTAGAGCACTATATATCGAATTCACTACCGAAAATGCACTTGCTATTAAGGATATCGAAAAAGTAACCAATCACGATGTAAAAGCAGTAGAGTACTTTATCAAAGAGAAATTTGATGAATTGGGTTTACAAGAATATAAAGAATTTATTCATTTTGGACTCACGTCTCAGGATATTAACAATACAGCCATTCCCTTAAGTATTAAAGAGGCACTACATGAAGTATATATTCCTGAGTATACATCACTAATTCATAAACTCAAACTCCTGGTCGATGATTGGGCAAAAGTAGCTATGTTGGCTCGTACACATGGACAACCAGCATCTCCTACTCGTCTGGGAAAAGAACTTCAGGTATTTGTTACCCGGCTCGAAGCACAATTTGATCAACTTAAAGAGATTCCTAGTGCAGCAAAATTTGGAGGTGCTACCGGAAATTACAACGCACACCAGGTGGCCTACCCTGATATTGACTGGAAATCCTTCGGAACTACTTTTGTGCAATCAGTGTTAGGGCTTCATCATTCGTTTCCGACAACTCAAATAGAGCATTATGATCATATGGCCGCTCTTTTCGATGGTTTAAAGCGTATCAATACGATCATACTTGATCTTGATCGCGATATCTGGACTTATGTCTCGATGGACTATTTTAAACAGAAGATCAAAAAGGGAGAAGTAGGTTCATCTGCCATGCCACATAAAGTAAATCCTATTGATTTTGAAAATAGCGAAGGAAATCTTGGTATTGCCAATGCATTATTCGAACATTTATCGGCAAAATTACCGGTTAGTCGTTTGCAAAGGGATCTTACTGATAGTACTGTATTACGAAATATCGGTGTACCATTTGGGCATACACTTATTGCATTTCAAGCTACCTTAAAAGGATTGAACAAATTACTTTTAAATGAAGAAAAATTTGCAGAAGATCTTGAAAATAATTGGGCAGTAGTTGCTGAAGCTATACAAACTATTCTAAGACGAGAAGGATACCCAAATCCTTATGAAGCTTTAAAAGGACTCACACGAACTAATGAGCAAATCAATCAAAAATCGATAGCTAATTTTATAGAAACTTTAGATGTATCCCAAGCTATTAAAACAGAATTAAAGCAAATTACTCCTTCTAATTACACAGGGATATAGTATTGATAAACAATTCCCTTGTATTTTTAAGTGGTATTTCTTAGAATATGTGCTAAAGTTTACCTATTACATTTTAATGATAATAAACTCAGACCTTCGATTAAATTGATGCTTAGTTTCAGAACATTCTGCGTTATTATTGCACTCGTTAATTAACTGAGACTCTCCGTAACCTATAGCACTTTCTATCCTAAAAGGTTCTATCCCTTCAGTAATTAAATAGTCTCTCGTAGATTTTGCTCTCCTATCTGATAGCTTCAAATTATAGGCATCATCTCCTCTAGCATCTGTATGAGATTCGACTTTTATCACCATTTTCGGGTACTCTTTCATTAAAAGCACAACCTTATTTAGTTCTGAAGCTGCGTCATTTCTTATATACGACTTATCTAAATCAAAATAAATAATACCAATCTTAATTTTCAAGATACCATTTTCTTCCACAATTAACTTATTAACAGTAGACAATGCGACAGGTACGTCGGTTTCTCCGGAATATGCGTTCGATGTAAAGGGAACAGTTTTGGGTTTGTACCCTATTTTTTCTGTAATCAATCGATACGAAGTATCGCAATTTATACTGTAGTTAAAAGTGAATTGTCCATTATCGGCACTACGTGTTACCTCTAGTACTTCGTCATTCGATGATACAAGTTTCACTTCGACCTGACTTATAGGTTCTTGTGATGTGGCATCGGTAATAACCCCTTTGATCTTTTGGTTACATACTTCTATTGGAGTTCTCTCAAAAGAATAAATATCATCGTCGCCTTTCCCAGACTTTCGATTAGAACATACAAAACCTTTGTTGGTATCCTCTTCAACGATATATCCAAAATCATCAAGATTACTATTTAACGGACTCCCCAAGTTAACTGGTATACTAAAAGTTTCTGCCAATTTACTTTCGAACACATCTAATCCCCCCAATCCCAAATGACCGTCTGAGGCAAAATACAATGCTTTATCTGTGATGTAAGGAAACATTTCTCGACCATATGTATTAACAACCGGACCCAAATTTCGAGGTTTAGAAAATTTTTGACCTTCGAGAATATCGACTACAAAAATATCTGTACTACCAATCGAACCCGGCATGTCTGATATAAAATACAATTTGGTACCATCCTCACTTACTGTAGGATGCCCTACAGAATAGTCATCACTGTTGAAAGGAAGCTCTTTTATATTGGTCCAAGATACATTTCCATAAGAGTCTTCTACAGCCTCTGCCATGTATAATTTTAGATGATTAATTCCTTCTTCGTCTCTGATTAATTTTCCGTTATAATTGTTTCTAGTGAAGTACACCGTTTTTTGATCTGGAGAAAAAGCTAAAGTTGCTTCATGATATTTCGTATTGAGCGCCTTAGAGAATTCTTGAATAAATGTAACTTCTGTTTGTGATTCGTTTATTTTTCCTAATAACAAATTAAGATATGGTTGTTCGTTCCAGTGATATACTCTGGTATGATAATTTGAAGTATCTACTGCAGAAGAATATACCAGGTCATCTTTATAGTACATAGGTCCAAAATCAGACAACTCGGTATTGATTTTCAAATTTTTTAATGTGAATTGTGGCTCAAGATTAAGAACATCTTCTACGGTAAGGCTATTTTGAGAGAATTTTTGTGACCTGGGATCATTCGAATTTGCTTTTTTCGAAAAAATCTTCATCCATTTTTTGGCAGAACGATGATCACCAATTCCTTGTAACGCATGCGCATACTTTAAAAGATATTCTGCATCAACATCTTCGCTATATTCTGATATTAAAATATCATACCACCTATGTGCTTCCTCCATATTTGTATTGAAGTAATATGCATCTCCTACCTTTTGCAAAACCTCTTTTGAATTATCTCCTTCTTCAATAGCCGCTTCATACTCTCTAGCCGCTTCTACATACCACATTTTTTCAAAATAACTATCGGCTCTTTTATACTCTTTTTGAGTATATCCGAAAGCCGAAAGCAATAAAAGAGACAATGTAATTATATTTTTCATACGTTTTGTATTTTTTGTTTTTTAAGTGATCAGATAAAATTGCTATATACTCATATTGGTGGGTATCAATCTCATTGTAATAGCAAATTTATATGTTCATTTAAAAGAATCTAGGTGATTTTAAGCGTTTTTCTTCAGATTTAAGTTCGAATCGCAACATAATTTCATGACTTCCTGTTGTAAAATTTTGAAGCCGTGTAGTAGTATAATCATATGCATACCCTATAAGTAGCCCCGGCGTAATTTGAAAACCGGCCAGACCACTAAATGAGTCATCCCATCGATAGGATGCCCCAATTCTAAATCGATCATATAACATAAAATTCGCTGATATATCTACGATTAAGGGAGCACCTACTACATGCTTCAATAAAAATGCAGGTTTAAATTTTGTATTCTTGCTAAGGTCGAATATCAATCCTCCTATAAGAAAAAAGTGTAACCTTTCTGAAGCTACCGATCCCTGAATATCATCATAGTGCTGATCAGTAAAAAAATTAGGAACAGATACCCCTAAATAACTGCTTTCCCCATGTAGATACAAACCTGCACCCACAGTGGGTAAGAAGCGATTATTTATATTTTGCTGAAAAACTACATCAGGATTTTGAACTTGCCCTTTGGTCCAATCTATATTAAGTAATCGCCCTCCTCCTTTCACTCCAAAAGATAATTTATGTGTATTGGATGCACGAATCGTGTATGAAAAATTTGCATCAAAATAAATCTCGTCTGATGGACCTATCTCATCATTAATAACCGCGAGTCCTAATCCTACGTTCTTTCCTAAAGGTGTATCTACGGTTAGCGTCTGGGTTTGAGGAGCACCATCTATGCCTACCCACTGCGTTCGATGAATACCAGTAACCGATAAATGACCTCTTGAACCTGCGTAGGCAGAATTTACACTTAATGTATTATACATGTACTGCGTAAATTGAGGATCTTGTTGACCAAACGACCGGCATGCTAAAAGCAACATCAAAAGACCTATAATTTTTTTTGTGTATATATTCATGTTGTAATTTGATAAGATTTAGAGACAAATTCGAATATCTGCCTAATGTCTACTTGCTTTAAAAATTATCTATTAAGATAAATCCATCCTGCTCTGGGCTCTGAGCCATCTCCCAGATCCAAAATATAATAATATGTCCCTACCGGAAGCTTGTCCTCAACATAAATAACCGCTCGACCATTTGAGGTTCCATCCCAAGAGTTGTCGTAATTATCTTTTTCATAAACAATATTTCCCCATCGGTTGTAAATTTCTAGGCGATTATCGGGATATCTTGAGATACAATCTATAGTAAAGGCATCATTTACTCCATCATTGTTAGGTGAAAATTCGTTAAACACGGTTAAGCACTGTGTCTCTATGACCGCCTCACCTACATTATTATTTACATCAATATCAAATTGATCTACAGCAAATAACGAAGCGCGATTTAAGTAGTCGTTCACATCCAGAACTTCTGCTGTAATTGTGAGCGTTTCTGTTTCAGAAGCGGCTATGCTCATCATAGTCCAAAGACCATTAATCGCATTATACTCACCATTTGAGGCTGTAGAAGCAACAAAACGATAGCCCCCGGGTAACACTTCTTCAATCTGAAGATTGGTTGCCTCAATCGAAGCACTGTTATTGGTTACTGTAATCGTAAAAATAACTTCTTGTCCAATAGTTGCTGTGGTAGGGCTTACAGATTTATTTACAAGAATATCAATAAATTGTGGTGTTACTACGACACTAGCTTCATCATCATCGGGGACGCCGTCACTTAAATCGTCTACAGCAAAACCAGAATTAACATTGCTATCAGGGTCTGCCTGGTCAGCTCTTATGATTTCAGCTATATTTGTATATTCATTGTCATCCCCAGAGGGTTCATTAACCACCACCAGCATTATTAATGATTCGGTGGTGCCATTCAGAATTGTTCCGTTAATAGACCAGATTCCAGTTGTATTATCATATAATCCTGCGGTAGCTACATAAGACTCAAATGTAAAACCATCGGGAAGAAGATCACGTATTTCGACTCCGGTAGCATCACTATCCCCACTATTTGTGATATTGACAGTAAATTCGACAGACTCGCCCACCAAAGGAGTGGTATTGCTTACTACTTTTTCTAACGACAGATCTGCTAATCCCGACGCTACAGGATTTACCGTAGCTTGATCATCTTCGGCATCTACATTATTATCTGGACTAGAATCAGGATCAAACGTATCCAATGCAATTAGTTCTGCGGTGTTTGAATAGCTTCCGGTAGGTAAAACAGTTGCTGTAATAGTTAATGTAGCAGTAGTTGCGTTAACCAAGTTTCCAATGTTCCAGGAACCGATAGTCGGGTCATAAGTACCCACTGATGGCGTAGCACTTTCAAATCGATAGCCCGAAGCAAGAATATCTTCTACAACAACTCCTGTGGCATCACTAGGGCCATCATTTGTGGTTGTTATAGTAAATGTAATTTGATCCCCTACTTCTGGATTTAGGATATCTGCAACTTTGGTCACTGAAATATCGGTGATCACCCTAGGAAATACCTGAATTTCATCCTGGTCATCTTCGCTAAGATCGCCATTACCAGGAACCGAATCCGGATCCAATTCGTTTACAGCTGTTACTTCTGCAGTGTTTGTATAATTACCTAGAGTGTTTATAGATACCGTAATATCAATAGTTGCTGAAGTGCCAGCAGCCAGATTACCAATCGTCCAAAGACCATTGCCGACATTATAAGCTCCTGCACTAGTATCTGAAATCCAATTGAAACCAGAAGGAATTACATCGGTAACTACTACGCCTGTCGCCTCGCTAGGTCCATCATTAGCTACAGTAAGTGTAAATATAATGGTGTCGGTCACATCGGGATTTAAATTGTTTACTGTTTTTTCCAGAGATACATCAGCTACTGAAACTGGAGTAACATCAATTCTATCGTCATTATTAGAAGTGTTGGAATCTCTTGCAAAATTTTCAGATGAGTTGATATCAACAATATTAGTATACGTACCCGAAGGGTTAACAGTTGCTGTAATCGTTAATCGTTCAACATCTCTTTCTACAAGAGTTCTGTTTACGGTCCATATTCCAGAAGTATTATCGTATACTCCTGCGGTAGCTTCATAAGATACAAACGTATATCCTGTAGGCAGTAGATCAGTTATGATTATATCTCTATCGCTACTCGGACCAAAATTTTGCAGCAAAATGGTAAACTGTACGTTATCACCAACTCTAGGAGTGGTGTTATCAACTGCTTTGGTTACACCTAAGTCTGAAACGCCTAAGGGTACTGGTTCCACCTTGTCTTGATCATTTTCTGTATCATCATTATTAGCAGGAGTAGAGTTGATGTCATTTTCATTAGCACCTGTTACTTCTGCAACGTTGGTATAAACTCCATCGGGTAAGACCCTGGCTGTGATTCTTAAAGTTCTGGTGATACCATTTGGTATATCTCCTATGGTCCAGGAACCATTTAAAGGTTCATAGGTTCCTACAGATATTTCTGGAGTACTCACATATTCATATCCAGAGGCTAGTAAGTCGGTGACTACTACTCCTGTCGCATCACTAGGTCCCTTATTTTCCACAGTTATAATAAAATCAATATTTTCTCCTACATTCGGGGTTTCATTAGTTACTTCTTTTTGAAGTTCAAGATCTATTCTAGGCGTTAACCTTGGGGTTACAACCTCTTCATCCTGATCATCTTCTGCTAAAATATTGTTATTTGGTGTAGAATCTGGATCCAAAATAGTCGCTGCTGTTACTTCTGCAACATTTGTATAATTTCCTGTTTCGTTTACTAAAACATCGATTAGCAAACTTTCGGTATCTCCGCTTGGGATAGTTCCGATAGTCCACTCTCCCGACCCTTCATTATACACACCAGCCGTAGAACTATATAAAATAAAGTCATACCCATCAGGAAGAAGATCAGTTACCTCTACTCCTGTGGCTATTCCCGGTCCATCATTTGTAACTCTGATTTCAAATGTAATTTCAGTTCCTGTAAAGGGTGTGATATCATTATCAACAACCCTTTTGGTTAATGATAGATCTGCAACATCGTTATAATCGATGGTTACTGTGGCGGGATTGGATATATTATTTTCGTTATCTCTTACGGTATATTCAATAGGTACAGGATCACCGGTAAAAGCCTGTGTACAACTCGCATCAGGTATTCCGGCAGCACTACAAGGAGTGAAAGTAATTTCACCTGTGGCGGTATTAACACTCCATACACCTTGATTCGAAGCAACAAAACTATCTCCGGCAGCTGCAGTACCTACGATTTGTACTGTAGATACATCAACAGTATCACCTGTGGTATCATTGGCTACTACGTCTACAGTTACCGCAGTTATGGGAGTATTGCCTGTACTCACATCATCTGTTGCTACAGGCGAATAATCAATAGTTACAGTCGCTTCATTTGAAGTATTCCCATCGTTGTCATTAATCGTATAATTTACGGGTGTAGGATCTAAGGTGTACCCAGGGTTCGGGGTAAAACTTATTTCTCCTGTACTTAAATCGACACTCCATGACCCTTCTCCCGG